>JBCCGR010000007.1:0-152961 GCA_039029195.1 Pseudomonadota bacterium
CTCAGGTTCCGGTAAGGGATCGGGCAAAGGCTCTGGTAAGGGCTCAGGCAAAGGATCAGGCAAAGGATCAGGCAAGGGTTCTGGTAAAGGATCTGGTAGCGGTTCTGGCTCAGGTTCCGGTAAGGGATCGGGCAAAGGCTCTGGTAAGGGCTCAGGCAAAGGATCAGGCAAAGGATCAGGCAAGGGTTCTGGTAAAGGATCTGGTAGCGGTTCTGGTAAAGGATCCGGTAGCGGTTCTGGTTCAGGTTCCGGCAAGGGATCGGGCAAAGGTTCCGGTAAGGGCTCAGGCAAAGGCTCAGGTAAGGGCTCAGGCAAAGGTTCCGGCAAGGGTTCTGGTAAAGGTTCCGGCAGCGGTTCTGGCTCAGGTTCCGGTAAGGGATCAGGCAAGGGCTCCGGTAAGGGCTCGGGCAAAGGTTCCGGCAAGGGTTCTGGTAAAGGTTCCGGCAAGGGATCTGGTAAAGGTTCCGGCAGCGGTTCAGGCTCAGGTTCCGGTAAGGGCTCAGGCAAGGGTTCCGGTAAGGGCTCAGGCAAGGGTTCCGGTAAGGGCTCTGGCAAGGGATCGGGCAAAGGCTCTGGTAAGGGCTCAGGCAAAGGGTCTGGCAAGGGTTCCGGTAAGGGTTCTGGCTCAGGATCAGGCAAAGGCGCCGGCTCTGGTGGCGGCCACTATGGTGGCAACCAGCATAAGGGCGATGGCGACGACGATGTCTGGAACGACTATGCCGGTGACGACACTTACTATGGTGGCGGTGGCTATAATCAGGTGAACTATGATGGTTCGCTTGCTGATTACAGCTTCACCCGAAACAGCGACGGTTCTGTCTCTGTGGAACACGCCAACGGTGACATCGACACACTCGTTGATATCGGTGGTATCTGGTTCAACGGAGAAGGCGCCTGGTACGACATCGACAGTGCGGTTGCTCAATCTGGCGGTGGCAACACCGGTGGCGGCAATACTGGCGGTGGTGGAAACACCGGTGGAACCACTAAATTCAACGGTGGTGACGGCGATGATTTCTGGGACGATCAGGCCGGAAACCAGACCTACAATGGTGAAGGCGGCTACAATCAGGTGAACTATGATGGTTCGCTGGCTGACTACACATTCACCAAGAATGGTGATGGGTCGATCTCGGTTGAAAATGCCAATGGGGATGTTGATACACTCAACGACATCGGCGGCATTTGGTTTAACGGAGAAGGTGCCTGGTACGACATCGACAGCGCAGTCGCTCAATCTGGCGGTGGCAACACCGGCGGTGGCGGAAACACCGGAGGCAGCTCTGATGTCTATGGTGACGCTGGTGATGACTTCTGGAATGACCAGTCCGGAAACCAGACCTACTACGGCGACGGTGGCTATAATCAGGTGAACTATGATGGTTCTGCATCTGACTATAGGTTCACTCAGAACAGTGACGGGTCGGTGTCCGTGGAACACGCCAACGGAGAGGTTGATGTCCTCAACGATATCGGTGGCATCTGGTTCAACGGAGAAGGCGCCTGGTACGGCATCAACACCGTGGTGGAACTGTCCGGTGGCGGATCGTCCGGTGGCGGATCGTCAAACGGAGGCAACACCGAGCATTATGGTGATGCAGGTGATGACTTCTGGAACGATCAGTCCGGCAACGACACCTACTACGGTGACGGCGGCTACAACCAGGTGAACTATGACGGAACGGTCAATGACTACACCTTCACCAGAAATGGAGATGGGTCCGTCACAGTCGAACACGCCGACGGTGAAACAGATACGCTCAACGACATCACGGGCATCTGGTTCAATGATGAAGGCGAGTGGTACTCAACCGACTATGCGGTTGAACTGACCAGTGACGACGAACTCGCCTAGGTTCAAACCGAACTGACAAGATCAAAGCGGCCCCGAGAAATCGGGGCCGTTTTTTCTTGCGCCGAAATTGGATCAATCCGTCAGGCTGGACACCTGGAATTTTGAGGCCGAGATGTCCATCAGGTAGGCCGCGGAGAGGTAGGCCACTTCGTTCTCAGCCAGTTTGATCCGGGCATTGGTCAGGTCCATCTGGGCTCGCAAAAGATCCGAAAGCGGTCTGAAACCGGCATCAAATTCTTTCTTCGTGCCATAGACTGCCGACTTCAAATGGCCGACCCGGCGCAATTGAACGGCCGCCCTTTTGCGGTTCGAATGATAGGATATCCAGGACGACCGGATTTCGCGTTCAATTGCGCGTTTGGTGTCCCGCGCGCGATACTCTTCTGCAAGCGCAGTTTCCCGTGCCTGATGTATGGCCGGGAATGCACCAAAATCGACCACTGGCACCGTGAGCCGCACGCCAACTGTAAGATCATTACCCGGCCGACGTTGGGTCTCATAGTACCGATTGTGCTCATAGCTGCCGGTGAGGCTGACTTGCGGCAGGTAATCCCCGCGCACGGACTTGGCGTTGTAGCGCGCCGCTTGTGCGGTGTAGACCGCAGAAAGAATGCGTGCATTTCCGTTCAGCCCGCGCACCAACGCGTCACGCAGTGTGCGGGGCACATTGTGTTCCACGCGCGGACGGCGATGGATGATCGGTGCGGGAAGGCCCGTCTTGCTTTCAAAGGCGGATTCAGCCTCACGCCGCCTACCACGCGCCTCAGCCAGCTGTTCTTTCATGTCTGCAAGTTCGGCTGCCGCGATCTCAAGGTCTGTCAGCCCTGCAAAGCCTGCATGATATTGCGCTCTCAGCCCGCGATGGATGCGTCTCAGTGCAGCGACGTTGCGATGAATGGCATCCTCACGTTTGCGGCTGAGATAAATCTCCAGATAGGCCAGCACGCCTTCGTATGCGATCTGCTGTTCAAGTGCGAGATATTCAAAGTCTGCAGCGCGCGCAGCGGCACGGGCGCTCTTTGTTCGATAACGGTGCTTCCCGCTTGAAAAGATCGGTACGGACACTTCGATGCGCGAGGAAGACTGAAGACCGGTCACAGTGTTTGTATTTGTCGAGCCGGTGATCAGATCCGAATCTGAAAACGACAGCGACGCGGTGATGGTTGGAAGCAGCTTCGCACGGGCCACGCCGATGCCATGATGTCGCGCGTTCGCCTCATGCAGGCTCGCGCGCAGGCGATCGCTGGCGCGCAGAACGGCGGCGATGGTGTAGCGAAAACCGCTGTCCTCCTGCCATTCTTCAACCGTTGAGATGTCATGCAGCAGCGATGTGCCCATGCTCGGTCGAAAGATTCCCGGAAGATTGGGGGACAGCTTGTCTGCCAGGCTGGGCCGCAAATGAATGTCGTGAGTGGGCTGGGTTTGAGGAATAAATCGTCCCTCCTCCAGCGAATACCGAAATCCGACCGGTGAAAAACCGGCGGAATCCGGTTCAGTCGCCTGCAGCGTTGAACCCGAAAATCCCATCAAAGCGGTGCTGCAAACACAGCTCGCAATGATCCCGTTGTGCCAGAACCGGCTGAAACGCATAACTCATACTCAAACCGTTAACTGTCTGACATCCTAAATGAGTAGGGATAACATCCGGTAAATCCGTTGAAACGCGCAGTTTTGCAGCGGTTTTGGTGACTCGGCACCTTCAGGACCGCCGTCACTCATGATTTGTTAGCTATTTTTCTTCACCAATTGGAGACAGACCTTAACGTTTCTCCGGTGAACAATGCCCTTTCTCGGGTCCTTTAAATGGCTGATGGTGTTTTCAGTGGCCGCGAATGCGCTCGTGCTGGCCCCGCCCCTCCATTTGCTCCAGATCTATGATCGGGTCCTTTCGTCCGGCAGTGTTGAGACACTGATCTACATCACGTTGATAGCGATTGCGGCCATCGCACTGTTTGGCGTGGCAGAATCGGTGCGCAGCGAGCTTGCGAGACGAAAGGCGGCCCAGTTCACCGCGGACACAGGCAATCGGTTGTTTGGCAGTATGACGAGTACTGGTTCGAAGCAGGATTCCGGTCAGCTTCTGAGGGATTTTTCGAACCTTCGCAGTTTTCTCGATAGCCGCACATTTATTTCGCTCTTTGACCTGCCGTTCACCCCAATGTTCGTCCTGCTCCTGTTGCTCATTCATCCGGTGATCGGGCTGGTGACAGTCTTTGGCGGTGTATTGCTTGCGGTGATCGCCTGGATGAATCGGGCATCTACGGACAAGGAAACCAAGGAAGCCCGTCGTCTTGATGGTGAGGCCAGCAACTTTGCCCAAACGGCTGTCACCCGCAAGGAAGACATCCGTGCGATGGGGCTGTTGCCTGCCGTGCAGAACCGGTGGGGCGACCGGCTGGCAGACTCAATGCAACATGGTGACGAAGCCTCTGCCCGCTCCGCCAAATTCTATGGTCTTTCAAAGGCTGTTCGAAAGATCATCCAGATTCTTGTGATGGCCAGTGGCGGCTATCTGGTGATCCAGGGCGACATTTCCGGTGGTGTCCTGTTCGCAGCTTCGATGATGACGGGACGAGCCCTTTCTCCGATTGAACAGCTTATTGGCGGGTGGGACCGGATTTCACAGGCCCGACAATCCTATGGTCGGCTACAGGTCGCGTTGCCCGCTGCTGATGAAGAGCAGATTCTGCCGGAACTTCCCGCCCCGAAACCTGAAATCACCTGTGAGAATGTGTCTTTTGCGGTCGGCGCCGGTGGCGCGCGCCCTCCCATCATCAACAATGTTTCGTTCCATCTGCCAGCAGGCAAAATCATTGCCGTAGTCGGACCGTCAGGTTCGGGAAAATCGTCTCTGTCTCGTCTGTTGGTTGGCGTTGAATCCCCAAGTCAGGGTGAGGTGAAGCTCGACGGGATCCCCCACAGGCAATGGCCGGATGCGCAATGGGCCGAGGCCGTCGGCTATGTGCCTCAGGATATCTCGCTGTTTCCCGGTACCGTGATGGAGAACATTGCGCGGCTGGAAGCGGAACCGGATGTGGCACGCGTTTATGAAGCTGCCACGCGGGTCGGCATACACAATGTCATCAACAATCTGCCGGATGGTTATAATACACAATTGGGTCCAGGAACCCGTGCCCTATCCGGCGGGCAACGGCAGCTTGTTGCGCTCGCGCGGGCGCTTTACAGCCAGCCGCAAGTGCTCATTCTGGACGAGCCGGATTCTCATCTTGACGTAAAATCCGAGTTGAAGCTGGCCGATCTTCTCACCGAATTCCGGGAGCAGGGAAAGTCCGCTGTGGTGGTTACACAGCGCCAGTCCATCCTGCATGCCACCGACTTTGTGATGACCATGAAGGGCGGGCGCATCTCTGCCTTCCGCCCGACAAAAGATATGTTTGCCCAACAAGCAAAGCGAGCGAGCGCCAATGGTGCGCCGAAAGGCGAACCAGTTAAAAAACGGGTCGGCATAAACGGCGGACCGGTCCGCAAACTGGCTGCCGCGCCAACCCAACCGGTTGCATGAGGAACAACGCCATGCCGCCTGAGCAAAATCAGAGTGAACCGAACCAGCAACCACACTCGTGGACAAATCGCGTCAACACCAATGATGGCAACATTGTCCGTCGGGGCATGGTCTTCGTCTTTGGATTCATTGCCGTTTTCTTCGGCTGGTCGTTGCTGTTTCCGATTTCGTCGGCGGTCATCGCCACAGGACAGCTGGTTTCCGATGGTCAAAACAAGCTGGTTCAGCCCAATGCGGCAGGCGTCATTCGATCCATCGATGTTGTGGAGGGCCAAACGGTCGCCAAAGGGGATGCCCTGTTCGTTCTCGATGCCTCGAGTGCGCAAGGGGAGTTTACCCAGCTGAGCGCACGCTATCGCAAGTTGCAAGCCCAGAAAGCCCGTCTCACTGCACAGCAGTCTCAGGATCTTGCCTACAGTACTGTAACCGGTCTGGGACTGCGTGGAGGAAACGGGCCCGTATTGGCGCCGGGATCGTCAGGGACAACGCTCATTGACGAACAATCCCGAGAGTTCGCGTTTGGCCAGAAAAGACGCAAAGCAGAATTGCAGGCGGCGAGGTTGCGCATCGAAGTGCTGCGAGCCAGGCAGGCCGGCCTCGAGATGCGCATGATCCACCAGAATGAAGCGGTGGAGCGTACCGCTGAGCAGATTGCGAAGATCAAACCGCTCGTGAAGAGCCGCTATGTGGCCAAGTCGCGCCTGTGGGAGCTGGAAGAAAAGCGTCTTGAGCAGCAAACCGCGGCGGACAATGCCTTGTCTGAGGTAGATGCCATTGAGCAGGAAATTGCCGAAGCGCAAAGTGAGGTGCGGCGCCTTGCTTCCGCTGACAAGGAAAAAATCACTCAGGAACTGACCGAGGTCCTGGCGGAAATGGCGGAAATCAAGGACCAGATCAACGCGGCTCGGACAAAGGTGGAGCTTTCGACAGTCCGCGCACCCGTTTCAGGCACGATTACCAATATTGGTGTTCACACCGTTGGCGGGGTGGTCGCCGCCGGCGATGTGCTGGGTGAAATTGTACCCGGCAAGAACGTGTTGGTCGCGGAAGTGCGCATCGCGCCCGATGACATCAATAGTGTTCGCAACGGGCAGAAGGGGCGCGTGGTTTTGACAGCGCTCAATCAGCGTCTTGTGGACCCGGTTCCAGCGACGGTGACCTATGTATCGGCCGACACCACTGCCGACAAGGATACTGGTGAGAGCTTCTTCACTGCCCGCATGGCACTTGATGAGGCGAACCTGCCCGATAACGTCGCCGCACGCCTTGTTTCTGGCATGAAAACCGATGTTTTCATCGAATCCGAAGCGCGTGTGTTCATGTCATACCTTCTCACGCCCATCTATGACAGTTTTGGGCGGGCCTTCCGCGAATAGCGAAAGCTGCTCCCGCTCACGTAATCACACCGGAAATTGATTTCGGATAGTCGTTCCCCGAACCGGATTTGCGCTTATGTTTGTGACATCGTCTTCGGTCACATCCAACGAATTGCATGATCCGAAATATACTTGTTTCACTGGGTTTGGCTGCAGCATTTGCGGCCAGCGTCTCATCCGGTTCCCAAGCTGCGGGGCTAAAAGAACCGCTGGCTCCCTGCCATGAAAAGATCCTGTGCCCGGTTGGTGAGCGTGGGTATCACGCCAAGCTTCCGGACAATTGGGATGGAAAGTCCAGCTTGCCGGTACTTTTGCATTTCCACGGATGGGCGCGACAAGGAACGCTCATCGTAAAGCATGGGCGCATTGCAGGCGCGACAAGAAAGTCAGGCGTTCTGCTTTTGGCGCCCAATGGACTTGGAAAGAGTTGGGATTTCTGGACCGCGGACACTGATGATGTGTCTTTTGCTTTGTCCGTGCTTGAAGATGCTGCCAAGCGTTGGCCGATTGACAAGTCCCGCATCTACGTCTCGGGTTATTCCTATGGCAGTGCCATGGCGTGGCGTTTTGCTTGTGCGGAAGGCGACCGTATCGCGGCTTTGCTGGCAGTGGCCGGCACGCTCTACGATCAGAATGAAGACTGTAAAACCGGCCCGGTTCATGTTCGCCATGTCCACGGAACGAACGACACCGTGATGGATTTCCCCTTTGGGCGTGGTGGCGACGTCAAGCACCCGGTAGCGCTCTGGCGGACCAAAAACGGATGCATGGAGCAGCCGGATTCTGTCACCACGTGGAACGCGACTAAACGCCTGTCGTTTGACCGTTACGAGTGGCGCAATTGTGCGTCTGGAAAGTCTGTCACGCTGGATGTTCATCCACGAGGCCACTTCATTCCTCGTGGATGGATCCAGAAACAGCTTGACCAGCTTTTGGACACAATGGCGGCGGAATGATTTTCGCATGATGCATGCGCGGAGCAGAATATCTGCTCTTGGAGCGCCGCCCAAAAAATCCTATGAATCAGGACAAGAATTTCCTTGTCAGCCCGTCAGTTTGGTTTATATGAGGGCTTCACTCCACAGACAGTGTCGGACTGAAAAAGGCTTACGAGCCCGTGCCGACGAGTGGGAATGTGATTGACGCGGGGTGGAGCAGCCCGGTAGCTCGTCAGGCTCATAACCTGAAGGTCGTAGGTTCAAATCCTACCCCCGCAACCAACTTTCCAAATTTTCTGAATTGGCTTTTGGCCCACGTGCGCTGATCCCGGTTTCGCCAACTGGACAAGATTGCCATTTAGGCAGACCTGATTGGCAGACATGGCCAGTTGTGCATTGTGTGTGATGCCGTATAGCTCTGCAGGCAGTTTTTGCGGAGAAGAAACAAGATGGCCGGCGTATTTTTTGACGAATTGCAGGTTGGGCAGGTGTTCAAACACATGCAAACCCGCACGATCACCGAGATGGACAATGTGCTGTTCACGACCATGACGCACAATCCGGCTCTCTTGCATCTGGATGAGGAGTATTGCCGAACGGAAACCGAGTTCGGCCAGCGGATTGTCAACTCAGCTTTCACACTCGGGCTGATGGTTGGTATTTCAGTCGGCGACACGACCTTGGGCGTTGCGGTTGCCAATCTCGGTTGGGACGAAGTGCGTTTTCCAGCTCCCCTGTTCCACGGAGACACAATCCGCATTGAGACGGAAGTTCTGGAGCTGAGAGAGAGCCGTTCGCGACCAAATGCCGGGATCGTTACCTTTTTGCATCGGGCCTACAATCAGAACGATGTTTTGGTCGCCTCGTGCAAACGGGCCGGTCTGCAATTAAAGCGTCCGGTTGACGACGCCGATTGAGGCATCCCGGCTGCGAGTGAGCGCGTTGGTCAGCAACGCAAATTTGTAGACCTCCAAACAAAAACGGCGCCCCGAGGAGCGCCGTTTTTATGTCTTAAATCGAGAACGCGTTATTCGCGATCGCCCATGAACTGAAGCAGGAACATGAACAGGTTCACGAAGTTCAGGTAGAGGCTGAGCGCGCTCATGATGGCGCCCTTCTGCATGGCCGTACCGTCATGCGCGATATAGTCATATTCTTCCTTGATGCGCTGCGTGTCGTAGGCAATGAGGCCTGCGAACACCAGAACACCGATCACATTGACCGCGAACTGCAATGCGCTTGATCCAAGGAAAATATTGACGATCGACGCGATGATGATGCCGATCAGGCCCATGATCAAAAACTTGCCCATGGCCGAAAGGTCACGCTTGGTCGTGTAACCATAAAGGCTGAGGCCAGCAAAGGCTGCTGCCGTTACAAAGAAGGTCTGCGCGATGCTCTGCCCGGTGAACACCAGAAAGATCGATGAGATCGACAGGCCCATAACGGCGGAATACACCCAGAAAAGGGCCTGTGCTGCACCAGCGGAAAGTTTGTTGATGCCGAATGAAAGCACCAGAACAAAGGCCAGCGGTGCCAGCATCACAACCCATTTCAGCGGGCTGCCATATAGTGCCTGCGCGAATGCCGGATTGCTCTGGGCCATATTGGCCACACCAAGCGCCACGATGCCGGTGATCGCGACGGCGAGTGCCATATAGTTGTAGACCTTGAGCATATAAGCTCGCAGGCCCTCATCAATAGCAACTCCAGCACGGCCTGCAGCCATGCTGCGGTCACCTTGGTAATTGCGAATATCTGCCATTTAACCCTCTGTGTTTCATCAAGATGGAATGGGAACTTCGGTCCCACTTGGTTGTTTATATGTGATTTCGAACGCCTCTCGACAAGGCTTCCCGCTCCGATTCTTTTGCTTTGACGCGCCGGAGTTAAGACAAGCTTAACGCAGAATTCTATCGAATCCAACGCCGCATGATCCTTACGGTTTACGAATGGTGCAAGATCACCTCTCGCGTCAAAGATCCCTCAGAATTGGGGCAGCCTTTTGACCGAGAACGCGCCAGGTGCCTGCCAGACCAAAGCCTACGGTGAACACCAAAGCGGTGACAATCGTAAACACGGCCACTTCGGGCATGAATCGCGCTTCAAATCCCATGATTTGGTCAATCACGAACCAGGAGGCAAGCCCACCGGCAAACAGGGCAAATATGGCCGTTGCCAGTCCCAACAGGAAATACTCGGTCGCAAATGCGCCAATGAGTGTTTTGCGCGTGGCACCCAGCGTCTTGAGCACCACGGCATCATGAGTGCGGGATTCGTTACCGGCGGCCAGCGCACCGCCGAGTACCAGAATTGACGCAACGAGGGCCACGGAAGCGGCGGCACGAATGGCTGTTGCGAGCTGCGAGATCAGCTCGTTGACGGTTGAAGCCGCATCGCGGACCCGAACGCTGGTCACCGTTGGGAAGGATTGGGTGACAAGCTTCAGCATGTCGGAATCCGGGATCACCGGATCAGAGTTGCGGGACCCGCCCTCGGGCCGTGTCATGCGAAGCGTGGCAAGATGGGAGTGGGGTGCACCGGCAAATGTGTTTGGCGAAAACACCATGACGAAATTGATCGACATGGATTCCCATTCCACATTGCGCAGATTGGCAATCTCTGCTGTGAACGTGCGTCCGAGAACATTGACGGTGACGGTATCACCGACCTTCAGGCCTAGTTCACCAGCTTCCTCGGCTGTGAAGGAGACCAGAGGTGAGCCGGAATAATCCTCAGCCCACCATTTCCCGCTTTCAAGCGACGAGTTTTCGGGTTTTTGTGCCGAATAGGTGATGCCGCGATCGCCGCGCAGAACCCAGGCACCTTCACCGGTGATTTTCAATTCGGTGGTCGAAACGCCGTTGAGAGCGGTAATGCGTCCTCGCAGCATCGGAACGCTTTGAAGATCACCATCAGGATCTTTTGTGGTTACGATCTGTTTGAAGCGATCAAGCTCAGCATTTTGAATGTCGACAAAGAAGAAATCCGGCGCCCGCTCAGGCAGGTTTCCGGAAACCTGTCGGCGCAGATTGCCATCGATCATCGCAAGGGCAACCAGCAACGCGAGACCGAGACCAAGCGACAGCACGACAGACGGTGTCAGCGCTCCCGGGCGGTGGATATTTCCGATGGCCAGCCGCAATGGCGTGGATCGCACCTGCGGGGCTTTGCGGGCGAGCCATTCAATGAACTGCGCCACGGCGCGCAGAAGAACAAAAGAAAACGCAATGCCTGCAACAAACACCCCTGCGACACGGCTGTCGGCAGCCTGCGTCACCGCCAGCACCGTTAGAACAAGAACAATCAGTCCGGTGGCCAGCACAAACACCCGTGCGGGAGCGCCGGACAGCCCGCGGCTGATCTGCCTGAACAGGGCGGTGGCGGGCACATCCCGCGCACGCCCCAAAGGCCACAGGGTGAAGGCAAGTGCGGTCAGAAAGCCGTAGACCACAGCCATCAGCAGCGCCATCGGGAAGATCGTGCCGCCGCCGGACACTGGAATGATGCCCGCCAATGCCAGCTTGGCCACAACCGGCATCAA
This sequence comes from Pseudomonadota bacterium, assembly GCA_039029195.1. Taxonomy (GTDB): domain Bacteria; phylum Pseudomonadota; class Alphaproteobacteria; order Rhizobiales; family Rhizobiaceae; genus JBCCGR01. Next base: position 11,237 of record JBCCGR010000007.1, read on the forward strand.
CATGCCGAGCACCAGACCCACAACCACACCAATGGAGGTGAGCAGCAAAATCTGGATGAGGTAGGTCTGGAATATCAGATTGGCAGGCGCACCAAGGCATTTGAACGTCGCAATGATGTGCTGCTTGGTGTTCATGAAGGCGCGCACGGCATTGGCAACACCCACGCCACCAACAATGAGCGCGGTCAGGCCGACCAGCGTTAGAAACTGCGAAAACCGTTCAATGTTTCGAGCCAGAGCTGGTGCGGCGTTGCTGCGCGATTGAACGCGCCAGCCAGCATTGGGAAAATCATCCCGCGCCGTTTCAATAGCGGCCTTGAGTGCAGCCTCGCTCGTATCGTTCATAGCAACACGGTAGCGCCATCGCACAAGGCTGCCCAGCTGAACCAGCCCACTTTGACGCAGATCGGCAATGCTCATCAGAACTTTGGGACCGACAGCAAAACCATCCCCGACGCGATCGGGCTCATTTCCGATGGTGGAGCCAATAAGGAACTCCTGCGAACCGATTTTGACCTTGTCGCCAACCTTGAGCTCCAGCCGGTCAAGCAGCAGCGGATCGACGGTGATCTCTGTATTTTGTGCAGCAAGGGAGGTGGACCCGGCGCTAGGTTCGGTGATCAAAGAACCTTCTAAGGGGTAGTTTGCATCCACGGCCTTGATTTCAATCAAGGTCTGGTCAGAACCATCCGACTTTCGTGCCATGGCGCGCAATGTGGCGACCTGAGAAACCTTGCCCAACCCGTCAATGAAGGCGGATTCATTCTCACTGGCTTCGCGATGCACCAGAGAAAAGGCGAGGTCACCACCGAGAATGGCTTTCCCTTCCGAGGCGATGCCCCCGGTGATCGACAGGGCAACGGAGTTGACGCCTGCGATTGCCGCCACGCCGAGCGCGATACAGGCGAGAAACACGTAAAATCCCCGCAAGCCCCCACGCATTTCACGAAGGGCAAATCGCCAAGCGAGCGACAAGGTTGATTGCGAGGCGGGTTTGGCGTCTGCCGCAATCGGCATGGAAAGATCGGTTGCGGTCATGGCTCAGGCGGGCTCCATCGCAGCCTGATCGTCGGCGACAATCTCGCCCAGACGCACGCGCACGGTCGTATCGCACTGCTCTGCAAGGCTGGGATCGTGGGTCACGAGAACAAGAGTTGTGTTTGCTTCTTTTTGCTTTCGAAACAGCAGATCGCTGATCTGATCGCCGGTCTTTTCGTCCAGATTTCCGGTTGGCTCGTCCGCGATGATGATTTTTGGCCCAGGAGCCATGGCGCGGGCGATGGCAACACGTTGCTGTTCACCACCCGACATTTGACCCGGATAGTGGTCCAGGCGTTCACCAAGTCCAACGGCCTTAAGTTCTTCCCGCGCACGATCAAAAGCGTTGTTCATGCCTGCCAGTTCCAGCGGAACAGCAACATTTTCCAGCGCGGTCATATTGGGTATGAGGTGGAAGGACTGGAATACGATCCCAATGTTGCGACCGCGAAACGCGGCCAGGCCATCTTCATCGAGTTTAGAGAAATCCTGGCCTGCAAGAACAACCTTGCCGCTGTCGATCTGCTCCAAACCAGCCATCACCATCAGTAGTGTGGACTTGCCTGAGCCGGAGGGGCCAACGACGCCGACAGAGCGTCCGGCTTCGATCTCAAGATCGATGCCGCGCAGCACATGCACCTGCGATGCGCCGCTGCCTAGGGTCAAATGTACGTCTGAAAATTGGATTACGGGTTCTGCCACGGGAATTTTAGCCTATATACCGGGGGATCTCGCGTGTGGGCGATATGGGACTTGCCTTATGAAATACCAGTTCCTTTACAATTCTTTGCACAGTTTCGTCACGGTCTTCATTGTGGCTGTTTTTTTTATGGTCGCACCTCAACAATTCGCGACTGAGGCGATGGCCGAGGAGCGACCAAAGATCGTCGTTCTGGGAGACAGTCTTGTGGCGGGCTATCAGCTCCCGCCCGGCTATGCCTTTCCTGACCGTCTTCAGATTGCTCTTGATACGGCCGGTATTAAGGTTGAGATCATCGGTGCCGGTGTTTCGGGCGATACAACGTCGGGTGGATTGGCGCGTTTGGACTGGTCCGTTCCACCAGACGCTGCAGGTGTACTGCTCGAACTTGGCGCAAACGATGCTTTGCGCGGCCTTCCCGTTGAAGCAACCCGTGACAATCTGGAGGCAATGATTTCAAAGCTTAAAGCGCGCAATGTTGCGGTCATGCTGATCGGCATGCGCGCGCCACCGAATATGGGAGAGGACTTTCAGGCAGCCTTTGATGGGCTTTATCCCGCATTGGCAAAAAAGCACGATCTGCCGCTTTACCCGTTTTTTCTCGATGGAGTGGCTGCGCAACCATCGCTTAATCTTGGCGATGGCATGCATCCCAACGAGGCAGGCATCGATGTGATCGTCGAAAAAATCCTGCCAAGCGTGCTGAGTTTTGTGGAAAGCCTGATAGCCAAAGGTTAGGTCAAGCTGCGGGCGGAGCCCGGTATCGCACGGGATTTTCAACCGGAAGGCTGTCACAGAACCATCACTTGTGCGGTTGAAAAGCCCGTGATTCTGTTGTGTTAATTGAAGCACCAGCTGATTCGGAGGTGCCCATGCCACGTTTGTTTACAGCTCTGGAATTGCCATCTGGCGTTGCCGAAGCGCTTTCCTTTTTGCGCGGTGGCTTGATGGGCGCGCGCTGGATACCACCAGAAAATTATCACATCACGCTTCGTTTTATTGGCGATGTTGATGTTCGCACCGCCATTGAAATCAGTGAAAATCTGCAACGCCTCTCGAAGCCGGGTTTTCAGGTGCGGCTTTCGGGCCTAGGCGTGTTTGGTTCGAAAGTCCCGCACTCTATTCACGCATCCGTTGAGTCGTCGCCGGAGTTGCTGGAATTGCATGCTGATCATGAGCGCATCATGAAGCGCCTTGGAATTTCAGGCGATCGGCGAAAGTTTACGCCGCACGTCACGCTCGCGCGATGCCGGGGCAGCAAGACCGTCGACATTGCGCGCTACTTTGCAGAGCGCGGCGGATATTTCAGCCCGTCATTCGAAGTGAGCCGTTTTGTGCTCTATTCGTCAAAAGACTCTGTCGGTGGCGGCCCCTACGTGCTTGAAGAAGCCTATCCCTTCACTGAACAGTCATTTGCTGCGTGACGAGTTTCGCGGCCAGTGCTTTTGAGGCCGTTTGAACCATCTGAAAGACCGTTTCGAAATCTTCCATCCCACCCATATATGGATCTGGGATCGCTTCATCACGATTGTGAGCGAGCTTGAGAAACAGATCGATCTGAGCCGTCGAGTTTGCGGGCCTGACAGTCTCCAGACGATCAATGTTCGCGTGATCCATCGCGATGATCAGATCAAACTCGAAAAAATCATCTTTCCAAATTTGCCGACACCGTAGCGCTGATATGTCGATGCCATGGTGTCGGGCGGTTACAATACCGCGATCATCAGGCGGATCACCGATGTGCCATCGACCGAGCCCCGCAGAATCAATTCTCATCGAATTGCCGGGCAGTGCCTTCTGCGTCTCAGCGCGAAAAATCCCTTCCGCCAGTGGGGAGCGGCAGATGTTCCCCAGACAGACAAAGAGAATTGCCATGTCGGCAGAACCTGGTTGGGTGCTTGACCGTCTGCTTGCGCTGTCCGACACTGATTTTTGTCCTTGAACCCTCAATTCGGCAACCGCGTGATGGCAGAAAAACTCAATGATGACCAGCGGCGGGAAGCACTTGGCTCTCTTTCCGGTTGGGCGATGGTGGACGGGCGAAATGCGATATTTAAGAGCTTCCAGTTCAAAAACTTTGTTGAAGCTTTTGGCTTCATGAGCCGCTCCGCTCTTTGGGCTGAAAAGCTCAATCATCATCCCGAGTGGTTTAATGTCTACAGAACGGTTGACGTCACCCTTTCCACTCACGATGCAGGTGGGCTCACCGAGCTTGATGTAAAGCTTGCAAAGAAAATGAACGAACTGGCCGGTATTTGACCGCGTCCGGCTGTTCAAACAGCCGGCACCTGCAAGGATGAATTCAATGGCTCACGATACACGTGGACTGGACCTCTCTGGTGCAACTCCGGAGCAAGCCAAAATCTATGATCAGGTAGTTTCCGACTATTTTGATTACAGGCTGAGTGCGTTCCCAACACTTAAGGAACTTTGTCCCGAAGCCCCTGTGTTCGCGATGGCGCATATCATGCGCGGCTATTTGCTGATGTCGATGGGGGTCGGCGGAACCGTACCATCGGCGATGGCAGCTGCCGATCATGTGGACGAACATTGTGCTGATTTGAACCCGCGCGAATCCCTGCATCTGAACGCGCTTCGGGCATGGGGTGCCGGAGATGTGCGTTCCGCTGTTCGGCATTGGGATGACGTTCTGTTTCGCTGGCCAAGAGATGCCGTTGCGCTGAAGGTCCAGCATTTTGGCCTGTTCTGGTTGGGGCAACCGCAACACATGCGCGATGTCGCTGCCCGTGTTTTGCCAGCCTATGAGGACAATACACCAGGCTACGCAAACGTGCTTGGCATGTATTCGTTCGGGCTGGAGGAATGCGGAAATTATCGTAAGGGCGAAAAGATCGGCCTCGAAGCGGTGGAAAGAGACCCTGACGATCTTTGGTCAATCCATGCGATTGCCCACATCTATGAAATGGAGGGACGTCTCGACGACGGTATCAAATGGTTGAACCAGCCAAACACCGAGTGGTTTGACCGTAATCCCTTCAAGGAGCACATTTGGTGGCACACCGCCCTGTTTGCTTTCGATGCCGGCGACTATGATCGCGCATTAAAACTCTTCGACGAGTCCGTCTGGCCGGACACGTCGAGCTTCTATCTCGATGTTCAGAATGCTGCCTCAATGCTGGCCCGTCTGGAACTTGGTGGGGTCGACGTAGGTGATCGCTGGCGGTCTCTGGCAGATACGGCTGCCGAGCGAATGGGCGATCACGTGTTGCTGTTTACCGAGCCGCATTATTCGATGGCTTTCAGCCGTTGCGGCGAGTTCGATCAGGCCGATTCTCAGATCACGTCGTTTCGTACCTTTGGTGAAAGTGACAAAACAACGTCCGGGCGCGATATCGCAGAAATCGCCGTACCACTGTGCGAAGCAATGCGGGACTACTACAAGGGCGATTATGAGTCGGTGGTGAATCGGATCATGCCCTTGCGATACAACACCGCTCCTGTCGGCGGTTCGCACGCGCAGCGCGATATCTTCAATTTGTTTCTAATTGATGCGTCGCAGAGGAGCGGCAACAATCAGCTGGCACAGGCACTGCTGGCGGAGCGTGTTGAAACACATGCCAATAATTATGATGCCTGGGTCCGCTACGGCACCGTGAGCGACGCACTGGGTGACACGGTGAATTCTGCTCGTGCGGCGTCAGAAAAAGCGCGGATTGTCGCTATGCGCTCAAACTGACGTCTCAGGCGTCGGCTTTCGTTTCAGCGGCCATTTTCTGTGCAGCGTCCTGAAGAGCACGAATACGATCAGCCAGGCTTCCCGGATCCGCATCTCCTGTATCGTGCGATTTCCCGTTGGCTCTAGCGGGCTTGGATCCGATGTTCAGAATTTCGTCTATCACCGAGCCGTTGCCTTCAAGTGTTGCAGTCATTGAGGTGACTTGAGCAGCGAGATCGTTGATCCGCTCGCGCAACACAGCATTTTCGCGCCGCTCGACCTCCCAATCATCCCCGTTTGCAACGCTCAAGGCAGACAGTTCAACTTTCAGCGTTTCGCGTTCGCGCTCTGCGATGGCGAGCTTGCGCTGAAGTTCCTTCTTGTCCTTTTCAAACTCGGCGACGGCGTTTTCAATGTTCTCACCACTCGCGTCCTTGAGGAGATTTTCCAGCCGGAGCGCCGATTTGGCGAGTTCAGCTTCCAGTTTCATCTTCTCGGAATCGGCCTTCGCCATTTCCTTTTTTGAATCGCCCAGCTTGGAGTTCGCTTCGGACAGTTCTTCCCGCCGTTTTGCAAGGTCACGCTCTCTTCGCTCAAGCTTGTCTTCGCGATCCGCGAGTGTGGTTTGTGCTTTGGTCAGCCGTTTTTCCAAGTCAGAGACCTTACGCTGCTCCTGCTTGCCCAAATGCTTAAGTGTTTTGATTTCACTTTTGAGCTGACCGACCGTCGATTCAGATTCCCGTGCCGAACGGCCCGCATCGTCGAGCTTGTCGGACAGAGCGGCAAGTTCGGTTTCCTTGGCCACAAGCTCAATCTTGCGACCATCGGATTCACCGACGGAATCGCGGTAGCGGCGCTCCATTTCATCAAGTTCGATTGCGCGTTCTTCCAGACGGTCTTCCGCCTCGCGCAATGTGTCGCGCGTGCGTTCCAGCGTGGATTCCTGCTGGCGCAGCTCGGAACGCAATTCTGATCCTCGCGCCTCCAGCTCGGTGATAGTTTCCAGTTTCTGTTTGTGATCGTCAGCAAGGTCGGCCAACTCATCGCGCTTGCGGTTGAGCTCGATCATCTGCTCGGCAGCCTTTTCCTTGAGTTCCTCAAGGCTCATTTCAAGCCGACGTGCACTCATGGCAAACTCGGCGCGCAACTGGTCCTTGTCTGCCTGAATTTCATTGAGGGTGAGGGGCACCGAACTTTCGATGCGTTTGCGGGTCAAAACAACTGCCCGACGCCAGATTGCAGGCGCGACCATGAGCGCAAGGAATGCTGCGCTTAAAAAACCCAACGCGAAATAAAGTCCACTTTCAAGCACTGCGAAACCTGTCCCAAAAAAAAGGCCCCCTCTGGCTTATGCCATGGGGGCCATCCGAATTCCACGACGGAGAGAAAATTGGGTTAAGATCGCGCGTGAATAGTGAATTTTCTCACCAAGCGATCATCGGCCCTTTGAAATCAGAATGGATTCCAGGTCGCGTTGGGACGAAGCTTGAGGTACCCAACGTTCACGCCAAGCCGCGCACCAAGACCGGTTCTTACAGGAACAAGCACTGTGTCCCCATGGCGCAGTACCGTCATTCCAATACCACCCACAAGGTAGGCTGAACCGCTGACGCCCACAAAGCGGCGGTAAATCAGTTCGGTGTCGTAGAGATTGTACACCAGCATCATCGTCCGGTTGCCATCGCCACCGAAGTCCCATCCGATGGACGGCCCCTGCCAGAAAACCTTATGGTCTCCGGCGTTTTTGGTGAAAAGGGTGCCCTCGCCGTAGCGTACGCCGCCGACGAAAGCCCCACCTGCTTCCTCACCGAGGATATAGCCGTTTGGCAAACCGTGTCGGGAAACTGCCTCTTCCACAACAGTGGCCAGGCTGTTCGAAGTGCCGCCAAAAAACTTGTGACCCGCATTGACAATTTCATTTGAGGAATAGGCTCCGGCCTGTGCCAGCGCGGACTTCGGCATGGAAAATGCGATCAGGCTTGCCAGAAGCATAAGAGCGTAACGCAGCCGAGTAACATATGAAGCGGTTCGCATTCTGCGTCCTTTCTATTGAGTGAATACAGCTTCCACGAACATCACCAAAAACATGGCGTCCCGGAGGCTGGAAATTGCCAAAACTTGGACAAGCCGCGTTTTGCATGCGGCTTACATCCGTCTTTCCAGAACATGGTGAAGCAAAGGTTTTTCGTTTTCGTTAACAAACCGTTGCGTCACAATTTTTGATCTGGTTCACGATCCGTCATTGCCGATGCAGCGAGGCAAGCTTGGCAGGATTCCGGTGAAAGTGTAACGATGCGACCGCCAAATTCGGTTGATTCGAACCGTCAGTGCGCCACCTCTCAGCGGGTGCGCCCGCCATTTTGCGATTGCAACAAACGCCGCATCCAAAGCGGTTTCAGGGGAACCATGACCATCACGCCCACGCTTTCTGAACTAGATCTCGCAGCTCTTTTGTGCAGCAAGGTTTGTCACGACATTATTTCGCCGGTCGGTGCCATCACCAACGGTCTCGAAGTTCTGGATGAAGAAGGCAACGAGGACATGAAAGATTTTGCCATGGATCTGATCCGCAAAAGCGCGGTATCAGCCTCCGCAAAACTGACCTTTGCCCGTCTGGCATTCGGTGCTTCCGGTTCTGCTGGTGCCTCAATCGACACCGGTGATGCACAAAAGGCTGCTGAAGACTATATGGCTGGAGAAAAGGCGGAACTTGAATGGTCCGGTCCCCGCCTGTTGCTCCCCAAGAACAAGGTGAAGCTCCTTCTCAATCTGTTGCTGGTGGCGGCTGGCGCCGTGCCGCGCGGAGGTTCCATCAAATTGTCACTTGAAGGAGCTGAGGAGGACATCAAGTTCACAATCGACTGCACGGGCCCGAACGCCAGAGTGCCTGCGGGATTTCTTGATTGTCTCAATGGCACCCTGGAAGGGGAAGTGGATGCCCATGCCGTCCAGCCCTACTACACGGTGCTTCTTTCCAAATCGACCGGTATGGAGCTGAGTGCGCGAGTGGACAGTGAAGCTGTGGTTCTGACCGCCGGATAGCACCGCTGAGAGCCGAATTTACTCAATTTTCACTGTCCCGGTAAGGGAATTCTTCAACCTGTTGCGCGTAATGTCATCAGACGGGCGGCAGCGTGGAGAAAGAAATGAAAACTTGTTTGGTGGTGGATGATTCCAGTGTGATCCGCAAAGTGGCGAAGCGTATCATTGAGGACCTGGGTCATCGGTTTGAAGATGCAGCTGATGGAGAAGAGGCGCTGTTGCGTTGTCGCGACCGGCTGCCTGATGCCATTATCGTGGACTGGCAGATGCCTGGGATGAATGGTGTTGAGTTCATCAAGGCATTCAAGGAAAAATACGCTGATCAGAGCAAGAATATGCCGATCATGTTCTGCACCAGCGAAATGGACGTGCCTGCGATGACTCAGGCCAAGCGCGCTGGTGCAAGCCATTTTCTGATGAAGCCGCTCGATGCAAAGGTTGTTGGTCAGAAGCTTCGTGAAGCCGGATTGATGAGCGAACCAAGCTTCGCCTGACCCTTCATTTTTCGAAAATTCCAACAAAAAAGGCGGTGGGTGATCTGCACCCGCCGCCTTTTTTTCGTTCTTGCTGGGCCTACATTTGCATCTGATAGGTCGCAGGCACGTAGCGGAAACCGTTGCCTCTCACTTCGGCATAACCAACAGCGGGGAAGGGGAGGTGATATCCGGCGAACGGAATTTTGTCGGCAGCCGCCATGCCAATGATTTTCTTGCGCGCCGCTGCAGCAGCAGCCTTGTCGGCGTCAAACCGCACTTCCCATTCCGGATAGGCAAGCGACCAGACATAGTGGTTTGCCAGGTCAGCAAGAAGCATCAGCTGCTTCCCGTCGCTTTCAATCATGTACACCATGTGTCCTGGTGTGTGGCCGAACGCCGCCATGCCGGTTATGCCGGAGACCACTGATGCACCATCATCGATATAGGTGGTCTTTTCAGCAAGCGGTGTAACGTTGGCAGCAACCATTTTACCGACGCGATTGTCTTTGCCCTTTGTGGTCCAGAAATTGTTTTCTGCAGCACCAGTGACGTAGCGCGCGTTAGCAAAAGTTGGCGACCCATCGCTCATCAGACCACCGATGTGATCAGGATGCATGTGGGTGATCACCACAACATCGACCTGTTCAGGCGTGTAACCGGCGCTGGCAAGCGCACCTTTGAGATTGCCGTTCGCACCGCCAAGACCGGTATCGAAAAGCACCAGCTCCTTGCCGGTGTTTACGAGAACTGGCGTGAAGTAGAACCGCGTCATATCGGCGGGAATGAAATTCTCCGCTGACACTTTCGCGAACTCTTCTGCCGACACATTCATGCCGAACGTACCTTGAGGCTTTTCGGCAGTCCGTGCGGCATCAAGCAGCGTGGTGACTTCGAAACCGCCAACTTTCATGCGGGAATAGGGTGTCATGGCAACCCCCTTCATCTCCGCAGCGGCTTGAGCTGGCGTTGCATTTAGTAAAGCAGCACCAGCAACGGGTGCCACAAGTGCACCGGCAAGGGCCTGCCGGCGGCTGATTGTCAGATTTTCCATTTTGGCTGTCTCCCAAGAGGTAAGAAATCCGGATGACGTCGCCCCCGAAACGATCCAATTTCACGGCTACCCGTGACAACCCGGTTCGTTCCCAACATCGCCTTCATAATACGACAATGTGTCAGGAAAGGATCACGGCTTAACCTGGTCGTGATCTAAAGTGTTCAAACGATGCGTCAACAAATCGGAGACAGCGTTCAGCTCCTGGAATTAGCTCGCGTAGTTTGATCCTTCTTCGTCGAGAATGGCCTTGAGTTCTTCAAGGTGCCGGTCGCATTGCGCCGGACCCGGATAGTCCTCGATCTCTTGAGCGGTCTTCTCGGCAACCGCATCAGACAAGATCTTCAACTTCTGCCCGGTCTGAAGCGCGCGGACGTAGGTCTCTGCAGCGCGTTCGAAATAATACATGCGGTTGAAGGTATCCGCCACCGACGACCCAATGACCATGATGCCGTGATTGCCCATCACCATCACTTTCTTCTTCGGATCGCTGAATAGTCTGGAGCAGCGCTCTCCCTCTTCTTCAAACGCAAGCCCGCCATACTCGCTGTCGACCACAACACGATCATAGAAAATCGCAGTGTTCTGATCGATGGGAGGCAATGTCGGATCTTCCAGGCAGGCAAGCACCGTCGCGAAAATTGAATGAACATGCATCACACAGCGGGCATGCGGGCAGTTTCGATGAACCGCGCCGTGCAGGCCCCACGCCGTCGGATCGGGCGCGTCCGGGCCTTCCATGCTGCTTGGATCGTTTGCATCCAGAAACAGCAAGTTGGACGCTGTTACTCTGGAGAAGTGGATCTGATTTGCGTTCATAAGGAACTGCGATCCATCATCATTGACCGCCAGGCTGAAATGGTTGGCCACCGCCTCGTGCATGTTCAGCCGCTCGGTCCAGCGGAAAGAGGCGGCGAGATCAACGCGCTCCTGCCAGTGCTCAATGTTGGACCCGGAGTGAATATGCGCAACTTCGGCCATGATGGTGCTTCCCTGCAGTTCGGACTTCAGCTCAGCCCGGTTCTAAATCAGGGGATCAGAATAGTCGCAAGGGGGAGATTACGCCACCCATCGCGCGACGTTCGGCGTCGAATTGGGTGTGGCAACACAGCTACCAATCGATAGTCGATCCATCGTAGGCAAGGAATTGGCCGGTCTTCTCGGGTCCGCTCATGTCAATCACGGACAAAAGATTCTCGGCACACTCTTGAGGCGTGAATCTGTCGCGATCACCGGAAAATGGGTCGGAGAGCGGGGAAATCACGGTTCCGGGATGCAGCGCCAGGCAAACAGAATGGGGTCTTGATCGGGAGAGCTCAATTGAAGCTGACTTGATCATCATATTGAGAGCCGCTTTGGACGCGCGATAGCCGTACCAGCCGCCCAGCCTGTTGTCGCCGATGCTACCCACCCGCGCCGAAAGGCTGGCAAACACGCCACGCTCCTTACGCGGCAGCAGTGGAGTGAAGTGGCGAAGCAGTAGAGCAGGACCAACCGTGTTGATGCGAAACAGGCGTTCAAGATTGTCTGCTTCAAGGTGTCGAAGCGACTTCTCTGGCTGTGTGGCGCCTTCGTGCAAAAGACCTGTTGCGTCGATGATCAGATCAAAGGGCGCTTGAGGCTGCAGTTGCGAGGCCGCGTCCTCGATGGTGTCCGGTTGATCAAAATCAATGGCGGGATCTGTGGATCGACCGACTGCGGATACAACCTGACATTTTGGATCAGCTTCGAGTGCGGCAACGAAAGCAGAGCCGATGGCGCCGCCCGCCCCAATGACAATAACCCGGTAATCGTGCCGGAACGAGTTCATTCCAAATCAGTCGATCAGGCCGACTCGGCGCCGTCCTTCATCAGTCTTCAGCGAAAAGTCGGTGCCACAATAGTCAGCCGCATCTTCGGTGCACAGATAGGCGATGGCCCTTGCGGGCCAGTCGGCTGGAATGTGAACGGAAGGGTCCAATTGGCTGACCGGGTTCACGCCTGAGGCCTTGATCTTTACCTGCATGTCCGTCGCGACAGTGCCCGGGCTCATACCGATCACGCGAACACCCTTTTCACGATACTCCTTGTCGGTGCATTTGGTCAGCGACAGAACAGCCGCCTTGGTCGCGCAATAGTGGCTCCATCCTTCCAGCGCGCCAGTGGCGGCACCTGATGAAATGTTGATGATGACGCCTCCGCCCTGCTTCACCATGCAAGGAAGTGCCGCGTGAATGCCGTAGTAAACGCCCTTCAGATTGATATCGACCACCTGACTCCATTGGTCAGGATCGGACTCATCCAGTCGCGCAATCGGGTCGATCACACCGGCATTGTTGACGAGAATGTCGACGCACCCGAAGGATGAGTGACAAAGCTCAACCGCAGCAGCGAGATCGTCATACTTTGCCACATCGCAGGCAATGGTTTCGACTATGCCACCTTCGGTCTGGATCTCGCTGGCAAGCGCGTCGAGTGCATCCTTGCTCCGGGCCGCCAGCACAAGCTTCACACCGTTTTTTGCAAATTCTCTCGCGGTGGCAGCTCCGATGCCCCGGCTTGCACCAGTGATAATTGCGGATTTTCCGGCCAGTTCCTGCATCACATCTTCATCCCCACATTTTCGGATCACCCGGATATGGGCGTTGCAACGGCCAGTTCAAAGGGGGCCGATTGCACAAAAAAACGGCGCTGGAGTCATCCAGCGCCGCTCTGATTTGTGTTTATTGCGATCAGTTGGTTTTGATGCGGCCTTCGACCTTCGCTTCGACCGTGCCTGCAGCGCGGATATAAGCCATCACGTCGTTGGCCATCAGCTTGCCATCAAACTTGTTCAGCAAGACCTTGCCTTTGCGCAGAACGCTGTAGCCATCACCACCGCCCGCCATGTAGTCGTTGGTCGCAAGTTTATAGGTTGCGCCCTCATCAATCGGCTTGCCGCCAATCATGATCTCCGTAATGCGCGAACCGGCTGGTTTGGACGCATCATAGGCATAGGTCATACCCGACACATGCGGGAAGCGACCGGCTGAGTTTTCCACCTGGCTCACACCATTCTCCAAGGCTGCCTTAAGTGTCGCTGCATCGACTTCAAGCATCATGGTCACGTTACCGAAGGGAAGCTCAGTGAGAATGTCGCGTCGGCTGAGCTCGGTTCCGGCAGCATACTGCTTGTTGCCGCGAATGCCGCCGCCATTGGTGATCGCCACATCTGCACCCACAGCTTGACGCATGGCGTCAGTGATCAGATTGCCGATTGCCGTTTCACCGGTCCGAACAGACGCTTTTCGAGTATCCAGTTCGGTATTTGTCGAACCGATTGTTACATCGAGTTCTTTAGACAACGTCGCTTCAAATCCCTCCACAAGTTTCATTGTTTCTGGGTCCGGTGTCACAGAAGCCGTATCCATGAGGCGAAATGTGGGATGCCAGCGGACCCGGCGTTTGCCGCGCCGCTCTCCGACTGAAACCTTCAAATCAATGGCAGTGACATAGTTCGCCTGCTCCGAGGACTCAGCCATCATCTTGCGGCCGTCGTAGAACAGCATGAGATCATGGTCGTCACCAGTCAGGATGATGTCAAAAGCACCAGATGCGAAAAGCTCCCGGTCAACACCCCGATTTGTGTGGGCGAGAGCAATTACAATGTCAGCACCAGCTTCACGCAGCTCTTTCGCTTTTGCCGTGGCAACTGCCGGGGCAGCGGCGATCTGCAAATCTTCGGTGCTGGATTTGACCGGAGCATCGTCCGCGGTCAGGCCAACCACACCCACTTTGAAGCTGTTGAGCGGATCAGCGGCGTCGCCATAGGACAGCAATGAGGTGTCCTCAATGCCTTCAACCGGGCTTCCGTCAGCCTTGCGCAGATTTGCTGCTAGGAGTTTGGCGCCCTTGATCTCTTTCATTCGTTCAAAGAAGACTGCCTTGCCAAAGTCAAACTCATGGTTTCCGGGAACCAAAATGTCGGCGGGCATCAGATTCATGAGTTCGATCATGTGGGCACCTTTGTCGAAACCCGACAAAAGCGAAGGTGAAATGATGTCGCCGGCGTGAAGGTAAAGAACGTTTCCGCCCTTGGCACGTTCCGCCCGCACGACTGCATTTAGACGAGCAATGCCGCCACGGTCTTTTTTGTTCATCTGGTCGGTGTCGTTCGCCAGAAGAAGCGTCAGGTCAAAGTCCGCAGCAAGAGCTGTCGATATCGACGTCATCGCCAGTGTTGCGGCCAAAGCCAGTGTTTTTAATTGTTTGAGCATAGGGGTCTCCCTGATCGTTCTACTCCGCCGCGAAGACACCGCGGTCGGCAAGAGCCGTTGTCGAATGAGGCGGCTCTAGGGTGCGAGTTTTGCACCTTCATGACAACAGGTCACCAAATTAATTTTGATTCAATTGCCGCATGGTGCTGTGGGCATTGAGGGTAAAATATGCTTCACCGGCACCAAACCGGCTTGAATTGCGGTGCGTAGTGGTCTCGCACCCAAAACGCCGTGACTGAGATTGGACGATTAGACGTGACTGAGGCATCGCCATCCAAGAATCCTGAACACTGGCCAACGGAGCATCCTCAAATTGCGTTTGGCCGGATTGGCGTTTTGCTGGTCAATCTGGGCACACCTGATGGCACAGATAAAGTGTCCATGCGGCGATACCTCAAGGAATTCCTGTCCGACCGTCGGGTGATCGAGACCCCGCGCATCATCTGGTGGCCGGTCTTGAACGGGATCATCCTCAACACACGTCCCAAGAAGTCCGGCGCGCTCTACGACAAGATCTGGAACCGCGAAAAGAATGAGTCCCCGCTTCGCACTTTCACGCGGTCGCAAGGTGAACAGCTGGCCGAACGCCTGTCCAGGCACGACAATATAATTGTTGATTGGGCGATGCGCTATGGAATCCCGTCCATTCGGGAACGTTTGGAAAGCCTGCAGGAAAAAGGCTGCGAGCGCATTCTGATTGTCCCGCTCTATCCACAATATTCCGCCGCCACCACCGCCACGGTTGCGGATGAAGCGTTCCGGTCATTGATGGAAATGCGTTGGATGCCGGCGATCCGAACGCTGCCCCCCTATCATGATGATCCTGCTTATATATCTGCCCTCGCCACATCCATTCGTGATCATTTGGCCGGACTGGAGTTTGAGCCGGAAAAGATCATCGCGTCCTACCATGGCATACCAAAGAGCTATTTCGACAAGGGGGACCCGTACCATTGCCAGTGCCACAAGACGTCACGACTGCTGATAGAGGAGATGGGTTGGGAAAAGAACTATCTCGTCACCACGTTCCAGTCCCGGTTCGGACCCGAGGAATGGCTGCAGCCATACACCGATGAGACTGTGGAAAAATTGGCGCAAAGTGGCGTGAAGTCACTGGCGATCATCAATCCGGGTTTTTCCGTTGATTGTCTTGAAACGTTGGAAGAGATCGCTGGAGAAGTCTGCGAGGTCTTCGAAGAGCATGGCGGCGAAAACTTCAGCCATATTCCGTGTCTCAATGACGAAGAACCCGGAATGGATTTGATTGAATCGCTTGTGCGGCGAGAGTTGTCGGGCTGGATTTAGAAAAGTACAATAATAGTCAAAATATAAATACAAGTATAGTGAAAAACTATGTAGCTAAAATTTGCACTGCGTCCGATTATTCGATTGTAAATCACCCTATAATTCAAGCATTGAAATTTTACACTGAATTCCCATATTGGATTGCGAGAGAATCACATTCGGGGGAATGATATGGATTTCAGCGATATTCCGTTGAGCGGCTTTGATATTGTCGTGCTGGTGCTGATCGCACTGATTATCATCACCATCATTGCAGGCATCAAAATTGTGCCACAAGGGCACGCCTACACCGTGGAAAGATTTGGCCGCTACGTGCGTACCATGGACCCTGGGCTGGGTCTGATTGTGCCATATGTAGAGTCCATCGGTTCAAAGATGAACAAGATGGAACAGGTGCTCAACGTCCCGACGCAGGAGGTTATTACCCGCGACAATGCGATGGTCAGTGTGGATGGCGTCACATTTTTCCAGGTGCTGGATGCCGCCAAAGCATCCTATGAGGTTAATGATATGGAACTGGCCATTCTGAATCTCACCATGACCAACATCCGTACCGTCATGGGCTCTATGGACCTCGACGAGTTGCTGTCCAAGCGTGACCAGATCAACGAGCGCATTCTTCACGTCGTGGATGAAGCTGTGCATCCCTGGGGTGTAAAAATCACGCGCATTGAAATCAAGGACATCAATCCGCCATCCGATCTGGTCGATTCCATGGCACGTCAGATGAAAGCCGAGCGTGAAAAACGCGCTCAGGTTTTGGAAGCTGAAGGCGAACGTCAGGCTGAAATTCTGCGCGCCGAGGGTCAGAAACAGGCGCAGATCCTTGAAGCTGAGGGTCTGAAGGAAGCAGCGTTCAGAGAGGCGGAAGCCCGCGAACGTGAGGCCGAAGCCGAAGCAAAGGCAACAAAAATGGTGTCCGATGCCATTGGATCCGGCAACACCCAAGCGATCAACTATTTTGTTGCACAAAAATATGTGGACGCTCTCGGGTCGATCGCATCTGCCAACAACCAAAAGGTTATCATGCTGCCGGTGGAGGCGACATCGGTTCTGGGATCACTTGGCGGCATAGGTGAGATTTCGAAGGAAATATTTGGCAAGGGCGGCAATTCCCCCAGCGCCCCGAGTGCAGACAAAGGCTCGGAATCCGGACCGTGGGAGAAAGGCTAGGGCATGATTTCTGATCTGATTTCGGAACTGGGACCATGGGCGTGGCTGGCGCTTGGTCTGTTGTTGCTCGTCGCCGAAGTTTTGGCGCCAGGCATTTACCTGCTGTTTTTCGGCCTCGCTGCAATGGTGGTCGGGATAATAAGTGTGTTTGCTGGTGACAGTGTGCCGTGGTGGACATGGCACGGGCAGATGATCCTGTTTGGCGTGCTTTCGGCAGCGTTTGTGATCTATGGCCATCGTTGGGTGAAGAGCCGCGATCAGACCAGCGATCAGCCACACCTCAATGACCGCCAGGGCGCCATGGTTGGCAGAACCGCAACCCTTGCAGATCCAATTGAAAATGGCGTTGGTAAAATCAAGCTGGGTGACACGGTCTGGCGGGTAACTGGCCCGGACCTGGCTGCCGGCAAAAAGGTCGTGGTGGAGGCAAACGAGAACGGAGTGTTGCGGGTGGCTTCCACCTGATTTCCATTTGCCACCAATGCACTAAGATGGTGCGCCGCCATGCATGAATTGCTGACGCCCCTACAGATGGCGCTGGCTGACAGGCTGACCATCGAGAGCGGTCGGCCGGGTTTGGATCTGATGGAAGCGGCCGGTGCCTTCCTGCATGCTGTTCTCAATCGTCATTTTCCTGATTGCTCCAGCATTGCTGTGGTTTGCGGGCCCGGAAACAATGGCGGCGACGGGTTTGTGCTGGCCCGGTTGCTAGCCAAGGATGGCAAACAGGTCGATGTTCAAATTGCTGCTGATCATTCGTCAATCAAAGGCGAAGCCGGTATAGCGCTGGACAGGCTTCCGGTGGAGGTCAATCGCCCGGCTGAATTCCAGCCGGAGAGCTATGATCTCATTGTGGATGCATTGTTCGGAGCCGGACTGTCCCGCGCCATCGAGGGCAAGCTTGCCGCGCTGATTGATGAGATCAACAAGGCGAACGCCGCCATATTGAGCGTTGATCTTCCAAGCGGCATTTCAGGCTTGACCGGGCAAAGGCTGGGGACGGCGGTCAAAGCCGATGTCACTGCCACTTTCTTTCGCATGAAACCCGGGCATCTTTTGTTTCCCGGACGGGCCCATTGCGGGACTACCGAACTTGGGCAGATCGGCATTTCGGATGCGGTGTTCAACAACATTCCGGTTGATCATTATCGAAACCAGCCACCCTTGTGGATCAATCAGTTTCCTCGCCTAGCCGTTGAGGGACACAAATATCATCGCGGCCACACTCTTGTCGTTTCGGGCTCGCTCGAAAAGTCAGGTGCGGCGCGTCTGATGGCAAAGTCTGCATTGCGCGTTGGCTCGGGTCTTGTGACGATTGGTGCCGACAAGGCCACCTTGCCGGTCCATGCAGCGCGGCTTGATACAATCATGCTGGCCACCTTGAACGCGCCTGCTGATCTCTCAACTATTCTGGAAGATCATCGCATCAATGTGCTGGGTCTTGGGCCGGGACTGACACCTGATGAAACCACACAGGATCTGGTGCTTGCTGCAGCCGAAAGTGGGCGAGCCCTTGTGCTGGACGCCGGTGGGCTGTCAGCGTTTCGCGGCCAATCCGACCTGTTGTTCGATGCAGTAAAAGCCAGCCAAATACCGGTGGTGTTCACCCCGCATGATGGTGAGTTCAAAGCACTCTTTTCGGACCTTTCAGAAATCGCGTCAAAACCCGAACGAGCCCGCAAAGCAGCAACCAGAAGCGGCGCTGTTGTGATCCTGAAGGGCGCCGACACCGTTGTCGCATCCCCGGAGGGGATGATCGCGATTTCAGACAATGCGCCGCCGTGGCTTGCCACAGCCGGAAGCGGAGATGTTCTCGGCGGGCTTGTTGCAGGTTTGTTTGCGCAGGGGATGCCCGGCTTCGAAGCGGCTTGCGCTGCTGTTTGGATCCACGGCGAAGCGGCAAACCGGGTCGGCCCGGGCCTCATTGCCAGCGATCTGGATGGTGGTGTGAAACTGGTATTGGAGGAATTGAATCAACCGGTTGGCTGATTTTTGAGCCGTTCCCCTTTTGATTGAATCATCAAATGGACAAGGAACCGCGACGGAGTATTTGCGTGCTGAGCAGAAGCGTTTCCGTGAAACGGTGATGCGCTCTAGGCCACACCCACCCGCAGCAGATCATGCAGATGCACAACACCGACGGGCCTGGTGCCTTCAGTCACGAAAAGCGCGGTGATGGACGAGGATTCCAGCATTTCCAAAGCGGAAGCCGTCAACGTGTCGGACGATATCGTTTTCGGATCGCGGGTCATGATCGTGTCCACGCATTCGCCCAGAAGGTCGGCTCTCAGGTGGCGTCGCAAATCGCCGTCTGTTATGATGCCGATGAGGTCGCCGGAACCATTGATCACGCCGACGCATCCAAGGCCCTTTTCTGAGATCTGCATGATCGCTTCTGTCATTTGCGAACCTTCAGCAATGACGGGCACTTCCTCGCCGCAGTGCATGACATCACGCACCTGTTTGAAGCCCGCGCCAAGTTTGCCGCCCGGGTGAAAGACGTTGAAGTCTCCTGCCGTGAAACCACGTCCCTCGAGCAGAGCAACGGCAAGCGCATCACCCATGGCAAGTTGCAAAAGGGTGGATGAGGTCGGAGCAAGATTGTGCGGACAGGCTTCCTTGACCTTCGGCAGGGCCAGGATGATGTCGGCCTCCAGTCCGAGTGTGGATTTGACTCCGGATGTGAGTGCGATCAGCGGAATATTGAAGCGCCGACTGTAGCTCAAAACACCACCGAGTTCGGCGGTTTCACCTGACCAGGAAAGCGCCAAAACAGCATCGTCTCGAGCGATCATGCCAAGGTCGCCATGGTTGGCTTCGGAGGCATGAACGAAATAGGCGGGCGTGCCGGTTGAGGCGAGAGTTGCAGCAATCTTTGCTGCAATATGCCCGGATTTGCCCACACCGGTCACAATCACCCGGCCCTTGATCTCGGCGATGGTTGAAACGGCCTGCGAGAAGGCGTCGGAAAGCCCATTTTCGAACGCAGATTGAAGCGCTTCCATTCCGGCGGTTTGCGAGGCGAGTGTCCGCAGCGCAGACGTTACCGCAGGGGCGGGTGCTGATACAGATTTAGCCAGGGCGTCGCTCACGTCTGATCTCCGATGGGCGATGTGATTTCGCCTCGTGCATACCGACCGAAATCGGCCCGATTTTATCGAATTGGTAAAGGTTGCGTTAACCACACATCTTTACGGTTCGCTAAGGATTCCGGCGCGCTGTGGTCGTCGGTCGCATGCGGGCATAGCAGACCATGGGTCGCCAACAAAAGTGAAAACTCGATTTGCCTTGACGATCAACGGTTTTCCGCGCGCAGCCCGACCTGTTGCGAGGCAGGCTTTGCTGCTGTCCGCTGTTTTTGCCGCCAGTGGTTTGACCGCCCCTGCTACGGCGCAGGTGCTGCTGCCCAACCCTTCAGGCAATGTGGTGATCGAAGGTGACGCGACTGTGGCGGGTGCCGAGAACCGGCGTTCTCAATCAGCGGATAACGGGTCCATTGGCGCGCCACTGACGATTGGCGTTGAAAATGGTTCCGATCCGGCTTTTGATGATGGCTCCAATTTTGACGGCACGATCCCCGTTGATGATCCAAACCAGCCCACCGCCCTGACACCGTCTTCGGACGATGCATCTTCCGGAACCGGTCGGGCAGCCGCCGCTCGACGCGCGCAACCGGTGGGAGAACCGGGTCCTGATGGTCAAACGACCACGCGCAGCAACGTCGCCGCAGCGCCTATTGAAGGGTCAGTCAGCCAACCGGATGACGATCCATACGCGCCCATCGGACTGCGCATGGGCACCTTCACGTTGCTTCCCACAATTGAGCAGAGCCTCGGTGTTACCTCCAATGCTGATGCAACAAGCGGTGGATCGGAATCCGCCTTTTCGCAAACCGATGTTTCGGTAGAAGCCCGATCTGACTGGTCGCGGCATGAATTCTTGCTGCAAATGCAGGCAACTTATCAAAAGTTCCTGAATGGGAGCACGGACGATCTCCCGTCTGCCGGAGGCGACGCCACTTTGCGTCTGGACGTGAACCAGGACGTCACGATCAATTTCGGGCTAGGCTATGATTTCACCAATGAAAGTGCGTCCTCCAGCAACCTCACCAATTTGACCGGCGTTATCACGCGTGCTGACGGCACGGTGGTGGGTGCGGCAGCTGCAGGCCCAACGGTGACCAACCGTCCGGGTGTTCATGCCGTTGAGGCGTTCGCGGAGGCGAACCGGAATGCAGGAAAGTTTGGTGTTTCGCTGCGCGGCACCATCATCAAGACCACCTATGAAAACGCCGATCTGAGCAACGGGACCAGTGTTTCACAGGGTGATCGTGACAACGTTCTGGCTACCGGACGAATTCGTCTGAGTTACGAGCACACGCCGGCAATCGCGCCTTTTGTCGAGGTGAGTTACGGCAAGCGAACCTACGATCAGAGGCTGGATCGTAATGGCAACAGGCGGGACGGCACGAACTATGCTCTGCGCGGCGGGGTGGCCTACGATTTTGGCGAGAAGCTGACTGGTGAAATTGCGGCAGGCTACGCGGCGGAAAAGTTTGACGATGCTGGCCTGAACACGCTGAGTGGGGTGACGGTGGATGGTAACATTGTCTGGTCACCCCAACGGCTGACAACCGTCACCGCAACCGCGACCACCAGTCTGGTGCCATCAACCATTGCCAACGACAGCGGCTCTATCCGCTATTCCGGCACGCTGAACATTGCGCGTCAGTTTAAGCCACAATTGCGCATTGATGCAGGCGTGACGGCAAGTTTTGAGGATTTCGATGGAACCGGTCGGGAAGACGTCGTCTACGGGGCGAACACGGGCTTTGTCTGGTCGCTGAACCGATCGGCAGCCATCACGGGCCGGCTGTCTTATGAAAAATCGGAAAGCTCTGATCCGGATTCGGATTTTGACACGACGACCGCACGCGTGGGATTGCGGCTGCGGAAATAATCAATCGGTGTTGGCAACCATTTTGCGCAACACAGGTTTTTCGATCTTTCCCATCACGTTTCGGGGAAGTTCGTCAAGAAAGACAACCGATCTGGGTTGTTTGTAGCGAGCAATGCGGTTCTGCAGAAATTCAAGATACTCATCGGCAGAAAGCGCAGCACCCGTTCCCAATTCGATGACCGCCACAGGCGTTTCACCCCAAACATCGTGCGGCTTGCCCACCACTGCGATTGCCGAAATCGCCGGATGTTCAAGAGAAACCGCTTCAATTTCAGCCGGGTAGATGTTCTCCCCGCCGGAAATGATCATGTCCTTGGCGCGGTCAACAATCCAGTAATAGCCGTCTTCATCGGCCACACCAATGTCGCCGGTATTGTACCAGCCGTCGTTGAGAACGGCGGACGTTTCCTCTTCGCTGCGCCAGTAGTGGCTCATCAGATTTTCACCGTGAACGTAAACCACACCGCGGTCGCCGACTGCGCACACTGTACCCTTGTCGGAACGAAGTTCGATGTCGCAATGTTTAACGGCAATCCCGGCTGAGCCGGACTTCCGTTCGGTTTCCGAGAGCGGCAGGGCAATTGCGGCTGGTCCGGTTTCCGTTGCGCCATAGACCTGCGTAACCGGAATGCCCAGTGCGTGAAACGCGTCGATCTGCTGCTGCGGGATGATGGATGATCCCACCGCCAGAAAGTCGAGCGAAGAAAAATCCGCACTGTCCCACAGCGCCGGTTGCATGATTGCCGCCATCTGCGCGGGAACGAGCAAAGTTCCTGTGATTTTGTACTTTTCGATGTCTGAAATTGTGCTTTGCGGATCAAATCTCTGATGAAGGTGCACCGTCGCGCCATGCATCAGGGCGGGCAGAAGCAAAATGCACAAGCCACCCACGTGAAACAGCGGAAGTGTGATCAGCACACGTCCACCCGGCGCAAAGCCGAATATGTCATGACAATTGGATATGTTGACCGCGAGTGCCCTGTGGTTCAACACCACACCTTTGGGCCGCCCCGTGGTACCGGAGGTGTAGACCAGCAGCAACGGATTGCTCTCGTTGCCCATGGGGGGCAACTCATCCCGAGTCGTTGGCTGAGTGATCAGGTCATCCTGACTGATGGAAGCAACGCCGTGTCGATTCCGCAAGGCATTCGCCATATCCAAGAACGCATCGTCGTGGATGATCACTGATGGTTCGGCGTGGCCCATCAGATAGTGATACTCGGCCTCCGCAAGACGGCTGTTAAACGGAAGCAGAATTGCCCCAATACGGGCACAGGCGAACAACAAAACCAGAATGGTTGGATGGTTGAGCCCGAGCCAGCCTACCCGATCCCCATGTCCGATATCGAAGTCGCTGGAGAGCCGATTTGCTGCGATGGCAGAATGCTGTCGAAGTTGGCTGAACGTGAGGCTTGTCTCACCAAAAACCAGCGCAACTTGGTCCGGATGAGTTTCGGCGAGCCAGTCCAACCGATCCACAAGGTTGGAAAATTCAAGCGTATCGCTGGACATGATCGCGACTATTCGTCGGTTTCACCGGGTTCGTAAAGTGATTCCTCACCAAGCCGTTGCTGTGTGATTTCTGCTGTCCAGGGCAACATAACCGAGCCACAACGGCTCTCGCGATACATGCGTTCCAGAGGGAAGTTCTTCAACAATGAGCGTCCACCGCAGGTTCGAATGCCAAGCGCGCAGATTTCCTGTGCGCGCTCCATGATCGTGTGTTGAGCTGCGTAGGCGCGAAGCCGCTGATCCTTGGTGGGGTTGAAAGCAGCCTCCCGGATTGTGCATTCAAACAGGGCACGCGATTGTTCCAGCAGCAGCCGCATGCGTGAAACGGCAAATTGTTTCGCCGGGATGTGACGGCTTTTTCCCGGGACGGTGGGAATCTCTCCGCGCAGATATTTCACGGTGAAGTCAAATGCCCCTTGCGAAAGGCCGAGATAGGTTGGCGACAAGGTGAAAAACATGTGTGGCCACTTCAGCGCAAGACGATAGTAGATGCCGGGAGGGAGCAGCTCCAGATCATCGGGCACAAACACATCTTCAAGCTTCAGACCGCGTGACACCGTTGCGCGCATGCCGACCGGGTCCCAGGGACCGAAAATCTCAAACCCATCTGCATCCTGGGGCACGCAGAGATAAACAGCGTTGCGGATTTTGTCGGGTCCTTCGTCGCCCTCGACGGTGCAGACCATCGAATAGTGGGTTGCCGCTCCTGCAAGTGACGCGAAGTGTTTCATACCGTTGACGATCCATCCGCCATCAACCTTTTTTGCGGTCGTGCCGAAAGGCGCCTTACCGGCAGCGGCAGCGGAATTGGGCTCCGAAAATGGCTGCGCAAAGATTGCGCCTTCCTTGATCACCTTTTCATAGAGTTTCTCGCGGCGCTGGTTTTGAAGCGCTCTGGTCTCATCACGCACGGGCAGGCTGTCGAAAACCGCACCGGTCCACAATGTGGTTTGAGCATGCATATTGAATGTAAGAGCCGTCGCTCCGCACCAGCGACCAAGCTCTGCCGACACGCGACAATAGGTTTCAAAATCTGCTCCCAATCCGCCATTCTCTCGCGGAATGGTCAGGGCAAGAAAACCCGCATCTCTCAGATCGTTGTAATTGTCGAAGGGGAAGGAGCCATCCTCATCGTACCGCGCCGAGCGGTCAGCAAATTTTCCCTCGCCGAGGGCACGCGCATTGGCAACCAGTTCGTCGGGCGACTGGTCAGGTGAAAAGGGTGCCGGTGTCAGCATCGACGCTCTCCAGGCTGTTCAAGAATGAAAAAAGATGGTGGTTGAAGCCGTCGGGCTCTTCCAGGTTCGCCATGTGACCGACACCGGACATTTTGATGAATTGGCTGCCGGGAATTTTGCCCGCCATCTTTTCCATCATCGGTGCGGGGGAATTCCGGTCTTCCTCGCCTGCAATCAGCAGAGTTGGTGCCTTGATGTCAGGAAGCTGGTTTCGACGATCGAACGTCACAATTGTTTCCACGGCCTGCCGATAAGCGGGGATTGGCACGTGACACATCACGGATCTGATCTCTTCAATGATGTTGGCCCCGGCGGTCTTGCCCACCAGCCCGCCAGCAAATTGCTCAGCAAACTCTTCCATCGACATGCCATTGTCGAACGGTTCGAACCGCGCCTTCACGAACGCCTTCTGAAAGTCCCCGTCCGGGCGTCCAAAGGCCGGGCTTGTTGCCGAAAGGATAAGCGCTGAAACACGTTCTGGATGGGTCGCGTAGATTTCCTGTGCAGTCATTCCACCCATTGAATGTCCCAGGATCGCAGCTTTGGAAATGCCGAGCTCATTCAATGTGGCAACAACAATATCCACATGTGGAGCGAAGCCTTGAGCATCAGCCTGTGGCGTCTCTCCAAAACCCGGCGCATCAATTGACACACACCGCCAGCCATATTTCTGCGCGGCTGCCAGCTGATGTTTGAAACCTTCCTTGCCGCTGCCTAGTCCGTGCAGGCAGACCAGCGTCGGCCCCTCGCCACCCGTGTCGAGAAAAGAGGTCACGTGCGCTCACTCATGATGTAAGCGGGCCGCAGAGCTTGCCCGCATCCACAATCATTGTGTCATCAAGGTGGATCGAGCAGTTTCGCATCGGGAAGTCAAAATGTCCGAGCGTGTACCGCTTGGCAATTTCGTTCGCGCCCGTCGAATAGAGAAAGTTTCCAGCAAAAACGCGCTGCTCGGTGCCGTTCTGATCCTCTTTGTCATAGAGCATCATGGCGTCCCAGCGCGCCTTTTCATTCATGCCCCAGCCCACATGCGAAACGGCATAGGCATTCTTGTCGCCCCAGACCTCAATGTAGCTCTTGAGCAGTTCCGCATCGAGACCGTCGCCGGTGATCTCTGTTGCGAAATCGTTTTTGATTGAAAGCCGAACCGGGCTCTCCATGAAGCGCTTGAAGGTCAGATTCTGATCGCCTGCATCCAGCACCAGGGTGCCGTTCACTGTGCCTTGTGCCGGGAAGGCAAGGCACAGTCCGCCCGGCCAGTTGGTGATCGTGCCGGGGGTGGTTGAGAAACCCCAGCCTCCGCCCACCACTGCCTTTTCAAGGCTGATCGAGAGATCGGTGCCAGCGTCTGATGTGACCTGCATGGCGGATGCCGACCGCATCAGCTTCATGGCATCCTTCACCCGGTCCTTGAGCCCTTCATCAATCCCGACACGCTCAAGCAATTCGGGATGTTCATTGGAGATCATCACGACACGGCTGCCGGATTTGAGGATCTTCGGCAGTTCCGGAGCGTGCAGCAATCCTTCCAGGGTGCAGTCGACCACAAGTCCACCAAAAGAAAGGGCGGCCATTGCCGGCGAATGAAAGCGCACTGAATCCGACGCGCCGGTTGATCGAATGGGAACGGGCGCACGCTGTGAAGGCGTGGTCAGCACCACATGAACCGGTTTTGCTTTCAGCGACAGCAGCGCCAGTTCCGCCAGATGCAAGTTGATCTGCCGCGACTGGGTTTCAGAGAGGATGACAACCTCATCATCTGCCGCAACACCGCTCAGCGCAAACACACGCGCAAAGCTGTCGATCCACTTGCCTTCGATACGATCTGCGAACATGCGCCTCTCCCCACACTGCCTTGATGGCCATCATGACGTGGAGATTTCCCTCAGACCATGCGGCAAAGGGGACAGTAGAAACAGCCTGAAACTATTTCAAGCTTAAAATAGTTTCAGGCTGTATGTGGTGAGGTCGGCTTAGCTGTCTTCGTAAGCCTCGATCGGTGGGCAGGAACAGATCAGGTTACGGTCGCCCGCAACATTGTCCACACGTCCAACCGGTGGCCAGAATTTGGTGGTGCGTTCCAACCCGAGCGGAAAGAATGCGGCTTCCCTGGAATAGGGCCGGGTCCAATCCTCAATCAGCAGGGAATGGGTGTGTGGCGCGTTTTTCAGCAGATTGTTTTCACCGTCTGCCTTCCCCGTCTCCACATCCCGAATTTCCGCACGGATCGAAATCATCGTGTCGCAGAAGCGATCAATCTCGGCCTTTGACTCGCTCTCGGTGGGTTCAATCATCAAGGTCTCGGCGACTGGGAACGACATGGTTGGCGCATGGAACCCATAGTCACCCAGACGCTTGGCAACGTCCTCAACCTTGACTGTGCATCCTTCGGCAAAGTGGCGCATATCAATGATGCATTCGTGGGCCACCAACCCGCCGGGACCGGTGTAAAGCACCGGAAAGTGCTCATGCAGGCGGTGCGCCATATAATTTGCGGAAAGGATCGCGATTTTCGTCGCGTCCGTCAGTCCTTGGGGACCCATCATGGTAATGTAGGCCCACGATATGGGCAGGATTGATGAGGACCCGTAAGGAGCCGCTGACACCTGCCCATGTTGCTGGTCGCGATCCTCCGCCGGATTGACGTCACCAACCACCGAATGGCGTGGGGCAAACGGCGCCAGATGAGCTTTCAAGCCAATCGGGCCCATGCCGGGTCCGCCGCCACCGTGGGGAATACAGAACGTCTTATGGAGGTTCATGTGGCAAACGTCCGCGCCGATATCAGCAGGACGGGCAAGCCCCACCAGGGCGTTGAGATTTGCCCCATCGAAATAAACCTGGCCGCCATGGGCATGCACGATCTCGCAGATGTCTTTGATCGCCGCTTCAAAAACACCATGGGTCGATGGATATGTGATCATGAGTGCGGCGAGATCTGAGGCATGGGCTTCCGCCTTTTCGCGCAAATCATCCACATCCACATTGCCGGCAGCATCGCATTTCACGACGACAACTTTCATGCCCGCCATGGCAGCACTTGCCGGATTGGTGCCGTGTGCGGACGCAGGAATGAGGCAGATATTGCGTTCCCGGTCGCCATTGGCGTCGTGATATCGGCGAATGGCCAGAAGCCCTGCATATTCTCCCTGGCTACCGGCATTCGGCTGCAAAGAGACCGCATCAAAGCCGGTGATTTCTCGCAGATCGCTTTCAAGCTCATCAAAAAGCTGTTGATAGCCCTTGGCCTGATCTTTCGGGACGAAGGGGTGAATGTGTGCAAATCCGGGCATGGTGACCGGGATCATCTCACTCGCGGCGTTGAGCTTCATCGTGCAGGAACCAAGCGCGATCATGGACTGATCAAGCGCAATGTCTTTTCCCTGCAAGCGCCGGATGTAGCGCATCATCTCCGTTTCTGACTGATAAAGCGAAAAGACTGGATGGGTCAGAAACGGGCTGCTGCGTCGTTGGAAATCAGCGATTGGCGAAGCAACACCCGCATCAAGATCGTTCACAGATGCGCTGGAGCCTGAGCCTCCTGAAAAACAACTGAGCACGGCGTTCACTTCACTTGTGCGTGTCGTTTCATCAATCGAAATGCCGATATGGTCCTGATCGACCAGCCGCACATTGATGCCCTCGTTGCGTGCACGGCCGGTGATTTCCGCAGCTTTCCCGGGCGCGTGTATCGTGATCGTGTCGAACCAGCTCCTGGTTACCACTTCAAAGCCTGCTTTGGTGACACCGTTGGCGATGATGGACGCCAGCCTGTGGGCTCGCATCGCGATGCGGCGGATGCCGTCTGCGCCGTGATAGAGCGCATAAAAGCTCGATATGATGGCGAGCAGCACCTGTGCGGTGCAGATATTGCTTGTCGCCTTATCGCGGCGAATATGTTGCTCGCGGGTCTGCAAGGCCATGCGCAGGGCCGGCTTGCCGTGGCTGTCGGCCGAAACGCCGATGATACGCCCGGGAAGGGCGCGCTTGTGCGCATCGGATGTTGCGAAGAACGCGGCGTGCGGCCCGCCATATCCCATCGGCACGCCAAAACGCTGCGCGTTGCCGATTGCCACATCTGCTCCCAGTTCTCCCGGTGGGGTGAGGAGCGCGAGTGCGAGCAGGTCGGTCGCCATAATCGCCAGTGCCTTGTTTTCATGCAGCGCCGTGATGATGGGGGTAAAGTCGCGAACCTCTCCGCTGGAACCCGGATAGGAAAGCAGCGCACCAAAAACCAGATCAGCGGTCAGGTCGCTGAAAGGATCACCGATGACCAAGCCTATCCCGAAGCCGCGTGCACGGGTTTTCAAAACTTCGATGGTCTGTGGGTGGGTGTCTTCATCGACAAAGAACAGATTGGCTTTCGATTTCGACACGCGTTTGGCCATTGCCATGGCTTCTGCCGCAGCCGTAGCCTCATCAAGCAGCGACGCGTTCGCCAGCGGCAGCCCGGTCATATCCTGAACCATCTGCTGATAGTTCAGCAGCGCTTCCAGCCGACCCTGGCTGACCTCCGCCTGATAGGGCGTGTAAGCCGTGTACCAACCGGGGTTTTCCAGCACGTTGCGCTGAATGACCTTCGGCGTGACAGTGCCGTAATATCCCATACCAATCATTGAGGTGAGGATCTGGTTTTCGCCAGCGAGCCGCTGGAGCTTTTTCAAAGCCTCGCGCTCGGAGAGCGGCGTGTCGAGATCGAGTGGCCCGCCAAACCGGA
Organism: Pseudomonadota bacterium; assembly: GCA_039029195.1. Classification (GTDB taxonomy): domain Bacteria; phylum Pseudomonadota; class Alphaproteobacteria; order Rhizobiales; family Rhizobiaceae; genus JBCCGR01. The sequence continues at coordinate 40,359 of JBCCGR010000007.1, forward strand.
TGTTGGGCGGCACGACCGCATCAATGAGATCATCCAGTGTTGCAAACCCCAGAGTTCCCAGCATGTCGGCAACATCGTCTTCGCGTGGGCCAATGTGCCGGGCGACCAGATCAGCGCCGGTTTCCAGATCTTTCAGGGACTGGTTTTCAAACATGGTGGGACCTCATAGGGAACGGGTTGGTTCGGAACAGAGCAGGGCTACTTCAGCCCTGTTCTTCCACGAATTTCTTGTAGTCATCGGCGGAAAGCGCATCATCGAGTTCTGATGGATCGCTAAGTGTCATCTTGAAGAGCCAGCCATCGCCCTCCGCGCCCGCGTTCACCAGCGCTGGTTCGCCTTCGAGGCGATCGTTAATGGCAGTGACCGTTCCGCTTGCGGGGGCATAAACGTCCGACGCGGCTTTGACGGATTCAACGACCACCGCATCATCTTCCTTGGAAAGGTCAGCACCAACTTCCGGAAGTTCCACGAACACCAGATCCCCCAATTCCGATTGGGCAAAATCGGTGATTCCAACGGTCGCCTCATTGCCGTCAATGGCGATCCATTCATGCTCTTTTGTGTAAAGTAGCTTGCTCATATCTGTTCCTCAGTTGGTTGGTTTTCTTTTGTAGTTGTGGGGTGTGAAGGGTAGCTTCGCCCGGATCATCGGCACGGTGCGTTTTCGAACCTGTGCAAAAATGGGCTCATCCGCGGCTTCGGTGGAAATCAGGCCGAGAGCAACTGGCGCATCGGCGCTCGGTCCAAATCCACCGGACGTCACGCTGCCAATTGCGTCTCCCGCCTCATTTACGAGATCGGTACCGGCGCGCACCGGAACTTTTTCAGACGTCGAGAGACCGACACGCATGCGCTTGCGCCCGTCAGCAAGAGACTGCCGAAGCGCATCTGCTCCAATGAACGTTCCTTCCGCCCGCAGATCCTTCGGAATTGCCCACATCAGGCCGGCTTCATGGGGTGTGATATCTTCGGCGAGATCCTGCCCGTAGAGCGACAGTCCCGCTTCAATCCGCAGTGAGTCCCGTGCGCCGAGCCCGATGGGTTCGACAGCATCGTTGCTCACGAGCTTTTGGGTGAACTCCACAACCGCGTCGTTGGGCAAAGCGACTTCAAAACCATCTTCTCCGGTGTAGCCGGTGCGGGAGACAAACCAGCCGTTCCCCAATTCCCGTGCCTCCATGAAATTGAGGTGTGCGACTTCCATTCCAGCGCTGGTGAGAACAGCTTCGGCTTTTGGTCCCTGCAATGCCAGAAAGCTTCGTTCGATCCGTTCTCTCGAAACATCATAGGCGCTCGCTTCGCTGGTGATGTGTTCAAAGTCCTTCTCCGCACATCCCGCATTGCACACGATCAGAAAACGCTCATCACCCAGGCGCGTGACAATAATATCGTCGATGATCCCGGCCTGACCATTGAGAAAGACGGAATATTTTGCTTCTCCCTGCGAAAGGTCACTCGGACGCAGTGGTGCCAGATGTGCAATGAATTTGGCGGCGCTGGCCCCTTCGATCACCACATGCATCATGTGGGAAATGTCGAATAAACCAGCCGCCGCGCGTGTGTGCAAATGTTCCTTCAACACGCCGAGCGGATATTGAACCGGCATTTCGTAGCCAGCGAACGGAACCATCTTGGCCCCGCGGTCAATGTGGAATTTGTGCAAAGCCGTTGTTTTCACCGGGCTCTCCTCCAGACAAACGTGAATGATGCCGACGTATCGGCGACATCACCCCTCTGTCTGAAGCCTGAGAGACTCGCGAACATTGCTGTCTGCAACGTCGCTTACACCTTCGGCGTGACCGCGAATGCGGCCAACTTTCCAGAGTGCTTCTATATCGTCAGCGGTCTTTTTGCCTGAGAGATTATGGGCATTTTCACCTTCGGCGGCGGTTGCCGGTCACCCGGTTCCGCTCTCTCCCGCTGCCGATCCGGTTTCCCGTTCAGCGCTGAAAAATTAGCGAATGATGGTGGTGTTGTCCAGTGGCAGTATTTCAGACCATCCTTTCAGAGATCCCTATTGGGTGGGGCAAAGGCCAAGAATGGGCAGCGAACCTGTTCCCGGACAACGTCCGTTGACCGGAGCATTGCCTCCCGCACCCCGGTTGAGATCAGAGAATGAGGGTGTACCCCTTGTCGACTTCTGCACACGTCGTTGAGTGCGCTGGGCCGATCTTTTGGTGCGACGCTTTGATGTTGATGAACGTTTTTTCCTGGTCGGCTTCGAGATCTTGATGCAAGCCCACTGTCCATCACTGTTGATGATAAAATTGTTCGGACATAGGCTGGCGACCTTATTCTTTGCCTTCTGACGACGCGCCTTGAGCGTTTGGATGTAGGTTTTCGGCATGCATCGTCTTGCCGACCGGCTATAGTAGACGTCCCGTCGGCCGGTTTTGCGTCTGCACTTTCTGTTGCGCTTGATTTGAGCTTTTCTGCGGTTTGCCTTGAGTTTTTTGCGCAGTTTTTTGTACTCGCGCTTGGAATCCGCAAAATACCCGTAGCACAAACCATTGCGCCACCGTCGCCTCACTTCCAGCGTGCCAAGGGTGGCACCGCGTTTGCAAAATTCGCGCGGAACATTGTTGTGTGTGTACCACTGACCAGCGTCAGCGGGGCTGATGATAAGGGCAAATCCAAGGGCAAGAAGTGCAGAAACCAGTTTCGTGGTGACGTGCCATCGCCTCATCAGTCGCATCGACCTGCGAAGCAGAGACGATCCCGGTTTGATCACATGCTGGTCGCCGCAGGTCGGCAAATCGGTTCTGGTCACGGACACTTCTCGCTGTTGACAAGCCAAACTTATGGCCAAGAAGTGTGAGTGGCGGGTAGAGGATCGTCCATCCGCGCATTGCTGTATATTTATCGGTACATGTACGCAGATGATCCTGCGTGCGTCCTATCTGCCCATTAATTGCCGGAGAGATCCAGCCAGCCAGTCAGGTTCTCGATAAGATCGTCAATTGGGCGACCGCTGGTCTCCAAATGAAAGTGTGCCCGGGCATAGTCGTCCCTGCGTTCATCGAGCAGCGCCTTGAGGTGGTCCATGGCGTGGTTCATACCCGACATGGGCCGCATATCACCCTGTTCAATCACCCGGTTCATGTGGTCTTCCGGATCGGCTGCGAGCCATATGCAGCGAAAGGCCTCCAGAACCCGGTTGAAGGTCTGCGGGTTGGCGACAATGCCACCGGTTGTTTCAAACACGCAGGCGTCCCCGGATGCGATCTGTGTCTCGACGGCATCCTTTTCCAAACGGCGATAGAGATCCTGGCCCCCAAGGCTGAAAATCTGGTCCGTCGTCAACCCGCTCAGCTCTTCCACGCGTTTGCTCAACTGGACAAAGGGAATGTTTCTTTCCCTTGCCAGCTTTTGCCCGAGCGTTGTCTTGCCGGCACCGCGGAGTCCAATGAGCGCGATTCCCGCGGAATGATTGCGCGACTCTTCTCGGAGAGGCTCCAGCAGGGCGATCGCCTTTGCCGCCTGGTCTGACGACAAGGCGTCAATCATGCGTCTCAAATCTTCGTGAGGCCCACCTTGATTGGCGGGGGAGGAGATCTGATGGGGAAGCGCCACCAAAGACTGCCAGTCCATCTTCAAAGCACCACAAAGATGGCGCAACACGCCAATTGAAATGTTGGCGCCACCCGTTTCCAGCTGTGCAATGTGGCGGGCGGAAACCCCAGATTGCTCCGACAATTTCTGACGACTGATCTTGGCCGACTTGCGGACGGATTTCAGTCTCGCACCAATCGCCGACAGATGCTCCGTGACGGGTTGTGGGATTAAGGGTGTGCTCATCTGGACAAATCTATTTTAGAACTATTATAGTGCAAGAAAACTTCATGTTAAGCAAAATTATGCATTATAATGCAGATTGTGACCCCGGATGATCGATTTTCAGACGTCACCTGAAAGATATCGCCATTGGCGTTACGCCGTGGACGGAGAGATTGCAGAACTGGTCATGGACGTGGACGAGACCGGTGGCCTGGTCGATGGCTATGAGTTGAAAATGAACTCATACGACCTGGGCGTGGACATTGAACTCAATGATGCGGTTCAGCGTCTGCGTTTCGAACACCCAGAGGTAAAGGTTGTCATCCTGCGTTCTGGCAAGGATCGGATTTTCTGCGCCGGTGCAAACATTCGCATGCTGGGTCAGTCGACCCACGCCCACAAGGTGAATTTCTGCAAGTTCACCAACGAAACCCGCAATGCGATGGAAGACGCAAGCTCGGCAAGCGGGCAGAAATATCTGTGTGCCGTGACCGGTGGCTGCGCTGGTGGTGGATATGAGCTCGCGCTTGCTTGTGACCACATCATGCTCATTGATGACCGGACATCCACCGTTGCTCTTCCTGAAACGCCATTGCTGGCTGTGCTTCCCGGCACCGGTGGTTTGACGCGGGTCACGGACAAACGCGGTGTGCGGCGGGATCTGGCCGATGTGTTCTGCTCCATAGAGGAAGGCATCAAGGGCAAACGGGCGGTCGACTGGCGACTTGTCGATGAGGTTGTTCCGAAATCGCAATGGGATGAGAAAGTCGCTGAATCAGCGCGAGCGCTGGCTGAAACATCAAACCGTCCAGGCGACGCCAGGGGCGTTAAGCTGACCCCGTTGTCGCGTGAATTCGGTGACGATTATGTCCGGTACAACACGGTGTCCGTGGAAATTGATCGGGATCGCCGCATCGCAAAACTGACCGTTTCCGCACCGGGTGAAGGCGTGCCGGAGAGCGCGGAAGCTGCCGAAGAGATGGGTGTCGGCTTCTGGCCATTGGCGATGGCGCGGGATCTGGAAGACGCGATCCTGCACCTGCGCACAAACGAGAACGAGATCGGGCTGTGGACGTTTGAAACCACGGGCGAAGCCTCAAATGTGCTCGCTCACGATCGGTTCCTTAGGGAACATCGGACCCATTGGTTCATCAACGAGTTGATCCAGTACATCAAGCGCACCTTCAAGCGGCTCGATGTCACCTCGCGTAGTCTCACAGCCCTCATTGAACCCGGCAGCGCCTTTGTTGGCACATTGGCAGAACTCGCCTTTGCCGCTGATCGATCTGCGATGCTGGAAGGGACCTATGAGGGATCAAATCTGCCCGCACCTCAAATCATGTTGTCGGAACTCAATTTTGGTGCCTACCCCATGAGCAACGGGTTGAGCCGCCTGGACACACGGTTCGTTGGCGAACCCGGCAAGGTCGATCAGTTGCAGGACCACATTGGTGAACCGCTTGAAGCTGACGAGGCGGAAGAACTGGGTCTCGTAACGTTCGCTTACGATGAGATCGACATGGAAGACGAAGTTCGTCTGATGCTGGACGAGCGCGCGAATTTTTCGCCAGATGCGCTCACCGGGATGGAAGCAAACCTCAGATTTGCCGGGCCAGAAACCATGGAAACCAAGATATTTGGCCGCCTAACCGCCTGGCAGAACTGGATTTTCCAGCGTCCCAATGCAGTTGGAGAGGAAGGTGCCCTTCATCTCTACGGCACCGGACACAAACCGAAATATGACCAGGGTCGGGTCTGATCCCGTCCAGATTGAACACGAGCGGATCACGCCGCATCACGAGGAGCCTGAACTATGTCGCAAATCGATAGCGTTAAGTTCGACACGTCGATCCCGAACAATGTCGGCCTGTCGAGTGACCGGAAAATATTGAAAGCGCTGGAAAAATGGCATCCGGGATACCTCGATTGGTGGATGACCATGGGTCCGGAAGGGTTCCAGGACAAACCGGTCTATCTGCGCACGGCCGTCAGTGTTGACGTGGGCGGATGGGCAAAGTTCGACTACGTGAAAATGCCGGAGTATCGCTGGGGCATCCTGCTCGCACCCCAGGAAGAGGGGCGCACAATCCCCTGCGGCGAGCATCTTGGCGAGCCGGTCTGGCAGGAAGTACCAGGTGAATATCGCGCCATGCTGCGTCGCTTGATCGTCATTCAGGGCGACACAGAACCCGCATCGGTGGAGCAGCAACGGCATCTTGGCCAAACCGCCCCCTCACTTTATGACCTGCGAAATCTGTTCCAGGTCAATGTGGAAGAAGGCCGCCACCTGTGGGCGATGGTCTATCTTCTGCAAAAATACTTCGGAGCGGACGGCCGCGAAGAGGCAAACGAGCTACTGCGTCGGCAGTCAGGCAGCGAAGACGCACCACGTATGCTCGGCGCCTTCAACGAAGCGACGCCTGACTGGCTGTCCTTCTTTATGTTCACCACCTTCACCGATCGTGATGGCAAGATGCAGCTTGAAGCACTTGCCCAATCGGGCTTTGACCCGCTGGCGCGCACGACCCGCTTCATGCTGATGGAAGAGGCTCATCACATGTTTGTCGGCGTGACCGGTGTTCAGCGTGTGGTTCAGCGCACCTGTGATGCGATGAATGAGGCAGGCATTGAAGATCCTTTTGACATTGAAGCCGTTCGGGCACTCGGTGTGATTGATCTTCCAACCATCCAGAAAAAGGCCAATCTGCATTTCTCGCTTTCGCTGGATCTGTTCGGGTCCGAAATCTCGACCAACGCTGCAAACGCCTACAATTCAGGCATCAAGGGCCGGTATCGCGAAGATCGGATTGATGATGATCATCGTCTGATGTCGTCGACCTATCCGGTGCTTCGGTTTGTCGATAGCGAGATCAAACTGGTGGAGACGCCCGCACTTTCTGCGCTGAACATGCGCTTGCGCGATGACTATGTGGCAGATTGCGCCAAGGGGACAGATTTGTGGAACAAGACCATCCGCCGCTGCGGTGTGGAATTCGAGATCAAGCTGCCAAGCGTCACGTTCAACCGCAAGATCGGCGAGTTTGCCGCCGTCGAGACCACGCCGGATGGTGATGTTCTTCCTGCTGAAGACTGGGCAGCGCGGATTGACGAATGGCTGCCGTCAAAGGCGGATGGCGACTATATCGATAGCCTCATGGTGCCGCATTATGGCGTGGGTGAGTTTGCCGGATGGATTGCGCAACCGAAACTCGGCATCGACAACAAGCCGGGTGACTATGAATATGTGCAGCTATGATGGCCGTTTGGGAAGAAACGCAACAACACCGATTGTCGGCCTTGATCGGGGGAACGGGCCACAGTTCCAGTAAAACGGAACAGAAAATGGGACAAGGGAGGAGCAATGAGCGCATTGCACGAAGAGGTATGGCTGGAGTTTCCGCGCAACTACAATGCCGCGGATGATTTTGTGTCGCGCAACTGCCGCGAAGGCCGAGGCGGCAACACGGCATTTATCGATCCGGCACGATCCCTGACCTATGATGAATTGCAGGACGGTGTGAACCGTTTTGCCAATGCCCTGCGGGAAATGGGAATTCAACGCGAACAACGCGTTGCGCTGATCATGCTCGACACCGTTGATCTGCCCATCGCCTTTTGGGGTGCAATTCAGGCGGGCGTTGTTCCCATTCCAATGAACACGCTGCTGGCCAGCGACCAGTATGAGTACATGCTCAATGACAGCCGCGCGGTTGCCCTGGTCGTGTCAGGTGCATTGTTGCCGAAGGCTGAGGGCCTGCTGGGGAACAGTGTCTCCAATCTCAGCCATGTGATCGTGTCTGAGGGAGAGCCGCACGATGGCGGCGAAACCTTCACCAACCTTCTGGCCAAGTCATCAGACCGACATGAGATTGCTGAAACCTGCTGTGATGAGACGGCATTCTGGCTCTATTCTTCGGGCTCAACAGGTGCGTCCAAAGGCGTGCGGCATCTACATTCAAGCCTCGCGCAGACCGCCAAACTGTTCGGTCAGGACGTGGTGGGTGTCAAAGAGGACGACGTAACCTATTCAGCGGCAAAGATCTTCTTCGCCTATGGGTTGGGCAATGCCATGTCGTTCCCGATGTATGTGGGAGCGACAACGATCCTGTTCCCGGACCGTCCCACGCCAGATGCCGTGAACGACATTATGCGGAAACATCAGCCCACGCTGTTTTATGGTGTGCCGACGCTCTTCACCGCAATGCTGGCGGACGAAAACCTCAGTCGCGGAGCGGGGTCCGATCGCCTGCGACTTTGTGTTTCTGCCGGCGAACCTCTGCCACGTGATGTGGGTGAGCGCTGGAAAGCCGCAGTTGGTGCCGACATCATCGACGGAATCGGCTCCACTGAAATGTTGCACATCTTTGTTTCCAATCGACCCGATGCAATCGAATATGGCGCGTCCGGAACGCCGGTGCCTGGCTATGCCGCACGCATCGTGGATGAGAACGATCAGGATGTTGCCGATGGCGACATCGGAGAACTGATCATCAATGGTCCTTCGAGTGGCGAGAGTTATTGGAACCAGCGGGAGAAATCGCGTCACACGTTCCGCGGTGGCTGGACCTACACCGGAGACAAATATCGCCGGGAAAATGGCCTTTATTATTACTGCGGTCGCACCGACGATATGTTCAAGGTTTCTGGCATCTGGGTGTCACCGTTCGATGTGGAATCGGCGCTGATGAGTCATCCATCTGTCCTGGAAGCGGCAGTGGTGGCCAAGGAAGACGATGACGGCCTCCTGAAGCCCAAGGCGTTCATCATTTTCAATGACGGCATCGAACTGAATGACGATCTGGCAAGTGATTTGAAGGAACATGTGAAATCAGTCGAGGGACCATGGAAATATCCGCGCTGGATTGAAGCCGTGGCCGATCTGCCCAAAACCGCGACCGGCAAAATCCAGCGATTTAAGCTGCGCGACACGGCAGCCTGAGGAGAATGCCGGGAATGGGATTGAATTCAGACAAGACTCGTCTCGACCTCGCCGATGTAACACTCGAATGCGCCTGGCACGGCCCACCTCCCGATGATGCGCCAACCATTGTGATGCTGCATGAGGGGCTCGGCTGCGTGTCCATGTGGAAGGATTTTCCGCAAAAACTGACCGAAGCAACAGGCTGCGGTGTTTTCGTCTATTCTCGCGCAGGCTACGGCGCCTCAAGCCCGGTCGGTTTGCCGAGGCCAATCACTTATCAGCATGATGCGGCGATGGAGGAACTGCCCAAAGTCCTCGACGCTATTGGCTTCCAGCGCGGAATTTTGTTGGGCCACTCCGATGGCGGTTCCATCGCCACGATCTATGCCGGGTCCCACAATGATTTCCGTGTGAAAGGCCTGTTCCTTCTCGCGCCGCATTTCATGGTTGAAGACCAGTCGGTGAAGTCCATTGCCGAGGCGAAGATCGCCTATGAAACGGGAGACCTCAAAGCCCGCTTGGCCAGACATCACGGTGACAATGTTAATTGTGCCTTTTATGGCTGGAACGGCGTGTGGCTCAATTCCGACTATCGCGATTGGAGCCTTGAAAATGAGCTCGCCCACATTCGTGTTCCCATAACCATCGTACAGGGTGCAGACGATCACTATGGCACTCCGGCCCAGCTGGAGATGGCGAAGGACGAGGCCTATTGTCCGGTCGAGACAGAACTGGTTCCGGATTGTGGACATAGCCCACATGTTGAGCAACTCGATCTGGTCCTTGATAGAGCCCGGCAATTTTGTGCGCGGATATGGGCCTTGGAAAAAGAGGGTGCTGTCCCGGCGTGAAGTTGGACACGACGGACAGCTTTATCAACCAAGTGTGAGACATTGTTTTTCGGCCGCAAAATCACACTGATTTGTTTCGATCCGGCGGGCCACTTTTCTTAGTTTTGATCCATCAAAGAAATCAGGTTGACGCGGCTTCAAATTGAAATGCCGGACGAAAAGTCAGCCCTCTCCACATCTCGAAAAGGAACCAAAATGATCGGATATTCAACGATTGGCGTCACCGACATGGAGCGCGCCAAGAAGTTTTATTGCGACCTGTTCGCCGACGAGGGAGCAAGCGTTCAGATTGATGCCGGGCGCATTGCGATGATTGGAAAATCACCCCGGGAACCAATGGTCGCCGTTTGCATTCCGTACAACAAGGAAGATCCAAATCCCGGCAACGGGACAATGATTGCTTTCACCGCGAAATCGAAAGAGGCCGCAAAGGCGCTCTACGACAGAGCAATCTCACTTGGTGCCACCGACGAAGGAGAACCGGGCCAGCGGATTCCGGATCGGTTTTACGGGGCCTATGTCCGCGATCCTGATGGCAATAAACTGGCCTTCTATGTGTTTGGCTGAGGCGGGTCGCTGCTGACCCTTTTGTACATCTTACTGTGAAAGGCAGCATAGCCGGGCTCCGTCTGCTTCAGGTGCTCGCGCAGCTTTTCATGTAGTGCGGGCAATCTGTGAAACGGTACCATTGGCATCGCGTGGTGCTCAGCATGGTAGGGCATGTTCCACGCAAGGAAACGGACCAGTTGGTTGGTGAATGTTGTCCGTGTGTTTTCCAGCATGTTTGAGACGTGAGGACACAGGGTGTGTTCAGCGAGCAGATAGACCCGCAAAAATGGCTGCCCGATCAGAACCGGTATGATCCACAGGAACACCAACAGGTCGGATCGAAACCAGAACGAGCAAGCTGCAACGGCGACGTAAAACAAGAACTGCCAACGGGCAGCCGCAATCACTCTGGCGCGCGCGTTGGCAGGAAGGTGTTCCGCGCGAAAACTTCCCAAAACGAGAAGTATCAGCGTTTTCGTCGCTGCAAACCAGTACGGGAGCCCGCTGAGGTAAATGAGGTAGTCCCCCACCGTTTGCGGTTTCGGTGTGGCAAGCTCCGGATCCCTCGTCGGATCATGCGTATGGCGATGATGGGCCAGGTGGAAGTAACGAAACCAAAGATTTGGATTGATCAACACAAATCCACACACAGCACCGATCAACCGATTTAGCCAAACTGTCCGAAATGGCGTTTCGTGAACGCATTCGTGCTGGAGCGTGAACAGGAACACCAAAAGGATCCCAAGCGGGAGCGTCGCCGCCATTGTTCCAGGCAGGTCGGACGCAATCAGTGTTGCCGAAGCAGCGATTGCGGACAAATGAACGGCCAGATGCAGCAGGCCGTTGATATCGGATCGCTGGTGCAAACTTCGCCGGTCTTCATCCGACAGGCTTGCTATGAAAGATTTGTGGTCCAAGCTCAGGTCTCAGTTTTCACAATTGTCGCAGGTTTCTGCAGCACAGTTCGCGTCCTGCCACTTTACCGCGCCCGGGAAATTGTCTATCGGCTCTCGATAACTTCAAACAGTTCATCACGGTTGTGAGGCGATAACAAATCGCGGGGAGAAATCCGAAAATCACCGTGACGCAAAGGAGCATCCCCATGAATGAAATCGGTCATTTTGTTGGCGGCGAGCGGGTATCCGGCACGTCCGGTCGGTTTGCTGATGTCTACAATCCAGCCACTGGTGAAGTGGAGAGCAAGGTCGCTCTGGCCAGCGCTTCGGAATTAAGCGCCGCTATTGAAAATGCCAAGCAGGCTCAGGTTGGCTGGGGCGCGACGAACCCTCAAAAACGCGCGCGCGTTATGATGAAGTTTGTCGATTTGCTCCATCGCGATATGGATAAGCTGGCAGAAGCACTGTCCCGCGAACATGGCAAAACCCTGCCAGATGCCAAGGGTGATGTCATTCGTGGCCTGGAAGTTGCCGAGTTTTGCATGGGCGCTCCTCATCTCTTGAAAGGCGAGTTCACCGAAGGTGCCGGCCCTGGCATTGACATGCATTCGGTGCGTCAGCCGCTCGGCGTTGTTGCCGGAATCACGCCCTTCAATTTCCCTGCCATGATCCCGATGTGGAAGTTCTGCCCCGCGATTGCCTGCGGAAATGCTTTCATTCTCAAGCCATCAGAGCGTGATCCTTCCGTGCCGATGATGCTTGCTGAGCTGATGATGGAAGCTGGCCTTCCAGCCGGTGTTCTCAACGTGGTCAATGGAGACAAGGAAGCCGTGGACGGTATTCTTGACCATGAGGATATCATGGCCGTCGGTTTTGTGGGCTCCACCCCGATTGCTGAATATGTCTACACACGTGGCTGCGCCAACGGTAAGCGCGTGCAGTGCTTTGGCGGCGCCAAGAACCACATGATCATCATGCCGGATGCTGATCTTGATCAGGCCGCAGACGCCCTCATCGGCGCTGGTTATGGCGCAGCTGGTGAGCGCTGCATGGCTGTTTCGGTTGCCGTTCCTGTGGGCGAAGCCACTGCCGATGCCCTGATGGAACGACTGACACCACGCGTGGAAGCCCTGAAGATCGCTCCATACAGCGCTGGCGATGACGCAGATTTCGGTCCGCTTGTTACCAAGGAAGCCCTTGAGCGCGTTCGTGGCTATGTGGATCTGGGTGTTGAAGAAGGCGCAAAGCTGGTTGTTGATGGTCGTGACTTCAAGATGCAGGGTTATGAAGATGGTTTCTTCATGGGCGGCTGCCTGTTCGATAATGTCACAGCAGACATGCGCATCTATAAGGAAGAGATCTTCGGGCCGGTTCTATCGGTGGTTCGCGCCAAGGATTATGAGGCCGGCCTCGATCTGGCGATGACTCATGAATACGGAAACGGCGCCGCAATCTTCACCCGCGATGGTGATACGGCGCGTGATTTCGCCGCTCGCATCAATATCGGCATGGTCGGTGTGAATGTGCCGATCCCCGTTCCACTTGCTTACTACACCTTTGGTGGTTGGAAACGTTCCGGTTTCGGTGACTTGAACCAGCACGGTCCAGATGCGTTCCGCTTCTACACCCGGACCAAAACCATCACATCGCGTTGGCCGTCCGGCATCAAGGAAGGCGCAGAGTTCTCCATTCCAACGATGAACTGACTTACCTGATGAGTCTGCCGGATCATCCGACAGGCCACGCTGACCGTAAATCCATCAACAAGCCCGCTTGCGAGCGGGCTTGATTTGTTTTGAACACAGGCTAAACACGCGACATGGAAAAAAGAACGGCTCGAATCCTGGAAATCATGAACCTCGCCCCGGTTATTCCGGTGGTGACGATCCATGATGTTGTACAAGGGGTTGAACTTGCACGCGCCCTGGTCCGGGGTGGATTGCCCACAATCGAAGTGACCTTGCGAACCGAAGCTGCGATGCCGGCACTCAAGGCCATCGCCAGCGATGTGGAAGGTGCGGTTGTTGGCGCAGGGACCGTGTTGAGCCCCGCCCTGCTTGAGCAGTCTGTCATGGCGGGTGCAAAGTTTCTGGTCAGCCCCGGCGGTTCGCAAGAACTGTTGGATGCCGCCAGCAAAACCGACACGCCCTTGTTGCCAGGTGTGGCAACGCCGTCAGAAGCAATGGGGCTTGGAGAGATGGGCTACAATGCCCTGAAGTTTTTCCCCGCTGAACAGGCAGGCGGGGCAAGCTACCTGAAAGCCATTTCTGCCCCTCTTCCACAGTTCACATTCTGCCCGACTGGCGGTGTGACACCGCAAAACGCTCAAGCCTATTTGCGGCTCCCCAACGTCGCCTGTGTTGGGGGATCGTGGGTTGCGCCAAAGGATCTGGTTGCGGCCGGAGAATGGGATCGCATAACCGATCTGGCGCGCGAGGCGGCCAGCCTGCAGCAGTAAGTCAGCCCCGCTCATGTCCGTCCGGCAGCTTCTCCGGCGAATTGCCGCGTCGCTCGCGATTCTTTTGATGTTGGCCAATGCGGCAAGCGGCGAAGATCGCGTGACAGTTTTTGCGGCGGCAAGTCTGACGGACGCCGTCACTGAAATCGCCAGATCATTTGAAGCCAAGACCGGGAATGCGGTTTCCCTATCGTTTGCCGGATCGCCGACTTTGGCCCGCCAGATCGACGCCGGCGCGCCCGTTGATTTGTTTGTTTCAGCCGACAGTGCCTGGATGGACTGGCTTGTGAAGCGGGACAGGATCGTTGCGACAACCCGTATCGAAATTGCAGGCAATCGACTCGTGCTCGCCGTGCGGCAGGAAACGGAAAACTGGGCTGATCCGGAGAAGCTGATCAAGACTGCACGCGTGGCAATTGCTGATCCGGAAAGCGTGCCCGCAGGCCGATATGCCAAAGAGGCGCTCGAGAAACTGGATTGGTGGCAATCGCGCAGCCCGAAGACAATCTATACCGAGAATGTGCGCCTGACCCTTGCCATGCTGGCGCGGGGAACGGTTGAAGCGGCAATTGTTTATGAAAGCGACGTGTTGATCGAACCACGGGTGCGTGCGCTGTACACGTTTTCCACTGAAACCCATGCACCCATCATCTATCCTGCGGCAATCACCAAACAGTCCAAGAACACCGCGGCCAGGGCTTTTCTGTCCTTTCTGTCCAGCCCCGAAGCGAAGGCCGTTTTCACAAAGCTGGGGTTTCCGGCGAAGCTGCGCTAAAGCAAATTCATGCTTGGATTTGGCGAGACGGAATTTGAGGCAATCGCGCTTTCGCTGAAAGTTGCGCTGACAGCGAGCCTGTTGTCGCTTGTTCCTGCAATCGCCGTTTCCTATTGGCTGGCAAGAAGCCAGTCAGCGCTTTCCGGAATCGTAAGTGCGGTTGTCCACCTGCCTTTGGTGGTTCCCCCCGTGGTTACCGGCTATGCGCTGCTTATCGTATTCAGCCCAAACGGTTGGGTGGGATCGTTCCTCGAAAACACAATCGGACTGGAGATCGCCTTTCGCTGGACGGGCGCCGCACTTGCGGCTGCAATTATGGCGTTTCCGCTGCTGGTGCGGCCGCTGCGACTGGCATTCGAAGCGGTTGATCCGGGTCTTGAACAGGCAGCCGGATCGCTTGGCGCCAATCGCTGGCGGGTGTTTGCAACCATCAGCCTGCCACTGGCAATGCCGGGCCTGATTGCGGGCCTGGTTCTGGCGTTCGCGAAAGCGCTTGGCGAGTTCGGCGCGACGATCACTTTCGTGTCCAACATTCCCGGCGAAACCCAAACGCTCGCATTGGCGATCTACTCTTTTCTTCAATCTCCAACGGGAGATGAAGCCGCCCTTCGCCTTGTGTTGCTGTCGATTGCCCTGTCGGTCTGTGCGGTCCTTTTGTCCGAATGGCTTTCCATGCGGATTGCGCGTCGGAGCCGGGCTGCATGAACCTCTCGGTCGACATCACCGCAAGCCTTGGTGCCTTTGAGCTTGAAACGAAGTTTGAGGCCGTACCAGGGGTGACGGCCCTGTTTGGACGGTCCGGCGCCGGAAAGTCGTCTGTCATCAACATGATAGCCGGTCTTGCGATGCCGACATCCGGTCGAATTTCCTGTGGGGGCAGAGTTCTCTTCGATGCGACAAAGGCAATCAATCTACCGGCCCATCGCCGCTGTGTGGGCGTGGTTTTTCAGGACGCCCGTCTGTTTCCGCACATGTCGGTGCTGCGAAACCTCACTTTTTCCAGTCGGGTCGGGGGTTCCACAATTTCCAGGGACCGGTTGGATGAGATTGTAGAACTGCTTGGAGTGGGCGGCCTGCTTCATCGCAATCCGACCGATCTTTCCGGCGGGGAAAAACAGCGGGTGGCGATCGGACGAACTTTGCTGTCAAACCCGCAAATTCTGCTTCTTGATGAACCGCTCGCGGCGCTTGATGAAGCGCGTAAGCAGGAAATATTGCCCTGGATCGAGGGTTTGCGTGATCAGGCAAAAATTCCAATTCTCTATGTCAGTCATCAGATTTCTGAAGTCGCGCGCCTGGCTGATCAGATCGTGGCACTCGACAATGGCACAGTGGTCCATGCGGGGCCGGTTGGAACGGTCCTTGCAAGTCTCGACATCGACCACATAACCGGGCTGGAAGAGGCCGGAAGCCTGCTGGTTGGAAAGGTGGTCGAAGGTGCCGGCGATGGTTTGAGCCTCGTTGACATCGGTCAGGAGAGGATCAAACTTCCCGGTCTGGAAGCGCCTGTTGGAGCCACAGTGCGGATGAGAGTACGGGCACGGGACGTCATCGTGGCGAAGCAAAGGCTCGAGGGGATCAGCATTCGGAACCAGATCGACAGTCGCGTGGTCCGATTGTCTGATCACAACGAGCGTTATGTCGAGGTGGTTTTAGCGGTTGGCGAACAACTCTTAAGAGCAAGGATCACGCGTGAGGCAGCAGGTGATCTGGACCTCAAAGAGGATATGCCGGTCATCGCGTTGATCAAGACAATGGCATTTGACCCGCTTTCTGGCTCGCGATAGAGCAACGGCCACAATGAGCAGGAATTTGATCCATAAGATGAGCTACGGTGGTGCCCGACCAACACTGTTCCGCGTGATGCTGGCGCTGACGCTCATCTGGCCGATGTTCGCTGCACCCGCCTCGGCATTTGTGGGACATCCGGCACCTCAATCTGAACTGTCGGCGTACGAGCTTCCCGACGGTTCGCTGCCGATCTTGTGTCTCAACGACCAGATCATCGGCGAGACCGACAATCGAGCAGACCACGGCTGCGAATTGTGTTGCTTTTTCCGGCTATCGACTTTGCCCTTGCCCGGACAGGATATTGTCGGTCGACTGGCCGCGCTGGGTGCTATTTTTGGGCCGGGTTCAACAGGACCTGATCTGATTGTTGTTCGCATCGGAACTAGAGGTCCACGGGCACCGCCGCGCGCGGGCTGAAGGTTCTTCATCTCCCATATCAATGCCCGCCATGCGGGCTGAAACGATCAATTCGCGTTCTCACCAACGCAGCTCCTGGAGCACCCATGTCTTCAATTAAATCTCTCATGATCGCAATCGCGATCGCCATTGTCCCGTTCGGCGTTTTGAACGCGGCTGAATACAAACTCGGTGATCTTGTGATCAGCGACAGCCGCGCCCGCGCAACACCTCCCCGCGCCAAAGTCGCGGCCGGATTTCTAACCATCACCAACAATGGCAGTGTTACAGACAGGCTGCTTGGCGGCAGCGCTGACTTCGCCGGTAAGGTGGAAGTCCACAGCATGAAGATGGAAAACGACGTGATGAAGATGCGGCCTTTCGCCGACGGACTTGAAATCAAGCCAGGTGAAACGGTCGTGTTGAAACCCGGCGGTTTGCACATCATGTTCATGAAACTCGATGGGGCGCTGAAGGCAGGGGATACCCGAGCCGCAACCCTGCGCTTCGAACGGGCAGGCGAAATTGAAATCGTGTTTCCGATCAGGGCGACCGGTCATGATCATGATCATGGCCACAAAAAACACGACCACGGCGATGACGCCAGCCATGATGGCCATGGCAAGCACGGTCACAAGAACCACAATGATTCTTAGGTCAAAGTGGCATAAGTGACACCTTCACTCCTTATGCCGTCATTGCGGCCATAAAGGCCACAATGACGGCGCTGAACAAGCGGCGCGAATTGCTAGCTCAAATGGTCGCCAATCCGCTCCAGCGCGCGTGAGATATTCTCCGCTGAGTTTGCGTAGGAGAGGCGAAGATAACCCTCGCCCAGAACCCCGAAATCTGGTCCGCCAATGAGCGCCACGCCGGTCTTTTCGAGCAATTCGGATGCAAGAGGCTTCGCCTCTCGGCCCGTCTCCTTGATATTCGGATAGGCGTAAAAAGCCCCCTTCGGCGTGATACAACTCACGCCGGGCAAAGCGTTCAATCCATCGACCACTAGTTTTCGTCGTTCATCAAATGCCGCCATCATCATGGCAACATCGTCCTGCGGCCCTTCAAGAGCGGCGATGCCAGCAAACTGCGCAGGGGCGTTGACGCATGACCAGGCATTGACCGCCAGTTTTCGCACATTGTCGTAGAGTGGTTCAGGCCAGATGGACCAGCCCATGCGCCAACCGGTCATGGCCCAGGTCTTCGACCAGCCATTGAGCACAATCAGCCGGTCGGCAATGTCCGGAAACTGCAACAGCGAGACATGTTCTTCGCTATCATAGGTCATGGCATCGTAGATTTCGTCCGACAGAATTGCCACTTGCGGATGATCGGCGAGACCCTTCACCAGTTTCTCAATTTCAGATCGAGGTGTCACACCACCTGTGGGGTTGGCTGGCGAATTGACGATCAACAGTCGTGTTTCCGGTGTTATCAGGGACAAAGTTTCCTCTGCACTAAAAGCGAATCCCTGCTCTTCTCGAATGGGTACAGGCACCGGTCGGGCGCCGGTATATTCGATCATTGAGCGGTAAATCGGAAAACCGGGATCCGGATAAAGAATGTCCGCGCCCGGTTCACCGAACATTAAAATTGCGGAGAACATGGTCACCTTGCCACCTGGAACCACGATAATGCGCTCGGGAGAAACACTGGCACCGGTTGTCTTTTCCACATGGGCAGAAATGGCCTCGCGAAGCTGTGGAATGCCTGTGGCGGGTGTGTAGCCGTGATGCCCGTCCTTCAGTGCCTTGATGGCAGCATCAACAATGTGGGGTGGCGTTGGAAAATCCGGCTGGCCGATCCCCAGATTGATAACGTCCATCCCGTCCGCCGCCAGTTGATTGGCGCGCGCCAGCACGGCAAAAGCGTTTTCTTCGCCAATGCGATCAAATCCGGAAATTGTTTTCAGCATATCTCGTCCAGGTGTGTTTCAATTCGTTGCCAGCCGGAGGGCAAATCAATGCGGAACTGGCTCTATCGAAACCAAGGGTTCGCTGGCTTTAATGGGTCAATACCAGAACGCGCCTGAAATGAAAGACGGGAAGGACAAGCCGTGACCCACGATCTTAACAATTGGACTGCGCGGGAGCGGCCACCCTACACTGCAGTCGAAGGGCGATATGTGACGCTCGTGCCCATTGTGGATGACACATATTTCGACGATCTGTGGAATGCGTTCACGGTTGAGGGAAGTGACGTCGTCTGGTCATATTTGCTCGATGGGCCATTCGCGGAAAAATCCGCGTTTCTTGACTATGCCCGGCACCTTTATCTCGGCAAGGATCCCATGTTTCACGCCTTGATAGATGCCCAGGATGGGAAGGCAAAAGGCGTCGCGAGCCTCATGCGCATCAACCCCGAACATGGATCAATCGAAGTCGGCCATATCTGCTATGGTCTTGAACTTCAGCGACGGCCCGCCACCACCGAAGCCTTCTATCTTTTTGGGAAGCGCGTTTTCGAAGAGCTGGGCTACCGGCGTTTTGAGTGGAAATGCAACAATCTCAATGAGCCATCGAAGCGGGCTGCTATTCGGTTTGGATATGTGCCGGAAGGTGTTCACCGTCAGGCAATGATTGCCAAAGGCAAGAACCGCGACACCGCATGGTTCTCCATCCTCGATAGCGAGTGGCCGGGTTTGAAAAATGCCTTTGAGCAATGGCTTTCACCGGACAACTTTGATAGCCAAGGACAACAAAATAAACGACTGGAAGAGTTCAGGAACTAGAATGGCCAAACGACTGAGTGGCAAGACCGCAATCATCACTGCAGCGGGGCAGGGCATTGGCCGTGCCATTGCTGAAGGCTTCGTTAGTGAGGGTGCAACCGTTTGGGCGACCGACATCAATATGGAAGCGCTTTCGCAGGTTAAACGGGCAAAGAAGCGCAAGCTGGATGTACGCTCCACGAAGGCCGTGGAACGGCTTGCAGAGAAAATTGGCGCCGTTGACATCATCGTCAATGTGGCGGGGTTTGTGCACCATGGATCGATCCTGGAGTGTGATGAAGATGCATGGGATTTTTCCTTCGACCTGAACGTTAAATCCATGCACCGGGTCATCAAAGCCTTCTTGCCGGGGATGCTTGAGAACGGTGGTGGTTCGATCATCAACCTTTCATCGGTCGCTTCGTCGATCAAAGGAGCACCAAACCGCTACACATATGGCGCAACAAAAGCGGCTGTGATTGGCCTCACCAAGGCCATTGCAACAGATTTCGTCGCAAAAGGCGTTCGCTGCAACGCCATTTGTCCGGGCACAGTGCGCTCGCCCTCCTGGGAGCAACGGGTCGAGGAACTGGGCGAGGAAGTCGGTGGATTCGACAAAGCAATGGAACTCTTCGTGTCGCGTCAACCCATGGGTCGTGTTGGGGAAGCCAGCGAAATTGCGACGCTCGCCACCTATCTCGCCAGCGATGAATCGGCCTTCACCACTGGCACCGCCATCCCGATCGACGGTGGATGGTCCGTCTAGTTGATACAGCTTCAGGGAGAGTAGTTGGTGAAGGTACTGGTCATTGGCGCTGCCGGCATGATTGGCCGGAAACTGGTTGAGCGGTTAGCGGCCGACAAGGCTGTAAACGGGGTGGCGATCACATCCATTCATGCGTTTGATATGGTCGAACCGGACTTTTCTGGACTTGCGTCTGACATCTCAATTGAGTGCTCTCACGGGGACATTTCTCAAGCAGAGACCGCGCCGGAACTTGTCCGCTCCAAGCCAGATTTGATATTTCATTTAGCAGCTATCGTTTCCGGTGAAGCCGAAGTGGAATTCGACAAAGGCTATGCCATCAATATGGATGGCGTGCGCTATCTGCTTGAGGCGGTGCGCGAGGCTGGTCACTGTCCGAGGCTTGTATTTGCCTCTTCTATAGCGGTCTATGGCGCGCCATTTGACGAACGCATTGCGGATGACTTTCATCTTACCCCGCGCACGTCATACGGAACGCAAAAAGCAATTGGTGAACTTTTGCTGGCCGACTATACGCGCAAGGGATTTGTCGATGGGATTGGCCTTCGGCTGCCGACAATTGTTGTCCGGCCCGGAAAACCCAATTTGGCGGCATCGGGCTTTTTTTCCAATATCATTCGTGAGCCACTTGCCGGTGAGCGGGCGGTTCTGCCTGTTTCGCGTGATGTGAAACACTGGGCAGCGAGCCCGCGCGCAGCCGTTGGTTTCTGCCTTCACGCAGCTTCAATCGACGGCGAATTTGTGGGGCCAAACCGGAGCCTCACAATGCCTGGCGTTCGTGTGACCGTGGGAGCAATGATTGACGCATTGGAGGAAGTGGCCGGACCAGAAACCGTTGCCTTGATTGACGAAGTGCCGGACGAAGCCATCATATCAATTGTTGATAACTGGCCCCGCAGTTTCGAAGCGAATCGAGCGGTTGATCTTGGCTTTCAAGTCGAAAAGAACTTTACGGAAATCATCCGCGTGCATCAGGAAGACGAGCTCTCCTGACAGCGCGTCAATCAACGCTCAACGTCAAAAGCGGACTGGCCGGATAGATCGATTCCAGATCCGATTGTTCCGCCGTCGTGAATTGAGCAATTCGCCGCCCATCCGCTGTCTCGAGAACGATATCGCCGCTTTCGAGCTCACTGACGCGCTCAACATCATCCAGCCCGGCATCGTTAAGCGCACAGCTTTTTGATGGCTTCACCGAAATGTTTTGCTGACCGTCCCTGTAGGTGCCCTGGATCACACACGGCGTTGTGAGACCCAGCTGTTGGACCGTCCATTGTCTGGATTGTTGGTCAGACACGGTTTTGGTTGAACCGGTTTCGGCTGTGTGGAAATCCGGTCCAATCGCTAGCCAGGCCGATGCAAATGCTATCAGCCCGGTCGAAACCAGTGCGGTCGGAAGCGCAAAGCCTGCCATATCGTTTTGCCCCAATACGCAAATACTGCGGGCAAGTTTATCAGGCCATGCTTAAGTGTGGGTTAAGTTCAGGCCTGAACGTGTTCCGTCTCGGGAACAGGCGTGACGGCTTTTCCTTCGCTGAACCATGATGCGAGATTGTCGACCAGCAACTGCCCCATAGCAATACGGGTGAACTCGGATGCTGACCCCACATGCGGTAGTGCAACCAGATTGGGGAGCGTCAGAAGGCCTTCTGGGACGTGCGGCTCCTTGGCAAACACATCCAGACCGGCGGCGAAAATTGTTCCGTTTTTCAGGGCGGCTTCGAGGGCCGCCTCGTTCACCACACTACCCCGCCCGATATTGATCAGCACGCCATCGGGTCCGAGCGCTGACAGAACCTCTTCATTGACTGCATTTTCCGTTTGGGGTGTGCCCGGCGCGACCACCATCAGCGTGTCAACTGCCTGCGCCATTTCCACCAATGAGGCATAGTAGGTGTAAGGCACATCTTGCGGTTTGCGCCCAAAGTAACTGATTTCCAGACTGAAGGCTTCTGCACGGTGCGCGATCGCTTTGCCGATCCTGCCCAATCCAAAAATGCCCATTTTGCGCCCCCGCAGCGTTCCCCTGGTCAGAGGGTAAGCCCCTTTCGAAACCCAGTCTCCGTTTCGAAGCCATCGTTCGGCAGCAGGAAGTTCGCGCACGGTGTTGATCAGAAGACCGATGGCGGTATCAGCCACTTCATCAGACAGAACGTCCGGTGTGTTGGTGACCATCACATCGTTCTGGGCTGCAGCATCACAATCGACCCCGTCATAGCCAACCCCGAAGTTGGAGACGATCTTGAGCGCGGCCAGGGCGTTCATCATCGAAGCATCGCACCCGGTCATAGATGCAATACCCTGAATGCTTGAAAGTTGATCTTCGCTCAGACCGTCCGTCGTTCCGCGCTCGCCTTGTATGATTTCGAACTTGGCCTTGAGCGTTTCGAGTGTCGGAGCATGCATGGGGCCGGGGACAAGAACGCAGATCGACTTCAGATCAGACATGGGATGCCTCAAATTTTACAGAGATTGTTGGGTTCGGCCTTAGCTTTGCGGCGGGCAAACAGAACTGCGTGACCGGAGTTCGGGCGGAACCACATTGATGGATGAAAAAGACGTATCGCCATTGATCTTGGCAATCAATGCCTGGGCCGCCTGTCTGCCAATTTCATTGTGCCCGTCAGAGACAGATGTCAGCGGAGGCGCGGCAATACGAGCTTCTTCAATGTCGTCATACCCGGTGACGGAAATATCCTTGCCAGCAATCAGACCGGCTTCGCGCAATCCGTTCATGACACCAATGGCGACCGTATCACTGCAGCAAGCAACGGCGGTGGGCAGTTTTTCAGCCTTCAGAATGGTCTTCGCGGCTTCATAGCCTGAACTTTTGTCGTAAGGTGTTTCGATGTCGATCAGCGCTTTTGCCGGAAGCCCCAGCTTTTTGAAGGCCGCCTCAAATCCGGCACGCCGAGCGCGCCCGGTCGAGGTCAGTGTCGTGCCACCGACGATGGCGATGTCCCGATGGCCCAGGTCAAGCAAATGGCTTGTGACGAGTTCCATGCCCTTCAGGTCATCACCGATGAAGGAGGGTATATCTGTCCCCTCAACGGTGCGGGCAATCATTGTGACGGGAATACCGTTCTTCTCAATCCGCTCAACATCCTGCGGCGTTGTTCCGACAGATGGTGACATGATCACCCCATCCGCGCCGAACTGCATCAGCGTAGCGATGAAGTTTTCCTGGATTTCCAGATTGTCGTCGTGATTGCACAAAAGGAAGGTCTGACGTTTGTCGCCAAGTTCCTTTTCGATGGAGCGAAGAATTTCCGCAAAGAACGGATTGACGATGTCGCGGACCAATACACCAACAATATCGGATCGCGATGTCCGCAAAGATGCAGCACGGCGATTGTAGATATAGCCGATTTCCCGGGCTTGTTCCTTAATGCGTTCGCGCGTTGCTTCGGCGACCAGCGGGCTGTCCCGCAGTGCGAGCGAAACTGTTGCGGTGGAAACGCCGAGCTTGTCCGCGATTGTGGAAAGTGTGATGCGTTCTGCCAAAATCGCCCGTCCCACGCCCGTTGCACTTTGTGACTTGTTTATGACATTGCCTGCGAAAAACGAAAAGCCTGTATTTTTGCACCGCAAATGACTGTCACCTTGAGCAATCGCACGACAAAGACTACCACTTTTAGAACGTTCTGAAATGAATCCAGCGGCAGGAGACACAGCAAATGCGTATCTGGATCAAAAATCCGCTGAGCATTCTGTCTGATGCAGACGCCTCGGGTGGTTTGGTGATCGAAAGCGGCCGGATCGTGGAACTGCTCGGTCCGGGGCAGGAACCTTCATCGACTGTGGAACAGACGTTTGATGCCAGCGAACATGTTGTGTTGCCCGGACTGATCAACACCCATCATCATTTTTTCCAGACCCTCACGCGGGCGCATCCGGATGCGATCAATAAGGAACTCTTTCCCTGGCTGAAAGCGCTCTATCCGATTTGGGCGAAGAATGTGAAGCCGGATGCGTTTCGACTTGCCACCCGGTTGGCGCTGACTGAGCTCATGATGTCAGGTTGCACAACTGTTTCGGATCACCAGTATCTCTATCCGGACGGGCTGGAAAACGCTATGGACATCCAGGTGGAAGAAGCCGCGCGTCTGGGAATGCGCATCACCGTGACGCGGGGGTCCATGTCTTTGAGTGAGAAGGACGGCGGACTGCCACCTGACTCTATCGTACAGGACGATGACACGATTCTCGCCGACTGCGAACGTGTGCTCAACGCCTATCACGACCAGTCTGAAGGCGCGATGGTTCAGGTCGCGCTCGCCCCCTGTGCTCCGTTCACGGTCACCAAACGTTTGATGACCGAAACGATGGAATTGGCGCACAAGCACAATTGCACTTGCCATACTCATTTGGGCGAGACACACGACGAGAACGATTATTGCCTTGAGCACTTTGGCTATCGTCCCGTGGACTATCTTGAAGAGCTTGGCTGGATGAATGAGCGGGTTTGGCTCGCCCACGGCATTCACTTCAATGATGATGAAGTGTCACGGTTGGGACAGGCCGGGGTTGGCGTCTGCCACTGCCCGACTTCCAATATGGTTCTGGCATCAGGCCATTGCCGCACGAAGGAACTGGAAGCGGCCGGATCTCCTGTTGGTCTCGGCGTGGATGGCTCCGCATCCAATGACAATTCCAACCTCATCGAAGGCGTGCGCCATGCGCTGATGATCAACCGTCTCACTTATGACGCGGCATCAGTCACACACTATGATGCTTTTCGATGGGCGACGGAAGGATCCGCCAGATGTCTCAACCGCGATGACATCGGGAAGATCGCAATCGGCAAACAGGCGGATCTGGCAATGTATCGTCTGGACGAGCTTCGGTTTTCGGGGGCCGGCGATCCACTTGCCGCGCTGGTCCTGTGTGGGGCCCATTCGGCGGACCGGGTCATGATTGCCGGAAAATGGCAGGTCGAGGATGGCCAGCCGCTCAATATGGATGTGGCAAAACTGCGCCGCGAGCATGGCGAAGCTGCCAAGGCCTTTCTAGAAGCCGACTAGCCGTGGCAGCACCCAAAGTGAAAAGTTCAGTGAAGATTGCGGTTCTGCCACTTGGAGCAACGGAACAGCATGGTCCTCATTTGCCGAAAGAGACTGACACGCTGATTGTAAATGGCGTGGTGGAACGGCTGAAGGTCAGCCTTCCCGCCACTCTGGATGTCGAGTTTCTGCCGACCGAAACTGTCGGATACTCCATCGAGCATACCAGTTTTGATGGAACCATCTCGGCGTCCTATGACGATCTCATCAAGCGCTGGGTGGCAATCGCTGAACGCTGCCAGAACGATGGGTTCGACCGGTTTGTTTTTTTGAACGCCCATGGTGGCAACTCACCATTGACGACCATCTGCTGCCATGAAATCAGAGCCCGTCTGGGTATGATTGCAGTCGCGACGAGCTGGCCGCGGTTTATAAAAGGAGCGGGCATTGTTGACCCGGATCGGGAGCGGTTCGATATTCATGGCGGGGAGATTGAAACGTCGGTCATGCTCGCGCTTCATCCCGGGAAGGTGAAGATGGAGGAAGTCAAGGATTTTGCATCCCTCCAGATGGCACTTGAGAAAAAACACACCCATCTTCGCGCATACGGGCCGCACGCTTTCGGGTGGATGGCAGAAGATCTGAACCCGCAGGGTGTGGTTGGAAACGCCGCGGCTGCCACGCCGCAAAGGGGAGAGGCGCTGTTACAACTTGCTACTTCGGGTCTTGCCGAACTGCTTGCTGAGATAGCGGTGTTCAATTTGCCTGACCCACAATCGAATTCAAGGACTTGAAGAGCATGGCCACTTCGCCAATTCCTGTAACCGTTCTGACTGGCTATTTGGGCAGTGGAAAGACCACCCTGCTCAATCGCATTCTTTCCAATTCGCACGGGCGCAAGTACGCCGTCATCGTCAACGAGTTTGGCGAAATCGGCATCGACAATGACCTCATCGTGGAGAGCGATGAGGAAATCTATGACATGAAAAATGGCTGCGTCTGCTGCACCATTCGTGGAGATCTGGCGCGGGTCATTGAGCGATTGATGCGCCGGCGTGGTCGTTTTGATGCCATTCTGGTGGAGACAACTGGCCTCGCCAATCCAGCGCCCGTCGCGCAGACGTTTTTTCTGGATGACGATGTCCGGGAAAAGGTGCAGCTCGACGCGGTTGTTGCGCTGGCGGACGCAAAGCACCTCCTGTTGCGATTGAAAGATGCGCCGGAAGCTGAAGAGCAGATCGCGTTCGCTGATGTGGTTGTTCTCAACAAGCTTGATCTTGTGAACGAAGATGAGCTTGCAGAGGTAGAAGCTGCGATCCGGCGGTTGAATCCGTCCGCTGAAATTATCCGGGCGGAGCGGGCTGATGTCCCGCTTGAAAGGATTCTCGATCGTGGGTCATTCGATCTCGATCGTATCCTTGCTGCCGATCCGGCATTTCTGAATGCAGAATCAGACCATGGCCACCCGGATCACGACTGTGGTCCTGGTTGTGATCAGCATCACAAACCAGCGCCGCTTCACGACAGTTCGATAAATTCAGTCTCTCTTAGGGCAGGGGAAGTTGACCCCAAGAGGTTCTTCCCGTGGATCAACAGGATCACACAGATCGATGGGCGGGACATCTTGCGTCTGAAGGGTATTCTTGCCTTCCCACATGAAGATGAACGCTATGTGGTGCACGGCATCCATATGATCGTGGAAGGTGATCATCAGCGTCTTTGGCGAGAAGATGAGGCGCGGGAATCCCGCCTTGTGTTTATAGGTCGAGGACTGGATCGGGAAAAACTGGAGCGCACATTTGCTGCTTGTGCCATTAAAACAGCTGCGACAGCTGATGCTGTCTGACTGAGTTTTTCAGGTTCGATCCTTTGGCAAGGTTAAGTTGCTGCACCCACCCGCAAGTCGGAAGAGTGCTTTCCCCACCTTACACTGTTGAGCTTTCGTGTGATCGGCTTCTCGAAAACCAAGTGCAGCACGTGCCCGACAATGGGGCAGATGATCAATGTCACGGTCAGAAACGCCCAGGGTGCCATGGCAAATCCCACGAGCGCTGTTAGCCCCAGCTTGGTCCAGAGAACCTTCAGAACACCCAGTACAAAAGGATGCACGAGATAAAGGGCGTAAGAGCTTGCACCAAGCGAAACCATCAACCGTGGCACCGGGCGAACCTGAACTTTGCGAGTCAGAACGCAAGCGGCAACAATCATCAGAGCAGGTGTGCCGTAGGAGAGAGCCCGCCAGATCTCCATGTCTTGCGTGAATGCAGGCATGAGCGACAGCGCGAACAAAGCGACAATGATCATTGGCCAGAAGGCGAGAGAGGTGATCCGAACACCGTTGAGGTAGGCCAGTCCCAACAGGCTTCCGGCCGCGAATTCCAGCATGATTGGGTCGCTTGCAAACGTTGCGAGCGTTGACTGGGTCTCTCCAAGTCTGCCGGAAATCACCATTGCCGTGATTGCCATCACCACAGCAGCAACCGCTTTGCCTCGGGGCAACCAGAGTGCCAACGCAAACAGCAGATAAAAGAACATCTCATATTGCAGGGTCCAACCGACTCCCAGCAATGGACGGATCAGTCCATCCGTCTCCCGAGCCATGGGGAAAAACGCGTAGGACGCCAGCCAGTGCAGCGGTTCTTTCGGCGCATTGTCCATCAGCGATGGCGCGGCCAGCACGATCAGCAGAACGACACTGGTCATCAACCAATAAAGCGGGGCAATCCGGATGAACCGTCGACGAAGAAAAACTGTGGCAGAACCCGCCGTTCCGAATTTGTCTGCAGAAACATAGACCATGACGAAACCGGAAATGATGAAAAACACATCGACACCAAAGTCGCCCGGAAAGATTTTCTCATCAAAATAGCGCGCATGACCGGCGAAGATCTCGGACACTTCGTGCAGCGCGTGAGTGACAACCACGAACAGTGCCGCGAATGCGCGAAGCGCTTCCACATGGAGCAATTTTGTGCGTGGCTGGATCATGGACAAGGTCAGAATTTGGTGACTTGTCGCATCTTCGGTCCACACTCTGAAAGTGTGGTGAACGGACCTGTTCACTTCTTCTTATGGTTATCGAGCCGTAAATCAGGCGCTTAGGTGCAAGACCACACGCCTCTGGTGCGGGTGGTCGCGATGTTCGAAGAGATAGATCCCCTGCCAGGTGCCAAGGGTCATCCGACCGCCAGCCACGGGGATTGAGATGCTGGTAGCGGTCAACGCCGCCTTGATGTGGGCAGGCATATCATCCGGCCCTTCAAGCGTGTGGGTGAGGTACGACATCGATGGATCATCAGATGGCGGCACCAACCGACCATAAAATGCGTTGAGGTCGCGTTGCACATCCGGATCGGCGTTCTCTTGAACAACAACCGAAGCGGATGTGTGACGAACAAAGACCGTCAAAAGTCCGGTTATCTCACCAGCTTCCTGAACAAACGCGCTCGCCTCGTCGGTGAACTCGTAAAGACGCTGGCCGCGGGTTGACATGATGATTTCGCGTTGGTGGTGCAAAACCTGCTCCTAGCCAAAAGACCGCAGCACTTTGGTTGGCACCTGCTCAAACACTTCATCTGGAACAAAGAAATCCCCGGCAAGGGACGCGTTTGGATCAGCGCCATCCGGCAAATAGGACGTGAAATCGCTTACGCCTTGGTCCCGCAGAACCAGTTCATCGATAAAGAAGTTCCCAGTGCATTCATCGCTTGGTCGCGTCAGAATGGCGTGTGCGGCGTCCGCCATGATCGTCGGTAGCCGACTGATGTTGGCCATGGCATCGCCACCAAGCAGATTTCGCACGGCAGCGGTGTCGATTGCCGTCAATGGCCACAGGGAATTGACGGCGATTTTGTCTTTCCTGAACTCCTCGGCCATGCCCAATGTGCACATCGACATGTCGTACTTCGCCATGGTGTAGGCCACATGGCCTGAAAACCATTTGGCGCTCATATCCAGCGGTGGTGCCAGGTTGAGGATGTGCGGATTGGTTCCCTGTTTGAGATGCGGAACACAGAGTTTTGAAACAAGAAAAGTGCCGCGCGTGTTGATCTGGTGCATCAGATCGTACCGCTTCATGTCCGTCATGGGCGTGGGCGTCAGTTGGATTGCGGACGCGTTGTTGATGCAAACGTCGATGCCGCCAAATTTTGCAACGGCCTGATCGACAGCTTCACCAACCTGTTCCTCCTCGCGGATGTCGCAAATGACGGGCAAAGCCTTGCCGCCCGCCGCTTCGATCTCTTCCGCTGCGGTGTAGATCGTGCCGGGTAGCTTGGGATGCGGTTCCGCGGTCTTTGCGGCGATAACCACATTGGCGCCGTCGCGTGCGGCACGAAGTGCAATAGCCAGCCCAATTCCCCTTGATCCACCGGACATGAAGATGGTTCTGTTGGCGAGATTGGTCATTGGTTGGCCTCCGGGCATCGGTTGACGTGAATCTGGGGATCGATTTGCGAATGATCGAAACTCAAAATCCGAAAAGCTTCAATTTCTTTTTCGCGCGATTGGCAACTGATTTGCGGCTGTCGCTGGAAAGTCGCTCAAGATGAGGTTTGAGCCACGATTTCAATGCCTCATCATCCGCCGCCCAGTTGGACAGGATTTCCGTCGTGGTGTTCAACACGATCCAGTCGTCGTGTTCTGCCAGATTGCGTTTCATAATGGCGAGCGCCCTCTCTCGCTGAGCATCACTTAGATCGCCGGATAGCCGGTCAAATAGTTGCGCGATTGTCCACTGGGTGGAGGCCTGATCAATTTCGCTGATTTCGTTGAGCAGTCTTTCGACGTAGGGAACAAGCAAATCGTGACGCTCGCTCTCGACCCGCTTTATTGCGTTGGACGTTCTCAAGCGCACCACCTCATCGCTGCTCCTGAAGCAGTTGAACAGTTCCTCAAACCGGTCGGGGTCGACCAGAACCAATTCAACAACTTCAATGGTGCGACCCAGAGAATTCGGGTGGCCACCCGTTAGTATCTGTTCAATTGTTTCTGCCAAGGGAACATGCCTCTCAATGTTCGTGTCACATCATACAGTTTGCCGACCTTGCAGGAGATGAGCAAAATATTTTGCGTGTGGCCCGGCTTCCGATGGAACAATCAAGACAACAGCCGTCCCGGCTCAGTTTATCAATCTTGTAAGAAGTAAGAATTCTCGCTATATTCTTACTCATGAGCGAAACCACAGCCACTTCAAAACTTACCGTCAAATACCAGACGGTCATTCCACGCTCCGTGCGGCAGATGTTGCAATTGAACGTGGGTGACAAGGTCCGGTACCGGGAGACACCGCAGGGCGTTGTGATCGAGAAGGTTTTGTCGGAGCAGGACGATCCATTCGCAACCTTTACCGAGTGGTCAGGCGCGGAAGACGACCAGGCTTATGCCGATCTCTGAGCCAGTGCCGCCACAATGGTCGGTTGTTGTGCTGCCATTTCCCTATGCGGATCAATTGGCCGAAAAACGCAGACCAGCACTCGTGATTTCCAACCATTTGCTGGGGAGCAAGATTGTCTGGGTCGCGATGATCACCAGTGCCGCCAATCAGCCGTGGCGCGACGACATCGAAATTGATGACCTGCAAAGCGCCGGGTTGCCAGCGCCTTCAGTGATCCGACCTGCCAAAATTGCAACGATTGATGTCGATCGGATTGAGCGAATAGCCGGAACGGTCTCCGGCGCGATTGCTGCGAGAACACTCAATGCTCTTAGCCGGTTTCTGGACGATCCGGCTACAACACCGGTTTGATCGTCACCGGTTTGTACTTCTGGATTGCCGCGACAATTTCTTCGATGCCGCCGTCCAGTGAACTTGTCTCAATCTCGATGTCTTCCACGCGCCCCGCGTGCTTTTTGGACGTTGAAATCACTGTTTTTGGCCAAAGGCGCAATTCGAGACGATAATCGGACTCCAGCCGGGTCAGGTTGATTTCCCACAAATCCTCCCAGCTGAAGTGGGAGGGAGAAAGTCTCGCGTCATAAAGGCCATCCGGACGCACGGCCAAAACAACCTCGTTTTGCATGAAAAGCCAGAGCGCGCGGAACGAAAAGAAGACGAAAAACAGGACACCCGCTGTCCAGGTGGCAATCCCGGCATAGGAAAAGCCCCCAAGGCGGAAAAACAGATAGACAACAAGTCCGCCAAGTGCGGCCAGCCCGAGCGACGTCATCAGGGCATTGATAAAACTGGCGCGTGAATAGCGAAACTGGTGCATCAGGGAGAAGTGGCAGCGCCTGTGAATGGATTCAAGCGTAGTTTATCCCTTCTGATCCCCGCCGCAATAAATCCAGCGCCAAGGCCGTGATCACGATTTTGAAGACCAGAGAAAACAGGCGGTCATTGCTTTTCGCCAGAATGAGCGAACCGGCCAGGGTTCCGAGAAATCCTGTGACCAGCATTGCGCAAATCAAGACAAGCCATGGCGCGAGCAGAAAACCGGCAACTCCGAATGCCAGGACTTTCAATCCGTGCTGCGCCGTCTGAAACACGGCTTGGGAAGCCACCAGCGCGTGACGCCCGTCGATTGTGCGGGAGAGCGCGGTTCCAGTGAGCGGTCCAGCCGCACCCACGACCATGGAAATGAAATTTATGACCCCACCGACAACAACCAATGTGGGCCGCGTGAGCGAAGCACCGGATTGTTTGGGCAGCCAGATTAGAATGATGATCGCCACACCCATGACAAGGCGCAAGACCGCGTCATCCAGGCGAACGGTGAACACGGCACCTGCAAGACATCCGAACACCCCACCCGCCAGCATGGGCAGCAGAACCGGCCAGACCGCATGCCGCCTTTGAACGAGCATTCTGGAAAGGTTTGACCCAAACTGAACGGCGCCGTGCACTGGTATAAGGGCTGCTACCGGCAGGAAGTAAGTCATGAGGACCAGCAGCAATACGCCGCCGCCAAGGCCAAACGTCGCTGAAATTGCAGAGGTCAAAAAGCTCACGCCGATGAGAAACAGAAACCCCGTATCAGAAAGACCCGGTGC
The DNA here is from genome assembly GCA_039029195.1 of Pseudomonadota bacterium. GTDB lineage: Bacteria > Pseudomonadota > Alphaproteobacteria > Rhizobiales > Rhizobiaceae > JBCCGR01. The sequence goes on from JBCCGR010000007.1 coordinate 72,243, forward strand.
AGATATCCAGTCGAATGGCAAATATTCGGTTCGCCTACGCCAGCCAGCGTTTGCGGCGTTTGTAGTGCTTCACTTCGCGGAAGTTTTTGCGGCCTTCACCGCCAACGCCAAGGTAAAACTCCTTCACGTCCTCGTTTTCCCGCAGCGCCGCGCCTTCGCCGTCAAGCACCACACGACCCGATTCCAGAATGTAGCCGTAGGTCGCGTAGCGCAGGGCGATGTTGGTGTTCTGCTCAGCCAGCAGGAAGGAGACGCCTTCATTCTCGTTGAGCTTTTTGACGATCTCGAAAATCTCTTCCACCAGCTGCGGCGCGAGCCCCATGGACGGTTCATCAAGCAGGATTGTTGAGGGTTTGGACATCAGCGCTCGCCCAATGGCGCACATTTGCTGTTCACCACCCGATGTGTAGCCGGCCAGCGAGTTCTTGCGCTCTCTCAGACGCGGGAAATAGTTGTAGACCATTTCCATATCGTCGCGAACGCTGGCCGAACCGTCTGTGCGCGTGAAGGCACCGGTCAGAAGATTTTCTTCAATGGTGAGATGGCCAAAACAATGGCGGCCCTCCATCACCTGAATACAGCCCCGCCGCACAAGCTCATTCGGCGAAAGCGATTGCACCTCATCGCCATTGAAGACGATGTTGCCCTTTGTGACTTCGCCACGCTCTGCGTGAAGCAGGTTGGAGATTGCCTTGAGTGTCGTGGTTTTGCCCGCACCATTGGCACCCAAAATGGCAACAATGCCGCCTTTAGGAACGGTCAGCGACACGCCTTTCAGCACCAAAATCACATGGTCGTAAATGACCTCGATATTGTTGACTTCCAATATCGTTTCATTGGTCTGGGAAGCTTCGGCAACGCTCACAATGTCTCTCCGGATTATCTCAAAATTGACCCCCGGACGTTTGCCCGGGGGTCTGTTTGTCTAGATAGAACGGCTTAGCCGCAGGTCTGGGTCTTCCAGTCTGGTTTGTCGGAAACATACTTTGCAGCAGCTTCCTCAAGCAGCGGACGAACGACGTCGGTCATCGGAGTGATTGGATCGGAAATACGCTTCCAATTCTTGCCGTCCCATTGCTGGATGAAGACCGAGCCCGCACCTTCGTGGTCAGCACAGGAACCTTTCACCGGAGCGGTGAAGCCTTCCAGGCCAAGTTCTTTCAGCCGGGCTTCGGAAAGATCGAAGGTTTCCAGACCACCGCGCATATCCGCACCGGTAATGACTTTCTTACCGGTTGCCTTCTGTGCGGCATGAATGGCTTCCGCCACCAGAACAGCGTTGAAAAGACCGCGATTGTAGAGAACGTTGCCCACATCCTCTTTCTTGGCCTTGGAGTTGCCTGCATCCACAACATGCTTGATCACATCCTGAAGCGCAGGGAAGTCCGTGCCGATACCGGAGAAGTTGGCACCCAAATAGCCCTTACCGGTGGCGCCCACTGGATTGAGGTCGGCATGCGCCGCTGACCACCAGTTACCGATGAACTTGTCGAGCGGGAAGCGGATCTTCGCGGCTTCCTTCACAGCCGTGGAGTTCATCGCACCCCAGCCCCACATGATCATCCAGTCAGGACGCTCTTTACGAACGTTCAGCCACTGAGATGACTGGTTCTGCATTTCCTTCACGCCAACGGGGAAACCAACCCATTTGAAACCAAGCTTCGGCGCAAGCTGCTCCAGAAGCGGAATGGGCTCTTTACCGTAGCCGACGTCAAGATAGATGAAGCCAATCTTCTTGCCCTTCAGTCCGCCATTTGCATCGATATATTTCAGGATCGATGACATCTGGCTCCAGTAGGACGTTGGATAGGTGAAGGTCCAGGGGAAGGTTTTGCCTTCCGCAGCAGCGGAAAGACCATAGCCCATGGAAAGGACCGGAATCTGATCAACCGGTGCTTTTGGGATGAGCTGTAGCGTGATGCCGGTGGACAATGGATTGTAGACCAATGCACCCTTGCCTTTGGTGGCCTCGTAGCACTCCACACCCTTCTGGGCATTGTAGCCGGTCTCGCATTCCTCAACAACCAGCTTAGCACCGCCGATGCCACCATCACGCGCATTGAGCATGTTGAGATAGTCGGCAAATCCATCGGCAAATGGTGTGCCTCCACCCGCAAATGGACCGGTGCGATAGCTCAGTGAGGGAATGTAGATCGAGTCCTCGGCCTGGGCTGTCGCGGTGAAACCACCGGCAGCGACTGCAAATGCAGCAGCGCCCAATAGACAGGATTTAAGTTTCATATTTTCCTCCATTATTACCGGCAGAGCGCCGGCCTATGCAGTTGTCTCAACGACAACTCTTCTTCCAAAAATCATGAGCCATATGGGAATGGCCATGTCCTCAGCTTTTCCTTCGCGATCTGCCACAGTCGGGCGAGCCCGTGCGGTTCAACGATCAGGAAGAAGATGATCAAAACACCGATCAATACCGATGTGACATGCTCCATGGTTGCAGCATTGATGCCAAGTCCCAGAAAGCTGGGGAGCGCACGCATCATAATCGGCAGTACAAAGATCAAAAATGCACCCATGAAACAGCCGATAAGCGAGCCCATTCCGCCAATGATCACCATAAACAGAACCTGGAACGACTTGTTGATATCGAAGCTTTCGACCTCCGCAGAGCCTAGCCACAAAAACACCATCAGTGCGCCTGCTACACCGCAATAGTAAGATGACATGGCGAAGGCTGAAAGCTTGGCCGTCAGCGGTTTGATACCCATCAGTTCGGCGGCAATGTCCATGTCGCGGATCATCATCCAGGAACGGCCGATACGCCCGCGGATCACATTGGATGCAACCCAGGTCATCACAACCACGATGCTCAGAATGATGAGATAGCGCAAAGAGGAATCGCCGGATGCTGGGTCGATTGCGTGTCCGAACAGGGTCGGTGAGGTGGAATCAATCGCGCCGGAATCATTGTAGTTGTAGAGCCAGGGAATGCGGATGAACGACCATTCCAGGAAAAACTGCGCTGCCAGCGTGGTGATCGCCAGGTAAAGTCCTTTGATCCGCAACGACGGCAGTCCAAACAAAATGCCGACACCGGCTGCGAAAAAGCCTGATATGAAGATGTGAATGATGATATTCACTTCAGGGAAAATCGTCATCAGCTTGTAGCAAGCATAGGCGCCCACACCCATGAACGCTCCGGTGCCAAGGGATAGCTGTCCGGCATAACCCATGAGAATGTTGAGCCCGATTGCTGCCAGAGACCAGATCAGGAACGGAATCATGATCGAGTTCATCCAGAACTCGTTGGCAACAAGCGGTACGCCGACGAAGGCAATCAACAGGATGGCGCCCAGCCCGACCCTGTCCTGTAGGATTGGGAAGATGGACTGGTCGGCCTGATAGGTGGTCTTGAACTGACCCGCTTCACGATAGAACATTTGGGGTCACACCCTCTCGATGATTTTTTCGCCGAACAGGCCTTGCGGACGGAAGAGCAGGAATATGAGCGCCAGCACATAAGCGAACCAGGCTTCGACCCCGCCACCAAAAATGCTGCCCCAATAGACCTCGAAGACCTTCTCCCCAATGCCGATGATCAGGCCGCCGACAATCGCTCCTGGAATGGATGTGAAGCCGCCCAGAATGAGAACCGCTAGGGCCTTCAGCGCGATAATTTCAAGAGCAAAGGAGACTTCCGACCTGGCACCCCACATGATGCCGGTGACCAAAGCCACCACACCGGCGGCGAACCAGACGATGACCCAGATCTGATTGAGCGATATACCCACAGAAAGCGCCGCCTGATGGTCGTCAGCCACGGCACGCAGTGCCCGTCCGATACGTGTCTTTGAGAAGAAAATGCCAAGCCCGATCACCATCAATACGGCAATGACAACGGCTGCGACATCAATGTGTTGAAAGGATACGAGACCGCCGAACGCGTTCCAGTCCGTCACCCCGGTGGGAAGCCCGAGTTCGGTGTGAATCATGGATTTGGGTTCACCCCCAAACACCGTTTCACCAACACCCTTCAATAGGAGCGTTAAGCCAATGGTCGCCATCAGCAATATGGCGTCCGGCTGGTTGACGAGCTTACGGAGTACGACCCTTTCGATTCCCCAAGCCAACGCCCACATGATGGCGATAGCCAGGATCAGCGACAACCAGGCTGGCACGCCCATCTCGTGCAGACCCACCATGGCAAGGGCGGCGAACACCACCATGATGCCTTGTGCGAAATTGAAAACGCCCGATGCTTTGAAGATCAGCACAAATCCAAGGGCGATCAGTGAATAGAGAACGCCCGCGACAAAGCCTTCCCAGATAGTCTGAATGAACAGATCGGGCAACTCGTAGATCAGCGTGAACGGGGCGACAAAAATCTGGTGAAGCAGTTCCTGCATTAGTGTGGTACCCCCAGATAAGCATCAATCACATTCTGATTGGCCTGAACTTCCTGCGGAGAGCCATCCGCGATCTTTTTGCCATAATCGAGCACGACCACCCGGTCTGCCAGATCCATCACGACACCCATGTCATGCTCAATCAGCGCGATTGTGGTACCAAATTGCTGGTTCACCTCGATGATGAAACGGCTCATATCCTCTTTTTCTTCCAGATTCATGCCCGCCATGGGCTCATCAAGAAGCAGTAGATCAGGTTCCAGCGCCAGTGCGCGCCCAAGCTCCACACGTTTTTGTAGACCGTACGGCAATTTACCCACCGGTGTGCGCCGAATGTGTGCGATTTCCAAAAAGTCTATGATCTCTTCCACCTTGTGACGGTGTTCGATTTCTTCTTCGCGTGCCGGGCCGAAATAAAGCATCTGCCAGAAGAAGTTCTTGTTCATTTTCAGTGAGCGACCGGACATGATGTTGTCGAGCGTCGACATGCCCTTGAACAGCGCCACGTTCTGGAACGTTCGTGAAATGCCGGAGCTTGCCGCCACGTGCGGCCGCATGCGCCGCCTTACCTCTCCTCGAAACGTGATGGTTCCTATCTGCGGATGGTAGAAACCATTGATAACGTTCAGCATCGACGTCTTGCCCGCACCATTGGGACCGATGATGGCGCGAATTTCACCCTTGTTGATGTTGAACGAAACATCGCTGATGGCTTTAACCCCACCAAAGGACAAGGAAACATCATCAACGCGCAATAGTTCCGCGCCCGGCGCAATGCCGTCATCGGGGGCGTGCAGTTCCACATGGGTTACATGCTGGTTCACTCTGCGGCCTCCTGTACGGCACCGGTTGCCGCGTAGGTGTTCATGTCCTGGATCGTGACAGTCGCCGAAATACTGCCCTTGCGACCGTCTTCGAACACAACTTCAGTGTCGACATGCTTCTCGGTTGAACCGTCGTAAAGCGCTTCGATAAGGGGCGCGTAGCGCTCTGCGATAAACGACCGGCGAACCTTTTGGGTGCGCGTCAGTTCCCCATCATCTGCGTCCAGTTCCTTGTGCAAAACAAGGAACCGGCTGATCTGGGACCCGGCAACGCGCTCTTCGCCAGCCAGGTCGCGATTAACCTGGTCCACATGCTCTTTCACCATAGAATAGACCTGCGGATGGCCTGCCAGTTCCTGATAGGAACCATAGGCGATGTTGTTGCGTTCCGCCCAGTTGGCGACTGACGTCAGATCGATGTTGACGAACACGCCCACATGGTCACGCCCGTCCCCAAAGGCCACAGCCTCTTTGATGTTGGGGAAGAATTTGAGTTTGTTCTCGATGTATTTCGGCGGGAACATGGAGCCATCGTTCAGCTTGCCCACATCCTTGGCGCGGTCGATGATCCGAAGGTGCCCATCGCTATCCAGGAAGCCAGCATCTCCCGTGTGCACCCAGCCATCTTCTGTCTTGGTTTCGCGGGTGGCCTCTTCGTTCTTGTAGTAACCGACGAACACGCCCGGGGAGCGATAAAGCACTTCGCCCGTATCGTTGATCTTGATTTCAACCTCAGGGGATGGGGTTCCCACCGTATCGGCGCTGATTTCACCATCTGGCTGTGCGGTGACATAAACACTGGCCTCGGTCTGGCCGTATAGCTGCTTCAGATTGATCCCGATTGAACGGTAGAAGCGGAAGATTTCAGGCCCGATCGCTTCGCCCGCCGTGTATCCCACTTTCATTTTGGTGAAACCGAGACGGTTCTTCAGCGGGCCGTAAACAAGCACTTCGCCAAGATTGTAAAGCATCCGATCTTTAGCGGAGACCTGGTCTCCGTTCAGGATCTTCTCGCCGACACGGTTCGCGACAGCCAGAAAATCGTGGAACATCTTTTTCTTGATGGCACCGGCATCTTCCATGGCCACCATAATTTGTGTGAGCAATCCCTCAAACACGCGCGGTGGCGCAAAAAAGCAGGTCGGTGCGATTTCGCGGCGGTTTTCGGTTACCGTTTCAGCGCTTTCCGGACAGCACACACAATATCCGGCTACAAAGGCCTGCGCGTAGGAGAACACATGGTCGCCAACCCAGGCCATCGGCAAATAGGCGATGATCTGTTCGTTCTCATCAAGCTTGTCGAATGAATTGCCGTTTATGGCCGAACGCACGAGATTGGAGTTCGACAACATGACGCCCTTGGGTCGTCCGGTTGTACCAGACGTGTAGAGCATGACGGAAATATCGTCGCTTGCGCCTTCGTCCACGCTTTGCTGCCATTTGCTCAGCGCGGAAGAATCGCGATCCATCGCGGAAGCGCCCACCGCCTGCACGGCGGTGAACGCATGGAGATTGTTTTCTTCATAGTCTCCAAGACCACGGGCCTCATCATAAACAATATGCTTGAGATGCGGCAGTTGGTCAGCAATCGACATCACCTTGTCGACTTGCTCCTGATCCTGACAGACGGCGAAAGCAACCTCGGCATGGTTCAGAACGTAAGCCATCTCTTCCGCAACTGAATCGGAATAGACAGGCACTGGTATCCCTCCAAGCGCCTGCACGGCCGCAAAGGTCCAGTAAAGGCGTGGTTTGTTGGCACCAACGAGCGCAACCTTGTCGCCACGTGACAGGCCCAGTTCAGAAAGACCTATGGAAAATCGGCGCACCTCGTCCAGAACTTCGCCCCAGTTCCAGGTCTGCCAGATTCCGTAGTCCTTGTGCCTTATGGATGGCCGATCCTTGAACCGGCTTGCATTGTGGATAAGATACTTTGGAAATGTATCCAACGCGGCGCCCGCGCCCGCATTACTCGACATACTGATGTGAGCCCTCCCAAGCCCTTGCTCGACCGCTCCTTAACGGTCGAATTTTTCGGCGAGTTTAGGGAACTTGCCAAAGAGTGCAAGTGACTCTTTGGTCTACTCCGCAGCGTCCAGCATGGTGTTCTGAGTGTCGGCAAAGGCGTCTTCAAGCCGGGATTTCTCAATCTCAACCGATTTAACAGCCGCCTCTTTCACATGACCAAATCCACGGATTTTTTCTGGATAGTTGGCAAGTGCCATGGCGGCGGAGTGGTTCTGTGGTGTCAGGGACGAACAGATTCGGTCAATAACCGCCTCATAGTCGCTCAGCAGTCGACGTTCCATTCTGCGTTCTTGTGTGTAGCCAAACACATCAAGGGTAGATCCTCGCAGACCCTTCAACGAAGCAACCAAACCCAATGCACGGCGCATCCAGGGACCGAATGTGGACTTCACCAAATGCCCGTTCGCGTCCCGTTTGGAAAACAGTGGCGGCGCCATGTGGAATTCAATTCTTTCCCAGCTTTCAAATCGCTCGCTCAGCTGCCGCTCGAACGATCCGTCAGTGTAGAGCCGTGCCACCTCATACTCGTCCTTGATGGCCATCAGCTTGAACAAATTGCGCGCAATGACATCGCTGAGACCCGCCTTGCCTGAGGCTTTTGACGCTTCCGCAGCACGAACCCGATCCATCGTCTCACGATAACGATTTGCATAAGTGGCATTTTGATATCGGGTGAGGTCATCTGCACGACGCTCGATAAGTTCATCAATGTTCGCGGAGCGTTCGCGATGTGGAAGTTGTTCCGGTCCTGGTTCTTCCTTCACCGGTACCAGGGTCATATCGTGTGCAGCAACGCGACCCCAATTGAATGCGTCCTGATTGAGTTTGACTGCAACGCCATTGAGATCAATTGCTTTCAAAATGGCTTCTGCACTGATTGGCAATCCACCATTCTGCCAGGCAAACCCCAGCATGAACATGTTCGCGGCAATTGCATCCCCCATGAGCCCAATGGCCATGCGTTTTGCTTCAACCACATGAGTGTTTTCATTGCCCGCCTTGGCACGAATTGCCCGCAAGATGCGCTGCACTGGGAAGGAGAAATCCACATTGTGAGTGAATGAGCCCGATAGCGTTTCGTGGCTGTTCACGACAACACGGGTTTCACCTTCCTTCACTGACGCCATCACTTTGGCAGTTCCTGCCGTCACCACATCGCAGCCAAGGATGAGGTCTGCGCCTCGGGCGGTAATGCGGATGGAGTTTATGTCCGATGGCTTCTTCGCAATGCGAAGATGGCTGGCAACCGCACCACCCTTCTGTGCGAGGCCCGCCATGTCGATGATTGCACTGCCTTTGCCTTCAAGGTGTGCCGCCATGCCAATGATTGCACCGACGGTCACCACGCCGGTTCCCCCGACGCCCGTCACCACCACCCCATAGGTTTTGTCGATCTCCGGCAGGGTAGGTGCAGGCAATTGAGCAAGTGGAATTTCGGCAGATTCTGCGCCAGCTTGTTGCTCCGCACCTTTGCGCAGTTTGCCGCCATGTACCGTGACAAAGCTGGGACAGAAGCCGTTTGTGCAGGAAAAGTCTTTGTTACAGGCCGACTGATCAATCTGGCGTTTGCGCCCATAGTCGGTGTCAACGGCAGTCACCGCCACACAATTGGATTTCACGCCGCAATCGCCGCAGCCTTCGCAAACCTGTTCGTTGATAACCGCCCGACGATCAGGATCGGGAAACATGCCACGTTTGCGGCGGCGGCGTTTCTCCGATGCACAAGTCTGATCGTAGATCATTACCGACAGGCCCTTGACCTTGGAGAGTTCCTTTTGAACCTCCATCAGTTCGGAGCGGTGATGAATTGTGGTGCCCAGCGGCCAGGCGACGGTGGAGGGGTATTTGTCGGGCTCATCAGTCACGATGACCACCCGCTGCGCGCCTTCCGCTGCGACCTGACTGGCAATCATGTCGACTGTCAGATTGCCTTCGTTGGGCTGACCACCAGTCATGGCAACAGCGTCATTGTAGAGAATTTTGTAGGTGATATTGGCATCTGAGTTGGCGGCAGCCCGCACCGCAAGGTGACCGGAGTGATTGTAGGTGCCATCACCCAAATTCTGGAAGACATGCTCGCGGTTGGAGAAGTGAAATTCGCCGATCCAGTTCGCGCCCTCGCCACCCATCTGGGTGTAGCCTTCGGTCTTACGGTCCATCCATTGCGCCATGTAGTGACAGCCAATGCCGGCATAGGCGCGAGATCCTTCCGGAACGTGGGTCGATGATGAGTGTGGGCAACCGGCGCAAAAGTACGGAACCCGTTCCGCGATGGTTTCCGTCTTCGCCTGCGCTTCTTGTGCCGCTTTCAGGGCATCGACATTGGACTTTAGGTCCTTGTCTTTGTTGTGTTTGAGAACACGTTCACCAATCGCAATTGCAATGTTGTTGCTGTCGAGCGCGCCCTTGACCGGAAAGAGCCAGTTACCTTTCTCGTCCTTCTTACCAACGACCGTTGGTTGGTGCGCGGTGCCATAGAGCTCTTCGCGGACCTGAACTTCAATCAACGAGCGCTTTTCCTCGACCACGATGATTGTATCGAGACCACGCGCGAACTTCTTCAGTTCCTCCGGTGGAATGGGCCACACACAACCGATCTTGAAGAGACGAATGCCGAGCGCATTGGCACGAATTTCGTCAATTCCCAGCCCATCGAGAGCCTGACGCACATCCAGATAGCTTTTGCCCGTCGTGATTATGCCGACCTTTGGCGTCTTGCCGCCTGAAATGATCGTCTTGTTGATCTTGTTTGCGCGAACAAAAGCAACGATGGCGTCACGCTTGTAGTCTTGCAGCCGTGCTTCCTGAACGAGCGGGTGGTCGTTGGTGCGAATGTTGAGGCCGTCCTTTGGCATCTCAAAATCGGTCGGTTCCACAAACTGTAGTCGGTCGATATCTCCATCAATGACCGCGGTCGATTCAATCGTATCCTTGAGACATTTGAGCCCCACCCAAACCCCGGCGTAACGCGAAAGCGCGTAGCCAAAGAGGCCAAAGTCGACGATCTCCTGAACTCCTGCCGGGTGCAGAACTGGCATCATAACGTCCAGAAAGTGAAACTCTGACTGATGAGCGGTGGTGGAGGATTCGCAGGTATGATCATCCCCCATGACCGCGACCACGCCGCCGAACTTGGACGTGCCGGCGAGGTTGGCGTGACGGAAGACGTCGCCCGATCGGTCCACACCGGGCCCCTTGCCGTACCAGATGCCGAACACGCCGTCATATTTGCCGTCTCCGCGAAGTTCTGCTTGTTGAGTCCCCCACAATGCAGTTGCGGCCAGGTCTTCATTCTGACCGGATTGAAAGACGATGTCGTTCTGTTTGAGCAGGTCCTGAAAGCGCCACATGGTGAGATCGATCCCACCGACCGGAGAGCCGCGATAACCGGTTATGTAACCCGCCGTGTTGTGCCCAGCTTTGCGATCCCGTTCCTTCTGGGCCAGCACAAGTCGAAGCAAGGCCTGAACACCGGAAACGAATATCCTGTTCTTGTTCAGGTCAAATTTGTCTTTGAGCGAGATTGATGTGTCGAAAGATTTGCCTTTCGGCATTCGGCCCTCCATCAGAGCTGTTTGGCGCGGTCAGGCAACCAGCTTTCCTGAATGTAGTTTTGTGATCGCGATCAATCCGGTCAATACACAAGCGGCTGATTGATGAAAAATTGCAAGAAATCACGAACCAATGGACGAAATTCGACGGTTCTGATTAAAAAAGGCAGAAATGACCAAACATTGTGCGGTGATCCCACGCACCTCCTTTGCGGCTGATTCGGCTGAACGATGTGAGGGCACCGGGCTGGTATCAACCACTTTGATCTCACTTCTTCACGGCGATGAGACTTGAGCCGCGTCTCCAGCGGCGTTACGTTAAGCATCTGTTATCATCAACTTCGGACCATCAAAATTGACCGACAGGCCACTGCCGCTGGTTGCGGTAACAAGCGACAAAATAGACTACCGCATCTACTCCTGGCATGCGACGCCGGAGCAATATGTTGATGCGGTTCGGCTCCATTCCAATGTACAGCCTGTCATCGTTCCCGCACTTGGAGCGGCTGCGGATCATGAGTCTCTGCTTGAACGTGTCGACGGTTTGCTGGTGACCGGCGCACGGTCGAATGTTCACCCGGAAGAGTATGGACACGATGCTTCTGAAGCAGCAGAACCTTATGATCTCGACCGGGATGCAACAACCTTGCCGCTCATCCGCATAGCAATTCAAAAAGGCATTCCGCTTCTTGCGATCTGCCGGGGCATTCAGGAGCTCAATGTGGCACTTGGAGGTTCACTGCATCTGGAGGTTCAAAACCTGGACAGGCGTTTGGACCATCGTGGGGCTGAGTCACCCTTCAATGATGAACGGTTCAAACTGGCTCACAGCATCGCCGTGAGGGAAGGTTCAAGGCTCGCCGGCGTTCTGGGTGAAAGTGATGTAACGGTGAATTCGGTGCATCGGCAGGCAATCGATCAGCTCGCGCCGGGCCTTGAGGTAGACGCAGTAGCTCAGGATGGAACCATTGAAGCGGTCTCTGTTTCCGGCGCAGCCGGGTTCGCGGTCGGTGTACAATGGCACCCGGAATATTGGGCCGACAGCGATACTCCATCGCGTTTGCTTTTCGAGGCGTTCGGCGAAGCCGTTCGCCAATTTCGCGACAGTCGTGATCAAATCCCACAGGCGGCAGAGTGAAAATGAGCGAAGATCACACACATAGTCATCATCACGGTGAGGGGTCGGAACTTTCCGAAATGGAGTTGCGTGTTCGCGCTCTGGAATCGCTGGCGGTTGAAAAGGGTTATGTTGACCCAGATGCCCTCGATGAATTGATTGAGACTTACGAAACCAAAGTCGGCCCGCGAAACGGTGCGGCGGTGGTGGCGCGGGCGTGGAGTGATCCAGAGTTTCTCGCTCAGTTGCGGGAAGATGCCACGCAAGCCATCAATTCCATGGGTTTTGAGGGCCGTCAGGGCGAGCACATGGTTGTGGTCGAGAACACACCAGAAACCCATCATATGGTGGTCTGCACCTTGTGCTCCTGTTATCCGTGGCCCGTGCTCGGATTGCCGCCGGTCTGGTACAAATCGCCTGCCTATCGATCCCGCTCGGTCATCGATCCGCGTGGTGTGCTGAAAGATTTTGGCGTTGAAATCGCCGATGACGTGGCCGTTGAGGTTCATGATTCCACCGCAGAGACCCGCTTTCTGGTTCTTCCCATGCGTCCGGAAGGAACGGAAGGTTGGAGCGAAGAAAAGCTCGCGGGGCTCGTTACCCGAGACAGTATGATAGGGACGGGGCTGCCGCTTGATCCGGGGATGCAGTCATGAATGGTGGAGCCGATCTTGGCGGAATGCAGGGGTTTGGTCCTGTGGTTCCGGAAGAAGACGAGCCGGTTTTCCATGCCGAGTGGGAAAAACGATCTTTTGCTCTCACAGTGGCGCTGGGTGCAACAGGTACCTGGAATATCGACACCTCGCGCCATGCGCGGGAAAGCCTGCCACCCGGAGAATATCTGACATCGTCCTACTATCGCATCTGGGCCCGCGGTATTGAGCGGCTCATGGTCTCTCACAATATGGCGACGAAGGCGGAGATTGAAGCAGGAAAGTCCACGTCGATCCCCAAAGAGCTGACGAGAGTTCTTACGAAGGATAACGTCGCTGCGGTCCTGTCCAAGGGCGGACCGGCCGATCGGCCATCCACTGAGGATCCAAAGTTCACCGTTGGGCAGTCGGTCAGAACGGCCAATCTGCACCCTTCGGGCCACACGCGTTTGCCGCGTTATGCGCGTGAAAAAACGGGAACCGTCAGCGCAATTATCGGGCATCACGTTTTCCCAGACAGCAATGCCGCTGGAACTGGTGAAGATCCCCAATGGCTCTACACCGTAACGTTTCTCGCGACCGAATTGTGGGGCTCTCAGGCCAACCCGCGAGACAAGGTTCACGTGGATATCTGGGAGCCACATCTTGTCGCCGGGTGAAATTGACGGACCAGATCTGGATGATCTGCCCCAGCTGAAGCGGGATGAAGATGGCGCGCCAATGTTCGCCGCCCCCTGGGAAGCCAAGGCATTTGCTCTAGCCGTCTCACTTTGCGAACAAGGCGTTTTCACCTGGCCGCAATGGTGTGAGACCTTTGGCTCGGTTTTGCAGGAGGCAGGATCTGATGATCGGGCTCAGAACTACTATCGCCACTGGATGACAGCACTTGAACGCATATCAGCAACGAGCACCCTGGTGAGCGACAAGGAGCTCAATGTTCGAACCGCCCAGTGGGATCGTGCTGCCCGCGCCACGCCGCACGGCAAGCCAATCGAACTTGCAAACGACCCTCAGGCCTGAAGAGCGGGGACCTTACCGCGGTTCGGTGGGGCCATCCTGCCTTGCCGCCGGTAGCTCTGTTGGCCTCAAACCTCGACCCGGCCATTGAGGATTGTTCTTGAACCAATGGGCCATGAAATCAACAAATGCCCTTACCTTTGCGGGCACCAATCGACGGTGAGGATAAACCACGTATAGCCCGGCATCTTTCAAACCGAATTCCGGTAGAACGCGGACCAGACGCCCGGTCTCGAGATCATCAGCGACCACAAAATCCGGCACGTAGGTAAAGCCAAGGTCGTTGACTGCCGCGCGGTGGGTCACGAAAGGACTGTTGACCTCCAAAGGCCCTGTCACAGCAACGCTGAATTCCTTCCCATCCGGTTCGCTAAACAGCCAGTTTTTCCGGCTGCGAATATTGCTGTCGATAAGACAGGGCAGATCACCAAGCTCTTTTGGATGATTGGGTGTGCCATGTTTTTTCAAGGTGGCCGGCGAGGCGCAAACATACACTTCGAAGCCAGCCAAACGCCGGGCAATAAGCGAAGAATCGGGCAATCGTGACATGCGAATTGCCGCATCAAACCGGCCTTCCACCAGATCAACTATCTGATCTTTAAGGTCCAGTTCGAGTGTAACTTTCGGATGGGCATCCAAAAAGGCATCAATCGGAATGCCGAAATCCATATCCATCAGCGTGCGAGGGGCGGAAACACGCAGTTTACCGTGGGGATTGTTGCCCGATTCGCGAACGTTGTCCTGCAACTCGTCGAACTGTTCGAGAACTGTTCTGGCCGATTCACGATAGTTGTCGCCGGCCTCTGTCAGCGAAAATTGGCGAGTGGTTCTGTTAATCAGAAGGATACCCAGCTCGTCTTCTAACTCTCTGACATATTTTGATAAAAGTGCCTTCGAGCGACCAACTTTTCGAGCTGCGGCCGAGAATCCGTGCGCCTCTACAACCTCAAGAAAAGCACGCATTCGGGTTAGAGTATCCATCCACCACCTCAGAAGACCAATTGTGAAATGACGTTACGGAAATCGTCATAAATTGCAACAACACCAGAAATTGTGGGGTCAGCGATCCGCCAATATCTGGAGTGCAAGAGAGACAAGACGTCGGTCGGAATGCCGGGGACCGATGAGGGATATGCCGAACGGAGCACCGTCGACTGAACCCAGCGGTATCGTGATCTGCGGCAGTCCGCTGATGCCGGAAACACAAAGAAGTCGAAGCGCCTGTTCCCTGAATTCCTGCAGACTGTCGAACGACTGGCGAAGCAATGGCGCTGGTCCCGGCACAGTTGGCAGGACAAGCACCGTATCGTCACTCAGCAGGGATTCAATCTCGCTGCGCATGGCGGTCCGGGCTTGAGACTGTTCTGCGTATCGTTCCTTGGAGATTGATTTGCCGAGTTCAAATCGATCTTTCACACCGGGCCCAAGTGCTGCACCTGAACGCTCGATCCATTCGCCTAGGTTTCCCCAGGCTTCAAATGACTGCGTTTCGCGAAAACACCAGTACCAGTCATCAATCGGTCGGATGAAACCATCTCGTTCGTTGTAGCCACCGAAATGGGACAACACCCGACTTCGGATTGCTGAATATTCCTGCTCCACATGATCGCCGAGAAGCTGTTGAACCAGAATTGAAATCGATACCGCCTTGGAGAGCGGCGTAGCCTCAGGATCGGAACCCAGCATGACATCACTGACCGCTTCATAGGTGCGCAGGTCATGAGCAAACCAGCCATACACATCATAGCTGTGGGCAAGTGGCATGGTTTTGTCGAGCGTGATGCGCCCATGTGTTGTTCGCAACCCAACAAGCCCGCAATAGGCGGCGGGTGCGCGCACCGAGCCGCCAGTATCGGAACCGGTGGCAATGTCTACACTCTTCGACGCCACCAGGGAAACCGAGCCGGAAGATGAGCCGCCGGTTATTCGGTTTCTGTCAGCGGGATTTATCGGAGAGCCATAATGCGCGTTCATCCCGTTGAGCGAAAAGCACAACTCGTCGCATTGGGATTTTCCAATGCAGTTCGCACCCGCATCGAGGAGTGATTGAACTGAGGGCGCGGTGTCCTGATCGAATCCAGCTTCAGCAAGTCGCGATGGTGAACCCCAGCCGTTCTTGTACCCCGCGACCTGATAGATATCTTTTACCGCTAGCGTTTTACCCGCGAGCGGGCCGGTTTCTGCGTGGGGCACGTCGACACGCGGATAGTCGCACCACGCATTGAGATCACCACCCGGACGCTCCGTTGTACCTGGTTCGGAATTGTTCACGCGGTGATCCTCCTAACGATTTGGTATCCAGAGCTGCGCCAAAGAAAGCAACAAACCATGAAGATATCGACCATCGAACCCGATACAAATCAAGCTATCAATTCCACAGCTAAAGGCGTGCTTCGAGCTCATGTCTCTGGATCTTCCCAGTCGTTGATC
Organism: Pseudomonadota bacterium; assembly: GCA_039029195.1. GTDB lineage: Bacteria > Pseudomonadota > Alphaproteobacteria > Rhizobiales > Rhizobiaceae > JBCCGR01. Next base: position 88,224 of record JBCCGR010000007.1, read on the forward strand.
TGGGCAGATCAGCTTCGAGCATGAATATCACCTGTTTGGGACGTTTGTAGCTCGACAGATTTTCCCGGCACCGATTTAATATGTCAGATTCTGCAACGCCCTTGTCGCGAATTACGACGAATACCACCGGTACTTCGCCCCACTTGGGATCAGATTTGCGAACCACAACGGCCTCTGAAACTCTCTCATCTTCCAGAACGACCTGTTCAATCTCTGCGGGATAGATGTTCTCGCCACCTGACTTGATCATGTATTTGACGCGATCCACGTAGTCGAGCGTGCCATCGACATTGCGACGCATCACATCACCCATGTGGAACCAGCCGTTGCGAAACTCATGGGCATTGGTTTCGTGTGCGTTCCAGTAGCCGGAAAACAGCGTTGGTCCCCGAATGGCAACTTCTCCAGGTGTGCCCACTGGTACTTCGTTGTCATCAGGATCAACCAGCCTGATTTCACAAAATGAGCTCTGGCGTTTTGAAAGGCTTGTGGGCGCGATGCCTATTGGAATGGTCGCACCGGTTGCCGGTGGCAAGCCGGTTTCTGTGGCACCGAACGTGTTGAGGTAAGGTGCGTTGAGCGCAGTTGTCGCTGCTGCAATTTCTTCGCGAGGCACCAGATCGGCCATTGCACCGCAGATACCAACGGATTTGGCAACAGCACGGCGATCGCGGAATCTGTTGGCAAAGTCGCCGACCATTCCTGGAATCAAAACCAGAAACCGCATTGGGATATTCTCAACGAGATCAATGATATGATCTGGATCGTAGCCATCAATCGTGTAGACCGTCCCACCGCGCATCAAGATGGCGAGTGACTGATCAGTGGAGGCCATGTGATAGAGAGGTGCCCAGGCAATGAAATTGTCTCCTGGCGGAACAGCTTGTTCTGTTGCGAAACACATGCCTCTAGCGATCATGGCTCGATGGGAAATCAAGGCGCCCTTCGGAAGTCCGGTTGTGCCGCTCGTATAAAGGATCACGAGCCCATCTTCAGGGTCTGGTGCCGTTGTTAACTGTAAGTTTGATGCGAAAGCCAGAGCCTGTTCATACTCCTCACCCAAGAAAATCTTGGGCAGTGTTCCGATATCCAATCTTGTTGCCGTTGCGGAAAACGCCGCTTCCAAAATGAGCAGCTTCGGTTCGACAAGGTTTATGCAGTGGGCGAGTTCCCGGTCGCCCAAACGCCAGTTGAGCGCGGCGACAATGATTCCGGATTTGGCTGCCGCCAGCTCTACTTCGAGAAATTCCTGACGATTGTGAGCGAGAATGGCAACGCGATCCCCGCGTGAAAGGCCTCTGTCGGTGAACACGTTGGCCAGCCGGTTGGTGCGGTCTTCCAACTGTTCGTATGTGAGGCTGCGGTCGCCGTCGACCAGTGCAATACGGTTCGCGTTTGCCGCAACAACCGACCGAAACAGACCACCAACAGTGCCTTTGCCTGCAGCACAAACTTCCGCACTTGGCGTGAAGCTACTCACGGGGATCTCACCGCCAAACCTGCCGGTCAGTCGTAGGAACGTTCATCAGAAATGACCTTGCCATCATTTGGCAACTCGTCGATCTGAACCACATCCCCACGCAACTTTGTGATTTCCCGCAGTGATGCGGCGACAGCCCCTGTATCGATCTGTCCGGTTCCAACCACCTGTAGGGTCATCGCATCCATCTCGCCATCTCGTGTGACAACCAGCCGGGCTGCAGAAAGACCGTCATTCTCTTTCACAAGTCGATCAATCTGTTTGGGATCAACAAACATGCCTTTGACCTTGGTCCGCTGATCCGCGCGGCCCATCCAACCGGCGAGGCGCATATTGGTCCGCCCGCATAGAGAGGGCTCATCGATCACCTTGGAGAGATCACCTGTACCAAGACGAACCAGCGGGTAGGCAGGGTTGAAGTTGGTAACAACCAGTTCGCCAACATCGCCTGCCGGAACAGGGTCATCGGTGCCCGGCCGAACGATCTCGACGATGAAATCCTCGTTCACGATCATGCCAGGAACCGGCTCGCCATCGTGCAAACTCTCAAAAGCAATAATGCCAAGGTCTGCGGTCGCGTAGCATTGCATGACCTGGACACCGCGCTCGGCATACTCTGCCCTGAGCGACGGGAACAGGGCACCACCTGAAACCATCGCTCGCTTGAACGAGGTGAGATCGACACGCATCTCCGCTGCTTTGTCGAGCATCACCTTCAAGAAGTCCGGTGTGCCCGTGTAAGCAACCGGTTTGAGCGCCGCAGCGGCTTCCACCTGCTGTTCGGTTTGACCAAAGCCCGCGGGAAATACCGTGCAGCCAAGCGCAATGGCAGAAGAGTCCAGAATGAAACCGCCCGGTGTGAAGTGGTAAGAAAGGGCATTGTGAACCACATCACCAGCGCGGAAACCTGCAGCGTGCAGCGCGCGGGCACCACCCCAGGGATCAATGCCAAGACCCTGAGGTTCCCAGATTGGTCCGGGTGATTGAAACACCCTTGTCCCTGACAGTGCAGACAGGTTGGCAAACCCGCCAAAAGGCGGGTTGGCAGCCTGAGCTTCCATCAGTTGGGCTTTGCGTAAAACCGGCAGGCTTGCGAGTTTATCCCGTGTGGTGATGGTTGAGAGATCGTGGCCAGACAGATGTGCGGCCAGCCCTTCCGAACCCGCAACAGCGTCGCTCAGATAGTCTGGCAGCTTTGCGAAGAGGTCCCGTTCCCGCGCATCGGGGGATTGAGTGTCACGTTCGTCGAAATAGGGTCCGGCCATTTCCTCACCTTAAAACTCTGACCCAGCGCGCAAGATCGAGAAGACTCATCAGCGCGCCTGAAACATAGGTCAAAGCCGCAGCCTTCAACACGCCGCGCGCAGCGGGCATATCCTCTTCCTTCAGATATCCACCTTCTTTCAGGATTGGCAAGGCTTTGGAAAAACTGGCGTCATATTCAACAGGCAATGTGACCAGATGGACGAGCACACGCACGCCAAGAAGTGCGATACCAATCGCTGCCAGACCGAACAGGGCGATGGGCGATCTGGCAACCACTGCCAGTAGCGGTGCTGCAAGAAAAAACACGGACGCGATTTTGTCGCTCGCCATGGCAATGGTCGCGAGCCTTTGGCGGGTTTTCAGGCCGACTTCACCATTGGCGTCCTGAAGGGCGTGTCCGAATTCGTGAGCAGCGACTGCAACGGCAGTGACCGAAAATCCGTGAAAGGTCTTTTCAGACAGGCAGATGGCTTTCGTTTCGGGATTGTAGTGATCACCCATATCTGTTTCTTCGACGATCACATTGTCGAGGCCATACCGTTCGACCAGATGCTTGGCGAGTTCACCACCCGTTCCGGGAATGTCCGAGCGGTCGACACCGTGCCGCGCGAGCATGGATTTGACCCACAATTGTGGGCCAAACACAATTCCCAACAGGATGATGATGCCAACAGCGATGAACAAATGAGGGTCTCCCGAGTGTTACCGGGAGATGTGGTATGACTGGACCAAATTCAACCGTTAGACAGCCAGATCACTTCTACTCTGCAGCCTCCAAAGTGGCACCCGATCTCTCGACGCGGCAGGCCGAGAACTTGAACTCGGGAATCTTGCCATAAGGATCGAGCTGCGGATTGGTGAGCGTGTTGGCCGCGGCCTCAACATAGGCAAACGGGACAAACACCATATCTTCCGCCACGCCCCGATCCGCGCGCGCCATGATTTCAATCGCCCCGCGTCTGGTTTCGATTGTGATCATGTCTCCTGGTTCCACTCCGAGACTGCGTAGGGTTTTCGGATGCAGCGATGCGTTGGCCTCCGGTTCGGCCCAATCAAGAACGGAAGCGCGCCGTGTCATGGAACCTGTATGCCAGTGCTCAAGCTGGCGACCGGTGGTCAATATCATCGGGAAATCGGCATCAGGTGTTTCCGCAGGTGCAACGATGTTGGCTGGAGTAAAGCGAGCCCGCCCTTCAGGTCGTGGAAAGCCATCACCGAACACGATTGGCTGGCCCGGATCGTCTTCCGAAAGGGACGGGTAAGTAACCGCATTTTGCCCCTCAAGACGCTCCCAGGTGATGTTGTCGAGAGAATTCATCGAACGCTTCATCTCGTTAAACACATCGCGTGGGTGTTCGTAAGTCCAGTTCAGACCAAGGCGCTTGGCAAGATCTGTGGTGATAGCCCAGTCTTCGCGGGCTTCACCCGGAGGTGGCACCGCGGGGCGACCCATCTGCACCTGACGATTGGTGTTCGTCACGGTGCCTGTTTTTTCTGCCCAGGCGGTGGCGGGTAGGATCACATCAGCATAGTTCGCAGTTTCGGTGAGGAAAATATCCTGAACCACTAGATGATCCAGTTTAGCGAGCGCATCGCGGGCGTGTTCCACATCCGGGTCAGACATGGCCGGGTTTTCGCCCAAAATATACATGCCCGAAATATCACCGGCATGGACAGCGTCCATAATTTCCACAACCGTCAGACCCTTCTCATTGGAAAAGTCTTCCGAATTCCAGATGTCGGTGAAGAGTGACCGGACACCGTCATCCATCACGGATTGGTAGTCGGGCAGGAACATCGGGATCAGGCCTGCATCCGATGCGCCCTGAACATTGTTCTGACCGCGCAGAGGGTGAAGCCCCGCACCAGGACGGCCCACATGACCGCACATGAGCGCCAGTGAAATGAGACAGCGGGAGTTGTCCGTTCCATGAATGTGTTGGGAAACCCCCATGCCCCAAAAAATCATACCCGATTTCGCCGTTGCAAACTCGCGGGCGACCGATTGCAGGGTTTCCGCGTCGATCCCGCACAATGGCGCCATTTTTTCTGGCGTAAAGTCAGCGAGATGGACCTTCATCGCCTCCCAGTTCTCGGTGAACCCGGCGATATACTGTTCGTCGTAGAGTCCCTCTGTCACAATCACATTCATGATTGCGTTGAGCATTGCCACATCCGTTCCGGGACGAAACTGCAGCATGTGGCTGGCATGCCGCTTCAGACCCTGACCCCGTGGATCCATGACGATCAGCTTGCCGCCACGTTTGGCGAATTGCTTGAAGTAAGTGGCCGCGACAGGATGATTTTCAGTCGGATTGGCACCAATGACGATAGCCACATCCGCATTTTCGATCTCATTGAACGTTGCGGTCACGGCGCCGGACCCGACATTTTCCATCAGTGCGGCGACCGACGACGCGTGACAAAGACGCGTGCAATGATCGACATTGTTGTGGCCAAAGCCCTGCCGGATCAGCTTCTGGAACAGATAGGCTTCTTCGTTCGAACATTTGGCGGAACCAAACCCGGCGATTGAGCGTCCACCCCGCCCGTCACGAAGCGATGCCAGGCCGCCTGCGGCGGCATCCAACGCTTCTTCCCAACTGGCTTCCCGGAAGTGGGTGAATGGGTTGGAAGGATCAACATTCAGCCCCTTTGCCGGGGCATCATCACGGCGGATGAGCGGCTTGGTGAGACGGTGATCATGAGCCACATAGTCGAAGCCAAACCGGCCCTTCACACATAGCCGGTTTTCATTGGCCGGGCCATCCACACCGTCGACCCAGGCAATTCTGTCGTCCTTGATTTTAAATGAAAGCTGACATCCAACACCGCAATAGGGACACACGGATTCCACTTCGCGGTCGTAGTCGGCACTGTCACCCTGTTCGTTGCCATCAAGTGCTGTGGCTGGCATCAGCGCACCAGTCGGACAGGCCTGCACGCATTCGCCACAGGCAACGCAGGTTGAACCACCCATCGGATCGTCAAAATCGAACACGATCTTTGCATCATGGCCTCGTCCGGCCATGCCGATCACATCGTTCACCTGAACTTCGCGGCAGGCGCGGACACACAGATTGCAGTGAATGCACGCATCCAGATTGACCCGCATCGCAGCATGAGAGCCGTCGAGCAGCGGCAGGCGCTCATTCTCGATTCTGGGCAGGCGGCTATCCGCCACGCCCTGAAGGTCCGCCATCTGCCAAAGATGAGAGGACTGATCATGAGCGGTTTCCCGTTCGGGTTGGTCGGCAACCAGCATCTCCATAACCATCTTGCGCGCCGTCGAAGCACGGTCGGTCTGGGAGTGGACAACCATGCCTTCTGAAACGGACCGAATACAGGAAGCGACCAGAGTGCGGTCGCCCTCCACTTCGACCATGCAGGCCCGGCAGTTGCCATCGGAGCGATAGCCTGGCGCATCCTTGTGGCAAAGGTGCGGGATCAGCGTTCCTTCCCGTTTGGCCACTTCCCAGATCGTTTCGCCTTCGCTGGCCGAAACCGATTTTCCATCAAGGGTGAAGGTGATTTGATCGCCCATGATCAGGCCTCCCGATGTGAATTTGAAAAAGCCATCATCCAATCTCCTCACCGAAGTGCTTTATGGTGAGCAGGATCGGATTGGGGGCCGCCTGGCCCAGCCCGCAAATGGATGCGTCGGCCATAGCGGTACATAGTTCGGTCAGAAGGGGTTGGTCCCACTGATCAGCCTGCATGAGTTTGACCGCCTTTTCGCAGCCGACCCGGCATGGCGTGCACTGCCCACAGCTCTCATCTTCGAAGAAACGCAGCATGTTCAGTGCCGCGTCGCGAGCCTTGTCCTGATCGGACAACACCACCACCGCGGCTGAACCGATGAATGTGCCATGCGGCTGCAGCGTGTCGAAATCGAGCGGAATGTCGTTCATTGAGGCTGGAAGAATGCCGGCTGACGGTCCTCCTGGCTGGTAGGCCTTGAATGTGTGACCATCAAGCATGCCGCCACAGGCTTCGATGACGTCGTCGATGGTGGAGCCAGCCGGGAGCAAATGCACGCCCGGTTTTTTCACGCGACCGGAAACGGAGTAGGAGCGAAGCCCCTTGCGACCGTTCTTTTCGGTCGCATTCAAAACGCCCGGCCCTTCACGGCACACTTTGGCAACCCAGTAGAGGGTTTCCACATTGTGGACGAGGGTGGGTCGATTGAAGACCCCCACCTGCGCCACGAATGGCGGGCGGTGGCGCGGGAGGCCGCGTTTGCCTTCGATGGATTCAATCATCGCGGATTCTTCACCGCAAATGTATGCACCCGCGCCGCGCCGCAGATCAATATAACCGGGTGCAACGATACCTGCTTCTTCAAGCGCGGAAATTTCGCGGCGCAATATTTCAAGCACAGCCGGGTATTCATCGCGCATATAGATGAAGCAGGTTTCTGCCTCTACAGCCCAGGCTGCAATCAGCATGCCTTCAAGGAACAGATGCGGTGTCCGTTCCAGATAGTAGCGGTCCTTGAAGGTTCCCGGCTCGCCCTCGTCGCCGTTCACGGCCAGATATCTTGGGCCCTCTTCCGCGCGAACGAACGACCATTTGCGTCCTGATGGAAATCCAGCGCCACCCAGACCGCGCAGGCCACTTTCAAGAACTTTATCCTGAACGTCGTCAACCGTTGCGCTGCCACCCCGCAGCGCGTCCAGTTCGCTATAGCCACCATTCGCGCGATAGGCTTCGAAGGTTTCATAGTCAGGCACGTGGGCGTGAAAGTCCCGGTCCGCCATCACCTGGGCAACCTTTTCGGGCGTGGCTTCATCCACGTGATTGTGGCCGATCTCCAGCGCTGGCGCTGTGTCGCACCGGCCCATGCAAGGCGCGCGCAGCACGCGCACCTCGTTGGATGAGTAGCCCGATTCCAATGCAGATTTCAGCGCCTGTGCGCCCGCAAGTTCGCACGAGAGAGAATCACAAACACGAATTGTGATGGCAGGGGGCGGCGTTTCCCCTTCCTTTACCACATCAAAGTGGACGTAGAAGGTCGCGACCTCATAAACCTCTGCCTGTGCCAGCCGCATCTGGTCTGCCAGCGCCCGCATGTGAGCAGCAGAAAGATGCCCATATTCATCCTGGATGAGATGCAGGTACTCAATCAGCAAATCGCGGCGACGCGGTTGATCGCCCAATAGCGCGCGAACTTCGGAAAGTGCCGTGTCATCAAGCTGCCGCCCTTTGGGCGTGGCCCGGCCTTTGCCACGGCCTGATTTCCAAACCCCTTTGCGTTTCTTGCGCTCTGCAAGCCCTTCGAGCGTGTCGCTCATGGTCTGCCTCCCATCGGATGTGCGGAAAGTGAGGAAAACTGCGTGTTCGTGATCGAAACGGGAGCCGGTTCGCCAACTGGAATGGTTCTAGAAAAAAGCAAGAACCCCTAGCAAATCCAAGCTTTGGATTGAGCGATTTGAAATTTCGATCAAGCGTTTTGCGTCAACGCATCCTGCAGAGCGGCAACCGCGGGCAATACGGGCTGACGATCCTGTGTCACCAGAGCGATGGTGTAGTCGATGTCGGGTTCCGTGAGCTGCAGCCTGACCGTATCATCATTCTGTGGCAGGCTGGCGATCAGTCGCTCAGGAGCGATGATCGCCGATGCTCCTGCAAACACCTGCGCCAAAGCGGCGGTGAAAGCATTCGTTTCCATCACGGCCTTGGGCACCTTGCCAACAGCTTCGAATGCTTCATCCACAATCTGACGATTGCGCATGTTTTTGGTCAGAAGGCACAACGGCAACTCCGCAGCTTCGGCCCAGGAAATGTTGGCCATCTCCTCACTATCCAGAATGGCCTTAGGCGACAAAAGCACGTAGCGTTCCTGATAAAGAGGTATCGCAGTCGCACCAGCGGGCAGATCAAGGTCATGGTATGTGATGCCCGCGTCGAAGGAATAATCTTCAATTCCTTTTCGAATTTCGGCGGAAGACGATGACATAATCTGCAAGCTCAGACCTGGATGCTTTGCGCGAAGAACTGCATGTGCTTGCGCCGCATGGGTTAATGCGGTCGGAACGACCCCAATCACCAAATGGCGGGACAAGGCACCTTTTGTGGAGTCGATCTCCTGCTTGAGTTGATCGGCATCTGCAAGCACGCGTCGGGCCCATTTGAGGGCGATCTCTCCCTCTGGTGTAAAGCCTAAAAACCGGTTGCCGCGATTGACAATCTGCGTTCCCAGATCAATTTCCAGATTGCGGATGCGCGCTGAAAACGCCGGCTGCGAAATACCGCAGGCCTCCGCCGCGCGGGCGAAATGGCGGTGCTGGGCCAGAGCCGACAAGAGCTGCATATCGCGAACATCGAACATGATGCAGCCTTACGTGGTTTCCACCCCGATGAAAACCGGCCGAACTTTTGTCAGGCGAAACCGACGGGAGCCACGTCCAACCTGTGTACGAAATCAGCTACACCAGTTGCTGGAAAATAGTCGCGCACGAGCGGGTCATGTCCGGGGATAATCATCGAACGGTCGCTCGCAAGCCGATGCAGTGTTGAAAATCCATCGAGCATGTTTTGAAGATCAACCACGATGGGAAAAGGCTTCCCGTCGAAAACGTTCTCGTAAAAATGCGCGGCATCAGAAGCGAGCATAAGGTGGCCGCGGGCGGTCTTCACCCGCACGGCCTGAAGACCACGAGAATGACCGCCGATCAGATGCACGGTGACGCCAGGTGCAATTTCCGCATCTCCTTCGTGGAACATGACACGACCGGAATAAATGTTCTTCACCATGCGCATCACGTGGTCGGCACTGAAGGGCATTTGCAGTGTCGCGTGGCACATGCAGGGCCCGGTGGCATATGCCATTTCGGCTTCCTGAACGTGAAAAACTGCGTTTGGGAACCGGTCGAGGCAACCGGCATGATCATAATGCATATGGGTGACGATCAGCGTGTCGATGTTGCCGGCGGTCAGGTTTACGGCTTCCAGCGCATTGACCGGATCGCGCAGCACCGGTCGCCCACGCAACGCGCCTTCGATTGGGTCGTAGCCTGAATCGACCAGAATGGTCTGGGAACCGTTTTTCAGAACCCAGATGAAATAGTCGATGGCGTGCGGCGCATCATGATTGTCGTCGAAGATGAAACTTTCTTCCCGGCGCCGATTGTTCCGGTCGCCGTATTTGAGTGCGTAAACTTCCCAAATATCGCTCATGATGCTGTCACGCGATCACGGTCTCGTAGCGTCTCGCCTCCATCTTGGTGGCGGTTTCTCGTGCCCAGCCAATAAATGAAACGGAGTGTTCGGCTATCATATGGTCATCAAACGCTGACTGATCATCGTAAAGTTCGTAGAGAAAAATGTGGCCGGGCAGATCTTCGGACAGGCAGACATCGAACTGTTTGCAACCCGGCTCATTTTCAACCGACGAACGTGCTTGTTCTTTCATTCTGGTTAGAAACTCGTCGAACCGATCCGCCGCAACTTCGATGTCCACGCAGATTGCCAGCATCTAGATCTCCTTGTTGATGTTCAGTTTTGTCCCGGTTTCGGATGAACGATAACACACTTCCACGAGGCGTATCACGTCAAGATATTCTCGTGCAGTGTTTTCGGGGCGTAGATTGCCTCGGGTGCAATCCACCACATGATCAATCAGGTTGGCAACGCAACCGCCACCAAATGATGTGTCATCGATCTTGTGTCTGGTCGGCACATCGCGAAAATTCGTCTCCTGAAAGCGGCGAAATCTCAAGCATCCGTCGCCGGTAAGAAGCAGCGTTCCCTTTTCGCCAATGATCTCCATTTCGCCCATCGTGCGACGCGGATTGTCCGATGCGTGATCAGCGAGCCGGTTGCCATCAAACTGTGAGCGGGCACCGTTTTCATGATCGAACAATAAGAATCCTGCATCTTCTCCCGCGATCACCGGATTGAGTTGGCGAAGATCGGCATACACGCTCCTGATGTCGCCAAACAGAAACCGGAACACGTCGATCAGATGGACCGCGGTTTCCTGAACCAGGAACCGTTCCATTTTCTGAAAAGAAGGCTGACGCGCCAGGTAGGCATCATCACCTTGCCCGTCACCGGGTCGCAGGGCAAATCGGCATTGATAGATTTCGCCCAGCATGCCCTCGCCGATGCACAATTTGGCTGAGCGGTGCCAGGGCTGAAACCGGAAGTTCTCATGAATGATTAGTTGTGTTCCGGCCTCTTCGGCCTCGTGTACGATGGTTTCGGCCTCTTGAAGAGAGGTGCAGAACGGCTTTTGGCAAATGATCGTGCCGACCCGCCTCAAAGCCATGCGGATGAGTTTTGCCTGTGCGGAAGGAGGAACCACGAGGTCAAGAAGGTCCAGTGACTGGTTTGCAAGGATCGCATCAAGGTCACGATCGAAAACACAATCATATTCTTTAGCGGCTTCGCGCCCCTTGGCCTCATCCACATCGCAAACCGCGACGAGGTCACAATCCGGATTGTGGTTCCAGGCAGCGAGATGAAATTGACTGAAATAACCCAACCCAACGAGCGCGATGCGCAATGCCGAATTTTCCTTCTCAGGCGAGGGGCTGGCCATGGAGAGGTTCAATCCAGAACCTCTTCGGCACGCTCGCGGGCGTTTGGATCGCTGATCAGCTGCGATACGGCATTCGTGATGGCTTTCGTGCCCATTGGACCACCAAACTCTGCCGGGTTGAGAAGGTTTTGCTCAAATCCGATTTGAACGGCCTGATCAATCAGCTGCGCTGAGGTTGCAAGTTCTGGTCGTTGCAGTTTCTCGCCCAAATAGTCGAGCATCAATGAACCGCTCAGAATAGACGCCAGCGGATTTGCGAGATCTTTGCCCATGATGTCAGGCGCTGAACCGTGTGCTGGCTGAAAGAGACCGTTCTCATCGCCGATCTCGCCGCAGGATGCCATGCCCATTCCGCCGACCAGCCCGCCGGCCAGGTCCGAGAGAATATCTCCGAACATGTTCTCCATAACGAGAACATCCGCTTCCCATGGCTTGCGCACAAGATCCAGCGCCTGGGCATCGACATAGTTGTAACCGGCTTCGATATCAGGAAATTCCGGCCTAATTTCGTCGTAGATTTTTCGAAAAAAGGCCATTGAGGGAAAAACATTGGCTTTGTCGACACAGGTGACCTTGCCTTCGTGTCCGCGTGCCTTGCGTCGCGTTGCAAGATTGAAGGCAAAACGATGCAGCTTTTCAGTGGTCGTTCGTGTGATCCTGAGCGTGTCGCGCACCTCGCTGTCGCCAATCACTTCACTGCGATTGTGCACTGCTGCGGAATAAAACAGCCCTTCTGTCGATTCCCGCAATATCACCAGGTCAATGTCTGCGGCCTTCGGGTCCGCCAGTTTTTGTGGCCCATTGGGATAGGCTTTAACCGGCCGTACCCCTGCATAAAGTTGGAACAGCTCCCGTAATCGCAGATGGGGAGAGATTTCAGTGCCATCTGGATGCCGGATTGCGGGAAGGCCGATCGCGCCCAGAAATATCGCATCTGCCTTGCGGGCCCGTTCTTCTCCATCGGTTTCGATGTCACGGCCTTCCTCGGCAAAATAGGCCGCGCCTGCATGGATCCGGTCGAGCGAAAGATCGCCTGCATCGGCAAGGCTGAGCGCTTGCCGGGCCACATGCATGGCTGCCTCTGCCACATCAATTCCGATCCCGTCGCCGGGAATGTAGGCGATGCGTACATCGTCAGCCATTAGTGCAGAATCTCCTGAATTTAACCCAGCACTGAGAAGCTGGACTCTTTGTTGATCTCGCGCTTGCGGGAGAAGAAGGATGTATCCAGCATTCGATCAATATAGGGCAGTTTCAACTGTAGTGGATCGGTGTCCTGATCGGTCCCGGCCTCACAGCGCAGCACGAGCTGCGCCATCAGTTTCCCGGCAATTGGGGCATTCTTGAACTGGTTGCCGCTTGTCCCGCATGCCATGTAGAAACCTGGCAGGGATGATTTGTCATAGATCGGAATCCAGTCGTCGCTGACGTCGTAGAGATCAACGACGCCCTTCATGCGGCTGGGAATGCCCAGTGACGGAACCCGCTGCGCGTAGCGCATCGCCTGGGTTTTCCACTGATCGGTGAATTCGGTGTTGTAGTCGAGGTCATCGTCGACCCATACATGGTCGTCGCATGGCGGGTCCTCGGAGCCGATGAGAATATTGTTGCCGTGCTCTGGCCGACAGTAGCAAGCGATGTCGCTGTCGGACATCACAAACCCAAGCTTCTCAAAATCAAACCCTTCCGGCGATGGGACGTGAACAACTTCCTGTCGCAGCCCTCGGGTGGTGATAGTCATATCATCCAGAACTCCCGCCATCTCATTGATTTTTGCCGATGCAGGCCCCGCCACATTGATCACCACGGGTGCATGGATTTCACGCCCATCGGCAAGCTTCACACCGCTGGTCCGGCCGTTACTGGTGAGAATTTCAACAACTGTGGCTCCAAGCTCAAACCGGCTTCCCTTGGCTTCAGCGGCACGTTGCAGATTGTGCGATGAAAGGGCGGGGTCGGTGATGTAGCCAGCAGTTGGCCAGAATACGCCACCTCTCAGCGAGCCCCCGGTTGGTTCGCCAAATCCGGCGTCGTCGGCGCGTTTTGGTGGATGATGGCAGGCAAGATCATAGATTGGCAGGTTCTCTTTGATCTTCTCCCCATTCCATTCCTCGAAAGGAATGTTGAGTTCACGACAATTCCGTTTGTGGTTTTCGAGGTGGCCGTTGCCCTCGGTTTCCATCACCAAACAACCGGTTTCCCTAAACTGGGCAAGTCCGCGTTCATCGGTCGTTTCCAGATAGTCTGCCCAGTCTCTCCAATAGAAATAGCCTTCATAGGCGAAGGCGGTGCCATCAAGCGTTGAGTAGTGAACCCGAATGATCGCGCAGGAACCCGACGTGGAGCCGTGACCCGCCTCCTGATTCCGGTCGACCGTCACAGTTTTGAAGCCCAGTTTCGCGAGTTCAAATGCAGTGGCGGTTCCAATGACGCCAGCTCCGATAATCACAGCATCGGCGGTCATGCTCATGCGGCTTTCCTTTCAGTCATTCTGTTTGTGAGTTCGCAATTCAACGCAACGGTGCAGTTGGCGTTAGCACAAATACGACATTGCTCGGTCTGGTATAATGGTTCAAATCGAACCGTCCAGCGGTCAATCCTCAAATGCCAGAATGGTATGGCTCATTTGTTTGACAGCATTCGCAAGTGGTTCGCGCAACTCCAGAATATTCTCGAGCGTCACCCGTTGGATCGGGCCATGGAATGCAAGCGAGGCGAGATAGCGCCCATTCTCATCAAGCACTGGCATGGCCATGGCAACCATGCCTTCGACGAACTCTTCATCGTCGATGGCATATCCCTGACGGGCCACCTTTTTCAGCTCAGCCATCAGACCATCTGAATCAGTGAATGTCTTGGACGTGAGCCGGTCCAATTTCAAGCTTTCCACCATCGCCCTGCGCCGCGCCGAGGGGAGGGAGGCCAGAAATGTCTTGCCGCTTGCCGTGCAATGAAACGGAACATGGGTGCCGATGGGGAGTTGAACCTGAAACACCCAGTCGGTTTCCACACGGTCGATGTAGCGCATGCCTTCATCTTCCGGCACCACGAAATTGACCGTCTCTTTCACATCATGCGCGAGGTTCATCATGATCTGGCGGCGTGCAATGTGAAACTTCGACGAATAGAGAATGCCGCCCGCCATCATCCGGAGCCGACGGCTGGGTCGCAACTTTCGCTCATTCGAATCCGGGATCAAAAACCCTTCCTTGATGAGCGTTGTGCACAGCCGGTGGATGGTCTGCTTGGGCAGGCCAAGCTCCTCATTGATCTGGGTTGGCGTCATGGGCCGGTTGGACCGGCCAAGGATTTCGAGAATCAAGAGCGTTCTCAAATTTGTTGGAATGCGTTCCTCAGATTCGTCCACAGGACTTCCTCCACTCATTGACCAAGGGTGTACTTCCCTTGCGTCAGCCATATCGGAAAATACGAAGATTCTCTCTTGTTTCGGTTCGGCAAATATGATCACATATAAAAAGCGAGAAGAAAAGTCTCAATTTTTGGTATTTTTGTGCAAGATGTCCGCGAATTCGATTTTGTGATCGTTGGAGCCGGTTCGGCAGGCTGCGTCCTTGCCAATCGGTTGTCTGCTGATCCGAGCCATTCGGTGGCACTTGTCGAGGCTGGCGGCCCGGACACTTACCCGTGGATTCACGTGCCGGTTGGCTACTTCAAGACGATGCACAATCCGAAGACCGACTGGTGCTACAAGACGGAGCCTGATCCCGGCATCAACGATCGTTCGATTGCATGGCCGCGGGGTAAGGTGCTCGGCGGATCAAGCTCGATAAATGGTCTTCTTTATGTGCGGGGGCAAAAGCAGGACTTCGACCACTGGCGTCAGCTTGGAAATGTAGGTTGGTCCTGGGACGATGTGCTGCCGCGCTTCAAGCGGTCGGAAAATTGGGAGCTAAACGGCAGCGAACTGCGGGGCAATGACGGTCCTTTGGCTGTATCGGCAACCCGGCTGAAACGCCGGATTGTGGACGCTTGGATCGAAGCTGCGGTGAATTGTGGTTATCCCGAGAATCCGGACTACAATGGCGACGATCAGGAAGGCGTTGCCTATTTTCAGCAGACCGCTAGAAATGGCCGCCGCTGTTCCAGTGCTGTCGCCTATCTCAATCCGGTCAAGAGCCGGTCCAACCTCCACATATTCACATCCATGCCCGCCGAACGGCTGACGTTTGAGGGCAATCGCGTTGCTTCTCTTGTCTGCCGTCAGGGTGGAAACGAAGTCCGGTTCAAGGCGCGGCGGGAAGTCATCCTGTCAGCAGGTGCCATTGCGTCACCGCAGCTGTTGATGGTGTCGGGCATTGGCAGCGCAGAAAACCTCAAGGCGCACGGCATTGAGGTTCAACAATCGTTGGATGGCGTTGGACAAAACCTGCAAGATCATTTGCAGGCAAGACCCGTCTACAAGTGCAACGTACCCACCATCAACACCGAGGTCAGCAACTGGTTCAAACAGGCGCTGATCGGGGTTCAGTACGCGCTGATGAGAACCGGTCCGATGACCATGGCGGCAAGCCTCGGTACCGGATTTCTGAAAACCAGAGCTGAGCTCGATTCACCCGACATCCAGTTCCACATTCAACCCTGGAGCGCCAACTCTCCAGGTGAGGGAACCCACAAATTCTCTGCATTCACCGCGTCCGTCCTGCAGCTTCGTCCCGAGAGTGCGGGACGTCTGGAACTCAAGTCTGCTGACATGCGCGATTACCCTGCAATTCATCCAAACTACCTCTCCACGAAAACAGATTGTGATACGTTGGTGGAAGGGATACGCATCGCGCGTAAAATCTCTCGCGCAGAGCCTCTCAAATCCATGATTACTGAAGAATACGCACCCGGCGCATCGCTGCCGGATGACGACTATGATCGCGTGCTCGACTGGGCACGTGACAACTCAACGACAATTTATCATCCCACCGGCACCTGCAAGATGGGCAGTGATCCACAGGCGGTCGTCGATGCCCGCTTGAAGGTGCACAACATCGGAGGGCTGCGCATCGCCGATTGCTCGATCATGCCTGTCATCACATCGGGAAACACCAATGCGCCCGCCATCATGATTGGCGAAATGGCATCTGACTTCGTACTTGAGGATGCCCGCTGATGCTTGAGTGGTTGTTTGATATTGGATCGATCATCATCGCGGACATCGTTCTGTCGGGTGACAACGCATTGATCATCGGCATGGCGGCTGCGTCGCTGGCACCTGAACTCCGGCGCAAGGCCATCATCTATGGCATGGTTGTGGCGGCGGTCCTGCGCATCGTCTTCGCTGTTGTGGCAACCAAGCTCCTGGGCATTCCGGGCCTGCTTTTGGTCGGAGCATTGCTTCTCTTCTGGGTTTGCTGGCGGCTTTACTGCGAGATCCGCGAACAGGTTGACGAGCGCGCCTCTGAGGCACTGGAAGCCGCTGAAGACCCTGAGCAAGGTTACACCGGTAAGCCACGGCGCACGCTTGGACAGGCGCTGGTTTCAATCACCATCGCGGATGTTTCGATGTCGCTCGACAATGTGCTTGCGGTTGCAGCCATCGCTGACGGTGACACCAACATGCTGATGTTCGGGCTTGGCCTCGCAATCTTGCTGATGGCCTTTGCCGCGACGCTGATCATGAAAGTTTTGACCCGCTATCCCTGGATCTCCTGGCTGGGTCTGTTCGTTCTTTTGTACGTTGCCTGCGAAATGCTCTACCGGGGCATTTTCGATCCTGCCAACGGCATCCTCGCATTCATGAATGGGGTGACCTGATGGGTGGTTCATCAGGAAATCTCTGGCTCATTTGGAACAACGCCCCACAGGCCTTCGGGGGCGGAGGTTCGGGCCACACGTAGAAGGCGCAAACTTGGGAGGAATTTATGTCCATCTTTAAAAAACTGACCAACGGCGTGGCAGCAGTCGCCATAGGCGCCGCGGTCTACACGGTGCCAATGGCAGTCAATGCTGCTGAAGTCACAATCCGTGTTCAGTCTGTGATTTCAGCCAAGGCTGACGAAGTCACAATGCTGAAAAACTTTGCAGCCGATGTTCTGGCGCTGACGGCAAACGATCCGGTAAAAATCGAAGTGTTGCCTGCCGGCGCCGTGGTCGGTGTTCGCGAAACGCTGGACGCCGTTGACAAGGGCCTTGTGGAAGGTGGCTTCGCCTGGACCCACTATTGGTCAGGCAAGCACCCAGCGGCTGCCCTGTTCGGTTCTCCACCAGCCGGTGGCGGCATTGGCATGGATAACCTGGCCTTTCTGTCCTGGTTCCAGTTCGCTGGTGGTAAAGAGCTCTATGATGAGCTTTGGAAGGAAATGGGCGTCAACGTCAAAGGCTTCATGCTGCAGCCTGTTGGCCCGGAAGCACTGGGCTGGTTCAAAGAGCCAATCGCGTCCATGGATGATTTCCGCAAATACCGTTTCCGCACACCTCCGGGTATCCCTGGTCAGGCCTACAAGGACATCGGTGTTGCTTCGGTCGCCATGGGTGGTGGTGACATTCTGCCAGCACTTGAAAAAGGCACAATCGATGCGGCTGAATGGTGCTGCCCGAAGCCTGACAGCGTGTTTGGTTTCCAGAAAGTCCTGAAGCACTACTACCTTCAGGGTCTTCATCAGGTCGTCGTGAACGCAGACCTTTACATCAACGGTGATGTCTACAACGGCCTGACGGACCATCAGAAAAAGGCACTGGAAGTTGCTGCAAACGCATCTCTGTCCAAAGCCATGTCCTACCGTATTTATGAAAACGGTAAGGCACTGAAGGATCTGACCGAAAACCACGGCGTTATCCTGCACGATACGCCTGCTGACTACTTCCCGGCCTACATGAATGCCGCAAAGGCTCTGCTTGAAAAGAATGCTGCTGAAAACGCGTTCTTCAAGAAAGTCTACGACAGTCAGAAAGAATTTGCTGCAATCGCAGTTCCATTCTGGGCTGGTGCTCAGGCATCCAACGCCGCTCTTGGCAAGGCATATGCCGACAGCCTGAAGTAAGCGACAATCGTTGCTGGCGGGGCGAGATAATCGCTCCGCCAGTACTCCTTTTTTGCTGTTCTGCAATTGCATGTGAAGATGCCATTCCAAAACAACAAAGCCTGCCCACAATTTGGCGGCACCTCGGGGAGAGGCCGATATGGCTGAGGACGTAAATCCAGGCGAACTGGACATCACAGACGAGTTGATTGCGGAGCGTCGGGCTGAAAAACCCGGTGAAACGCCGGAGTCCATGACGCCATGGCAACGCCCGATCACGGCGTTCATTGATGTTCTGAACTCGTGGGCTGGCCGCATCATCTGTGTCGCGTTAGTGCCGCTGATTTTCGTCATGGTGTTCGAGGTCACCTCGCGCACGCTGTTCGGAACGCTTGTTGGCTGGGGCATGGCCGACACGGCCCGCGCGATTGGACTGGGCCCAACCCTTTGGGCTTACGACATTTCCCGCATGGTTGGCGGAGCCATCTTCATGGCTGCGGCCGGTTATGCGCTGCTTGTTGGTGTGCACATCCGGGCGGATTTCCTCTATCGAAGCTGGACGCCGAAGACGCAGGCCACAGTGGATGCTACGCTCTACCTGCTCTTCTATTTCCCGGCGATGCTGTTCTTCCTCTGGACAGCAGCAGACTTCTGGAACGACGCATTCCAACGCAATGAAACCACAATGGACACCACTTGGGCGCCCATTCTGTGGCCTGCGCGTTTGGCCATGCCGGTGGGTGCGTTGCTTCTGTTGCTTCAAGGCATCGCCGAGCTGTTCCGCGCCTTTGATCAAATGGGCAAGGAACGTGAACGCAAGTTCGTTCGCCTGCTCCCGCTTTACCTCATCATCGTCGCAATGATCTTTGCAGCAACTTTCTTCCCGAAAGTTGTTCCATTCGATGACTGGTGGGACGCGATTGCCGGCGGTTCCGGCTTGTTCAACTTCTCCAAGCCGACCATTGGTCTGTTCATGCTGGCAGCGATGCTGTTTTCGATCTTTGTCGGCTTTCCAATCTCCTTCACGCTGATTTTCCTGGCCTTCACTTTTGGGGCCTGGGGGGCTGGCAGCGCGGTCACCTTCTTCCTGATGACCCTGCAGGTAAACTCCACCATGCTCGATGATCAGCTGGTGGCCGTGCCGCTGTTTATCCTCATGGGCATCGTGATGGAGCAGGCGGGGCTGATGGAACGCCTGTTCAACGCGGTCCAGTTGATGGCGTCGCGTGTGCGTGGTGCACTTTTCATTGCTGTATTGATCGTCTCCACCATCTTCGCCGCCGCCACCGGGATCGTTGGCGCGTCGGTAACGATCCTCGGTATTATGGCCGCCCGCACAATGAACAAATCGGGCTACGATGTACGCCTTGCCGCCGGAACCATCACCGCGGGCGGCACACTCGGCATTCTCATTCCGCCCTCCATCATGCTGATTGTGATGGGACCTGTGCTGGAGATTCCCGTTACGGATCTTTTCCGTGCGGCCATCATTCCCGGCATTCTGCTTGCTGTTCTCTATCTCATCTATGCACTCGGCCGTTGTTTCCTCAATCCGAACCTTGGACCGATCCTGCCTGAAGACGAACAACCAGAAACATCGCCGTTCTATATCGTTGAAGTGCTGCTGGTGTTGCTGGGTCTGATCATTCTCGGCTGGCTGATCGTGGCTGGTGCGTCGGGTCAGCTCGCAGTGTTCCCGCTGGCAGGACTGCTTGCACCCATTGCCTGGGTTGGTGCGATGGTGGGAATCTATAAATGGACCCGCTCCAACAAGCCTGGCGGATTTTACTTCTCGGAACTCTGGTACGAGTTTTTCATGGGATTGGTGCCGCCAACGGTACTCATTGCCTTCGCTCTTGGTTCAATTCTCGCTGGCTGGGCGACGCCCGCTGAAGCATCGGCCTGTGGCGCGTTTGGAGCGATTCTCTTGTCGCTTGCCTATCGCAGGCTCACCTTCGCCAAATTCTACGACGCGCTGATCAAGACGCTTGAAATCACCGTGCTGATCATGTTCCTGGTCGCTGCGTCCAACTTCTTTGGCGCCGTGTTCTCGAACCTTGGAACGCCGAAATTCCTGACCGAACTGCTGCTGTCGTTTGACCTGTCGGTCGGGGCCATGCTCATTCTTGTCATGGCGCTGGTGTTCCTGCTTGGCTGGCCGCTGGAATGGGTGCCGATTGTCCTCATCATCGTGCCCATACTTGTGCCGCTTCTGGTGGAGTTGAATGTCAATCTCACCTGGTTCGCGATCCTTGTGGCAGTGAACTTGCAGACTGCCTGGCTGTCGCCTCCGGTCGCGTTGTCCGCCTACTTCCTCAAGGGCGTGGTGCCGGAATGGGATCTCAAGGATATCTATTTCGGCATGATGCAGTTCATGGTCATTCAGGTGATTGGACTGGCGCTGATTTTCATCTTCCCCGGCTTTGTGTTGTGGCTGCCGGATTATCTGTCAGCAAACGGCGCGCAGCCATTCTTCTCCTATGTGGGCTGGAAATAACGTTCGGACATAACACAAATGGCAATCAACTACCTCAAAAAAGCTTCCAAAACTGCCGCAACCGGCGAGGACGAAACCCGCGCCATCGTCGCCGACATGCTCGCCCAAATTGAGGAGGGTGGCGAGGAGGTCGCGCTGTCCTACTCGGAGAAACTTGACAAGTTCACGGGCAATGCACTGGTCAGTGAGGAGGAAATCGAAGCAGCGGCCTCAAAGGTGCCCCAGCGCCTGAAAGACGATATCCAATTCGCCTACGAGCGCGTGCGAAAGTTCGCCGAAGCGCAGAAGGCATCGATCCAGGAATTTGAAACGGAATTATCGCCCGGTCTGTGGGCGGGCCAAAAGCTGATCCCGATCGACACGGCAGGCTGCTACGTGCCCGGAGGCCGTTATGCGCATGTTGCATCTGCCATTATGAGCGTCGGCACGGCAAAGGTCGCCGGTGTGGGAAGTGTTGTGGCCTGTTCAGCTCCAAAACCGGGCGAGGGGGTTAACCCTGCGATCCTCTACACTATGAACCTTTGCGGCGCTGACCACATATTGGCAATGGGCGGGGTGCAAGGCATTGCCGCGATGGCGTTCGGTCTTTTCACCGGAAAGAAAGCCCGAATTCTGGTGGGTCCCGGCAACCGATTTGTGGCGGAAGCCAAACGTATGCTCTTTGGCCGGGTGGGGATTGATCTATTCGCCGGTCCAACCGAGATTGGCATCATTGCCGACGAAACCGCCGATCCCGATATGGTTGCGGAAGATCTGGTTTCGCAGGCGGAGCATGGTTTTGATTCCCCGGCATGGCTCTTCACCACCAGCGAAAAACTGGGTCGCGATGTGATGGATCGGATGGACGGTTTCATCAGCACATTGCCTGAAATCCAGCGGGAAGCAGCAACCGCCGCATGGCGCGACTACGGAGAAGTGATCCTGTGCGGTACACGAGAAGAAGCGGCTGAGGTGTCAGACGAATATGCTTCTGAACATCTGGAACTCCATACTTCGGAAGACGAATGGTATGTGGACAATCTGAAGTGCTACGGTTCTTTGTTTATTGGTGAGGAAACAACTGTTTCCTTCGGGGATAAATGTTCGGGTACGAACCACATTCTGCCAACCAAAGGTGCTGCGCACTATACCGGCGGTCTTTCCGTGCATAAGTTTATGAAGGTTGTCACCACACAACGCATGACGCAGGAAGCCAACCGCTCCGTTGCTCAGGCCGCGGCACGCATATCCCGTCTAGAGGGAATGGAGGGCCACGCCCGCGCGGGCGACGCGCGCCTGCGCAAGTATTTCCCTGGCGAGAATTTTGATACGGATGCCGTCTAGGTTCGAAAGGCTGGTGCGGGTTGCCCTAGACCCCCGCTGTTGCGGGGGTGACAACGTTGGACTTAACGCAAATTTGTCATTGCCGCTGCGGTGGCGTTCCAGTGGCTACATTCTGCGTATGTGCGCCACGCGAGGCACCCAACATGCCTGATCTCTTCACACTTTCCGGCAAGATAGCGCTCGCAACCGGTGGCGGGTCGGGCATTGGTGAAACCATTGCACTCGCCTTGTCGGATGCCGGCGCTTCTATCATTCTTGTCGGGCGGCGG
This sequence comes from Pseudomonadota bacterium, assembly GCA_039029195.1. Classification (GTDB taxonomy): domain Bacteria; phylum Pseudomonadota; class Alphaproteobacteria; order Rhizobiales; family Rhizobiaceae; genus JBCCGR01. The sequence goes on from JBCCGR010000007.1 coordinate 110,572, forward strand.
ATGGACCGACTTGAATCAGCGATCGGAAATCGCGAGGGCATTTGTGTCACTGCCGATCTGTTTAAGGATGATGCAGTCGACGAGATTGCAGCGGCCTGCAACAAGGCGAACGTCGCTCCCGACATCATCGTCAATGCGGCGGGGCTTAATCCACGCCTTCACGCGGACGACATAAGCATTGAAGACTGGAACCGAACCATCCATCTCAACCTGTCTGTGCCGTTTTTCCTCGCGCAAAAATTTGTTCCAGCAATGAAAAGCAAAGGTTGGGGACGGATTATCAACATCGCTTCGCTCCAGTCGGAGCGCGCGTTCACCAACGGAATTGCGTACGGCGCATCAAAAGGGGGAATAACCCAGCTTACCCGCGCAATGGCCGAAGCCTGGTCGAAAGACGGCATCAACGCAAATGCCATCGCCCCCGGATTTTTTCCAACGGAGCTCACCGCCGCCGTTTTCGCAGACAATGAACGGGCCGAACGCAATGCGCAACAAACCGCGATCGGTCGCAATGGTGTGCTGGCAGATCTGGCCGGACCGGCGGTGTTTCTGGCTTCCGAAGCAAGCCGCTACGTGACCGGGCAGGTGCTGTTTGTCGATGGAGGATACACGGCAAAATGAGATCGCTCGTTTACACCGACACTTTGACCGTCGAAATGCGCGACTGGGAAAAGCCATCGCTTGAGGGTGAACTCAGCGTGATCGAGGTTTCCCATTGCGGCATCTGCGGTTCCGACATGCATGCTTATCATGGGCACGACGCGCGCCGGGTGCCACCGCTCATCCTCGGCCACGAAGTGGCAGGAGTTGCGGTCAACGGTACCTTCAAAGGCAAGAGGGTTGTTCTCAACCCGCTGATGACCTGCGGCACATGTTGGGCATGTACGTCAGGGCGTGAGCATCTCTGTCCGGACCGTGAACTGATCGGAATGCGAATGCCGGGTGGATTTGCTGAGTTCGTTGGCATTCGAGAACGCAACCTAGTTGAGATTCCTGACCATCTTTCCTTTGAAAATGCCGCTCTTGTTGAACCGTTGGCTGTCTGTGTGCACGCCGTCGATTTGGGCCTAAACGCGCTCCATGAGACAGTCATCGCGCCTGAAGCAAAGGTTCTGGGAGGTGGCGCTATTGGATTGCTGACTGCGCTCGTTCTGAGAGCCAGAGGTGTTGTATCGGTCCGAATTGCTGAGAGCAATCCGGTGCGCCGTTCCTTGCTGGAGCGTGTTTGCGATGCTGAAGTCTACGATCCGGTTGCCCACCCCGCACCACCTAGCAGCGCGGATATTGTCTTCGATTGTGTGGGCTCAGGCATCACCCGTGCAGCTTCGTCAGATATGATCAAACCGGGTGGCGTAATCGTCCATGTTGGGCTGCAGGACGACCGTCCCGGTCTTGATACCCGCCGGTTGACGCTCCAGGAAGTCACCTTTCTCGGCACGTACTGCTATGCTCAGGCCGATTTTCGAAATGCTCTGGATCTGCTGATTGCCGGAACAATCACCGGTGATGGTTGGTCCGAAATCCGCCCGCTGGAAGAGGGCGCGACTTCGTTCCGCGACATACACGAAGGTCGCGCCCCACCCAAGATTATACTGTCTTTATAGCCAGCCCGCTGCGATCTGGCGTTGGTGGGCAACGACGGCATTGCGCATTAAAACGCCAACCGTCACTGGGCCAACACCACCTGGCACCGGCGTGATCCAGCTGGCAATTTCCTTGACCGCGTCCGTGTCCACGTCACCCACGATTGATACGGTGCCGTCGTCTGCCACCCTCTGGTTGATGCCAATGTCAATCACCGCAGCACCGGGCTTCACCATATCGGCACCCAGAAAGTGCGGTTTGCCCACCGCCACGATAACAACATCTGCGCGTCGGGAATGCATGGCCACAGATCGGGTCATGTGGTGGCAGACGGTCACCGTCGCGCCTTCTGCCATCAACAAAAATGCGGCTGGCTTGCCGACAATTTCCGAGTGGCCGACCATCACAACTTCCAGACCTTTGAGATCAAGCCCGGTTTCCTTGATCAGTTCGACCGATGCTGCAGCCGTGCATGGCGCAAGAGCAACGTCGTTGTAAACAATGTTGCCAATAGAAGCGGGGTTCATTCCCTCCACATCCTTAAGTGGATGAATAGCGGATTGCAGGGATCGAACGTTGATATGCTCCGGAACGGGGCGCTGAATAATGATGCCGAGCACGTCCGCATCATCATTCATATCCAGAATGCGTTGCTTGCAGGCATCATAGGAAATATTGGCAGGCCAGAATTCCTGGGCAAACGGAAGCCCGGCGCGCTCGGCGGCGCGTGCCTGATTGCGAATGTAGACGGCAACCTCCGGGATGTCGCCAATGCTGATTGAGACCAGCCGACCGAGCGGCTGACGCGCGCTTGCCTCAGCGGTATAAGCTGACACTTCGTCGAGTATACGCGCCTGAACGGCTCGCCCATCAAGGAGGCGATTGTCTTTCACGGTTGTTGTCCTGTGGTGAACTAAGCCGTCAGCCCTTCGGGCTCGGACAGGCCGTTTGCACGACAACATGCCGTCAGCGTGTTGGCCAGAAGGCAGGCAATGGTCATGGGGCCGACACCACCCGGAACGGGAGTGATTGCGCCAGCTTTTTCGGCGGCACTCTCAAAGTGTACATCGCCCGCAAGGCGCATTTTGCCCTCGCCACGTTCGGGAGCGGGGATGCGATTGATCCCAACATCAATGACGGTTGCGCCTTCCTTCACCCAGTCGCCGGTTATCATTTCCGGCCGACCCACTGCCGCAACCAGAATGTCGGCGGCACGGCAGACGTCTTCGATGTCCTTCGTGCGGCTGTGCGCAATAGTGACGGTGCAGGAGTCCTTCAGCAGTAGATTCGCCATGGGTTTGCCGACAATGTTTGACCGGCCGACCACGACTGCTGATTTGCCGGATAGTGATCCCAGATGATCACGCAACATCATAAGGCACCCCAGCGGCGTGCAGGGCACCATGGATTTCTGGCCCGTACCCAGAAGACCCACATTGGAGATGTGGAAGCCATCCACGTCCTTGGCAGGATCAATTGAATTGATCACCAGATCTTCGTTGAGATGATCGGGCAGGGGCAACTGGCATAGAATACCGTGAACCGCCGGGTCACTGTTCAACTGATCAATCAGCGCCAGCAGATCGGTTTCTGATACAGAAGCATCGAGTTTGTGCTCGAACGAATTCATGCCTGCTTCGATGGTTTGCTTGCCTTTGTTGCGAACGTAGACCTGGCTGGCCGGGTCTTCGCCCGCCAGAACAACAGCGAGCCCTGGTGTAATGTCGTGCTCGGCTTTCAGGGTCGCGACATGTGCCGCCACCTTCTCCCGCACAGTGGCCGCAAAGGCTTTGCCATCGATAATTTTGGCGCTCATATCAGATCCCTCATTGCTGCCGGCGAACGCAGCTCAATTCGCAATTTTCTGTTTGGTCGTTTGCACGAGCAATCGTCATTCGTCGATGCAAAAAACGACTAAATCACATTCCGGATCGACGTTTCCACCGCGTGCAAAAACGATTGGGCCGACGAACGTGCCGACATCAGTGTGAAAGTATCTTCACCGGTTCGCAGATTGATCACACCAAGATGCTCCATTACGGTTCGGCTGACGGCTCCTTTGGGGAAAGCGGTTGGATGCAAATCGAGCGGACAAATGCGCTCAAGTGCCTCCCTTGCCCGCTCACCTGAAATTTCCAGAACCGCCCAGCTGTCCGATTGATCGGTATAGTATCCACCCATGCCAAGTTTTTCGCTTACAGACGACAGCGCGTCATCTCCCGCATGAGGAAAGAAAGCGAACCACTGGCCGGGCTGCAGGCCCAGCATCCGCAACTCACTGTTTTTGGAAACATCAGACGATCCGACGGCGGGAAGATCGCAGCCATAGGATTTCTTCACCGCCTGGATGAGCTTCTTTTCTCCACCAATTGGGGCGGCGATGGAGACAAGCCCGAAGTCGGCGACCTCTTTCAGGGTCACGCCGTCAAAGGACATGATGTACCGTTCCAAGGCGGATCGGGATTGGAGGGTGAATTTAGCCACGGAGACGCTCCCCTTCCGGATCGATGAAGTGGGCAGAAACAATTTCGACGTCCGTCTCCGCGTCCCGCAAAGGATCCGCTGCCACCACGATTTCGCCCATGCGCTCGTGACCCCGTTTGATGAAGCCCAGCCCAATGGAGTGGCCCAAAGACGGAGAGTAAGCAACGGAGCTCATCCAGCCTTCGTCATTCTCCGTGATCGCCGATTTGCCTCTCGACACGAAATGTGCGCCGGCTTTGAGTTGGGCTGATCTGTCGACGGGCCTGAAACCCACAAGACGGACAGCATCGTCGCGGTTCATACCATCCCGCTCGGACAAGGTGTTTCCAATGCAATCTTTCTTCTTCGAGACCATGCGGCCCATTCCGAGATTGAGTGCGCTCGTCTGCCCGTTCAATTCGTTGCCGGCAGCATGGCCCTTTTCAACCCGCATAACCCCTAGCGCCTCAACGCCGTAGGGAACCACGTCGAACTCTTTTCCGGCCTGCATCAGAACCTCAGCAAGAGAATTGCCATACCGTGTTGGAACAGCGATCTCGTAGGCAAGCTCTCCGGAAAAAGAGATACGGAACAGGCGCGCTGGCGTGCCGCCACATATGGTCAGTTCCGCGCATCCCATGAACGGAAACGCTTCGTTCGAGAGGTCAAAGTCGGCGTCAACAATCTTCTCAAGTAGGGCACGAGATTTTGGACCCGCGACCGCAAACTGAGCCCATTGTTCAGTCGCGGATATGAGATGGACATCCACATCCGGCCACAAACACTGGCGGCAGAACTCCATATGGCGGAACACGCTCACCGCATTGGCAGTGGTCGTCGTCATAACGAAATGGTTTTCGCCAAGGCGCGCCGTGGTGCCGTCATCCATGACAATGCCGTCTTCGCGCAGCATCAGCCCATAGCGAACTTTGCCAACAGGGAGTTTGGCGAACCCGTTCGCATAAACCTTATTGAGGAAATCGGCGGCGTCACGCCCCTGAATATCGATCTTGCCCAGGGTGGTCACATCGCAAACACCGACTGAGTTTCGAGTTTGGGTTACTTCACGATCTACACTTTCCCGCCAGTGGGATTCACCTGGTTTCGGGAACCATTGCGCGCGCAGCCACATACCGGTTTCAACAAAAATCGCACCCTGATCTTTCGCCCAGCTATGGCTCGGTGTGTGCCGAACCGGCCTGAAATCCTCGCCCCGAGACCGTCCGGCAAACGCACCAATCGGCACAGGAGAATAGGGTGGGCGAAATACAGTTGTCCCCGTTTCCTCGATGGATTTGCCCGAAGTTGCTGCCATCAGAGCCAGACCAAGCACGTTGGACGTCTTGCCCTGATCAGTTGCCATTCCAAGTGTGGTGTAACGCTTCAAATGTTCGACCGAACGAAACCCTTCAAGATGCGACTGGCTCACATCCTTGGAGGTCACATCGTTCTGAAGATCGACAAAGCAGCGCCCCATGCTTTCCTTCACATGCCAGAAGGCTTCAATGTCCGACGGTTCGTCCTGCGCCACAAGATCCAGAGGTGATGTCGCGGAAAAACCAAGATCGCCCAAAACGGTGATCGCTTTGTCCTCTCCATCACGCAGTGCCGCCGCCAGGGTCATTGTGCCGTTTGCAGCACCGGCAACCCGCATACCAACTGGCAAATCCTCGCCCGGAACAAAGGCGGCAATGTCGTCTCGCCAGACTGGACGGCCACGCTGATGGCAGGTCAGGTGCACATTCGGGCTCCAGCCGCCAGCCACCGCCAGACAATCCGTTGGAATGTTCTGTCCGTTCGAAAGGGCAATTGATGTGAGGCCGTGTCGTCCGCGCGTGTCGACGATACGGCCACCCATGACAATCGAAGCACCAGGGATGACCGCTTTGGGCGATCCTTCGCGCGTGTCGATCACGGCTGCGATTTCGACATCTTTCGCAGTAAGATCAATGGCGGTGCGCCACCCATCATCATTGTTGGTGACGATGGAAATGCGTTTCCCGGCAGCCACGCCGTAGCGGTTTGCATAGGCGCGCACCGCTCCGGAAAGCATGATCCCGGGCCGGTCATTGTTGCCGAACGCAATCGACCGCTCGGTCGCGCCGGCGGTCAATATTCCTGCTTTCGAATAGATGCGCCACAAGACCTGTCGTGGTTTGCCACTGCTATCCGCCAGATGGTCCGTCTTGCGCTCAAGCGCACCGTATATGCCATGATCAAACGCGCCATAAACGCTCGTGCGCGTCAGAACCCGCACATTTTCCAATGCGTTCAGTTCGCTAAGAGCCTGTTCTGCCCACACGTGACCTGGGGCGCCATTGATCTCCAGGGTTTCGCTGTTCAATCGGCCACCGGGGCGGAAATCCTCATCTGCGAGAATGACCCGTGCACCTGCCTGTCCTGCGGTCAGCGCAGCAGCGAGCCCTGCCGGTCCCGCGCCGATGATCAGTATATCGCAATGAAGAAACCCGTGGTCATAGGTATCCGGGTCAACCTCCATCGAAAGCCGACCCAAACCAGCCGAAGCCCGAATGGCCGGTTCATAGAGTTTTTCCCAGAAGGCCTTCGGCCACATGAAGGTCTTGTAGTAAAACCCAGCGGAGAGGAACGGCGACAGCCAGTCATTGACCGCCATCAGATCATATTTCAGCGATCCGCGATGGTTCTGGCTGGTCGCTTCAAGCCCATCGAACAATTCAGCGACAGTTGCCCGCGTGTTGGGTTCCTGATGCGCACCGGTGCGAAGCTCAACCAGCGCATTCGGCTCTTCTGATCCGGCGGAAAAGACACCGCGCGGACGATGATATTTGAATGAACGAGCGACGAGTTTGACATCGTTTGCCAGCAGCGCAGAAGCAAGCGTGTCGCCCTCAAACCCGCCCATGATTTTCCCGTTGAAGGAAAATGACATGGGGCGACTGCGATCTATCAGGCCATCATTTAAGCGGTTGCTCGTACTCATTCGTCGCGCCTTCTCGATATGGCCACATCACGGGCGAGTTCGACCTTGGTGATCTCGTGGGTGAGCGTGCTGCGGGTCACCACCAGCCAGGACCGGTCTCCCTGCTCGTGGAACCATAATTCGCGATGCTCGCCTGCCGGATTATCGCGCAGATAGAGATATTCGTGGAATAGTTCTTGCGCGTTATCGGTCTGCCAATCGGGTCGGTCGATCAAAGATGCATCGCCAAGATAGGTGAATTCCGAAGCATCGCGTGGGCCTAGAAGCGGGTGATTGATGATCATTGTGCCACCGCCCTAATGGAGATTTGGTTGGGCACCAACGCCCTTTTCGTCAATCATGTGCCCACGTCTGAAGCGGTCGAGCCGCATCTCAGTGGCGGTCGGATGCGGTTCATCCTTCGCCAGAAGATGAGCATAACAATAACCCGATGCAGGGGTTGCCTTGAAGCCGCCATAGCACCAGCCACCATTGAAATAGAGGCCGTCAATATGCGTCCTGTCGATAAACGGAGAGCCGTCCATCGACATGTCCATGACACCGCCCCACATGCGCAAAAGACGGGCACGACCAATCATTGGCATGATGGCCATACCGCCTTCGCACACATCTTCAACGACGGGCAGATTCCCCCGTTGCGCATAGGTGTTGTAGCCGTCAATATCACCACCAAATACCAGCCCGCCCTTGTCGGATTGCGAGACGTAGAAATGGCCTGCACCGAAAGTGATGACGCCCGGTATTGTGGGCTTGAGCCCTTCCGACACAAAAGCCTGCAAAACGTGACTTTCGATCGGAAGACGCATTCCGGCTTTTGCCATCACACGGCCAGATGAACCGGCAACGCAAACGGCGACCTTCTTTGCCCGGATCGGACCCTTGGCCGTCTCAACACCCATGCAAACGCCATTTTCGATTTGAAATCCCGTGACTTCGCAATTTTGAACAAGGTCGACGCCACGTTGATCTGCACCCCGACCGTACCCCCAGGCGACAGCATCATGGCGCACGGTTCCTCCGCGCGGTTGCCAGAGCGCGCCCCGAATTGGAAACCGGGCATTGTCGAAGTCGAGATAGGGACACATCTCTCGAATGCCGTCTTCATCGAGAAGCACTGCGTCGGCTCCGGCCATGAGCATCGCGTTGCCCCGTCTGGCGTATCCGTCTCGCTGCGGGTCGTTGTGCGCCAGGTTAAGGATGCCGCGTTGGGAGACCATCGCATTGTAGTTGAAGTCCTGTTCAAGTCCTTCCCAAAGCTTCAGCGAGAGCTCGTAAAACGGTTCATTGCCAGGCAGCAGATAGTTGGAGCGAATGATCGTGGTGTTCCGACCGATATTGCCGGACCCAAGCCAGCCTTTCTCAACCACCGCAACATTGGTGACACCGAACTCCTTAGCCAGGTAATAGGCCGTTGAAAGGCCATGCCCACCACCGCCGACGATAACGACGTCATATTCAGCTTTGGGCTCGGGTTCGCGCCACACCGGCTTCCAGCCCTTGTTACCGGTCAATGCCTGCGCAAAAACTTTGAGCGCGGAATAGCGCATTTGATACTCCCGTTATTCGTTCCCGCAGTAAGCACCGCAAAGACCGGGTTGGACCTGTTCAAATTAGACCACAAATTGTGAAAATCAGACATCTTGGTGGAACAAGTGCAGCGCAATATCCAGTATTTTTACGTCAACTTCCGATACCGTGATATGTTAGCAAACAAGAGTAGACTGGCCTCTCAGGTTCTCTGGAAACCGCATGGCCAGTCGGAGCAGTGTTTAAGATTTCTGGGTGTGCATGACCATCTTCGCCGCCAATCACGCCGAACCGGGACGCCCATTCTGGTGGGATCAGGCTGAACCTGGAACAGATGCTGCGGATGCGAGTGATTCGGATGATCGTCCAGACCTCCCATCCCGCTGCGATGTGCTGATTGTCGGATCTGGTTTCACAGGGTTAAGCGCGGCACTCGTTTGCGCAGATGGCGCCGCAAACACTGTGGTGGTCGATGCCGGAGTGCCTGGGATTGGGGCTTCCAGCCGCAATGGAGGCATGTTTGGGGCGCATCCAAGATTACCATTTGAAACTCTTGTTAAAAGCTTTGGCGATGAAGCGGCTCGTGGTGTCATCAAAGAGTCAACCAAGGCGTTTGATTTCACTCATAGTCTGATTGAGCGCGAGCAGATTCAATGCGATCTGCAAATGACCGGGCGAATTCAGCTTGCCTGGACACACAACGACTTCGATGCTCAGAAGAAGCTGGCTGAGGTACTATCCTTGAACGATGGTCCCAACGCGAAACTTGTGTCGAAAAAGGATCTCGAAGCGGAAATCAGAACCCGCCACTATTTTGGCGGGCTTTTGTTTCCAGAGCATGCTGGGCTGCATCCGGCGAAGTTTCACGCAGGTTTGCTTCGCGCTGTGAGGAATCGCAACGTTCCGGTGATCGGTCATTGCAAGGTGGAAAGTGTGTCGCGTCAAGGTGGTCACTTCCGATCAAAAACATCTCTCGGTGAAATTGTTGCGGACAAGGTGTTGATTGCCACCAATGGCTACACGGTGGGAGACTTTGGTCATCTAAAAAGACGGGTCTTCCCCTTGCCGAGCTTCATTGCCGCCACCGAACCACTCGATCGGGAGCTGCTCCAAAGGTTGGCACCGGGTGGGCGCATGATGGTGGAGACCAGAGCACGACATTCCTACTTTCGCTTGTCGCCGGACGGGACGCGCATTCTGTATGGTGGCCGATCTTCCATGGTCCCGACCCCTCCGCACCAAAGTGGTGCGGCGCTTCATGCAATGATGTGCGACGTGTGGCCGGAGCTGCAGGATGTAAAAGTCACGCACGCCTGGACCGGCAACACCGGTTACACATTTAATCATACGCCCCATGTGGGAGAGTGGAACGGGCTCAACTACTCAATGGGGTATTCGGGCTCGGGGGTCGCCATGGCACCTTATCTGGGAGCCAAAGCGGGCTATCAGATGTTGGGTGATGCGCGCGGAGAGACGGCCTTTTCGAAAACGCATCTGGCAACAAGTTGGCTGCACCCGACGTCAAAACCGTATTTTCTTTACAGCGCCAATCTTTGGTATCGAACGGTGGTGGACCGGCTTCAGACCCGTCAAGCTGATCGCGACCGTCGCGGTTTGAAGGCCGAGCATACCAACACCTGAGACGCCTGCTGTCGTTGCTCCTCAGAACTTCAAGACAGCACGTAATCTGGTAGCAATTTTTCCCAACCTCGCGCCAATATTGAGTGAGAACCGCTGCTCCCTCCGGGTGTGTCCACCAGACAACCGGTTGAATTCATAAACGTCAATCACCCGCTCGGCACAGCCGCATCCTTCGCCCAATCCAACCTTGTTGTAATAGAATTTCTCGAAACTCTCTTGTTGCATCGTGGATCCCTTTCTCAAGACTCTTTCAGGGCGGCTGTGACAACGATTTCAACGAGATCGTCACCAGCAAGGTCCGTTCCAACACAGGCGCGCTGTGGCCAGTTCTCTTTGTTGCCGATCCAGGAACACCAGGCCTCGTCCATCTCGGCCTTCGTGCTCATATCGCGGAGGTAGACCGTGGCCTGAACGATCCGCGTTTTGTCACTTCCGGCATCGATCAGGTTCTGTTCAAGGCTGGAGAGCGTGTTGGCGGTCTGTTCAGCTACAGTAGTCCCGCCAACCGTGTCGGTCGCAACAGCATAAACGAGACCATTGTAGACCGTTGCCCGGCAGCGTCCCTGTGCCGAACCGTGAAGTCGCGTTATGCTCATTCAGAAACACTTTCTATCTTTTCGGCAATCTCGCGAACAATGTAGACCGCACTCAGAACGTAAGCCTCGGTCACATCAAACTGGCCGACAGTGAAACGGATGGCGGTCTGTCCGTCCAGCTTTGTCTGGGTAAGATAGATGCGTCCATCTCGATTAATGGCCTCCACCAGTCGGAGATTATGCGCATCCAGCGCTTCGTCATCGGTCATTCCGGCAGGTACATGTCGAAAAGAAAAAAGTGCGAGAATGGGCTCACTGGTGATTTCAAAACCTTTCGTGTCGCGAAGTCCTTCACAGACGTCTGAGCACCATTTGACATGATTGCGAATGCGGCTGCGCAGACCCCCAAGCCCGTAGGCGCGCATGAGGAACCACAGTTTTAGCGCCCGGAACCGGCGTCCCAATGGCACCGTCCATTCAGAATAGTTGATTAGATCGCTTTGCCCGAGAGTCTTCAGATATTCCGGCTGTATCGAGAGGGTTTTGATCTGGTCCGTGGGATCCTTGAGGAACTGAACCGAGCAGTCGAAAGGCGCGCCCAACCATTTGTGTGGATTGAAAACGATGCTGTCAGCACCCTCAATCCCGCTCCAAAGGTCACGAAACTCCTCGCAGATCATCGCGCTACCCGCCCAGGCAGCATCCACGTGATGATAGAGTTCCTGACGTTGTGCGACTTCGCAGATAGCGGCGATATCGTCTGTCGCACCGACGCTGGTCCCGCCAACACAACCAATGATACCGGCAGGCAGATAGCCTTTCTCGCGATCTTCGATAATCGCCTTTTCAAGAGCTTCAGTGTCCATTGAGCGCAATGGACCTGACGTTGGGACGCGAACCAGGTTCTCATCACCTATGCCCGCCACCCAGATCGCCTTGTCGATGGAAGAGTGAACCTGATCGGAGGCGTAAATTCGCAGACGGGGCTGCGATGTCAGGCCTTGCTTGTTGCCTGAAAAGGCGAGCGCGCGCTCCCGCATTGTCAAAATGGCGGTGAGTGTCGCGCTCGACGCAGAATCCTGAATGACACCGGTAAATGGCTTCGGCAAACCCATTGCCTGGCGCAGCCAGTCGATCATTTTGGTTTCAAGTTCAGTCGCTGCCGGCGAGGTTTGCCACAACATGCATTGGGCGGAAATTGCGGTGACCAGATAGTCCGCTACCACTGCGGCCGGTGCGGCATTGGACGGGAAATAGGCAAAGAATCCCGGATGCTGCCAGTGCGTTATGCCCGGAATGATCTTTTCCTGAAAATCGGCAAAAAGCGCATCCATGCTTTCCGCATGTTCCGGAGGGCTTTCCTCTATCTGTTTGGATATATCACCCGGTTGAATATCTGGCCGAACAGGAAGGTCGGGCAGGCTCGCGCGATAATCCGCTCCCCAGTTCGCAGCTTCTTTTGACCAGTGACGGAAGTCTTCGATATCCACAACAAACATCCATTGTGCGGGTGGTGAACCCATTGTTTTGATAGCGGCTTACCTGCCACGCGTTGTTCACGATTGCCAGAGCAAGCATCAATGATATCGCATGCGACATCCGGAAATTTGTGAACTCCGATGCGCATGGGGCTTGTACCGTCCCTTCGAAAGGCACAATTTTGGGGTCCGACGATCTTCAACCTGCGGAACGACAGACCATGCTGCTCGACACACCCATCTGCGATTTTGGCTGGAAGGCACCTGACTTCACATTGAGAGATCCCAACGGCATTGAATTTTCAATGCAGGGTCACATGGGAGAAAAAGGACTGCTGATTGCGTTCATCTGCAACCATTGCCCCTATGTGAAAGCTATTGGTTCGCGCCTTGCCGACGACGCAAGAACGCTCATGGATGAGGGCGTCAATGTGCTGGCTGTTATGTCAAATGACTACCGCGACTACACTGAAGACAGTCCGGAAAATATGCTGAGGTTTGCTGACCAGTATGGATTTTCATTTCCCTATCTGGTTGACGAGGATCAGTCTGTTGGAAAAACCTATGGTGCGGTTTGCACGCCGGATTTCTTCGGACTCAATTCTTCAGGAGAGCTTCAGTATCGCGGTCGGTTGGACGATGCCCGTGTGGGGGACGCCAACAACCGTATAACGGAACTGTTGGACGCGATGCGATTGATTGCCGAGACAGGCAAGGGGCCCAAAGATCAGATCCCGTCAATGGGATGCTCGATCAAATGGCGATACTGACACAGTTCAAACTCGCCTGGGTTTTTGTAGGCTCTACGGGTTGATGTGGCACTTATCCGTGTGCGCACTTTGAACAGGTGCCGCGAAGTTCCACCACAGATTTGCTGACGGCAAAGTCAATCTCCTGTGCGAGATTCAACATTGTTGTGGATAGGGCATTCTTCACCAGTTCCTGAACGCGACCGCATTTCTCGCAAATTGTGAAGAGGACCGTTTCCTTCGACTCGCCCTCACAGGACGGGTGCTGGCAGGCGACAAAAGCATTAATGCTCTCAAGTCTGTGGACCAGACCGATTTCAACCAGCTTATCCAAGGCCCGGTAGACTTGCAGCGGCGCGCGAAGGCCGTGGTCTCTCAATTTGTCAAGAATCTTGTACGCGCTCAAAGGTGCATCGGCGCCCGAAAGCACGGTCATCACCAGCGACTGGTTCTTGGTCAGGTCGGCTGCCAAAATCGCTTGTTTGGTCATTGGTGGATTCTCCTTGCATTCTGCTGATCTGGATTGCCTGAACGCCCAAGCGAATTCCACAATTTCAGCGGGGGGGGAAGAATTGAGAATATGAACAAAATCAACGCAGCAACGACAATGCTTGGCCCAGCAGGGCTGTCCCATTCAAGAGAACCGTAAAGTCCACCGACGACGGCGATCACACCAACAAGGGCTGCCAGCACGGCCATTTGCTCAGGTCCGGTTGCAAATCGGCGTGCGGCGGCGGCTGGAATAATAAGCAGTGCGGTGATGAGCAGAACGCCGACGATTTTCATCGATATGGCAATCACGGCTGCCATCAGGAGCATAAAAATGACGTTTGCCCGCTCAGGCTTCATGCCTTCAGCCTGTGCGAGCTCCACGTTCACTGTGGCTGCGAACAGCGACTTCCAGACCAGGAAGAGTATGGCCAATACAATCGCACCACCTGCCCAGATGATTGCGATGTCCAATCGTGTTACAGCCAGAATGTCTCCGAAGAGGAAGCCCATAAGGTCCACGCGCACCCATGTCATGAATGCAAGAGCGACCAAGCCAACCGCCAAAGATGCGTGGGCCAGCAATCCCAATAGGGCATCAGCCGAAAGGGTAGCCCGGCGTTGAAGCAACAAAAGTGCCAGCGACACACACACGGAGACGCCAAATACGGCAAGCGTGGTGTTGACTTCGAACAGGAGTGCAAGCGCAACGCCCAACAACGCGGCATGCGAAAGCGTATCTCCAAAGTAGGCAAGCCTGCGCCAGACGATGAAACAACCAAGTGGACCGGCGATCAGGGCCACTCCAGCGCCAGCCACCAGGGCTCTGGTGAAAAAATCATCCAGCATGTTCATCTGTTCCAGATTGGCCGGTCATTTGACTTTGAGCAGATCCTGCATCTCCATTGTCAGCATGATGATGATCTCGCACCGTGCCGTCTTTTTCACGGATTCGGCCGTCCGGTAAATGCTCGTGATCATGGCTGTGTTCATAGATCGCCAATCCTGATGATGCACGAGCACCGAACAGTGCGCGATATTCCTGACTTGATGCGACCGTTGTCGGCGTTCCTGAACAGCACACATGGCCATTCAGGCAAATAACCCGGTCCGTGGCTGCCATGACAACATGCAGGTCATGGGAGATAAGCAGAACACCACATTGAAGCTTGTCCCGGATCGATCGGATCAACTCGTAGAGCGCAATTTCCCCGCTGAAATCCACGCCCTGCACGGGTTCATCAAGGACCAAAAGGTCCGGCTTTCGGGCAATGGCGCGTGCCAACAATACCCGTTGAAACTCCCCGCCGGACAATGTTCTGACTTCATCCTTCGCCAGATGCACGGTCTGGGTAGCCGACATGGCATCGTAGGCCTCCTGCTCACCTACTGATCCCGTCAGGCGCATGAAACGCTTGACTGTCAGAGGGAGCGTCCAGTCGATTGCAAGTTTCTGCGGAACATAGCCAACCCGCAGATTCTGGCGTTGAATTGCATGCCCTTCATCGGGAGACAGAATGCCCAGAGCCATTTTTGCAGTTGTTGATTTGCCGGACCCGTTTGGGCCGATCAAGGTGACGATCTCGCCCGGTTCAACCGTCATCGTCACTCCGTGCACGAGCCATTTGCCGGAGCGAAATACGCCGGCATCGGAAAGTGCGACCAGTGAGTTTGTTCGATGCAACATGACGTTTGGAGGGTAGCGCGATCTAGTGAAAAGAGCCATATGGCAAGCTTGCTATGACATACGTTATATCGTAACACAACTCCATGATCTGGCGACCCCGCCAGCCACTAATTTGTACTGATGGAGCCAACAATGCGCTTTTTGAAAACCCTTCTGTTGACCTCGACGTTGCTGTCCGCTGGCGCACTTTCAGCGCAGGCTGACGTGAAGGTTGTCGCCTCGATCAAACCTATTCACTCCCTTGTGGCGGCCGTCATGGATGGTGTTGGTAAACCCGGTTTGATTGTTGAAGGAGCGGGCTCTCCGCACACTTACGCCTTGAAACCCTCGCAGGCGAAAGAATTGGAAGTCGCGGACGTCGTATTTTGGGTCGGTCATGATTTGGAAGCCTTCCTTGAAAAGCCATTGGAAGCCATCGCTGCGAAAGCGACGAAAATTGAACTGCTGGACGCCCATGACCTGGTGAAACACAAATTCCGCGAGGGCGGTGCGTTCGATGCCCATGATCATGAGTCTGAAGATGGTCATGATGATCATGGGCATGAGAAGAAGGCCGAAGATGATCATCACGACCATGATCATGAGAAAAAGGCCGAGGATGACCACCACGACCACGGTCACGAAAAGAAGGCTGAGGACGATCACCACGATCATGATCATGAGAAGAAGGCTGAAGATGATCACCATGACCATGATCACGAGAAAAAGGCCGAGGATGACCACCACGACCACGGTCACGAAAAGAAGGCTGAAGATGACCACCACGACCACGGTCACGAAAAGAAGGCTGAAGATGATCACCACGACCACGGTCACGAGAAAAAGGCCGAAGCTGGTCACGGCCATGACGAGCATGACCACGGAGAGTTCGATCCGCACGTTTGGCTTGATCCGGTAAATGCCAAAGCACTGGTTCATGAAATCGAAGAGGCGCTTGCAAAAGCCGACCCTGAAAATGCGGCCAAGTATGAGGCAAATGCCAAAACGGTCTCGACAAAGCTGGACGCGCTGGTCAAGGAAGTTTCCACCGAACTCACACCTGTTAAAGGCAAGCCGTTTGTGGTCTTCCACGACGCTTATCAGCACTTTGAAAAACGCTTCGGTATGACTGCAATCGGCTCAATAACCGTGTCTCCCGAAGTGATGCCCGGTGCTGAACGCATCAAAGAACTGAAAGGCAAAGTGAGCGAATTGAATGCCGTTTGCGTGTTTTCCGAGCCTCAATTCGAGCCAAAACTGGTCACAACCGTTGCGGAAGGGACTTCGGCAAAAACGGGCGTGCTTGACCCGCTCGGAACGTCGATTGGAGACGGTCCGGAACTCTACTTCACGCTCATTCGCAATATGGCTGCCTCTTTCAAAGACTGCCTGTCAAAGTCTGGCTAAAACGCAGGATACAAAGTTGACGGGCAGTCCTCCTGCCCGTTTTCTTATACTAAATCATGTTATGTAATAACATACTGAATGAAGTTTGAAGCAAACGCTCGACGTTGCGCCAGCCGATTCTTCCACCAATTCTGACCTAAACGGGATCCTGGGCTCCATGACCTATGTAAGAAAAACTGTCGAAAACGCCGCCATCGGAGTTGCCGTTTTGGACGGGCCGACTGATTTTTCTCCAATCAACCGCCCAGGCGCCGCGGCGGCTATCTGGCGTCGTCAACCCCCAGCTGGATTCACCGAGTGGATAGACAATCTGCCTGTCAATAATCTGCCATCTGCACGCACGATCATCGGTGTTGAAAACGTGCAGCATGCTGTTCAAGCAATTTGCGAAAATGCGCAAATGCCGGACACGCGAGAGAGACGCTTTCTTATCAGTGACGTTTCGATACTGGCTGAGAAATTCGCCAAACTCATGCAGACACAGTTTCTGCGTTTGCGGTTCGATGTGGTGCAGGACAATGCTTGCCGAAAGTTTCATATCGACTCTGTCGTGGCGCGGCTGGTCTGCACGTACCGCGGATTGGGAACCCAATATGGCATCTCGGTGGATGGTTATGAGCCAAAGCGCGTGTTCTCGGTACCCACTGGCTCGCCGATGGTTTTGAAAGGGACCGAGTGGCCTGAGCCGCCGATGTCGGGCCTGCTTCATCGTTCACCGCAGATCGAAGGCACCGGGATGACTCGTTTGGTGCTGGTTCTGGATCCGGCCACCGAACCCGTTCCCGAATCACGCCAGACCGTGCATTAACTTGCGGTGTCGTCTCCAAACCGAGACCAAGACCCAGCAAAGTTAATGTGATTGTCGCGGGCCGTTGATCCATTCAACGCCGTCACTATCTTTTGGAGACAACAAAGCGACCGGGTGAGACATTACACCTGATCTAGCCCAAACGTATGTCTTGCATGTGCGCGCTCAAAGAATTAGCCCCATGTTTGAAACATCTGCGTGATCCCTTGAGCGCCCATGTTTGCGGAGCCACGCGATCCAAAATACAACTTTTGGTGTGTAAATGAACCTTTACGAGAACTATCTGAACGAAATCGAAGAACGCAAACAGCAAGGTCTTAATCCCAAGCCGGTTGACGAAGGACCGCTGGCAGCGGAGATCATCGCGCAAATTAAGGAACGCGATAATCCGTATCGCAAAGATTCCCTCAACTTCTTGATTTATAACACGTTGCCGGGCACCACCAGCGCCGCTGAAGTGAAGGCCCGATTCTTGAAGGAGGTCATTCTGGGTCAGGAAGCAGTTGAGGAAATCTCAATTGAATTCGCGTTTGAACTCCTGTCCCATATGAAAGGCGGCCCTTCAGTTGAGGTGCTGCTTGATCTGGCGCTGGGCGATCAGTCGGAGATTGCCAGAAAGGCTGCCGAGGTTCTCAAGACCCAGGTGTTCCTCTATGAAGCCGATACGGATCGCCTCAAAGAGGCGCATGATGCCGGAAGTGTAATCGCGACTGATATTCTCAACAGCTATTCCGACGCGGAATTCTTCACAAAATTGCCGGACATCGACGAAGAAATAGAAGTCGTCACCTATATCGCCGCCGAGGGTGACATTTCGACAGACCTGTTGTCACCGGGCAATCAGGCACACTCCCGTTCTGACCGCGAATTGCACGGCAAATGCTTCATTTCCGAGAAA
This sequence comes from Pseudomonadota bacterium, assembly GCA_039029195.1. Taxonomy (GTDB): domain Bacteria; phylum Pseudomonadota; class Alphaproteobacteria; order Rhizobiales; family Rhizobiaceae; genus JBCCGR01. The sequence goes on from JBCCGR010000007.1 coordinate 128,780, forward strand.
GCGCAGAAGGAAGTTGAAGCGCTCAAACTGCAGTATCCCGGGAAGCGCGTCATGCTGATCGCTGAAAAGGGTACGATGGGTGTGGGTTCATCCCGCATGTCGGGGGTCAACAATGTTGCCCTTTGGACCGGCAAGCAAGCGTCACCATACGTTCCGTTCGTCAACATTGCGCCGGTTGTGGCGGGCACAAATGGTATTTCGCCCATCTTCCTTACCACCGTGGGGGTTACGGGTGGCATTGGCGTTGACCTGAAGAACTGGGTGAAAAAGCTCGATGACGAAGGCAAGCCGATCCTCAACAATGACGGCAACCCGATCCTTGAGCAGCGCTATTCTGTTGAAACCGGCACGGTTCTGAAGATCAACACCAAGACCAAAAAGCTCTACAGCGCCGATGGAAATGAAGAGCTCGTCGATATGGCGAACTCCTTTACACCGCAGAAAATGGAATTCATGAAGGCCGGTGGTTCCTACGCCATCGTGTTCGGCAAGAAGCTCCAGACATTCGCCTGCGAAGCGCTTGGCATTGAACTTAAGTCAGCCTTTGCGCCCGCAAAGGAAATCAACCACGAGGGACAGGGTCTTACGGCCGTTGAGAAAATCTTCAACGCCAACGCCCGCGGCACAACGCCGGGCAAGCTGTTGCACGCTGGTTCCGACGTGCGGGTCAAGGTCAACATCGTTGGTTCGCAGGACACCACCGGCCTTATGACCAGCCAGGAGCTGGAAGCAATGGCGGCCACCGTGCTTTCGCCAAGTGTGGATGGGGCCTACCAGTCTGGTTGCCACACAGCGTCTGTTTGGGACCTCAAGGCCCAGGCCAACACGCCGCGTCTGATGGCATTCATGCACAAGTTCGGGCTGATCACGGCGCGCGACCCCAAAGACGTCTATCACTCCATGACCGACGTCATCCACAAGGTGCTGAACGATATCACCGTCAGCGACTGGGACATCATCATTGGTGGAGACAGCCACACCCGCATGTCGAAGGGCGTTGCCTTCGGCGCGGATTCCGGCACCGTTGCGCTTGCTCTAGCGACGGGCGAAGCCACGATGCCGATCCCGGAATCCGTCAAGGTGACATTCAAAGGCAAAATGGCCGATTGGATGGACTTCCGTGATGTGGTCCACGCCACCCAGGCGCAGATGCTGTCACAGCATGGCGATAACGTCTTCCAGGGGCGGATCATCGAGGTCCATATCGGGACACTGCTGGCGGATCAGGCGTTCACGTTCACAGACTGGACGGCAGAAATGAAGGCGAAGGCCTCAATCTGTATTTCTGAGAATGAGACGCTCATCGAGTCATTGGAAATTGCCAAATCCCGAATTCAGATCATGATTGAAAAGGGTATGGACAATGATGCGCAAATGCTGGCTGGCCTGATTGCCAAGGCTGACAAGCGCATTGATGAAATCCGATCCGGTGAAAAACCGGCGTTGGCCCCAGACGACAATGCCAAATATTTCGCGGAAGTTGTGGTTGATCTTGACGAAATCGTGGAGCCGATGATTGCGGACCCCGATGTCAACAATGCCGATGTCTCCAAACGCTACACTCACGACACCATCCGGCCGATCTCTTTCTATCGGGCGGAAAAGAAGGTGGATCTCGGGTTTGTCGGCTCTTGTATGGTACATAAGGGTGATATCAAGATTGTGGCGCAGATGCTTCGCAATCTGGAAGCCGCCTATGGCAAGGTGGAGTTCAATGCGCCGCTAGTGGTGGCGGCACCGACCTACAACATTGTCGATGAGCTCAAAGATGAGGGCGATTGGGGCATTTTGTCCAAATATGCCGGGTTCGAATTCGACGATGATGCGCCCAAGCAGCAAGCCCGGACAGAGTATGAAAACATTCTTTATCTGGAGCGCCCGGGCTGTAACCTTTGCATGGGCAACCAGGAAAAGGCCGCCAAGGGCGACACGGTGCTTGCAACCTCAACACGTCTGTTCCAGGGTCGCGTTGTTGCAGATTCTGCAACCAAGAAAGGCGAATCGCTGCTGGGGTCAACGCCAGTGGTGGTACTGTCAGCCATTCTGGGTCGCACGCCTACCCTTGATGAGTACAAGGTCGCCGTTGAGGGGATCGATCTGACAAAGTTCGCTCCGCCGATTCAGACGCCGGTGGGCTCGCGTTCGGTTCATTTCTGATCCAACCAACAAAAACTGGATACAGATTCCGGAAGCGGTTCGATTGCGGCCATACAGGTCAACCGCTCCGCTTCCGAACAGCCGCAGCCTCTATTCACTCAGCTTGGAGGGGCCCGCGAGGGTAATGTTGGGTTGCCCGCGCAGGGTCGAGCATTCAACACCCCAATCGTTGTGGTAATGATAATTGCCGGGGCGATTTGGAGTCTTCAGCAATGACCAATTTCACAGATGAAGTGGCGCGCGTTCACAACGTGCTGAGCAAGGTGGTGGAGCCGACCCCACTGCAGCACAATCAATATCTGTCCGATCTTTATGGCGGCGATATTTGGCTCAAACGGGAAGATCTCAGCCCAGTCCGCAGCTACAAGGTTCGCGGGGCTTACGCGTTTCTACACGCCGCACTAATCGAAAATCCCGACAACGAGCTGTTTGTTTGTTCGTCGGCTGGAAATCACGCCCAGGGGTTCGCCTACGCTTGCCGCGAATTTGGCAAGAAAGGTGTTGTGTTCATGCCCGTCACAACCCCGAACCAGAAGATCATGAAAACCCGATCTTTTGGCGAACCGTTCATTGATATTCGACTTGTGGGAGATGGATTTGACGCGGCCAATCAGGCGGCGATTGAGTTTTGCAACAAGGCCAACGGGCTTATGGTGCCGCCTTTCGATCATTCCAGAATCATTCAGGGCCAGGCGACCGTTGCGAAGGAAATCTTTGATCACTTCTCGGGCCAACCCGCGCCAGACAGGATCGTCCTTCCGGTTGGCGGCGGCGGGCTTGCTGCCGGTGTGACAACCTACCTGAACGACGCCGGCTGGACCTGTGACTTCAGCTTTGTCGAACCGAATGCGGCGCCAAGTTTCCATCAAAGCCTGAATGCTGGTGAACGGGTGCAACTCCAGATGATCGACAATTTTGTCGATGGTGCCGCCGTTGCAAAAATTGGCGAGGAGCCGTTTCGCGCACTGTCGCAGTTTCAGCCTTCACAAGTCATTCTGGCAGAGACCAACGGTATCTGTGCGACGATGATCGACATGCTGAACGTCGAGGGGATTGTCCTGGAACCGGCAGGAGCTTTGACGATTGAAGCGCTGCGCCATCTGCCTGAGTACGGGTTGCGCGGCAGGAAAACAGTGTGTGTGGTTTCGGGCGGCAATTTCGATTTTGAACGACTGCCGGAGGTGAAAGAACGGGCGCTCAAGTTCACAGGCTGCAAAAAATACTACGTCATCCAGATGCCTCAGCGACCGGGTGCGCTGAAGGACTTCCTGTCTATTCTTGGGCCGGACGATGATATTGCCCGCTTTGAGTACTTAAAAAAATCCGCGCGCAATTTTGGGTCTGTTCTGCTGGGCATTGAAACCAGCAAGCAGGAGAATTTTGACTCGCTGACACATCGCTTTGATCAGTCAAATTTGATCTGGAACGACATCACCGACAACGAAACGCTTTCGAGTTTCCTGATTTAGGGCTTGTGCCTCTTTTGACAGGCTCTGCGATTGGACAACGAACCGTCCTAGTTTTGGTCGGCGTGCCTACGCGTCAATTGTTTCCAGAGGAAGGGCCACCATACGCGAAGCCAATTCTTCAAGGTCGGAATCGCTCACAGGGCAGGCCGCATTCTGGGACATTGAATGGTTGGCCGGGCTTAGCATTGCCCCCAAAAGCGCATCCTTTGAAACGCCTGAGCATTGCTGAGGACGTTCTGCTGGAATATTGCAAGACCGCATCAATGCCTTGAAAGACTCAGGCAATTGTTCCGCGCGTGCTTCCCCGCCCATTGCCTGTGCTGCGAGAGCATAGTTTTCGCGTCCTTCCGGGCGCTCCACCAACAATGGCAAGCTGATTTCGAGCGCCAAACCAGTCGCCAAGCCGTGGTGGATCGGCGACAGCGATCCAAGTGCGTGGCTGATATTGTGACCCATATGGGTGTTACAATTGTGGAGGGCCAAACCCGCCAACATGCTTGCCCAGTGAACGCGTGCCCGATGCTCCAGATTGCTGCCATCTTCGACGGCGCGAGGCAGGCTGCCGGCCAAAATCCGCAAGGCCTCCAGCCCATAGTGCAGGCCGGCTGCATTGGTTGATCGGGCGGTTGACGCTTCAAGGGCATGTGCCACCGCATCAATCCCAGTCCAGGCCGTCATTTTTGCAGGCAGGCTTGCTGTCAATTCGGGATCAAGGACCGCATGTGCGAACATCAGTTCTTCGCCCCAAAACCAGTTCTTTGCCCCATCTTTCGTGGAAACAATTGAAGTGCGGGTGACCTCAGATCCAGTGCCTGCGGTGGTTGGAACGGCTATTGCGGGGATGCCGTTCCTTGGCAAAGGTTCCGCACAAAGCGCGTAGGTGGACGAAGGTGTGTTTGACGGAGCGATGGCAGCCACCAGCTTGGCGGAATCCATCGCAGCGCCACCGCCAATGCCAACGATTGTCTTTGCCGCGACATCCCGTGCGCGCGCGCAAAGCTGATCAACCAAAGCCTCTTTTGGTTCGCCAGACACATTGGCCGCCACGGCACAGCCGATTCCGTTTGCAGAAAGTGACTTTGACAGCGTCTCGGTGACACCAAGGTCCGCCATCACGCTGTCAGCGATGATCAGAACGGGTCCGCCATCTAATCTCGACACGATCTCAGGAAGTTCAGAAACACGGCCGGGGCCAAATGTGATTGGCGGAACCCGCCCGATGTCCATCTTTTTCAAAGTGTATTCCGCAGGATAAGCCGATTTGGCTAGGGTTGGTAAGGCAGAGAAGAGTGGTGCAGAACAATCCTCAAGGTGCCCTCAGAGTCTCTCTTGTAGCCGAAACTCTTGTCCACTTTTGTTGGCTGTCCGTCCTTGTCTGTCATCACCACGGCACCCATCCACAGCGCCACATCAGCCTCCACAAAGCTTGCGGCTGTCTCGGAAGTCACATGACGCCAGGATTTCAAGCCAAATCCGCCATCGAGCGGATATTCTTCATCGTGGCCAACAAAATAAGATAGGGCACCTTTCCGGGTCGGGCGAAAGGTTTGCGCACCGCTGGCAAGCGTCGGTTTGAACAGCACCGGGCCGAGATTATAGCCATAGGCCGCATCAAGCACGCCTTCGGCAACCGGTCGCGCGCCCTCAATTCCCGCGTCGTCGTACGCTTTGGCGATTGCGATCAGGCCGTCCCCCCATACGGTGCGGGCTTTGGCGAGGTCATCTTCACTAATTGGCATTGGTGCGTTTCTTTTGGTTCGTTCGGACTGTGTCGAACTGCGATATACAGGAAATCATGTTCCTGTCTAATGCTCAAAATCTGCCTTTCTATTGGCCCAGAGTTCGATTGTTGGTTGGCGGAGATTGTTTCGGGCTCGAGGGCCTCTGCGCACTTTCATTATTGCCTCGCTCCGGTGAATGCGAGGCGCTGTGTGTGATTCAACCGGGCAAGCTGATCCCGTCCGGGGACTGCTGAAGCCGTGCGTAGGGCGAAAAAGATCATGATCGTTCTGGTGGCGAACAACAGCCTGACGGTAAGCACCGCGCATTCAGCCAGCTATGACTGGACGACGTGATCATCGGCTCACTTAGAGCAATGTGTGTTCGAGCCTCCCGGGCGACTCTTGGCTCGTAAAACATTCGAATTTGCCAGTGGTCGGCTGTGTTGAGAACAGAAGACATGACACTTTGAACAGGTTGGATCGCGTCACCCACCCTGCTAATTTTGACTTCGGTATAGTCTGTGGAAGCCGTCGGTCATGCAGGGGAAATGTCGACAAGGATGTAGCTGTGTTGGCATCCCTCGGAGGTGGGTGGCCCGCAAATGCCTGTGCCGATGGACCGTCTGGATCGCGCTTCTCCTTGTTCAGACGACCCTTTTCTGTCAGGTCACCATGGCGCAGGAGACTGCGATTTCCCTTAGTGGTGAGCACTATTTTGCGGATTACGACGAAGAGCGTTTTGCCGATCCAAAGTATGACGATTCTGCCTGGTCGCGCATAAATGTTCCGGGAAGCTGGCAAGCACAGGGCGTTGCGTCGACCTTCGATGTCGGTTGGTATCGCATTCACTTCACGGTGCCGGATAACTGGCAAACGAGCGAGCCTGCGATTCAGATCGGCCTGATAGGCCGCGCTGATGAGGTGTTCCTTAACGGTCGCAAAATCGGCGGTGAAGGAAAGGTCGGACTTGGCGGGTCGCTCCAACACAGCTATGCCCCGGCCCTCCCGAGGCTCTATCCGTTTGCTACCACACTCCTCAATCGCGATGGTGACAACGTTCTGGCCGTGCGAGTTGCCAGACTACCATTCGTCGATGAAGGCGGGATCGTCAGTGGACCAGTGGCGTTGGTCGACTATCGAGGTGCATTTCCAACTCACTCAAGCATCCAGCAGCGCTATATCGGCTTCAGCGTGTTCCTCTTCGGCGTTGAAATGCTCATCCCCATTGTGGCGCTGACAGCCTTTCTGTTCGGTCTGCGTGACAGGGTCGTCATCAGTTTTCTTGCCGTGTCGCTGATGTATCTCTTGTTAACACTTGAAGACAATCACGCATTTTATCTGTTCGGGTTGAGTTCTGACTTAAGTCGCGAACTTTCCTTGCGCATGCCCAGCCTGATCTGGATTCCGCTGCTGGAATTTGTCGCGGCAGTGTGCGGACGGCGGGTGGGTTTGATCGGAAGAACGCTGCAGTGCGTTGCTTTGCTCTCGGCCATCGGGTTCTCTACTGGACCGAACACAATCATGACCACTTGGCTCTATGTGAGCATTCCGGTCGCGCTTTTTGTCATGCTTGCAACCCTCCTCCTGATTACGTGGTGGACGGCAGTCGCTGTCTATAAACGCCAGAATGGAGCCTTACCTTTGCTGTTCGGCCTGGTGGCGATCACTGTCTTTCAAGTTGCGGATATTGTTTTACCAACCACTGGAGCAGAGACCTATCTTGGTCGACCAATCGCTGTCTTTGGTGTTTTCATTTTTCAGGTCTCACTTGCCGTGATCATTGGCCTGCGCCTCATCGATACCGAACGCGCACTGAAACGTGCCAACGCAACCGCATTGCAGGCCCATGCTGAAGAGCGCCGCCGTCTTGCGCGAGACATCCACGACGGCGTTGGCCAGTGGTTGTCGGTTATCAAGCTCAATCTGCAGATGCTGAATTCCGAGTCTCAGCAAAAGGGCAGGCTCGAAAAAGGGCGCGTGGAAGAGCTGGTTGAAGACGTGTCCCATGCGATTGATGACACACGGCGAATTGCACATGATCTGGCTCCAGCCTTTCTGGAAGAGCATGGCTTGTTTGCGGCAATACAAAGCCACTGTGATCGTCTCCGTCGAGAGGGCAAAGTAAAAATTCACGTCTCAGGCCGGGAACCGGACGGGTTGGATAACACTCGTCGCGATCATCTTTATCGTTTGTTTCAGGAAGCGCTTAAAAATGCTCTTGAGCACAGCCAATGCAGCAGGATTGACGTTGCTTTGAATCAGAACAATTCCGGCGTGACTCTTGATATAAGTGACGACGGGCAGGGCATGAGCGAAGGCGCAGAAACGAACAAGAGCACACTTGGCTTGGCTTCGATGAAAGAGCGCGCCAGCCTCATCGGCGGCAAGCTTCAAACGCGCCGTTCAGAAAGTGGAGGAACTTCGGTGCGCATTGACGTTCCGTTGAATCCCAGATGAGTGGTGAGGTGGCACGCATCGTGATTGCCGATGATCATCGGCTGTTTCGGGAAGGGATTCGCAATCTCTTCTCCACCGTTGAAGGAATGGAGATTGTCGCGGATATCGACAATGGCAATGATCTCCTGTCCACAATTGCCACCCATAGCGCCGATGTGGCGCTTGTGGATGTCTCTATGCCAGGACCAGGCATTGTTGTGCTTTGCGATCAGGTTGAACAATCCGAACTGCAATGCGCGCTCGTGGCGCTCACCATGCACTACGAACCAAGCTTCGCCCTTTCGCTGATAGAGACCGGTCTGAACGGATATGTTGTCAAGGACGATGCCTTTGAGGAGTTGCTGAGTGCGGTCGATGCCGTCCGACGGGGCGACACCTATGTGTCCAAAGCCCTGCTGGAGGCAGGAGGCTCGCAAAGCGAGCTGACCGCTCGTGAGTTTGCCTGCCTCAGTGCTGCGGCGGCAGGGGACACGAACAAGATGATCGCTCGCGCGCTCTCGATATCAGGCCGAACCGTACAGTTCCACATCATCAATGCCTGCCGAAAACTTGGCGCACAGCGACGTTCACAGGCCATTGCGATTGCCCGTGAGCGGGGTCTCATCCTCTAACGCACTCGAACCGGTTCCGACGCAGGTCGCCATACACTGTCATTAGTGACAGCTATCGGCAGCATTGCGAACTTTGTTTAATCGCGCTGACCCAATTCCCTGGCGGTTGAAACGGTTCCGCCCTCAGGACGGAGTGCGCGACGTGAAGCCGATGACATCCAAAAACCTTGATTGTCTGGCCCGAATCTCGGTTGCTGGATTGCTGTCGACGTCAATCGCTTCCGGCCTGCTTGCGTCAATCACCATACGTGATGCTCAGGCTCAAAATGCGCCGTCCCTCGCCTCTGTTCTGTTTCTGGGGCCAAACGACATCGTCAGCAACTTACTGTGCAATGCGGATGGCACTGTTGCAAATGTTGATGTTGCGCCGACGGTTGGCTTTCCATTTTCGACGAGCATCAACACGCCGGTGGCTGAGTGCCAGAATGCCGCCAATAACGCTGCGAACAATGCCGCCAACAACACTGGAAACGCAAACAATGCTGCGAACAATGCCGCAAATGCAAACAACGCTGCCAACAACACGGGCAACGCAAACAACGCGGCCAACAATGCTGGCAACAACGTCAACAACAACGTAAATCAGGCTGCTCAGGATCAATTGGAGCGCGAGGCACGTGAACGTGCCGAACGCGAACGCGCCGAACGTGAGCGCAGGGAGCGGGAACAGAGGGTTGCCGATCAGGTGGCGCAAATTCTCGGATTTGCATCCCAGGCGGTTCCGGGTGCGTTCAATCCCGACGCGTTTGGTCAGCTGGGTATACCACCTTTGCAGCGGGACGGCGTTTTTCCCGATCTTGGCGTGGTGGAACCGGCACCCCCCAACCCCCGCATCAAGGCGTGTCTCGAAAACATTGCGGCACTCGAACAGCAACTCAACGCACTCAATGCACAAATTGCTGCTTTGTTGGCCGAACGGCCAACCGAAAATGACGTCACGGACGATGACCTAAGGCGTGAGGATGGTTTTCAAGAATTCGTCGCGCTTGATCTACAGGTGGTTGCCGCCCAGACAACGGTCACAGCAATTCAGGCCGATCTGGCCGCCGCCCGCCGGACACTGGCGCAACTCCGCAGCAACGGTGGCGTGGATGTGGAGCTTTCAGCGGAAAGTGCGGCGCAGTTCGCACCAGACAACGCGCTTCTGGCGGAAAGAGGCGCGAAGAACGATGCCAGAAAATCGGACAATCAGGGGGATGCTGTTGTCGATGTTGCTCTCATCATCAGCGGCGCTGCGGCGGCAAAAATCCTCGGTAAGGCATTGAGCGGATTCCAAGGATCGGCACGCTTTGCTTCCGAAACCACCGGGCGGCTGTTGAAAGGGATTGCAGATCAAGGCGTGAAGCGTGCAACGGCAATAGCCAAAGCCGAGGCACGTTCCCAGCGTTTGGCGCGAGCTGCGTTTCGCAAGCAGACAAAGGAGGCAATCGCCAACATCCCGAAAAACATAGCCAACGCAACAGACAACGTTGTTCAAGCCGCAGATGATGTGGTCAAAGCAGCCGATGATGTGGCCGGTGCATCGCAATCGTTTCCAGATCTCTCCGGGCTGCCAAAGGCGACAAATTTTGGGGACAATGTCGCCGCCGCAGCTGCTGATCCAAAAAAAGAAGCGCTTATCAAGGATCTCATTCAGGGACAAGAACGCGCGTTGGAAGCCAAGAACCGCGCCGTCCAGGAAGTGCTTGATGTATTTGCGTCGAACCAGGCTGCCCTCAATGCAGTCAATTTGACGGACGAACTCACCAATGCGGGAGTTGGGCTCCTCGGTGTAAGCGGACTGCTTTCTGTCCTCGCCGATTCCCTTCTTGGTGGTGCGATCACGCTCGGATCCATCTTGCGTGCGGAAGAAATCAAGTTCGTCAACGTGCTCAATGTGCTTGAGCCGGAACTTGCCAAACTTCGGGCGGAAGCCAAAGCCGCACGCGACAAACTGGTCCGGGCAGCGCTGGAACGGAAACTGGCAGCCCATCTTCAACAGGTCGATGAACTGCGTGCACAGCGTAGCGCCCTTGCCGAGCGTCTCGCCCGCGCCAGGATCGAATGTGAAGACCTTCAGGCCAACCAATATGTAAGCACCCAAAGCAAAAACCGGGACGGACATGCCGCAATCAACCAGGTGATTAACCGCCGGGGCCAGGCAACAGCGGGACGAACCAGCTACGTGCTGAGCCAGTATCGGGCAAGAAAACGCGCAAAGCGCGCCTCTGGGGAAAATGTGTATGCGCTCGGAGCGGACGGCGCACTTTCGGGTCTTGCAGGAAATCGGCGCTTTGACGCCTGGATCACTCCATCAGTCACCTTTCACAACGATCAGACGGTCAACAATGTGGAAGGGGCCTCTTTCGGCTTAAGCGGCGGCGCAAGCTGGCGCTTCTTTCCCTGGCTGACGGCTGGCGTCACCGCACAATATTCGCATGGTGATCTGAGCAACAATCCTACAAGCTTTGTGAAGTCTGATTCTGTCTCATTGGGCGTTTTCACCCAATCTCCTCTCATCGGAAATCTCTCCTTTTCAACGCTCGGCGCCTATTCATTTTCCAGCATCCTCTCCAGTCGAAATGGAATTTCGGGTCGATCGAAAGTTGATGCTTTGACGGGTCAGGCCAGTCTTTCTCACAGCCTCAATCTCGGCCCGTTTGTATTCGGCACTGGGGCAGGCCTGACCTATGTGCACATTCGACAGGGAGACTTCATGGACAGCGCCGGGACGCTCAATGCTGGCAGCACAATCGATCAGATCTCCGCCAGCCTGAACGGCTCCTTTTCGCGCAAGTTTGATATTGGCGAATACATGTCAATGACACCGTCCATCGGTGCCAATCTGTTCTGGTCAAATGCGCAGATTTCAAGCGCCGCACTGGCGGCTGTGGGCAGAGGCGGGCAGTCAACCAACACAGGCCTCAGCCTCTCAGGCGGCCTTAATTTCAGCGATCGAAAAACGGGTATCAGATTCGGTCTGTCAACAGCGGTCTCCGGCCTAACTGGCTCAACCCAAACGATTTCGGTCAGTGGAAGGCTGTCTATACCTCTGCCTTGACGGTCGGGAATTGCGGGTTGCCAAAGGCCTGTCAGGAAACTCAAGCCCGAAGTCATGGGCGTATTGATGCGCCTGGTCGGCCACACCCGGTGCCAAAGAAGTAACATGCAAATTTAAAGCTGTCGGCTCGGCATCAAACTCTCGGCTGAACATACTTACTATGTATCATGTCCTGGGGTAAGAGATTGGGGACCAAACACTCCGTGCTGTCGGAGTGAGCCCTCAGTCACTGATCATACGTGTCACCCCATATGTCGCTTCAGCCATCAGAAATTTCATTCGACAACAGCTACGTTCGCGAACTGGACGGATTTTTCGTTCCCTGGAAGGGCGCTGAATTCCCGGCACCGGAACTGCTGCGTCTGAATCACAGTCTTGCTGAACAGCTGGGGCTTTCTACGAAAACTCTGACAACCGATGAGGGGGTCAATCTCCTGACCGGAGCCAGTCTGCCTGATCACGCCGCTTCGATTGCGCTGGCCTATGCGGGGCACCAGTTCGGTGGCTTTTCGCCGCAGTTGGGCGACGGACGCGCCCTGTTGGTCGGAGAAGTTCTCGACCTGGACGGTGACCGCTACGATCTCCATCTAAAGGGATCAGGGCGCACGCCTTTTTCCCGTGGTGGCGATGGAAAGGCAGTTCTTGGACCGGTTCTGCGTGAATATCTTATTGGCGAAGCCATGCATGCGCTGGGCATCCCGACAAGTCGGGCGTTAGCGGCGTCACTGACCGGTGAAATGGTGGCAAGGGAAAAGCTGGAACAGGGGGCCGTGCTTGCGCGCGTTGCTTCTTCACATCTTCGCATTGGGACATTTCAGTTTTTCGCTGCCCGAGGCGAAACGGAAAAGGTCTGCAAGCTCGCAGACTACGCCATCAATCGACATTATCCCGACCTGGCAAACCAGAGTGAGCGCTATCTTGAACTGTTTCGGCGGGTGCGGGATGCCCAAGTTTCTCTGATCGCAAAATGGGTTCTCGTCGGCTTTGTGCATGGCGTCATGAACACCGACAATATGACCATATCTGGTGAAACAATCGATTATGGTCCCTGCGCATTCATCGACACCTATGACCCGAAGGCCGTTTTTTCATCCATTGATGAGCACGGACGCTATGCCTATGGCAGTCAGCCCACAATTGGGCAGTGGAATCTGGCGCGATTTGCCGAGACGTTGATTGATCTCGTCAATCCCGATGATTCAAAGGATGCCATTGAGCGCCTGACAAGCGAACTGAATATCTATCCTGCCAAATACCAATCAGAATGGCTCGCTGGCATGCGTGCCAAACTTGGTCTGTTGAGGAATGACGACGACGATCTTCAGCTCGCAAACGGACTATATGAATCAATGGAAAATCAGAACGTGGACTTCACCAATCTGTTTCGTTCGCTGGCGGCTCTTGTTGAAGGCAATGACAAAGAGCCGGTGCGCGCGCTTTTTGATGACCCACAAGCCGGTTTCAACGATTGGCTGGTTCGGTACGAGGCAAGGCTCCAGCGCGAGGAAACATCACCGGTTGCCCGAGCTCAGGCAATGAACCGAATCAACCCTGCTTACATTCCACGCAACCATCTTGTGGAGGAGTCCTTGTCGGCGGCGAATGAAGGGGACATGAAGCCGTTTGATCAGTTGTATGAGGTTCTCTCTCATCCCTTTGATGAGAGGCCGGGTGCAGAACGGTTTGCCGAACCTGCACCCGCAGACTTCGGACGCTACATGACCTTTTGCGGCACCTGATCCGCTGAACGCAACAATCTGGTTTGCACTCCAGCAGACCGAAGGCTGCTGATATCAACCGGGTACCGAATCCTCTCGCAGAAGCCCAGGTTGCTTCCGTACTGATCACGTCCTGCACGATCGCAAAGTCGGGCATCTGGAAACCTCAAGAACCAACCTGCCATTCGTTGGCGTGCTGGCAGCGATTCTGCTGCTGGTAATCTATTTCCGGTCCGCAATACCAATGGTGATTGAATTGCACTTTTACCCAATCCACCGTCATTCCGCCCTTCAGGGACGGAATCCATTGAATTTGGCAGGGCTTTTGTGGATTCCGGCCGTAAAGGCCGGAATGACGAAAGTAGGTGGGTTTATCCCGCTGTTGGTATGACGACGCTGATGGTGGACTTTGGGAAGTAGAAATTTTCCGACATTGTCGGAAAGTGTCTGAGTTGTTGACGCAGAATTAAGCTTCGCCGCTCACCTGCTGGCCTTTCTGCCAGACCTTTGTGACGTTCATTTCTGCATCGAGATGAATGACATCAGCCGCCTGACCAGCAACAACACCTTCATCAGTTGAGGAATTGTTCAAACACCGTTTGGGGTAGACGCTGGCCATGCGCAGTGCCCCTTCCAGGGATATCCCGACTTCATTGACCATGAACCTTACCGCACGACTGAGCTCCAGATCAGCGCCGGCAAGCGTGCCATCCGCAAGCCTCAGCCGACCACCATCCCGGTGGATTGTGCGTCCGTTTAGTTCAAAGCTCTTCAGGTCGGTTCCGATGGTCGACATGCTGTCCGAAACAAGAAAGATGTTACCTTCACCGCGCTTTGCCGCGAGCGAAATGGCAATCACCTGCGGGTCCACATGATGACCGTCCGCAATCAATCCGCAGTGAAAACCAAGCGATGACAAACCCGCTCCCACCATGCCGGGCTCGCGATGGATGAGGGGACTCATGGCATTGTAGAGGTGAGTGAGGCACGACGCACCAGCCTCTCGAGCCCCGGTTGCACTTTCCATACTCGCGGCGCTGTGTCCGAGGCTAACGACTATCCCGGACGCAGCCAAACGAGATATCTGTTCATTGCTCACCGATTCTGGTGCCAACGTGACCATCAGGTTTGGCAGTTTGGCCTTCGCAGCCAACAACTGCTCCAGATCGTCATCTTCCATCTTTCGGATCAGCGCGGGGTCGTGAGCCCCCTTTTTCTCAATAGAAAGATGAGGACCTTCCAGATGAAGGCCCAGACAGCCAGGAATTTTTTTAGCGACCGCGGTAGTGGCTGCATCTATGGCTGCGGTTGTGATTTCAGGCGTGTCCGTGATGAGCGTCGGCAACACCGCCGTTGTGCCAAAACTGCGATGTGCTTCGCAGATTGTAGCGATTGCTTCGACCGTTGGCACATCGTTAAACAGCACCCCGCCACCGCCATTGACCTGCAGGTCGACGAAGCCAGGGGCAAGCAATCCTCCGTCCAATTCGACGCGCTCGGCATCCGAAGGAACTGAGGTCAGCGACATGATGCCACCAATCTGGCCATCTTTTATCAACAGCCCACTTTGGTCGTGGGAGCGGTCCCCATCGAATATACGGGCACCGGTGAGAACTTTGTCGCTGCTCATACGGTTTCCGTCACCTTTTTAAGATTCTGGGGCTGGTCGGGGTGTAACCCCCGAAGGCGGGCAAGTTGCTCTACGAATGCGTAGAAGGATACAACCTGCAGGAGTGGATCGCAAAGCGGATGGCCGCAAGAAACTGTGGGCAGGCTGGTGGCAGTCGCGACGTCGCTTCTGGTTGAAAACACGTCTCCACCCATCGCGGCCAGACGTTCGGCGACTTCCGACACTGAACTTGCCGCCATATCATCAGCGATGAGCGCCAAAACAGGATAGCGCTCCTTGACGATGGAAACCGGACCGTGAAGCACTTCCGCGGAACTGAAGGCTTCACCCTGAATACCGCAGGTTTCCTTGAATTTGAGAGCAACTTCCTGCGCAATTGCGGCACATGGACCACGACCCAGAATGTAGAGCGCGTCAGCGCGCAGCACCCGCCGGGCCAACGGTTCCCAATCGCGGGAAATCGCGCGTTCCGCCAGTTCCGGCAGGTGTTCCAGGGCCTGAAGCAGGTCTGCATCATTCTTCCAGTGGGCGAGCAGAAGAAGACCGGCATAGACAGAGTTCACAAAAGTCTTGGTTGCCGCAACGCTCGATTCTGTTCCGGCCCGAATATCGATGGTGACATTGCTGGAACTGGAAAGTGGCGATTGCGGATTGTTTGTCAGCGCCAGGATGAAGGCTCCGCCACGCCGGGCAGACTGAACCATTGAGACGATGTCCGGGCTTTTTCCGGACTGCGATATTGCAAGACACAGACTGTCGGGAAGCTGCAAGTCCACATTGTAGATTGAGCTGACGGATGGCCCAATCGACGCGACCGGCACTCGCATGGCAATTTCGAAGGCGTATTTCAGATAGGTGGCAGCATGATCTGATGATCCGCGGGCAACCGTCGTGATCAGCCGTGGATTGGTCTCTTGGATGGTCTTCGCCACCTCTGGCAGACTCTCAGCGGAATGCTCAAGCAAGCGTCCCATGGCCGCTGGGATACCCTCGATCTCCGCACGCATCTTTGTGTCAAAGTCAAACACGAGCCTCACTCAGCCATTGTTCGAAATCTGCAATTCAGCAACAAAGTCATAGGCATCACCGCGATAGACGGATCGGGTGAATTCAACGATCTGTCCGCTGTCGAGATAGGATATTCGCTGTATTCTCAATCCGGCAGAGCCCTCCGGCACGTCGAGAAGTGCAGCATTTTCACCCGACAGGATGTCAGCGGAGAGACGCTGTATGGCGCGGGATGGCTGCATTTTTGTCTTTGCCAGATGCGCATACAGAGAGCCTTCAATGTTTTCAGGATCTGGCAGTGTTTGGGTGGAGAGTGACGCCCGTTCAATGGCCAGAGGTCGACCATCAGCGATGCGAAGTCGGGATACCCGGGCTACATCCTCGTCTGCCGTGAGACCCAGCGCCATGGTCTCTTCAGGGGAGGGTGCAAATATGCCCCTTTCCAGCCAGCGAGACTCTGCCTTCAGCCCGCGCCGTTGCATGTCTTCACTGAATGATGTCAGGCGCGAAAGCGATTGCTGAACCCGGCTTGCTGCCGGAGCGACCGATGTACCGGACCCCTGCCTCTGAACGATGAGACCATCCCGCACCAGCTGTTGCACCGCCTTGCGAACAGTGACACGCGACAGTTTGCTGATTTTGGCTAGATCCCGTTCCGATGGCAGCGGAGTGCCAGCCTGCAGACGACCAGATCGTATGATCGTCTCTATGTGTCTGCTGAACTGCGCATAGAGCGGGCCACCATGCTGGTTTGACCAGTTCTCGGGCGTAAGGACGTCGTTCACACCGCCGGTCATGGGAACCTGTCCCCGGTGACTGGCTGAACCATTGCTGCCCGCCACCATTCGGTGTTGCTGCAATTTTCCAATGCAAGAACGCTCAAGACACTCATACCACAAGCATACCAATCAGATACCATTTACCAAGAGGAAAATTGAAAAAAAATTATGATCCATAATTATATAGGAAAAACATGCGCTTGTTGAGAATTTCATCAGAATCGGCAGAAAAATGGTTAACAGCATCTGGACAATTGGTATTGCTTTGGCATTATTGAGGGATGTCGATTGCAAGCTTTGGCCAATTAAAGACTGAATCCGTGAACGGGCTGGCGTCACAGTTGAATGACGCTTCACCCGAAGCCGCGCTTGGTCTCCTGCTCGATGGGCAGGTTGCGGCTGCGCAGTCGGTTCGCTCCGCCCTGCCTCAAATCGCAACGGCTGCCGAGCAGATTGCCAATTGCATCAATGCTGGCGGCAAGCTCGCCTATATCGGAGCGGGCAGTTCAGGCTTGATGGCATTGGCCGATGGGTTGGAGCTCCAGGGAACCTTTGGCATTCCGCAAAGCCGAATTCGCATTTTGTTTGCTGGCGGTCCGGCCTGTCTTGAGGAATTGAGAGGTGGGCCCGAAGACGATGGAGCGCTTGCGCGCGCTGATGTCGATGATGCTAATATCGGTTCGGGCGATTGCGCCATTCTGGTGTCCGCGAGTGGGAGAACACCCTACACGTTGGCGGCGCTACAACAGGCCCAGGTTCGCGGTGCGAAGTGCATTGGGCTGGCCAACAATTCACCTTCCCCGCTACTGGAAGCAAGTGATATTCCAATTCATCTTCCAACACCACCGGAGTTGATTGCGGGGTCAACCCGCATGGGTGCCGGGACGGCTCAGAAGATTGCCCTCAACATGCTCTCGACCCTGACTGGCATGCATCTGGGGCATGTTTACAACGGTATGATGGTCAACCTTCAGGCAGACAATGACAAGCTGCAGGATCGTGCGTGCCGAATGGTGATGGAAGTTTCAGGCTGTACAGAAGACGCTGCGCAAGGCGCTCTGGGTCAGGCCTCCGGCTCGGTGAAGGCGGCAACCCTTCTTGCTGTCGGGGCATCAAGCCTCCATCATGCCGAGGAACTATTGGGCAGATACCGCGGAAAACTCGGCCCGGCGATTTCAGACGTGTCCACACAACCAACGAAAAACCAACCGCGCAAAGGGCGCAAAAAGGGAGTAAGACATGAAACTTAAATCCATCAAACACATGCTAATGGCATCGGCATTCCTCGGTGTTGCTGGTGTGGCGCATGCCGAAGATGTCACGCTCACCATTGAGAGCTGGCGCAATGACGATCTTTCCATCTGGCAGGAAAAAATCATCCCGGCATTCGAAGCCAAACATCCCGGCATTAAGGTGAAATTCTCACCTTCTGCACCTGCGGAATACAATGCTGTTCTCAATTCCAAGCTGGATGCAGGTTCAGCCGGTGACCTGATCACCTGCCGCCCGTTCGATACGTCGCTGGCGCTCTATGACAAGGGGCATCTCGCATCTCTCGTAGATCTGGAAGGCATCGGAAACTTCTCCGACGTGGCAAAATCCGCATGGATCACTGATGATGGCAAGAACCCGTTCTGTGTGCCCATGGCGTCCGTTATTCACGGCTTCATCTACAACAAGGAAGCCTTCGAGGATGCTGGCGTAAAGGTGCCAACCACCGAGGCTGAGTTTTTTGCAGCACTTGATGCCATCAAGGCGAAGGGCAACTACATCCCAATGGCCATGGGCACCGCTGATCAGTGGGAAGCGGCAACCATGGGCTACAACAATATCGGACCGAACTACTGGAAAGGCGAAGAAGGTCGCAACGCCCTGATCGCCGGCAAGCAGAAGCTCACCGATGATGCATGGGTTGCGCCTTACCGCCAGTTGGCCAAATGGAAGGACTATCTTGGCGATGGTTTCGAGGCCCAGTCTTATCCTGACAGCCAGAACCTCTTCACGCTTGGCCGCGCAGCCGTTTATCCGGCCGGTTCGTGGGAAATCTCGGGCTTCAACGCCAATGCCGACTTCAAAATGGGCGCCTTCATTCCGCCGGTGCAGAAGTCGGGAGACGAGTGCTACATCTCGGATCACACCGATATCGCCATCGGCATGAACGCGAAGACCAAGAATGCGGAAGCCGCAAAAACCTTCCTGAACTGGGTTGCGACGGCTGAATTTGCAAAAATCTATGCAAATGCCCTGCCTGGCTTCTTCCCGCTTTCCAGCGCACCGGTGGAACTGGAAGATCCTCTGGCACAGGAGTTCATCTCCTGGCGCTCGAAGTGCAATTCGACCATTCGTTCAACCTACCAGATTCTCTCCCGTGGCACGCCAAATCTGGAGAATGAAACCTGGAATGCTTCTGCGAACGTGATCAAGGGCACTGAAACACCCGAAGCTGCTGGCAAGCGCCTGCAGGACGGTCTTGCCTCCTGGTACGCTCCGCAAAAGTAAAGATCTGACGATCCCCGGGGCCAAAGCGACTCTGGCCCCGGGGTTCCAATTCCGGGGGGAAGCGGACTCATGCAGGTAGCAACGCCAAAACCGCCGTTTCGATGGCACATTCTGGTTTTTCTCGCACCTGCCTTCCTGATCTATACGACCTTTATGGTTGTTCCCCTTTTCGGCACATTGCAGATGTCCCTGTATTCCGATGTGGACGGGGTGCAGACATTCGTCGGCTTGAAGAATTTCGATATTCTCTTCGGTGACGAACGATGGGCGGCCAGCTTCTGGAACGCGCTGGTCAACAATACCTGGTTCTTCGTCATCCACATGCTGGTGCAAAACCCAATCGGCATTCTGCTCGCTGCATTGTTGAGCAGCAACAAGTTGCGCATGCGGGCGTTCTACCGGACATCAATCTTCATCCCGACCATCCTTTCCTTTGTCATCGTCGGCTTTGCCTGGAAGTTGATCCTCAGCCCACTTTGGGGCGTGGCGCCGAGCATGTTGGATGCGGTGGGACTGAAAAGCCTTTTTGCGCCGTGGCTCGGCAAGGAAGAATATGCGTTGACCACGCTTGCTCTGATTTCCGTGTGGCAGTTTGTCGGAATCCCGATGATGCTGATCTATGCCGCAATGCTGTCAATTCCTGATGAGATTCTCGAGGCAGCAGACTGTGACGGTCTTTCCGGAATGGCCCAGTTCTGGAAAATCAAACTCCCGCTGATCCTGCCGTCGATTGGCATCATTTCCATTCTGACATTCGTGGGCAATTTCAACGCCTTCGATCTGATCTATTCGGCTCAAGGTGCGCTAGCCGGACCGAACTTCTCAACCGATGTCTTGGGGACATTCATGTTCCGCACCTTCTTCGGGTTCCAGCTGCAACTTGGGGATCCGAACATGGGTTCGGCAATCGCGTCGGCGATGTTCGTTATCATCCTGTGCGGCGTGTCGATTTATCTGTTCGGCATCCAGACGCGGCTGCGCCGCTATCAGTTCTAGGGGGATGCTGTGAGCGCTCGTTCAAATCACTCTCCCGCCTTGCTGTCTTCAACAACAGCGCGTGCCTTTGCGGCCCACGCCATTTTGATCACATACACGCTGATTGCACTATTCCCGGTGGTGGTCATCCTCATCAACTCGTTCAAAACCCGAAAGGCGATCTTTCGTTCGCCACTATCGCTGCCGGACGCCGATACGTTCAGCCTGGTGGGGTATGAGACGGTGATGAAGCAGGGTGATTTCCTGCTCTATTTCCAGAACAGCCTGATTGTAACGGTTGTGTCATTGACGATGGTTTTGTTGTTCGGGGCCATGGCGGCTTTCGCGCTGGCGGAATATCGCTTTCGCCTCAATCTGTTGACGGGCCTTTATTTGGCATTGGGGATCATGATCCCGATCCGCCTTGGAACCGTGGCTATTCTCCAGATGATGGTGGCCAGCGGGCTGGTCAACACGCTGACGGCTCTCATTCTCGTCTACACGGCGCAGGGCCTGCCACTTGCCATCTTTATTCTTTCTGAATTCATGAAGGGCATCTCGGACGATCTTAAGAATGCCGGACGTATAGACGGGCTCTCAGAGTATCGGATTTTCTTCCGCCTTGTTCTTCCGCTCGTCCGACCGGCGATGGCGACCGTTGCGGTCTTCACCATGATCCCGATCTGGAACGACCTGTGGTTCCCATTGATCCTGGCACCAGCCGAGGAAGTGAAAACCGTCACACTGGGCGCACAGGTGTTTATCGGCCAGTTCGTCACCAACTGGAACGCGGTCCTGTCATCTCTTTCCCTGGCAATTGTCCCGGTTCTGATCCTCTACGTGATCTTCTCCAAACAACTGATCAAGGGCATCACCTCAGGAGCAGTGAAATGATCACATCCGACAAGCCGTTGCGGGTTCTTGTTGCGGGTCTTGGCAATATGGGGCGCAGCCATGCGCTCGCCTATCACCGAAATGAGGGCTTCGAAATTGTCGGTCTTGTCAATCGATCCGAGCCCGATCTGCCGGACGAGTTGCTGTCCTATCCCCTGAGCCGCTCGTTTGAAGACGCGCTTGAAACGCTGAAACCGGATGTCGTGTCCATCAACACCTATTCCGGCACACATGCTGACTATGCGATTGCCGCTATGAAGGCCGGGGCACACATATTTCTGGAAAAGCCCATCGCCACCACCGTTGCTGACGCGCGCCGGGTTGCGGATGCGGCGAATGAGTTCGATCGCAAGGTGCTGGTTGGGTATATCTTGCGCCATCATCCCTCCTGGATGACCCTGATCGACGAAGCACGCCAGTTGGGTGGCCCTTATGTATTCCGCCTCAATCTCAATCAGCAATCATCGGGCGACACCTGGACGACCCACAAGAATCTCATGGAGACGACCTCTCCCATAGTCGACTGTGGTGTCCACTATGTGGACGTCATGTGTCAGGTGACGGATGCCAAACCGGTCAAGGTGAGCGGGATGGGATTGCGTATGAGCGATGAGATTGATGCTGACATGTACAATTACGGGCACTTCCAAGTGGTGTTCGAAGATGGTTCAGTTGGTTGGTATGAGGCCGGCTGGGGGCCGATGATGTCGGAAACCGCCTTCTTTGTGAAAGACATCATCTCGCCAAACGGGAGCGTGTCGATCATCGTTCCGGAAGGCACCAAGTCCGACGATGTGGATGCTCACACCAAAACCTCGTTGATCCGGGTTCACAGTTCCCGAACAGACGAAGCTGGCCAATTCACACAGGCTGATCGTGATCTATCAATGGCCGATGAGCCTGATCATGATGCGCTATGCGCTCGCGAACAGGCCTATCTACTGAAGGCCATTCGTGAAGATGTTGATCTGACCCGGCATTTGGAAGATGCCGTTCAATCCTTGAGAATTTGCCTTGCGGCCGATGAGAGCATCCGCACCGGCAAAGAAGTTCATCTTTGAGACAGGAGTAGAAGATTGGGATCACTGTCACTCAAAGACGTGCACAAATCGTTCGGCGATGTGGAGGTGCTGAAAGGCATCAACCTCGACGTTGAAGACGGAGAGTTTGTCATATTCGTCGGACCGTCTGGCTGCGGGAAATCCACCCTGTTGCGTATCATCGCCGGGCTGGAAAACGAGAGTTTCGGTGTGATCGCCATAGATGGCAAACAGGTCAACGCCCTGCCGCCAACCAAGCGTGGCATCGCCATGGTCTTCCAGACCTATGCGCTTTATCCCCATCTGACCGTGCGGGACAATATGAGCCTGGGCCTGAAACAGGCCAAACGGCCTGCTTCTGAAATTCAGTCACAGGTCGAGCTGGCAACAAACATGCTGGCTCTCGAAGACTATCTCGATCGTCGGCCTGCCGAACTGTCTGGTGGCCAGCGCCAGCGGGTGGCCATTGGCCGGGCAATTGTGCGCAATCCAGAACTGTTCCTGTTTGACGAACCCCTGTCCAACCTTGATGCAGCCCTGCGAGTGAACACCAGGCTGGAGATCGCCAGGCTGCACCGGAAACTCTCCGCCACGATGATCTACGTGACCCACGATCAGATCGAGGCGATGACGCTAGCGGACCGTATCGTGGTGCTGAACGACGGACGCATCGAGCAGGTTGGCACGCCGATGGAACTCTACAATTCCCCCGCCAACCAGTTCGTTGCCGGATTTATTGGTTCACCGCAGATGAACTTCATTCCGGCAGATATTCTCGGTGACGGCGAAGCCATAACAATTGGCATCCGGCCTGAACACATCAAGCTGACCAGTTCAGGCGGGGCGCTCTCCGGCACGGTGTCGCACATCGAGCAGCTTGGCGGCGACACGAATGTGTATATCGACTGCGGAGATGCGGGCACGATATCTGCGCGCCTGTTCGGTCAGCACGATTTCAAGGTGGATACAGAGCTCTCGGCCGATTTTGAGAAAGACGCCGCCTTCCGGTTTGATCGCGATGGGGTAACTTTCATAAAAAAAGCGAATTGCCGTCCTTTTGAAGGCGCGGAACACAGGTAATGCAGACGATGCCGCGCAGGCGTCCCGGCATTCCGCGAGTGAAAGAACTCTACCGAAATATTTCCCGGAAGCTCTTCGGAGACAAAGAACGCGTAGCACTCGATGCCCGGGTTCTGACCGTTACGACTTTCTACGCAGGCGTCATTTCGCTTTCCTTTTCGCTGATCAGCTTCGGCCTGGCTCTGGATTTCGCCCACATTTTGCTGGTTCCCGCCGGTTTGCTCTTTCTCCTGTTCTATGCGCTGGCCCGCTGCACGCCCTATTTTCACCAGCGCCTGAGCTGGCTGGCGGCGCCCTGCATGACGCTGATGATCGCGGTGCTGGCCTACCTCTGGACCGTCAACGCCGGCAGCCAGGGCGGCAGTCAGTACTATTTTTTCCTGGTCGCCAGCGCCATTACAGTGCTGCTCCGCGGTTGGGTTAAATTCGTGGTCAGCTTCATCCTGATTGCTCTCGTCGCAGCCCTGCTCTATCTGGAGCACGTCAATCCGGAGTGGATCGTCGGCTACAGCAGCGAACAACAGCGCTTCGAAGACGTACTGATCAGCTTCGTACTGGCGCTGTTTTTTTTCTCGGTGGTTATGGCGAGCATCACGCGCAACTACGAATCTTCTTATCGTCAGGTTGAAAATTTCCGCCTGCACTTCTCGGAAGACCTGGCCATCGCGAAACAATTGCAAAAACGCATCTATCGTTTCGATAGCTTTGATGATATCAAAAAACGCTACGACCTGGCCCTGAAACACATTCCATCCCGGGAACTGAGCGGCGATCTGTACGAACTCGGAGAAATCACGCGGGATTCGCGCAAGGCCCTGCGCATCTTTCTGGCGGACGCCCGCGGGCATGGCATCAACGCTTCGCTGTCGGCGATGCTGATTAAAAGCGAATGGGCGAACCTGAATCACGAGGAAATGAATCCCGCGCAGGCTCTCGCGGAATTAAATCGCAAATTTTTCAAACACTACGGCGACTCCGTCAGCTTCTCGGCGGTCATCGCGGCGCGAACGATCTTGCCGACCGGATCGCCGGGGCGCTGAACGCACATTGCGCGATCACGACGGCAAGCGATCTGGTGCACGGCGTTGCGCTGGACGCGCCGCC
>JBCCGR010000008.1:0-129678 GCA_039029195.1 Pseudomonadota bacterium
CCGGGCAATTGGCCTTGGCGATGGCTTCCGCAAGTATCGGTGAAACCGAATTGCCACACTTGCGGATCTGCTCGGTTTTGGTGATCGGCTTACCGTCTTCCCCGCGATCGATGATGTAGTCTTCGGGGAAGCCTTGCGCGCGATAGAGTTCGCGCGGGGTCAACATCCTCATACCGATGTCGGTAATGATGTAGGGCTCGCCTTGGATGTGGCAGGTGACCAGCGAAAACCGGTCTTTGGTGGTCACCGTGTGTAACGGCTCAGTGAGCCAAGGCGCCTGCAACGTGCCGTAATATTTGGTGAGAAACGCCGCAACCAGCCCGGCATGGGTGCCACCTGCGCAGATGGTTTGAAGTGGCTCATCGCACCGGGCCATGCGCCGGTCAGATCCTTTGAGGTTAATCATATGGGCCGCAACAACGTTCTGCTGCGTCCCTGTTCCGGTGATGGTTGAAATAGGTAGTTCAGCAGCCCGTCCTGGGTTGACGCCTGACCGCTGAGTATTGTGTTGGGCAAGAAAGGCCGCGACCAGCGCGTGCTTGCAGCCACCGGCAACAACAGTTCCCAACGGCGCTTCAATATCCAGAGTGCGCGGGGCCTGCCCTTCTCGCTCGCCATAACCGGACTGCACCATTGTGGCCGCGACCATGGCCGATTTGCCACCACCATTGGCCGTGACGGTGCCCAGCGGTTGATCAGCGGCATGACCAATGCTCGCGCCAAATTGGCGGGAAATGTGGCAGGCCACCAACGCTTTTTCAGATGTGCCTGTAACTGTGGTCAGCGGCTCGGTGACTGGATACTCACGCTTGCCGGCATCACTCATATTGGCCAGTGACACCAGGTTCGGTACCACCACGGCATTCTGATCTTTTGTGCTGGCGGTGATGGTGTGCATAGGGTTCAACGCCGACCGGCTACCACCGCCATGTTGGCCCATGGTTACGAAAAACGGTTCTTCGGCTTCCAGCACATAGCGCACCACACCAGCGGCAATGCGTTTGCAAGTTGCCTCCACCAAGGGGCGAACGGCCCGCACTCCATACTTCGCCATGATCTGTTCCGATGTGTCGAAGATGGATGGGCATGGGATCGACCAGTCAATCACGTCATGGCCCGAAGTTTTCCATGGCAACAGCTTGCTGGTCTGTACCGTGTCGGATTTCGGGTCGCCGTGGGTTTGCTCAGGCCAAACGATCTTCTTTCCATCGCGACGCATGATGATGAACAACCGCTTGCGAATGGTTGGCACACCATAATCGCAGAATTTGAGCACCCTGTGCTCCATGCGATAGCCGTATTTGCGCAAGGCGCGTTTCCATTTCGGAAACTCTTCCCAAGTCAGAAATTCGCACACATTTTCCAGCGCGATCACGTCGGGAGTGTTGTCCCGCAGTTCATGCACAAATTTGACAATTGACCAGGCAAGTCCGCGCACCGATTTGGAGATGGGTTTGCCGCCGCGAGCGCGGGAGAAATGGCGACAATCGGGAGACGCCCACAAAAACCCGACCTTGCGCCGAGCGGTGTACTCATCAATGTTCACCTGCCAGATGTTTTCCGGCAGATGCAGGGTTTCAGGATGGTTGGCCGCGTGCATGGACATTGCCACATCGCAGTGATTGATCGCGATGTCGGGCGAGCGACCGAAGGCGGCCATCATTCCGGCGGACGCCCCGCCACCACCGGCGAAACTGTCTATTATGAGGGGCGCGGTCATGCTGCGAACCTCTCATTCGCATCACGCCAAGCTTCCAGAACCTCTTGACGCTTCGATGAGAGCCGCTTGGCCTCTGCCACTGGCATTTCGGCGTAGTATTTTTCCGGCGGGCCGCTATGAGCCATGTCCCAGACAACCCACTTGTGGTCATTGGTCGGCGTGGGCATATACGGCTTACCGGTTTTCTTGCTGATCGCCACATCTTTGATGGTCGGCTCAAACCATGTGATGCGATCCAACAAGACAATCTCGGCCGCAAAATGCGGATTGTCCCGAAACAGGTCCGTCCGGGTTTTCCCAAAATCGATATTTGAAGGAACAAGCGCCGCAACAATGCCGGCTTCAGGATCAACCAGTTCCAGCGCCTTCTTGATGAACGCAACCGCAGTCCGGTTTTGTGTCCCGTAGGGCGGGTTCATCACAAAGCCGTCTATCTGCAAGCCTTCAAGATCAGCAGTCTCGAGGCTCAAAAAGTCTGCCAAGAGGTCCGGTTCAGGGCCGCCATAGTGGGCAATGTCGATGCCAAAGACATGCGCCCCTTCCTGTTCCTTGATGACATGGGCCATCTTGCCTCGCCCGAAACAGGGATCGACAACGTTGAGCTTGTTGAAGCGAAAGAACCGAAGCAGCGCCCGCGTTACCCACTCTGACGTCTCATAGAGATCGTTTTTCTGTCGGGCATATCCGGATTGGGTGACTGTCACGCTCTATTCCTTCGAAATTGTGCAGGCGGTTGCCGGGGCGGTTTCGAGACATTGCCAGCAACCACCTGCTGCTTTGCCCGGAGGCAAACTCAAACGCTTACTCAGAAACCTCACCGTCCTGGCGGTAGAGAAACCAAACCGTGAGGAACAACCGAACCAACGGCACTGACACAGCCGCACCTGCAATGATGGCAAGCCAGATCATCCCAGTGATCGCTGGTTCTGTTGGCTGGCCAAACGAGCCTCGCGCTGTTCACGAACAACGACCGAAACCACGGATTCTGGAAGGCGCATCAACCGAGCAATGGCGTGGGTGTCTTTCCCGTTTTGCCAAAGACCGGCGATCAACGACCGCTGTTGTGCCGACAGGCCGTCAGCAAGTTCCAATGCTTTTGGCTTTTGGAGCGGAACAACAGCGTCGTAGTTGAGCATCAGGCGGCACCCTGCTCGTCGTGCTCATCATCATCAAAGCGCAGAGCCAGTTGATCAAAGTCTCCACGCTGGACATCGTCCAACGCTTGAATTCGATCAGTGATGCGGCGTTCCTGACGACGTTTGGTCAAGTGAAGATTGAGGGCCTTGACTGTGATCCCCTCTTCCTCTTTCGCCTGTCGTTTGAGTTGAGCAATCGTGTCCTTGAAGGGAGCCTTGCGATCCTTCTCCTTGGCGGAGATTTCATCAATCGCAGCCTGCGCTTCTTCGATTTCCTCAACAAGGCCGGCGACCGCCCCGAAGTCCACATTGTGACCCAGATCGTCGTTCTGATCCTCATGGATCACCGGCTCCTGCCCATCGTCTCCGGTTGGTGCTGCTGCTTCCGCCTCAGCATCAACGCCGCGTTTGAATTCCGTGACGTTTGAGTTCTTGTCGGTCATTTGTTGGTCCTTCTGCTTGTTTTGCTGATTTCCGGAACAAGCCAATCAGCCAGCGAGCCGCAAACCCCGTTCGCCCCACGTCCCGTCTTGATGAGCCACATCGCGATCCGAACCCGGATCCTCATGCCCAAGGATTTCTCTGCAGCGTGCGAGCCGTTTGTCTGCCAGTTCACGATCTTTCCTCGCCCGTTCCATTTCAGCCCGAAGCAATGCCAAACACTCGTCACCATTGACTGTGCCCGCCGTCCCTTCCCAAAGAGACCGCGCGCGCCTTTCGCTTCGCAAACTGAGTTTTGAATATGCGGCCGCAATCGCCGCCTTGGCATTCCGATGAACTGACAACGGAAACGCCGATTGAATGAGAGTCTGAGCAAGTTCACTGTCGAACATACGCCACCCAACCTCCTTTACTCGAAACCAAAACCCCAACTTCGGTTGAAAGCCGTTCGCCTCTGCGGACGATTTGGCAGAACCTGACAAATCCCTGTCAGACCTCGACAGGCCGGTGTCCGACATCGACACCACAGCCTGTGAATTCTCAGCTACGGTGCGCCGAACGGAGCCCACCGAAAGGCCATCACAATGACCACGAACAACATCATCTGGTTTGAAGACGGACACCCAATCAGCACAGAGGCGCTGCAAGTCCTGTCCAATCCTGAATTCTGGCAGGACGGTCATGCGGCGGAGTCCGATAACTCAGTTTCGCGCTCCAAATCTTCATTGGATGGCACCACAATGCCGTGCTTTTCCGCGAGTTGTGCGATCAGAATTGTTTCTGGACCGCGATTGAGCTCAGGCCCCTTTTTCTCCATCCGGAAGATCACTGGCTGACTGACGCACAGGTGTTTTGCCAATGTCGCCTGACTCCAACCACGCTTGCCAAAGCTGCCACCTTCAGCCGGGAGGTTGGTCCGAATGTACAGCACCTGCAGTCCAGAAAGTTCTTTAACGGGGTCGTTCATGACAAATCCAATCCAATCTGGATTAGTTAATACAGATCGGATTTCGCAAAATCAATACCCCCCGTATCAAAAGATTTGCGATAACTCCGGTATGGATCAAGAAACACCCCATGGCCGGCTTAAATCAGCGCGAGAAGGCGCAGGCTTCGATACTGTTTCGGACGCTGCGCGAAGTCTCGGCATGAAGGTGCCGACATACACACATCACGAAAATGGCAATCGAGAGTTCGATAGGGAGTCGGCCCTCAAGTATGGAAGGCGGTTCAACGTAAACCCCGCATGGCTAATGTTTGGGCCACCATACCCTAAGAACCCAAAGGAAATCGCCAGCCCGTTTGATGATTCGAACGTCAAGGATTTGCTGCCGGAACTTGCCTCTGGAAGTGGCGTGTCCGTGTCACCAAGGACTGATGTTGTTTTTGGGAGTGAGATTGATTGGCATGTTTTCGACCGCGCCTATGATATGGCCAAAGTCGCCGTTGAAGGGCTTCCTACCCCACTGTCCAATCGGGAAATGACGCGGTTGGTCGAAAGGTTTTACGAAAAGCTAACCACAGAATCTGCCGAATAGGCCATGTGTGCTAAACCTCACACAACTTCTGAGGAACGTCGTGTTAGCCTACTCTCGACAAGGGAGGCTGATATGGGTAGCCAAGAATTCCTTGGCGAAGTTTTCAAAACTGACGAACCATTTGACGTCCGATGGGGTGAATTCAAAACTGATGTTGCCGATCTCGAACTGACGGTGTTTCTCGAATTCTTTTGCCAACAACTTTTTAAACGAACTGATTATTTGCATCTGAGCCAGCCTCAGAAAGAAAAATTGATGGTCGGCTTTGACCGGCAACTTACCAAAGCCAAGTTCCGGCGAACGCGTCTCCAATGAACTTGCCCGACAACAACCAGTTTTTGGTGCGACTCCACCTGAATGACATCGATCGCGGCGGCGTCGACGGTGCCAGTATGCAGATGTTGGAAGAATGGCGATCATGCCAGGGGCATGCACCTGAGAGCCTAACGGCGCTCAAGCGGTACGCCGATCATCTTCTGTGCCTGGGCGAGCCGCAGAGTGAGTATCATTCGCCCGATCTGTTCTCGGTTGGTCGACATTCGTTCGCTGCCAAGAACATGGATCGCGCCTATTCTGAACAGCCAGAGCGGGCCGCTGAGATCCTTGAGCCGGAATATCGTAAACTGGTCAGCGCGACCTATTTCGAAGCAGCAACCGAACTGGAGCCAACGCTAGAAATCATTCGCGGTCAGCAGCAGGGTCTTATGGCCACTTACCATAGATTGCTTCTGCCGTACCGGACGCGGCAAGGGTTCGTGGTGGTGTACTGCTATTCAGTTCAATTCGGGGAAATCGTAAGGTTACATCCCGTACGATCGAATGAATCCCGCCAATATCACATCCCACGAACAGAGCGTCTTTCCAGCCCTCAATTGCTGGTTCCACCGCCCAGGACAAGCCTTGTCGGTATTGCCGAGCAGCGCCCCAGCTTGTAGCCATTCCCCTGTCTGCGTACCTGCTCTCCATCCAGCCATAGACAAGATCGAGATCCCATCGTTCGAATGCCGCGAGCAAAATGATTTGGGTGGCAAAGGTTCCGATCTCTGAGCGACGCCAGTCTTTGTGAACCCAGCCCTGCCCGGAATAGCCGACGCGGTTTGGATACCAATTGGCGGCAAATTCGGAAGTATCGTCTGTGAGGCGGGCGAAGCCCCCGCCCTTGGCCTCTATCGCTCTGGACACACGTCTCTGAAGAAACTGTTTCAGAGACCAACCTTCGATCTCATCGAGTCGCGTGGCGACCACTGCGATTGTGGCGCCCTCCGGGTCGCGTACATGAATCCACATCAATCGGCAGGGTGGAAGTTCATGAAGAACAAGCCGGAAGTGATCATTCAAATCGCTTCCCCTCGCCTTCTTCACCGTTTTTTCCAGTTCTTCATCATCGAAACTGAATTCAACTGAACCTTGGCATATGTCGAGTGTTGCCGCCTTCAACCTTTCGATTGCTGGCCACACAACTGGCGCGAGCCATGGATATTGGCTGCTAATGTCCCCGTTCATTCGCGCCGCATAGCAGAAACGCGAATCGGCGTGAATGGTTGTATTGAGCTATTCACCGACGATTGTTCGTTTTGAAGAATGAATGGGCTCAAACAGAGGATTTTGAGACTGGCGGTTGCTCCAGGCTAAGAGGATTGCTACCCTCAAAAGTGGTGGGGCCGAACTACAGAGTGTACAAATGCGTGTTCTGTCAATTGCGTTGATGGTGGCCGCCGCAAGCCTGCTGTCTGGTTGTGTTACTCCAAGCACAAAACCACTCGCGTCCACCCCTATTAGCCTGACTGATGAGCAAATCGAGAAAATTCAAACCTTCATACGATTGCGCTTAAAAGACCCCAACTCTGCTATTTTCTCAACAATTGTTGCCAGCAGACTAGAAGAGAATGGTGCAATAGTTGCTTGTGGGTTTGTGAACGCAAAGAACTCCTTCGGTGGCTATACCGGGCGCAAACCCTTCCTTGCTGGGATCAAGATGCCAGAGGGGCAGCTAGCGGTGAGAATGACCGACGAGTTGACCAATGCCGAGCTCATATTGAACCACTGCCGAATAAGTGGAGTGACGCCAGTTCTGGAGTAGGAAGCCATGGGTTTATGTCCCATTCATCGGTTGCAATCTCCAATACCTGCATCAACAGGTTATGGGTGGAGAGAGGGAATGGCAACGTCAACCACGTTCATTATGATGATCGGAAGCATATGGAAAGCGTAGTGTAAGGTTTGTTTGATAAGCTCGCAGCGGCTCATTTCGTCAGATCAGCACCCGATCTTTGATCCCATTGGATACAGCTTTTTTGCCTTCTGGAAACGCTTCACGATTTGTGCCGGCTCGTTCAGCTCATTTGTCCTTTCCGAAATCATGAGTTTGATCACGGATGCGTACACCCGGCCGAACAGCCATGATTGGGTAGCTGAGTGGACCAACGCACTCGCCAACGCTTTCAAAAGCGCATGTCGTTGAGTTTCAGTCAGACTTCCAATCGCTGTCGCAATACGGTCCTGGTGATCAAATCCTTGCTCTGCAACTCTGCGAGAATTGAACAACAAGTGACGTATCAATTTGGTACCGTCGGCTGTCCAATACCCACAAAATACAACAAGATCACGCAAATCTGCGTCCTTTACAGGGTCGGAGATTTTGAGGAACTTCATTGCGTTCTTGGCATACTCTTCCGAAGATTTAGAGCGGCCTCTAGCCTGCACGCGGAGCCGTTTAAGCCAGCGATGCAATGAAGGAAGTCCAAAGGTGGCCACGGTCAACGTGAGTGGCAACACGAGCGTCAAGAAAATATCCATGCCATTCATCTGGTTATTCCTTGGTCTGCTTTCTATTCAATTCTTCCGTTTTCTTATTCGAAAGTCGAGTCATTGATTGACGGTGCGACAACGTTGTTTTCCGCCACTCAATGACAATTACCCCTATTTCCTTAATGATAGACGCAACATGCTTAAGCCCAAATACCAAGAACGTGACCGCAAAAAGCGCCCAAAACCCGTGTGGCGCCATAAATTCGAAAAGTGGCTTCAAAACGTCAGCGGTGATTTCCAATGACTTACCATACAATCATTTTGTGGTGAGTGTATAAATTAACGCGCGATGATTGAGTCTGCAACCATTGCGGTAACGATGTTGTACCCACTACACCCAAAATTTTCTATAATACATTGTAGCGGATAATGGTTCCCCTACTCCCCTTCAAAAACAAAGTTCTGCAAACAGTTCAGGTCCAGGAAACAAGACGCAGTAACCCCAGCGGACCGGTTGGAATACCAGCCCACAGGGTTACCGCGTGGAGTCTGCAAATCAGACAAGGCCGAGGTTTCCATTCCACGCAAGAGACACCCAACGCCATATGACGGCGCGCACCTAACAGTTCTCCATTGGGCGGATTTCAGCGCTTAGAACGCTGTAGGCCGGGTTCCGCTCCCGTTGTCGTATCGCCTACCCCACTGGTTTTTAATTGGCTGACCAGCCAGCCCAAGCAGCCCCATTCCTTCGACAGTCATTCGTGGATCGGAATTCCGCTGCGCCCTAATCACCAACAGTCGAGACCAATTCTCATCAATCCAGTGCTGCCGTGATGCGACCCCTTTCGGGGTACGCGTTCCACGAATCGAGCCAGCAAATTGGAGCTTCCAAAGCAGACCCGCTCGACACTGATAGCGCCCGCTGATCTCCATAGTCAATCCATTTCGGATTATTTTATCCTTTTCGTATTGACATATTGAATACGTTTCGTATTATTTCTTTCACCAGCATGAAACAGCGATGACCTCCGGGTAGCTGACCTGCTGGCAGATGAAGGGATCAGAAAATGTCATTCACACCAGACGGGAAGCCTGTCGATGTTGCGCCGAACGCAATGTCGAATGAGATCTCAAAAAGGGCCAAGGGCAAGCTCGAGAGCATGATCGAGCGTCGGGTGTCCAACTATGTGGAGGATGTCCGGGTTCATGGCCGTGATCGTGCGACAAGACTTCTGATCAATAAGAATTTCCCCGAGGCTGACCCGTCCAAGTTTGACGAATTCACCTTGGAAGATGTGATTTCTGCCCTCGAGACAGAAGACAGGCGTCTGGCGCGTGTGGGCGAGAATGGCCACTGGTCCTACAGCTTCAACAAACATGTGGATGTGAAGGTCGCCTTGGAGGGTGAACGCCGCATGTTGAGCGCTCTGCGGACTACCGAGTTCATGGAGGCTGCAGAATGAGCCAGCCGTCCGTTGAACAATTTCTGACTGGTAAGCCGATCCAATACGTCAATGCGGCTGGAAATCCAGAGTCCGCCCGGTTCAGTCGGGATTCGGTTTCCCAGATCTGCACCTTGGAAGTCATGAACCACCGACAAGATGAGTGGATCGCTGAGCCTGTGCTTACCGATGATGACGCCATCAAATTCTATCACTCCAAGCTGGGTGATGACGCATGAGCACTCTCCACGCCGGACCGGAACGGGACCCTCTCCCTCCCCGTTTCGAACATCAGCCAGAGCGGAGACCATCGCCAAGCTCTGCTCTGGCTGATCTGGAGGGGCTTAATCAAGACATGGACCGCCAGATCGCATGGGTTCAACGAGACATTGAACGGCTGACCGGTGCGCTCGCGTGACGAGTTAATCGAGGCCATGGCGAGGGCAATGCACCTCGCATGGTCGAGGAAACCGGACGATGGCTGGCGATGGGACAAGCAGGTTCTTGACCGGGTCAAAGAAGAATTCAGAGAGCAGGCAAGGGCCGCGCTCAAGGTAGCTGAGGAATGGCATCATGATTGTGGATGACGGCACTGTACAGCCGCATAACTTCGCCCCTGATGAAAGTTTCCAGCCCATTGGCGCCATTGCCGACAGGGTCGTGAAAGCCGCTGGTGCGGATATCAGATGGGATGGGGAGACCATCACCGAGCCCGGTATCTATTCAGGTATTTCGCTTGATCACTATCACAACAAGACGGACCTGCTTGATGGTCCCTCGGTTTCCAAGTCATCGCTGAAATACATAGGCCCTGGTCATTCACCGAAGGAATTCTGGCATCGGTGGGCTTACAATCCTAACCGGATCGAACCAAAGAAATCCGATGCGCTGGACTTCGGCAAGGCGGTCCATTGTCTTCTGTTGGGTGATCAGGCGTTCGCTGAGAATTTTGTTGTCCGTCCCGATCAATGGGAAAGCTGGAACAAGAAAGCATCACAAGAGTGGCGAAATGAACATGAGGCACTTGGCTTCACTGTTCTGGTTCCAGAGCAAATGGACAAGATTGCTCGCATGTATGAGGACGCCAAAGAGTACCCCCTGATTAAGGGCGGCATCCTCAATGGTCGTGTTGAGCGCTCGCTCATCTGGAAAGACCCTGAGACCCAAATCTGGCTCAAGGTCAGGCCGGACGTGATCCCGCTGGATGGCATTTATGCCGATCTGAAGACTGTTGGCGACATGAGTCAGGAGTTCCTTGAGCGCCAAATAGGCCCAATGGGTTACTACATCCAAGGTGCTCTCACTCGAATGGGCTGCCGTGCGCTAGGCAAGCCGTTTGAGAGCTTCGTCTTCCTCTACTCATCAACTGCGGACACGCCAGACACGGCCCATGCGGAGCTTTCAGAGTTCGAATTGGATCGCGGTGAACATGTTGTCCGACATGGTCTGAAATTGATCAGACAAGGCCTCGACACGGGCGAATGGCCCGGTGCTGACATCTGCGACTTTGGCAGTCGGAAAATCCAAATGAAGCCTTGGGACAAAGAGCGGATCGACCGTTGGATTGAGCTTCAAAATCAGAACGAAGGGGAAGCCGCATGACTGGCAATCTCGCTGTAGTGGAAAGTGGAAAACAGGGCATTGTTGCGACCATGGCAGGTCGATTTTCGATGCAGCCTGAAGCGTTCGCTTCGACGGTCAAGAAAACGGTTATGCCAAATGGGGAATGCACCAATGAGCAATTGGCAGCGTTGCTCATGGTGGCAAGAGAGTACGACCTCAATCCTCTGACGAAAGAGATTTACGCGTTTCCAAATCGTGGTGGAATTCAGCCAATCGTATCCATTGATGGATGGATGAAGTTGATCAATTCCCATCCGGACTTTGATGGAATGCGCTTTGAAGACCGAAGCGACGAGCAAGGCGGGTTGGTGGCGATCACCTGCATCATGTACCGCAAAGGGCGCACGCATCCCACGGAAGCAACCGAGTATATGGCGGAGTGCGTTCGCAGCACCGATCCGTGGAAGAAATGGCCGCGCCGAATGTTGCGGCACAAGGCGGCAATACAGTGCGCGCGGTACGCATTCAGCTTTGCTGGGATCATGGAACCGGACGAAGCCGAACGTTGGCAGGAGGTTGCCAGCCCACGCTCTACAGTCGCAGAAAAGTTCCAGGATGAATTCCAATCAGATGACGCGTCAGAGGGCTTTGGCACAGGTGATGAGCATTTGCTCAATCCGCCGATAGACCCCTCTCCTGAGCCGCCTGAGGCCGAACCAGAACAAGACGAAGACGTGTTTCCCGGCGATCTGCCGGACAATGAACCCGGTGCGCAGGGGGCGGCAGATGCGGCTGCAGCACCGGAGCCGGAGGGTGGTAGCCCTAATCAAATCCCTTCATCGGGCGAGCCATCCTCCGGCATTGAACACCTGGTTGGTCAGCATCGTGATCTGATCATCCAGTTCGCCAAAGACTACTACATGGCGAACGACAAGCCGAAGGTTTCCGAAGAGTACCGAAACGACTTTGCAGACGCCAACAATGACGATGTTCGGGACGCTGCTAACAAGGTCCGTGACTTCGTCAAGAAACGCCAGATGGGAAAGCTGTGCGCCTTCCTCGGAATCACTGAGGCCCAATTGAAGGGGAATGGGTGATGGCAGACATACCTCTCAATGTGAATGACCGGCTTGCTGATACTCGATGCGCCGTTGAGCGGGCCCGCGAAGTTATGACTTTGGACGAGTTTCTCGAAGGGACAACAGGCCCAATCTATCGCGGATATGTCACTTCGTACTGGAAGCTTCTGGATACAAGGAAACAACTGGAGTCGCGTGATGGCTGAAACCACAAAAATCGAGTGGGCGGACGCGACCTATAACCCGATTGCCGGTTGCTCGCCCGTGTCTCCGGGATGCAAGAATTGCTATGCGATGCGCAGGGTTGCGCCGCGCCTTGCGAAGAACCCGGCAACGCCTCACTACCACGGCACGGTGGAGAAAGCGGCAAACGGCCAATATGTCTGGACGGGCAAGATCGGCGTTGCCGAGGACAAGGCGTTCCTGAAGCCTTTGCGCTGGAAAAAACCGCTCAAAATCTTCGTCAATTCGACGTCTGACCTGTTTCACCCGAACGTGCCGGACGAAGTGATCAATCGCATTTATGCAGTCATGGCACTTTGCCCACAGCACACCCTTCAGGTGCTGACCAAACATCCTGATCGGGCGGAAAGACACCTGAACGATGATGATCAGATGCTTGAAATGGCTGAGTTGGCCGAAGAGTTGGGGTACACGGAAAGAAACGCTTCCATCGAAAACCTGCATGTTCGCCGCAGAGAAGATGACTTCCCGCATTTCGATCAATGGCCGTTGCCCAATGTCTGGTTGGGAACCAGCGTAGAAGACCAGAAACGGGCCGATCTTCGCATTCCCGACTTGCTTGCGACACCAGCAGCAGTGCGGTTTCTATCCTGCGAGCCGTTGTTGGGGCCGGTAGATCTGGAGCCTTGGCTTGATTGGTCAGATGTGTGGACAGAATTGCCCAATGAAAACGCTTGGGGATGTCAGTATTGCGATAGTGAGTGCCCAAATTGCCCCGGGGAAAAGGCCGTGTATCACGACGAATGCGGGCCGATGCACGCGGATGGCTCGCCAGCTTGGGTTCATACCACTCGACAAACGCTCGACTGGATCATCGTCGGCGGCGAGACGGGCAAGGGCGCCCGCCCCATGCATCCAGAATGGGCTCGCGAGATCCGCGACCAGTGTGAGGCGGCTGGTGTGCCGTTTTTCTTCAAACAGTGGGGCGATTGGGCGCAAGTTTATGATCGGGAAGCCGAAGACCCGGATTGGCGACAGTGCGCTGACATCGCCGAACAAACACCGAATGGGCGTTGGTTGAATCTAGCGGGTGGACATGGCTTTCACGGCGAACGGGTCGTGCGAATGGACCGCATCGGCAAGGCAGCAGCTGGTCGCCTTCTCGACGGTGTTGAGCACAACGCAATCCCAGAGGTGGCGTGATGGATCGCTGGCTCAGAATTGCGACTCCCTATGTTGGGGGCGCTGGAGCGTTGATCGTAGCAGCGACCGCTGGAGCATCAGGAAGCCTGTCCGGCGTGTTTCTCAGCACAGTGGCCATGTTTCTTTCGATCACTTTGGCAAGGATTTCGTGATGGCTAAGCGTCGCAACAGACCACCAGCGGAACGCTTGCGCTTGTTCCAGTTGCACAGCGGCATTTGCCACATCTGCGGGCAGAAGATCACCCAGGGCGAACGCTGGGAGATTGAGCACGTTGTCCCATTCGAACTCACCAAAGACGATAGCGACGAGAACGTAAGGCCGGCCCATGCCTCTTGCCACTCTGCAAAAACAGCAGCGGACAAAGGCGCCATCGCCAAGGCGAAACGTCTTGAGCAGAAGCACCGTGGCGCACATCGGCCAAAAACACCCTTTCCCGGATCGCGAAACAGCAAATGGAAACGCAAAATGGATGGGAGCGTAGTGCTGCGATGATCATTGTTCGGATATTTGCTGGTGCCATCATTTTCGCAGTCTACCTTGCGATTTCATATTGCATGGCGGTTCCGTTTCATGAGCACATGCAATTTGATGTGACGCTGACTGTCTGGACGGATGTATCCGTCTGGATCACCGCAATGGTGTTTCCAATAGCTGCCCTATGCGGGTTGTTCATTCTGGCGATTGGGGTGGTCATCGCCGTTCCAGTCTTGGTGTTCGCGTTCGTCCTGATTTGCGCACTGTTGGGCATGGTTTGCTCGCTTCTGCCAATAGCAGTCAGAGTGATCAAATGAGCGTCTTTCCCGAACGCGCCCTATCTGTTCGCCAGCCATGGGCATGGGCAATCATTCATGCAGGCAAAGATATCGAGAACCGATCATGGCAGGCCGTAAATCATGGGCGGAATGTTCGGGGACGGATTGCCATTCATGCGTCAAAGGGCATGACGCAGGCAGAATACAACGATGCATCGGGGTTCATTGAATCGCTCGGCATCTCTTGCCCACGTCCTGACAGACTGCTCATGGGCGGCATTATCGGAACCGTAGATGTTGTTGATGTGGTCTCTGAATCAGATAGCCCGTGGTTCTTTGGCCCGCGTGGTTTGGTGCTGCAAAACCCACGGCATTGCGAATTTATCCCAGCAAAGGGATCTCTTGGATATTTCAGATGGTCCCGCGGCAACATGATTGACGTTCCAGACGTTAAGCCTTGGATGGGCAAATGGGCACGGGAAAAGTCAGATGATCCGCAAGGAGCGTTGTTATGACCGCCCCTATCCGCCTGCAGCTATCCCGAAAGAAGGGTTTCCGGCTCCAAGACCACAGCAAATCAATCAATGGTCTTGAAGCGGTCAATGTTGCCCGCCCCTCGAAATGGGGAAACCGATTTCGAGTTGGCGAACCGATCTGGCCAAGGCGCAAAGGTGCCACTGCACAGGAGGCGGTGGACGCTTATCGGAGGTTCGAGTGCATAGGACCGGCCTTTGGATCCATGGTCGTCCGTGAGCTCAAGGGCAAGAACCTTGCTTGCTGGTGCCCTATCGGATCGCCCTGCCATGCAGACGTGCTGCTGGAGATTGCGAATGGTCCCGCTGTGCGACCAGTGGAGGAAGGTGAATGACACCGGAACACTTCAAAGCCACGGCAATCAAACTGGCCAACTCGGTTCTCGCAGACATCACTGTTGAGGGCGGACTTACCAGCAAAGATTCCATCACCCTGGCTGGCGAAGTTTTGTTGACCGCCAATCAGTTGGAACGAATTCAGAAGGCCAAGGAAGCTCAAAAGTGAGTACGGAGAAAACCTATAGCATCGTCTGGAATTCGGACCGCACGGAAGGAGTGGTAACAGACGACCAAATGGAAACGTTCGCGATGGCGAATGGCTATTTCGATTTGAGGAGTTGCAGCAGCAGCTTGCTTGGTGAGTTCTGGACTCATTACGGCGATGGAGAGCTTCATCTAGAACAAGTCTTTGCAAGTTCAGGACCAGGGGACGACAACTGGCGACCGATAGACACGGCGCCTCGAACAGGGGAACACATTCTTCTGTTCACCTCAGAAGGGATCTCGATCGAGGGATGGTGGATAGAGGGAACACCCGATTTGCCAGATGAAATGGGGCACGATGCAGGCTGGGTGTCTGTAGGTTTTGGAACTCACCCCGGTCGGTCATTCGGCAATCCCGAATACTACCGCGGGCCAATCGACCCTCCCACCCACTGGCAACCCCTCCCCCAACCACCGGAGAGTGAATGGTGAGCAAAAAATTCACGCTGGAGCACGATTGGCTCATTGTTCAGCACTACGATGCAGTTGGCGATCTTCTAGAAACCGACATGCCTCAATCGTGGCCATCAATCCAGAAAAGAGCAAAGTTGCTTAAAGACACTGGCGTGTGGGAAGCGCTCACTCGCGCTCAACGGTTCGCTTGGATAGCACTAAGGGAAAGACTGATGCTTTCCCCCACCAAAGAACTGATTGATCTGGACGCCATGCATCCGGGGTCAATGATTGATGCCTGTCACTACAATGACCTTGTCACCGCAAAAGAGTACGCGTCGGAAACTGAAGGCTGGTTTGCTGACTGCAAAGTTATGGCCACGCGGATTGAGTGCTCCGCTGACAGGCTTCCCAGAGAAT
This sequence comes from Pseudomonadota bacterium, assembly GCA_039029195.1. Lineage (GTDB taxonomy): Bacteria > Pseudomonadota > Alphaproteobacteria > Rhizobiales > Rhizobiaceae > JBCCGR01. The sequence goes on from JBCCGR010000008.1 coordinate 15,696, forward strand.
AGCCATGTCAGCGTATCCACCAGCAGCGATGAAACTCAAACAGGCCGCAGAATATTGCAGCCTATCGGAGGATTTGTTTCGGCGCGTGTGTCCGGTCCGTCCAATTGAATTCACCGATACCGCCTGGGGGAAGCGCTATCTTACCAAAAGACTTGATGAATGGCTTGAGACGTTGGACTCTAATCCCAATGGTGGATCTATCCACCAATTTGGCGAATTCGCCGGGGAGGACTGATGACAAAGATCAAGCTCAAAGGACTGAACATCAGGCAGTCAAAGGGAAAGTGGTACGTCTCAATTCGAGCCACCGGTGAAACGCTTGTTCGAGGGTTTTCTGGCGATAGGGCGGCGCTTGATAAACACCTGGCTTCCGCTAAGTTCTTGATGACCTACTCAGCTCGAACCACCACCAAATCGTCGTTTTCAGAGGGGACGCTCGGCGCTTTGATTGATTGGTACAAGGCGGAAACCGTAAGATGGGCCAGCCTCAAACCACGCACACAGGAAGACTACAACAAGTGCTTCTCGTGGCTCGGAGCAGAACTGCAATACCCCGTTGAATTGATCGACAAGGAAGGGATTGCGTCTGTCCGCAACAAGGCCGCAAAGAAAAAATGGCCCAGGTTCGCTGACCAATTGGTGGCTGCTCTTTCGAGCGTTTTTGCTGAAGCGGTAGAAGTCGGGCGCGCACCATCCAACCCGTGTTTGGGGATCAAGCGCGTCCATAAAGCGAGCCATGACGCCAATCGAGAATGGACCGCTGACGAGGAGCAGACAGCATTCAAAGACGCGCCAATGCAGGTTCTTACGCCAATGCTGATCGCGCGCGAAACAGGACTTCGTGGCGGCACTATCCAATCACTGTTGTGGTCCGACTATCGGGGTGGACGAATTTACGCAACGGCTGAAAAAAATGAGGCGGTGCTTGAAATCCCCGTCAGCGCTCGTTTGGCTGCTCATCTGAATGCAATCAACAAAAAATCTGTATTCATCTGCACCAACGCCAGAGGCGTGCCTTGGAAACACAAAAAGGCGATGCAGCAGGCGGTTAGCAAACACCTTCTTGCCCTAGCTAAAGATGGCGCAGTCGCTCCTGGACTTACGCTTCATGGCTTGCGAGCGACCCTTGCTGCAGAGCTTCGGACTTTGGGGCTGGACCTTCGCACAATCGCCGATGTTTTGGGTGATGAATCTGAAAAAATGGGTGGCCATTATTCACGCCATGCACGTCGCATTGTAGCCGTGGAAAGAGCCTTCAAATTGCGCTCGGAAGGTTGTGCAAACAATGGAAACTAATCGCCTTTTATTGGGCTTTCTGGTCCAACTTAGAAGCGTTCTGCACAACTGCAATGCAGGTAAGGTGCTGAGAATGAAGTGTTTTTCGGAATGCGCGGAACGGATTTACAGTCCGTCTCCTTTAACCACTCGGACACTCCTCCGTACCAAAAGGACCAGCCTGACAGTCTTGTTGCGGGCATCATTTTCGTCAACCCGAACGGGCCGGGTTATGCCGAGAACAATGTCTACTGTCAACGAGATATGTTTGCTTCAGAGCAGTTTCAGATTTGAAGGTTGATGGCATTCCGCCTGCGAATTGAACGGCCAACGATCCGATCCCCTTCCAACGGGTGAGAATCTGTGAAATGAGCGGTGCATGGCACGACGAAACGACAAAAGAAGCGGCACTCCGGCACGGGCAGGCACGCATCATAGAGATCGAAGACGGGGCAGGGGCTCATCTCGCACCAAATCTGCGCCGGGTGAGGACCTTGTCCGCCTCTACGGGCTGCATAGCGTCCGGGAAGCGCTTGCCAATCCAAAACGCCGCTGGGTGAAGCTGTCGGCGACGCTGAACGCACTCAACCGGCTGGATTTGCCAGACCTTTCTGAAGGCAACCCCAAGGTCTCGCTTTGCCAGACACGGGAGCTCGACAAGCTTGTTGGGCGGGACGCGGTGCATCAGGGGCTGGTCTTGGAAGCCGAACCGCTTGATCCGGCCTCGCATGAAGATTTGCTCGAATGCGATCTGCTTCTCGTGCTCGATCAGATCACCGACCCGCACAATGTTGGCGCAATCCTGCGTTCTGCCTGTGCGATGAATGTTGGCGGCGTGATCACCACCCATCGCAACAGCGCTACCGAATCAGGTGTGCTTGCGAAATCCGCCTCTGGTGCCCTTGATCTTGTTCCCATCGCACCGGTTCGCAATCTATCGAAGACGCTGGATGAGCTCAATGATCACGGGTTCACAACCGTGGGCCTCGACAGCGAAGGGCCGCAGGTGCTGGGCGATGGCATGGCTGACGGAAAAGTCGCGTTGGTGCTCGGCGCCGAGGGCAAGGGTCTTCGTGAAAAAACCCGCCATAACTGCGCACATCTCGCCCGGCTTGACCTGCCGGGCAAGATCAAATCGCTCAATGTCTCAAACGCCGCCGCGCTGGCGCTTTATGCGCTGCGGCGGGGGTGAAAACGGTGAGAGGTCGCAACTGAGAGATTTCCCGCTGCTCGCGTGTTTCTGTCAGTCGATATACCGCGGATCGACCGTGATTACCTTCGGCTCCTGACGATCCACGGGGCTGAGCGATTTATACTCTGAGCGCGTCTCGACAGACCGCGCTCCACTTTGTGCCCGCGCTTTCGCCTTCAGCGCATCGCTGACGATTATGATCTTCGGGCCGATTGAGCGCGGCGCGCGAATGACCGTCGGGCCGATACCCTGCTCAGCCGCGCGGCGTTCCAGTTCCCGCGCGTCATAGGTCTGGCCGTTGTGAATGATCTTGGCACCTGTCGATCTTGGCCCGACGGTGCGGACAGTCCATCGGTCTGGTGCAATCGTGATGAAGGATGGCGTGGCCGTTGACGGCGCAAGGCGCTGAATGCTCGGTGAAACGAACCGGTTGGTCCCCCGCAACCGGCGTTGAATACGCGGTCCGGCCCGGCGGCCGAAGCGGATGAATTGCGAACGATTGCGCAAGGCGCGGCGATTGTAACGACGATTGCCGCCGCCCACCGAAATCTGACGCCGCACGGTAATGCGGCGATTGTTGCCCGGCGCGCGATTGACGATACCGCGCCCTCTGTTCCGCGCACCAAACCGACGGTTGATGCGGCGGTTGAAACGTCGGGAACCGCCTGAAACGGCCTGCGCAACCTGATAGGTTTCGAGCGCCTCGTCTGATTGGTCCTCAGCCACGATGACCGGGACTGAGAATTTAGCGGTACCGAGTGCCGCCATCTCATTTCCATTGGACGAATGAGGCGTTGCTGCAATGGCGACACCCGCCAATGCAAACGCGGAAAAAGTTGCGAAAACTGCGGTCGAAATTCGGATTACGCGCGACATGGTCATGACCCAGAATCGACGGATTCGGGCTGTTCCCGGTCTCCGTCTGGTCCAAATTGACTGTAAACCGGGCCTCCAGCCGGGTCACAATCGCCGCATCCCTGCCAATGTCGCGCGTGAGAGGGGCGGCTTCAAGACACAAAATGGTTTTTAACAGGTAAAGTTAATGGGAATAATTTGAGGAAATTTGCAATTGAGGGATGAGAGAGTTTCAATCCAAGCCGCCGGTCACCGCCGCGCGATGCGGCAATGACAAACGATGGTTTGCGTATTGCGCCAGCCGGGCGTTTGCCCGGCTAGACATCGGTGACGACTAGCCCAGCAGTGTGCCGAGCTGCATGGCGATGCCCATGTCGCCATCGACCTTCAGCTTGCCAGCCATGAACGCCATCTGAGCGTTCTGCTCACCAGCAGCGATTTCAATGAAATCCGACATGGCAACACCGATGGTGCAGTCTGCGTCAGTGTCTTCATTGTCCACAACGGCTTCCGCGCCGGATGCGTCGATACGTACGATGCCGTCATCGCCAAAATCGAACTTGACAACCTTGCCTGCAATTCCGCCGCGCTCAGCAACGCGGGCAGCCATATTTTCGGTAACTTCCTGAAGGGACATGGGTGGTTCCTTGATGTTGTTGTGGTGATGTTTGGAAAGCGGCTCTTGTGTCTAAAAGGCGCTCTTGAGTTTTCAATCCCGGTGGGTCATCTTTGACGCGAACGTCAACGTCAATTGTCGCCATATAGCGATTTTGAGGCTTTTGCAAAGGCCTGATTACCACGTCCCGAAAGGAATTGAACCGTGCGTGAAGCATTAATCGTCTCCACTGCCCGCACTCCCATTGGCAAAGCCTATCGGGGCGCGTTCAACGCAACCCCGTCACAAACACTTGCAGGCCATGCCATCTCGAATGCCGTATCCCGCGCCGGAATTGATCCGGGCGAGGTTGAGGACGTGGTCCTGGGTGCAGCACTGCAGCAGGGTGTGCAGGGCGGCAATGTGGCGCGGCAAGCGGCACTCAGGGCCGGACTTCCGGTCACCGTATCAGGCATGTCGATCGATCGGCAGTGCGCGTCTGGCATGATGGCGATTGCGACTGCAGCAAAGCAGATTGTGCATGATGGCATGAAAGTGACGATCGGTGGCGGTGTTGAATCCATTTCCATGGTGCAGACTGGTGAAATGCGCATGGGTGCAGATCCTTCGCTTCTCGCCATGCACAAAGACGTTTACATGCCAATGATCGACACGGCGGAAACAGTGGCCAAGCGCTACAATGTGCCCCGTGACGTACAAGACGACTACGCCCTGCAATCGCAGCAGCGCACTGCTGCGGGTCAAGAAGCGGGCAAGTTCGACGACGAGATCGTTCCCCTCACCTCAACCATGGTCATGACAAACAAGGAGACCAAGGAAACCTCCGAGATTGAAGTCACGCTCGACAAGGATGAGGGCAATCGGCCAACGACCACGATCGAAGGGCTGAACGGCCTGCAGCCGGTGCGCGGCCCTGGCAATTTCATCACCGCTGGAAATGCCAGCCAGCTTTCAGACGGTGCCTCCGCATCGGTTTTGATGGAAGCGGCAGAGGTGGAAAAGCGCGGTCTCAAACCGCTTGGTGCCTATCGCGGGATGGCGGTTGCCGGTCTCGAACCCGACGAAATGGGCATCGGCCCGGTGTACGCCGTGCCAAAGCTTCTGGAAGCCAACGGTCTCACCATGGACGATATTGATCTGTGGGAGCTTAACGAGGCTTTTGCGGTTCAGGTGCTTTACAGCCGCGATCAGCTTGGCATTCCAGATGACCGCCTCAACGTGAATGGCGGCGCGATTTCCATTGGCCACCCTTACGGCATGTCGGGTGCCCGCATGGTTGGTCACGCGCTGATTGAGGGCAAGCGTCGCGGTGCGAAATATGTGGTCTGCACCATGTGTGTTGGCGGCGGCATGGGCGCGGCGGGACTGTTTGAGGTTCTCTAATCTGTAGACGCAGCTGGTTTCAGTGGCCTGCCAAATCCGCTCCTGATCAATGCGCCAACGTTTTGACCACACCCTCATCCTGAGCTCGTCGAAGGATCGGGTGTGGCCCGGACTTGTGCCACGTCAGTTTCGAAGGTGTGGGCGCAGTAGACTTTTCACCCGTCGGGCCACCTCGTGGTTCGACAGGCTCACCATGAGGTGGAGGGGATTGGGTTTTGGTCCAAAGAGACCGCCTTGCTCCAACAATCCAGGAGAACCGCAATATGCCGGAAATCATTGAAGAAAAGGACGGGCGAGTCGCGACCATCACGCTCAACCGGCCAGAGGTACGCAACGCGATCACCCGGGACATGTTCTTTGAGCTATTGGACATTCTCAATCGGCTTTGGCTCGACCGGGATGTCGGCTGCGTTGTCCTGACTGGAGCGGGCGATGCCTTTTCCGCTGGCGGCGATGTGAAAGCCATGGTGGCGCGTGCTTCCGGTGGTGAAGAGTTCGACTTCGACAAGCAGGCCGAGGGACTGAGGGCCATCATGGAGTGTTCGCGCCTGATCCACGAGATGCCCAAGCCTGTGATTGCCTCTCTTCCGGGACCGGCGGCTGGAGCAGCGCTTGCCATGGCGCTCGCCTGCGACATTCGCCTGGCGGCAGAGGACATTAAAATAACCACCGCATTCGCCAATGTGGGCCTCTCCGGTGATTTTGGTGGTTCATGGTTCCTGACAAAGATGGTGGGAACCGCAAAAGCACGCGAACTTTATTATTTGGCTGCCGTCATCACATCACAGGAAGCCGAGAAGCTCGGGATCATCAACAAGACCGTACCAAAGGAAAAGCTTGGCGAAGAAACGGCCATGTGGGCAAAACACATTGCCGGGGGGCCTTCGGTGGCACTGGGCTACATGAAGCGCAACATGAACCTTTCAGAACATGCGCCTCTATCGTCCCTGCTTGATCAGGAAGCCCTCTACATGACACGCTCGTTTTACACAGACGACCATGTGGAGGCAGCAAAGGCATTTGTTGAAAAACGCAAGCCCAACTTCAAAGGCTCCTAGTCAATCTCATCCACGTACCGCGGAAGCCCGCGCCATCAGTCTTAAATTGCGCCTATCATGACCCTGAATCCGTTACCCGACTTTGGGTCATGAGCGCCAACAAAATGTGAGGAAATATGTCGGTATCCACCAAGATGCACGGTTCCGTGCTCGTTGCGACCATCGAAAACCCACCCGTCAACGCCTTGTCACACGCCGTTCGGCAAGGGCTGATGGACGCAATGGCCGAGGCCAGGGAGAAGGGCGCCGGAGCCATGGTGATCGCCGGACAGGGCGGCACCTTTATCGCTGGCGCCGACATTCGCGAATTTGGCAAACCACCCATGCAGCCCATGCTGCCTGGAGTGGTGGACGCCATTGAAGCGATGGACATCCCCGTGGTTGCCGCCATTGAAGGCAACACGCTGGGCGGTGGTCTGGAAGTGGCGCTTGGCTGTCACTATCGTGTCTCTTCCCCGTCGGCGAAGCTTGGGCTTCCGGAAGTCAATCTCGGGCTTCTGCCTGGTGCCGGCGGCACCCAGCGCATGCCGCGTCTGGTTTCTGCCAGCGATGCACTGCAGATGGTTTCGTCCGGCGCGCCAATCGGTGGCAAGAAGGCCGATGCGATGGGTCTGGTCGACGGCGTTGCCGACAACGCTGTTACAGGCGCAATTGCGCTCGCCGAAGAAAAGGCTGGAAGCGACGTTTCCGACCGACGCATCTCGGCGCGTACGCTGGAAATGACCGATGCGGTAAGGGGCGAATTTGAGGGCGCACGTGCGCTGATCGCCAAACGCGCGCGCGGTGCGCTTGCCCCCCAGAGAGCCGCAGACTGCGTGGAAGCCGCATTTTCCATGCCCTATCGCGATGGCGTGAAGAAAGAGCGCGAAACCTTTGTGGAACTGGTTGCCGGTGAGCAATCGATTGCACTCAGACACATCTTTTTTGCTGAGCGCGCTTCCTCAAAACCGCCGAAGGATGTTGATGCGGCACCGCGCGAGGTGAAAAAGGTCGGCGTAATTGGTGCTGGCACCATGGGTGGTGGCATTGCCATGACCTATGCGGAAGCCGGGCTTTCCGTCACCATTCTTGAAATGAGTGATGAAGCGCTCAAACGCGGCATCGGCGTGATGGAGAAGAACTGGCGCCGCGGCATCAAAAGCGGGCGCTCCACCGAAGCGCAGGTGGAAGAGCGGCTCGCCCGGCTCACCCCCACAACTGACTATGAAGATCTTCGCGATGCCGATCTCATCATTGAGGCGGTGTTTGAAACCATGGACATCAAGAAGACGGTGTTCACCAAGCTTGATGAGATTGCCAAGCCCGGCGCGGTGCTTGCTTCGAACACCTCCTATCTCAATGTGAACGAGATTGCCGCTGTCACTTCGCGACCGGAAGATGTGCTCGGCATGCACTATTTCTCTCCCGCCAACATCATGAAGCTTTTGGAAATCGTGCGTGCTGATAAGACCGCCGACGATGTGCTGATGACCGCCCTCGCCATGGCGAAGAAAACGCGCAAGACGGCGGTGGTTGCCGGTGTTTGCGACGGCTTTATCGGCAACCGCATGCTGTCGCCCTATATCGCGCAGGCCGGTGCCTTGATGCTCGAAGGCGCTTCCCCAGAGCAGATCGACAAGGCCCTGACCGACTTTGGCTGGGCGATGGGTGTGCTATCTGTGGGCGACCTTGCAGGCCTCGACATCGGATACAAATCGCGCAAGGACCGCACACTGGCACCACACGAACAGCGACTTGCGATGATCCCGGACCGGATTGTGGAAGCCGGGCATCTGGGCCAGAAATCTGGCTCCGGCTATTACAAATATGATCCCGAAACCCGCGCCAAAAGCGCCAACCCGGAAGCAGACGCAATCATCGCTGCCGTGCGTGGTGAACTCGGCGTAAATGTGCGTGACATCTCAAGTGATGAAATCATCGAACGCACCCAATTCGCGCTCGCCAATGAGGGTGCGCACATTCTGGGCGAAGGCATTGCCCAGCGGGCAAGCGACATCGATGTGGCCTATGTGCATGGCTATGGCTACGCCCGCTGGCGCGGCGGTCCCATGCATTATGCCGACAGTGTTGGCCTGAAGGTGGTTGCCGAAAAGATCAAACAATATGCAGAAGGCGAAGGCGGGGTTTACTGGACCCCTGCCCCGCTGCTTCTGGAACTGGCGGAAAAGGGCATGAGCTTTGCCGACTATGACCGCGAACAGGCGAAGGGATAAGGCTCATGGAACTTTTTGATCTTTCAGGCAAAACCGCAATCATCACCGGTTCGTCCCGCGGCATTGGCCGCGCAATTGCCGAACGAATGGCTGAACATGGCGCCAATGTGGTGATCTCCTCCCGCAAGGAAGGCCCCTGTCGGGAGGTCGCGGATCTGATCAACGCGCGCGATGGCGGGCGCGCCATTGCGGTACCGGCCAACATCTCATCCAAGGAGGAACTGCAGGCGTTGGTGGATGCTACCGTGGCCGAGTTTGGTCAGGTTGACAGCCTTGTCTGCAATGCCGCCTCCAACCCTTATTACGGGCCGATGGACGGCATTTCCGACGAACAATTTCGCAAGATTTTGGAAAACAATGTGATCGCCAATCACTGGCTGACATCGATGGTCACCCCGCAGATGAAAGAACGCAAGGACGGTTCGATCATTGTTGTTTCATCAATTGGCGGTCTGAAGGGTTCGCCCATCATCGGGGCCTACTGCATTTCCAAGGCCGCTGATCTGCAGCTTGTGCGCAATCTCGCAGTTGAACTTGGACCACACAATGTGCGTGCCAATGCCATTTGTCCGGGCCTGATCAAAACGGATTTCGCACGGGCACTCTGGGAGAACCCGGACAATCTGAAAATGGCGCTCTGTGGCACTCCGATGGGACGCATTGGCGAGCCGGACGAGATTGCCGGGGCTGCGGTGTTCCTCGCCTCAAAAGCTGGTTCCTACATGGTTGGTCAGCAGATTGTTGTCGATGGCGGCACGACAATCACGTGAGGCGAATGGTTTTCCCTTCCAATTGTCATTGCCGCTACGGGGGCAATCCGGATCCGCCCCCCTCTGTCGGCATTCGCCGACATCTCCCCCGCAAGGGGGGAGATCGAAATGCCGTTAAATTTGTTACAAACAACAATCCCAACCTCTTGAGGTTCGCTCATGACAGACCTTGATACTTTCCGCGCCGAGACCCGCCAGTGGCTTGAAGAGAACTGCCCAGCGGAAATGCGCAAACCGATGGAGTCGGAAGCCGACACTTGTTGGGGTGGCCGCAAGTTCACTTTCCAATCCGAGGCACAGAAAATCTGGCTGGAGCGTATGGCCGAGAAGGGTTGGACCGTTCCGACCTGGGCGCCAGATTATGGCGGTGCCGGGCTATCGAAAGAAGAAGCCAAGATGCTGGCGCAGGAAATGAAGCGCATTGGCGCGCGCTCGCCGCACACCAATTTCGGCATCTGGATGCTTGGCCCGGCATTGCTGAAATTTGGAAGCGAGGAACAAAAGCGCGAGCATCTGCCAAAGATTGCACGCGGCGAAATCCGCTGGTGTCAGGGTTACTCGGAACCCAATGCGGGATCTGACCTTGCGTCGCTCGCAACCAGAGCAGAGGACAAGGGTGATCACTATCTCATCAACGGCCAGAAGATCTGGACCAGTTATGCCGACAAGGCCGACTGGATTTTCTGCCTGGTGCGAACGGACTTTGAAGCCCCCAAACATTTGGGCATCAGCTTCATCCTGTTTGATATGGCATCTGAGGGCGTTTCCACAAAACCAATCAAGCTGATTTCCGGTGCTTCGCCGTTCTGCGAAACCTTCTTTGACGATGTGAAAGCCCCGAAAGGAAATCTGGTGCATGAGGCCGGGCGCGGCTGGGATGTGGCCAAATATCTTTTGACCCACGAACGGGAGATGATCTCCGAAATCGGATCGGACGTGGAACAGCGCATGATCGGCGAAATCGCTGCCGATGAACTGGGGCGCGACGAGAACGGTCGCATGGATGATCCGGTGCTGCGCGCCAAGGCCATTGAAGCGGATATCGATGCGTTCGCGTTCAAGACCCTGTTACAGAGCGTCAAGGACCGCACCAAGGCCGGCCAATCGCTGGGGGCGCTGTCGTCGGCGCTGAAATATTACGGCACCGAGCTCAACAAACGTCGGTTCGAGTTGATGATGGACGTGGGGGGCTCGGACGAACTTGAGCTCAGTGAAACCCGGAACAGTGATGGTCAGCGCGCGCGGGAGTGGCTGCGCACGAAAGCCAATTCCATTGAAGGCGGAACGTCCGAAGTGCAACTCAACATTGTTTCCAAACACATTTTGCGTCTGCCGGGGGCTTGATCGCCAGACTTGATACCCGAACCAACCACCGTCATTCCGGCCTTTAGGGCCGGAATCCAAAAACTGAATAATCAATGGATTGTGGCCCTGAAGGCCGCAATGACGACGAGGATAAATTAGAACGAACCAAGGCTTCGCCAAACAAGGATCACCAGACATGGCTCTTGTACTCAACGAAGAACAGGAAATGCTGCGCGAAGCGGCATCCGGTTTCATTTCAGAAAGTGCGCCAGTCGCAGCTCTTCGCAAGTTGCGGGACGAAGAAGACGAAACCGGGTTTTCGCGTGATCTGTGGTCAGAAATGGCCCAGATGGGTTGGGCCGGAATCATTGTTCCGGAAGACCATGGCGGCAGCGAGTTTGGCTATGTAGGAGCCGGTCTAATCGCCGAGGAAATGGGCAAAAACCTCACCGCTTCTCCCTTTCTGGCAACCTCCATCATGGTGGCAACCGCGCTCAACAGGCTGGGGTCTGACGCGCAGAAACAAGCGCTGTTGCCTAAGATTGCAGACGGGTCGCTGGTGATGGCTTTGGCAATTGATGAAAGGCGCAAGCACCGCCCGTCAACGATCACCACAAAAGCGGAAAAATCCGGAAACGGTTTTCGGCTCTCAGGCTCAAAGACCTTTGTGGCTGACGGCCATGTGGCTGATCAGATGGTAGTCGCCGCCCGCACCAGCGGTGATGACGACGACAGGGATGGCGTGAGCCTGTTTCTGGTCGATGCCAAGACCGATGGTGTTGCCACGGAACGCACCATGATGGTCGACAGTCGCAACGCAGCGCGCATTCAGTTTGATGGCGTTCAGCTTTCAGGCGATGCGGTACTTGGTGAAGTTGATGATGGGCGCGATGGGCTGAATGCCATTTTGAACGCTGGGCGAGCCGGCCTTTCAGCCGAAATGCTGGGTGCGGCCTCGCAAGCCTTTGATATTACGCTCGATTATATCCGCGAGCGCAAGCAATTTGGCAAAGAAATTGGCTCGTTTCAGGCGCTGCAACATCGCGCCTCGCACCTTTACACCGAACTGGAGATGGCGCGCGCCATCACCCTGCAGGCACTTCAAGCACTCGACGACGACGCGCCAATGGCCGAGCTTGCCGTTTCCATGGCGAAGGCGAAGGTGGGGCGGGTCGCCACGCTGGCCGCACAGGAGGGCATTCAGATGCATGGCGGCATGGGGATGACCGACGCGTTCGACATCGGGCTTTACATCAAGCGCATTCGCGTGGCGCAAGAGATGCTCGGCGATGTGAACTATCACAGCGATGCAATTGGACAGGCGCTCGGTTACTGAGCACACTGCGAGCCGATAATTTTCCGGATGGTAACATGACCCAACGAAATGGCGGCCAGTTGCTGGTTGAATGCCTGCAGGCGCTTGGAGCACGGCACAGTTTTGGCGTTCCCGGTGAGAGCTATCTGGCCGTGCTTGATGCGCTCTATGACACGCAGCAATCACTCGGTTTCACCCTTTGCCGCAATGAAGGCGGCGCCGCTTTCATGGCTGCAGCCTATGGCAAGCTGACGGGAACGCCTGGCATCTGTTTTGTGACCCGTGGACCGGGCGCCACCAATGCATCCATTGGCGTTCACACGGCAAGGCAAGACAGTGTGCCCATGATTTTGTTCGTCGGTCAGGTTGGCACTGACATGAAAGAGCGGGAGGCATTTCAGGAGATCGACTATCGCGCCTTCTATGGTGGAGTCGCCAAATGGGCGACCGAGATTGAAGACGTCAATCGTATCCCCGAGTTTGTGGCGCGGGCCTGGACGACTGCGATTTCAGGACGTCCCGGCCCGGTGGTGGTGGCGCTGCCTGAGAACATGCTCACCGATCTCACCGACACCCCTCCCCTTGATGAACCGCTCCCCGCAATTCAGGAGGCTTCACCCTCCGCTGAAGCTCTTGAACATTTGGAAGCGATGCTTGTCGCTGCCGAACGCCCGTTGATTTTGATTGGCGGCGGCGGCTGGTCAGAGCATGGACGCGGTGCGCTGCAGAACTTTGCGGAGCAAACCGACATTCCGTTACTCGCCGCCTTCCGGTTTCAGGACCTGATCGACAATCACAGCCCCTGTTATGCGGGCGATGCCGGGGTTGGCATGAACCCGACCACGAAAGACCTCATTCGAAACGCCGATTTGCTTTTCGCCGTCAATGTGCGCTTTGGCGAGATGAGCACGGACGGCTACACTCTGCTTGATGTGCCACGTTCAAAGCAAAAGCTCGTTCATGTGCACACGTCCGACCGCGAACTGGGCAAGATCTATGTTCCCGATCTTGCAATCCACTGCGGGCCGAATGCGCTTTCCAAAGGGCTTTCCGGGATCAAGGCGAAGGGCGATTGGGCGACTTGGCGGGCAACCGCACGAAGAGATTACGAAGCCTCACTCGACCTTCCCGACCTGCCAAGCCCCGTCGACATGGGCAAAGTCTCCGCCTTCCTGCGCGACCGCCTGCCGGATGATGTGATCCTGACAAACGGTGCGGGTAATTTTGCCGTCTGGCCCAACAAGTTTCTGCCGCTCGGACCCAATCAACGCCTGCTCGCACCGCAGTCGGGTGCCATGGGATTTGGTCTGCCGGCGGCCATCGCGGCAAAGACCGCTGAACCCGACCGCACTGTGATTTGTTTCGCTGGCGATGGCGACTTTCAGATGAATTGCCAAGAGCTTGGCACCGCCATGCAGGCGGGTACGCAGCCAATCGTTCTGATCCTCAACAATGGCACATATGGCACCATCCGCATGCATCAGGAGCGGCACTATCCCGAGCGGGTATCAGGAACCAATCTGGAAAACCCGGATTTTGGAGCCCTTGCCCGCGCCTACGGATTTCACGGCGAGCGTGTGGAAACGACTGGTGACTTTGAAGCGGCGTTCGAGCGGGCGATGCAGTCAGATACTGGCGCCGTGCTTGATCTGGCGATTTCGGCAGAAGCGCTAACCCCGCGCCAGCCGCTGAGTGCCATCCGCGCGGCGGCGCTGGAAGATAAATCGGGCTGAGGTGGTTCCACCCTCGTTCCAGGGTATTTGCCTATGGGATGACACGACCGCAGGACTCACAATTTCCCTCACCTTTTTCAAAGGGGAGGGTGAGGGAAACAACAGAGCCTGAAATTCAGGAAGGTACTCAAATGCGATAGCCCGGCCCGCAAGAGTGGAGATAAGTTCGTGGCACCATTGAAGGCCCTTCTTAGATGGAAGGAAACTGCAAGGGCCGCTTCAGCCGCTATTCCATCAGTGCGGTGCGGTAGTGCGCGAGCTTGTCCAGATCGAGCCGCACACCAAGGCCGGGCGTTTCCGGAACATGCACGAACCCATTCTTCACCGGGAATGGCTCCGTCGCGACATCTGTCTCCGCATAGTAGGTCGACATATAAAACTCGCAGCCGAGTTCCAGATCGGGCACAGCCGCCATCAAATGCGCTCCGGCAGCATGGGCGATGGATGTCTCGAACATGCAGCCCCCGTAGACTTCAAGGCCGGCGGCCCTTGCGATTGCAGCAATTTCCAGCGCCCGTCTGATCCCACCCGACTTTGAAATCTTGAGCGAGAAAATGTCGGCGATACGGTCGGCAGCACCTTCAAGGGCCTGGCGGGGATCGAACACCGATTCATCAGCCATGATGGGCACATCGACCGCGCGGGTGATTTCACTCAAAGCTGCGCGGTCATTCATCTTGACCGGCTGTTCGACAAAGGTCGGGCGAAACGCCTCGAGGTCACGAATCCGACGAATGGCGTCATAGGCCGGGAGCCCCTGATTGTAGTCAATACGCAGGTCCACCTCGTCGCCATAGAGTGAGCGCAGCCTTTCAAGCCGCATCAGATCGAAGCTGTGCTCGGAAAACCCGGTCTTCAGTTTGAACAGGCGCACTCCGTCTGTCCAGAGCGCGGCAATATCATCGAGATCAGCATCGAAATCCGGGTTGGCGATGGAAAAACTCATCGGGATTTTGGTCTGATGACGCCCACCAACCAGTTCGGCGATGGGCAGCCCTGTGATCTGACCGGTGATGTCGAGCAAGGCGGTTTCCACCGCGCATTTTGCCTCGTTATGACCCACCAATGTCTTGGCGCATTGATTGAGGATCACCTCGACCTGCACGGGATCAGCGCCCATCAAATGCGGGCGGAAGTATTTGTTAATCGCCGCCGCATTGGCCTCCACCGTTCCGGTGAATACCGGCCAGGGCGAGGCCTCGCCCCACCCCGTCAGGCCGCTTGCGGTTTTCAACTCCAGCAGAACAGCGTTGATGGCCGAGACATCGCCTGAACCATGGGAGTGAACGGCCTTGGCCGGAATGCTGACGCAATGAACCCGAACAGCGGTGATTGCGTGCTCCGACATCAGGCGATCCACTCGCTCACCGGTGCCCGCGCCTCGTTGAGCGGCTGGCTGATGATGTCGACAAGTGCGGGACCATCATGATTGACGGCCTCGCGGAGCGTGCTTTCGAGCTTTTCGGGATCTTCCACCTTCCATGCCTTGAGGCCGAAGGCTTCAGCCACTGCCTGATGATCCGTACGATTGAAGTCGACCGAGAAATAGCGTTCGTTGAAGGCCGTCTTCTGGCCGGCCTTGATCCAGCCATAGACCGAATTGGAAAAGACGATGAAGGTGATGGGCATGTTTTTGCGCACGGCGGTTTCCAGTTCACCACAGGTGAAGCCGAAGCTACCATCGCCCATCAATGCCACAACCTTTTTATCTGGCGCTCCCACATGGGCCCCCATGGCTGCCGAGAGCGCATAGCCGAGCGCGCCATGCGCCCGGTTTGAAAACAGGGTTCTGCCCGTGGTGCGAAGCTCATAAAAGGCTGAGATATAAGGGCATGGTGTTCCCGGATCGCCCACGATGATGGCATCATCGTCGAGCACTTTGCGCAGCGCCGCAATGGTGCGTTCCGGACGAACCGGCGATTCCGTGCTGCCGGAAAGTTCCTGGAACGCCTGCCATTTTCTTGCCTTGAGCGGTGCAATTGCCGCTGCGCCGCCAAAACCGGCCTGCGGGCCTTTTTCTTTCAGCGCCTTGTTGAGCGCGTCGATGGCAAGACGCGCGTCCGACACGACTGCGACTTCCGTCTTGTAGGATGCGCCGATCACTTCCGGGTCGTTGTCGATGTGCACAATGCGCGTGCCCTTTGCCGGATATCGCCAAAGCTCGGTGGTGACAGACCCTGCCCGGCAGCCGATGAAAACCACCAGATCGGCCTGTTGCACCAGCTCCCGCGTTGGAATAACCCCGCCGTTGGACCCCACCACGCCAATGCAGTTTGGGTGGGTTTCAGGGATCGAGCCCTGCCCGGAAATGGTTGTGGCGGTCGCTATATCGAGCGCTTCCACGAACTCCACAAAACCGGCTTCGCCGCGTGAAAGAACAATCCCGCCACCGCAGATGATCACAGGGAATTTTGCAGACAGGATGGCATCGAGTGCCGCATCAATAGCCATAGGATCGGGGCCTGCCGGATAGGCCGGGTAAGTCTGGTGCGCCGGATCGGCCCAGATATCATCGGGGTTTGCCTGCCCACGCTGCACATCGATTGGAAGTCCCAGATGCGCAGCACCGGGGCGACCGGTCGTCATCTTCCGAAAGGCCGTGCGCACAGCATCCGGCACGGCATCTGCATGTTGGATGACGGTGTTGAACTTGGTCAGCGGGCGCATCAGCCCTTCCTGATCCAGTTCCGTCAACGGGTAGTGCCCCTTGGAACGGGTGCCCACGTCAGAGGTGATGCCCAAAATCGGCACGGAACTCTCATTGGCTTCCACAAGACCGGGAAGAATATAGGTCGCCCCGCCGCCAGACGGTCCTTCGCAGACTCCCACACGGCCCGTCACACGGGCATAACCGTCCGCCATATAAGCTGCACATCGCTCGTCGCGGGTGAGGATATGTTCGATATTGTGATTGAGGCGGTATAGCGCATCATAGAATGGCAGCGTGGTGTCACCGCACAGGCCGAAAATATGTTTCACCCCATGCTCTTCCAGCATGCGAACCATGGCTTCAGCACCGGTCATCTGGTTCGTTTGGGTTTGCTCGCTCATCTCAGCCTCTTTTTGAATTTCCCTGTGGACTATATCGTGCGCAAAGCTGTATACAATTTGAATGAGCGCGACAAGACATATGATTTGGAACTTGAATGAGCGGTGGGTCGCAAGGACGTGGTTGATCGCAAAGGCCAGACAATTTCGGTTTGGAACCGGCGCTAGCGGTACCGCAAAAGCTCTCCTGGATTCGAATGGAAACTTTGCACACCCATCGTCACTCTTCATCCAGGCAGTAGCCACCGCGATAATTCACGACCCGAATAGGGCTTGGTTGTTTCCCTCCCCCAGCGGGGGAGGGTGTCCACGAACGTGGACGGGTGGGGGAGAAAACCATCGCAATCCCCACCCGACATGGCTCCGCCATGCCACCCTCCCCTTTGAGAAAGGGGAGGGAACAAGCCAGATAGGCTGTCGTTTTCTTCCACATGCGATTACCCTGTCCCCACTAGGGAAGGCCATGGCATGAACAGCGCTGACCGAGTCTATGCCGATGTGCGAGACCTAGCGGTGCGGTTTGAATTCAAACCGTCCGAGCGCATCAATGAAGGACAGCTTGCCAAAAGACTTGGGACCAGCCGCACGCCGTTGCGCGAGGCGCTCAATCGCCTGACCGCCGAAGGATTTTTGAGCTTTCGCCCCGGTCAAGGCTTTTATTGCCGTTCGCTTGAACCGGACGATGTTCTCGATCTTTATGAACTTCGACAAGCGTTGGAGACTGAAGGCGTTCGCCTCGCTGTTGAACGATCAGATGATGCAGAAATTCACGCCGTGCGCAGCTTTCTTAAAGAAACGCAATCACGCTATGTGGCGGATGCCCCCGCGCGTGTGCTCGTAGACCTTGATGAGGAATTCCACTTGCGCGTGATGCGTCTTTCGGGAAATCGCGAGCTTGAACGGCAATTGGAAAACGCCAATGCGCGTACCCGCTTCATTCGGTGGCTCGATATGGAGCGGCGCTGGGACGTCACGCCTGATCATCATCTTGCTATTCTTGAACAAATTGAAGCGCGGGACGCTTCATCTGCTGCCAGTCTGATGCGTGACCATATCAGCCGACGCCGCGAAGATGCGGTTCAGACGGTTCGCGAAGCCTATTCGCGGATTTACGTTCCAGGCTAACTGGCCAAGCATCTGAGATTGGTCGCGGCGATCTCATGCAATCGCCGAAAAAACGGCCTTGACGATGATATCGATCACGCCCTTTCGGAAGTGCTCAATGCGGGTTTGAACAATGCCCGCACGGGTGAGCGCACGCATTTTCGCGTTGGTCATGCGAGCACCAAGCAGAAAAGCGAACTCCTCATCATCCATGAAGCCTGCCGCGGCGGCTTGCGTCCAAAGGTCGAGCTTCTCGCGGGATTCATTCGTAAAATCAATAATGTCCTGCTCGGTGTCGCTTGCCAGATCACCAAATGAGTCGGTTGCCAGATTGACCACATCAACCATCGCACCCTGCAAGATTTCATCGATGTTCATGCCCATTCCTCCATCTGACGAAGATCAAAAAACTACTGACCGCATTTGGTCTTTTCCTGTTTGTTGGCTTCAAGGCAGATGATGTAGTTGAACGTCTGATTGATCTCTTTGCGGTACTCCGCGACGAAGAAGCTGCTCAAACCCCGACGTCGTTTCTTCCAGAACTCGACAAATCCGCCCATGAGGTTTTCCTGTTTGCTGCGCATCAGGTTCCATTGCCGGGCAGCGATATCGTTGCGCGGCAGACCGGCAGCAAATTCGTAAGCCGCATTGATTGAGACCATCAGTTCTTCGGCTTCCGCCTGATGGCGAACATAGGGATCGGTGGATTTATCGAGCAGCGCGATTGAGCGGGCCTTCAACTCCGTCGCATTCTTGTAAGCCTGCAGACTGTATTCACCGATAACAGGCGAACAGGCTGATAACACAAGAAGAATCAGCGGTATCGGGTAAAGAAACTTCAGCTTCATGACGCACCACCCTCACAACTCAGTTTAAAGTTGTACCGCTTCAGGCTGCTTGTGTCTGTGACAATTGTCAACTTTCGGGGCTGGTCGCTGCGAAACGCCGATCCGTGATTGACGCGCCAACCATTTGCATGACATCACGGCCCATCTCAAGTGCAAAAGGTGCCTGAAACTGTGGAACGAACCCCAATCGCGCTCATTGGCGCAGGCGCTATCGGCAAGCGGCACCTTGAGGCAATCGGCAGCGTTTCCGACGTGGCACTGGTGGCTATTTGCGATCCGTCAGCGGAGGCACAAGATACTGCCGCAGCTTATGGTGTGCCCGGTTTTGGTGAATTTGAAGAGATGTTGCCGGCGGTCTGTCCCGCGGGTGTGGTGATTGCATCGCCAACAGAGCATCATCTCAAGCCCGCCTTGCGCGCTCTTGAAGCCGGTGCCCACGTGCTCGTTGAAAAACCAATCACGGCCACCAGTGAAGAGGCCGAAGAACTCGCAATTGCCGCTGATGCCGCGAGCAGGCACGTATTGGTGGGGCATCACCGCCGCTATTATGGTCTTGTGAACCGCGCGCGGGATCTCATCCGGGACGGCGCCATCGGCCAGTTGGTTGCCGTTTCAGGACAATGGAATGTCCGCAAGCATGACGAATACTACGCGCCTGACTGGCGCAAGAAATGGCAGGCCGGACCCATCCTGACCAATCTGATCCACGATATGGATCTGCTGCGCTACATTGTGGGCGATGTTGAAAGCATCATTGCCGAGACCTCGAACCACATTCAGGGACACGAGAAAGAGGACGTGGCGGCACTTGTTGCGCGGTTTTCAGGTGGGGTGCTTGGGAGTTTCATCCTGTCCGACCAATCGCATTCGCCCTGGACCTGGGAACAAGCCACCGGGGAGAGCCCGCTCTACCGGAAAACAGGCGAAAATGCCGTGCGTTTCATGGGCACCGAAGGATCGCTTGAGTTCCCGTCTTTGCGGTTGTGGACAACACATTCGGGCGACGCGCACTGGCGCAATGAGATTGTGGCGGAAGACCTCAATCAGCCATTGGAGGATGCATTTGTCGCCCAGATTCAGCATTTCGGGGATGTGATTAAAGGTGAGGCGATACCGCGGATCTCGGCGCGTGACGCGGGCGCAACCTTGCGGGCAACGCTCGCCGTTTATGAAGCCGCCAATTCAGGAAAGCGCGTGAAGCTGGACCATTGATGCTTGGCGGATTGAGTCCGGTTTCATCGCCAATCCGGCCTATACGGTCGGAATCCATTGATTTCGTGGGATGTTCTGGATCCTGGTCCTGAAGACCGGGATGACGGTGTTAGGTCTTTGCTTCGTTCGGGAACTGACAAACCTAACTGAAAATACGCTCGCCCTGCTCGTCGATCATCTGCTTGCCCTTGCGAATGGCGGCGTCCGCCGCTTCATCAGCCGACATGAAAACATCGGCCCGAATGAGCTTGTGGGTTTTCGTTTCTCCGTCGATCTCCTTGGTGACCGATGCGGCAAGACGATACTGCCCACCCTCCGGCATAGGAGTGGCGGCTATGTGGAAGCCCTCATAGTCGGCTTCCGCTGCGGGCTTTGCTTCACCAGAACCACCGCCACCAAAGAGTTTTTTGAGGAAAGACATCAGCTATCCAAAAAGCTGCGCAGTTTGCGGCTGCGGCTTGGGTGCTTCAGCTTGCGCAGCGCCTTGGCCTCGATCTGGCGAATGCGTTCGCGGGTCACGCTGAACTGCTGACCAACCTCTTCCAGAGTGTGGTCGGTGTTCATGCCAATGCCGAAGCGCATGCGCAAAACGCGCTCTTCGCGCGGTGTGAGTGAGGCAAGCACACGGGTCGTGGTTTCACGCAAGTTCGACTGAATGGCCGCGTCGATGGGAAGAACCGCGTTCTTGTCCTCGATGAAGTCACCCAGATGGCTGTCTTCCTCGTCACCAATCGGCGTTTCGAGTGAGATCGGCTCCTTGGCGATTTTCAGAACCTTGCGCACCTTCTCAAGCGGCATAGCCAGCTTTTCGGAAAGTTCTTCCGGCGTTGGCTCGCGACCAATCTCGTGCAGCATCTGGCGCGATGTGCGCACGATCTTGTTGATCGTTTCAATCATGTGCACTGGGATACGGATCGTGCGGGCCTGGTCGGCAATCGACCGCGTGATCGCCTGTCTGATCCACCAGGTAGCATAAGTTGAGAACTTGTAGCCGCGGCGATATTCAAACTTATCGACCGCTTTCATGAGGCCGATATTGCCCTCCTGAATGAGATCAAGGAACTGCAGACCACGGTTGGTGTACTTTTTGGCGATGGAAATCACCAGGCGCAGGTTGGCTTCCACCATTTCCTTTTTCGCCTGACGGGCTTCGCGTTCACCCTTCTGCACCATATGAACAATGCGGCGGAATTCGATGGGCTCCAGCCCGGTTTCGGTGGCCAGATGCTGAATTTCACCGCGAAGATCTTTCACGGTGTCCTTCTCATCCTTGCACATCTCCTTCCAGCCTTTGGCGGAAAGGCTCGCAATGCGGCGGATCCAGTTGGGGTCGAGTTCTGACCCCTGATATTCGGTCAGGAATTCCTCGCGCTTGATGCCGTAGGATTCTGCCAGACGCAACAGGCGACCTTCACGGCCAACCAGACGCTTGTTAATGTCGTAGAGCTGCTCAACCAGCGCATCGATACGGTTCTGGTTGAGTTCCAGGCTTTTGACGGAATCGATGATCTCGTCCTTGAGCTGCTTGTAGCGACGCTCCTGTGCCGGTGACAGCGACTTGGCTGTCATCTTTTTCTCAACGAGCTGATCCTGCAAACGGCGCAGCTTTTTGTAGTTTGAGGCAATGCCATCAAACACCATCAGCACGCGGGGCTTGAGTTCCCCCTCCATTGCGGCGAGTGACAGGGAGTTCTCCATGTCATCGTCATCATCATCCTCTTCGGATGAGCCTTCGCCATCACCTTCCTGCTTGGTTTCGTCATCGGCTTTAGCGGTTTTGGCAGAATCGGGAACTTCGATGTCCATGATGCTGCGGACATTGCCGTCGCGCTGATGTTCGCCGCCTGATCCTTCACGCACAGCTTCGGCAACAGATGCTGGCGCGTTGGGGTTGATCGGCACATTCTGCTTGGCATCGGGTCCGGCATAAGTGGCCTCAAGATCGATGATGTCGCGCAGGAGAACATTTCCCTCAAGCAGTTCATCATGCCAGATGATGATCGCCTGAAAGGTGAGTGGGCTTTCACAAAGCCCGGCAATCATGGTCTCGCGACCAGCTTCGATGCGCTTGGCAATGGCGATCTCGCCTTCGCGCGACAGAAGCTCAACCGTTCCCATTTCGCGCAGGTACATGCGCACGGGATCGTCGGTGCGGTCCGTCGGCTCTTTCTTGGCAACAGTTGCAACGGCTTTTTTGGTGGTTTCGACGAGCTCGGTGGAATTTTCTTCCGAAGTCTCCTCGACCTCGTCTTCCTCAACCACGTTGATGCCCATTTCGGAGAGCATCGACATGGTGTCTTCAATCTGTTCGGAATTCACTTCCTGGGAGGGAAGCAGCGAGTTCAATTCGTCAACGGTGACGAAACCGCGCTTTTTCGCTGATTTGATCAGTTTTTTGACCGCATCATTGTTGAGATCAATCAACGGACGGTCCGGGGTGGCTTCAGCGGTATCTTCTTTTTTCTTTTCGGCGAGCGCGGTGTTTGTTGCCATTTGGGCTCTTTCTTTTGCCGGGTTGAGCATTGCCAAGGCGCAAAGCTCAATGTTCGTGTTGATCTTCCGACAGTCGCCGGAACACTTTTCAATTCATGCAATATTTCGAACGGGCATGTGTTGGGCCGGAATTGCCGTTGCACCAACGGGTTGTTCGAATCACAAGGTTCACATCGACGGGTGATATCAGCGCGAGGCTTAATTCCCCATTAACCTTGGCGAATTGCGAAGTTGAAAGTGTCTGGAGGCTGCCTCAGCTTGTTCGTCCGCTGGCACAACATTTCTGCCATCAGATATTGTTTCTTAAGCCAGCTTGCGCACCAAACATCAAAAAGAGCGGCTTGGCCGTCCCGATGGAATGCCGAACCCCTCGATCAATGCTTCTGTGCCCTCGCTGTCTGCAAGTTCACGCTGTATCTGAAGAAGCCGGTCGTAATTTCTCTGCGTGCTCTCTTGAGCCAACGCCTCTTCGGCTGCCTTCATTTCCCTATTTAGTGAACGCGCGCGAAGATGCAAGCCATAGGCTTGTTTCCAGCCATCTCTAGCGTCTTCAAATGCTGATTCAGGCAATGCCTGCCAGATTCTGTTGGCCTGAACCTGATTTTCGAGCGATTTGAGTTCGGTTTCGTGTCCGGCCTGCAACAGGGCATCCCGCATTTCAGCAAGCGTTGGCGGAACGGGTTCAGCAGCATGGCTTGCAAAGACATCCAATATCGTGCCAGCCAGCTTTTTCAACCAGGGATGCTCGAACTCCAGCTCACAGAATTCTTCAAAGAATGCGATGCCAACCGCAGGGTGATTGGCGATGGTGATGACGAGCGCAGTTTCGCGGAGTGGCGGCAGCGCGGATTGGCGCTTTACCAACGGGCTGTTCATCAGCGTATCGGAAACGGCAAAGCGTCGATTGGTGGCCGCGCCACGCTGAAACTGGCCCGCCTGAAAGCGGCCCCGCCGCGCATTTTGTTGGGTGTTTCGACGACCACCGGCTTGCGAACGCCCCGACGCTGAAGCCTCTTCAGACCCAAAGAAACCGGACAGCCGGTCGCGCATATCCTGTTCGTAGTGACGCCGAACCGCCTCGTTCTGGATCGACTTCGTCACGGCGCTCAGATTGGCTTCGAGCTCTGCACGCCGCTCAGGCGTGTCGAAAATCTTGCCGCCGGTTTCCCGGCTCCAGATCATATCTGCCAGGGGCCGCGCCTCGTTCAGCACGGTTTTGAGGGCTTCGACGCCCGACTGGCGGATTACATCGTCGGGGTCTTGGCCCTGCGGCAGAAGGGCAAACCGCATCGACCGCCCGGGCACAAGCGCTGGCAAGGCGACATCGATGGAACGGTGGGCCGCGCGCAGGCCCGCTTCGTCGCCATCAAAACAAAGCACCGGCTCGCCAACCGACTTCCAAGCCATGTTGAGCTGATTGGGCGTGAGCGCGGTGCCAAGCGGGGCAACGGCATGTTCGATGCCCGCCGCATGCATGGCAATCACATCCATGTAACCTTCAGCAACAATCATGGTGCCGGACTTCGCCGCGGCTCGTCTCGCATTGCCTAGATTGAACAGGACATTGCTTTTGCTGAACAATTCGGTTTCTGGCGAATTGAGATACTTCGCCGGAACATCACTTGAAAGCGCTCTTCCACCAAAAGCGATGACCCGCCCGCGCGGATCAGTGATCGGGAACATGATGCGGTCGCGAAACCGGTCGTAGCTCACCGCAATATCCGGCCCATGAACAACAAGCCCGCAGGCTTCGATCTGTTCCTTCGGAATGTTCTTTGATGCGAGAAATTCTTTCAGCGCATTGCGGCTTTGCGGTGCGTAGCCGAGGCCAAAGTGGTTTTGCACGGCCTGTGACAGACCTCGGTCGCGGAGATAGGATCGCGCGGTGGCACCTGCCGCCGTCTGCAAAGCGTCTTGAAAAAACTTCGCCGCCAACTCCATCACGTCGAACAGGGTGGCTTTCTGCTTCTCCCGCTCAATGGCTTTTGGATCGGAAATCGGCATTGGAACGCCGGCTTCGTTGGCCAATCGTTCCACGGCCTCCGGAAAGCTGATCCCGTCAAGCTCCGTCATGAAGCGGAAATGATCACCGGAAACGCCACAGCCAAAGCAATGATACCGGCCCTTGCTGTTTTCACAGTGAAAGCTTGGCGTTTTTTCCCCGTGAAACGGACAGCACGCCCAAAAATCCCCTTTGGCGGGCTGACTTTTGCGCTTGTCGAACGTCACCCGCCGCCCCACCACATCGGCGATGGGAATTCGCTCTTTTATCTCTTCCAGAAAGGATGGGGTGAAGCGCGCCAAGATTTATCCGGATTGGTTGCGTTGCTGACAGTGGGGTCTTAGCCTAGCCAAACCCCTTGGTCATGAATTGTCGATGAGTTTAGCACAGCAAATCGAATGCTGTGGAAAAGCCAGGTTAATGATCGGCATCACTCGAAAAGGAAATCTGTTATGGCAAGTGTTTCAGGCATTGGTGGTGTTTTCTTCCGGGCGAACGATCCGGCCGCGCTCGCGGAATGGTACGAAACCCATCTGGGCGTTTCGAAAGTGCCGTCGGACTATGACACGCTGCCATGGCAACAGGCGGCAGGAAGCACCGTGTTTGCGCCCTTCCCCGCTGATACTGACTATTTCCCGACTGAGAAATCCTGGATGATCAACTTTCGTGTCGATGATCTCGACGCCATGATCGCCCAATTGGAGATGGCGGGAATTGAGGTCAAAGTTGACGCGACCCCCTATCCGAACGGACGGTTTGCCCGGCTTTATGATCCCGAAGGCAACGCAGTTGAATTGTGGGAGCCGGTTTCAGCCGCGCAATGAGTTACTGCAACAGGCCTTTCACAACTGAAGACGCCTTGCCGATGTCCAACTGCCCGGGGTAGCGCGCCTTGAGCGCGTTCATGCACTTGCCCATGTCGCGCAGACCGGAACCATCGACTTCCGCGACAATCTTTTCGCAAACCTGACGCACTTCGGTGTCATCCATCTGGCGTGGCATGAACTCGCGGATGATTTCCATTTCCTGCCGCTCCTGCGCGGCCAGTTCAATGCGGTTGCCCTCATCATAGATGCGGGCTGATTCTTCGCGCTGTTTGATCATCTTGCCGAGAATCTGAAGGATATCATCGTCGCAGACCCGTTCCTTACCGCTGCCGCGTGCGGCAATATCCCGGTCCTTGATGGCAGCCAGAATGAGCCGCAGCGTGGACGCGCGGCGCTTGTCGCCTGCTTTGAGTGACTGGGTCAGTGCGGTCGAAAACTGCTCACGCATATTGGATCCATTTTTACATCACATTGCCAGCGGTCCGGCGGCACATTAGCCCCTAGTTTAGACACGCGCAACAATTTGATGAACTCTAAGATGTTGTTTTATTTGCATATTCGTGAATATGCACGGCAAGTTGACCGCCCCCTCGTGTTCGATTAAGAGACGCCTGACAATCAAGCCGAAGCCCTAACTAAGGCTTTGCCGACAAAAATCAAGCCACTCTGAACATCTGACTTCATCACTTAAGCGGGATGAATGTCTGACCGCAGGCGCACCACAAAGATGACCGAAAACACTTCCGCAAACGCACCGCAGCCCTGGAGCACGAAACCCGTCACCGCACTTTTGGTGCTGGCCGACGGCACCGAGATCGAAGGCCAGGGCCTTGGATTTGAAGGGGAAAGTGTGGCGGAGGTCTGCTTCAACACCGCAATCACCGGCTATCAGGAAATTCTCACTGACCCCTCCTATGCGGGTCAGATCGTGACGTTCACATTTCCTCACATTGGCAATGTGGGGGCCAATGATGAAGACAATGAAACCTTCAATGGTGGCGCTGATGCGTCCGTTGTTGGCGCGATCTTCAAAATGCCGATCACGCCCAACTCCAATTACCGTGCGGAACTGGAACTCGGAGATTGGCTGAAAAAGCGCGGCATCATTGGCATGTGCGACGTGGATACGCGGGCACTGACCGCCCACATTCGCGAAAATGGCCTTGCCAATGCGGTAATTGCCCACTCGGTAGACGGCAATTTTGACCGCGAGAAATTGCGCAAAATGGCCGCTGACTGGTCCGGGATTGAAGGGGCGGACCTCGCCAAATCCGTTACGATTTCAGAAAGTCGCGAGTGGTCCGGCACACCGTGGGTGTGGAACAAGGGCTACGGCGAGGCCGACAAGGGCCGCTTTCACGTGGTGGCAATGGATTTCGGCGTGAAGAACAATATTCTCCGCCTCATTGCTGATCTCGACTGCGAAGTGACGGTTGTTTCCGCAAAAACGTCCGCTGACGACATTCTTGCCCTGAAGCCGGACGGCATTTTCCTCTCAAACGGGCCCGGCGATCCTGCTGCGACGGGCGAATATGCAGTGCCGACCATTCAGGCGCTGCTCGCGGCCGATCTGCCGATTTTTGGCATCTGCCTCGGCCACCAAATGCTGGCGCTGGCGCTTGGCGCGCAGACAGTGAAAATGCATCAGGGGCATCATGGTGCAAACCATCCGGTGAAGGATCACACGACCGATAAGGTGGAGATCGTATCGATGAACCACGGGTTCGCAGTGGACAGCGAATCCCTGCCCAAGGGCGTCAACGAAACGCACGTCTCTTTGTTTGATGGTTCAAACTGCGGTCTGAGCGTCGCCGGAAAACCAGTTTTCTCAGTTCAGCATCACCCGGAAGCCTCACCTGGTCCGCAGGATTCGCACTATCTCTTCCGCCGCTTCGTCAACCTGATGCGGGAACGGGCGCAAAAACCGCTTCTGGAAGAACGGGTTTGAGGCGCCGGAGGACAATTATCTCCACCTCATGGTGAGCCCGTCGAACTACGAGGTGGCCTGAATCCTCTGCCTCTCGCTACATGTTCAAAGCATTTTTTGCCAATTGAGCCCTGGCCACATCCTTCCTTCGACAGGCTCAGGATGAGGATGTGAGGACGTCATTGCCGTTGACGATGACCACTCACAACGCATTCGCACTAAATGTGTTGCAGGCATCCATACGTCCGGCATCGAAGCCACGACGGAACCAACGGCGGCGCTGATCTGACGTGCCGTGATTGAAACTTTCAGGAACGACAAAGCCACGTGTTCGCTTCTGAATGGCATCGTCGCCGATCTGCGTTGCCGCGTTGAGCGCTTCTTCAAGATCGCCACGCTCCAGCAAACCCTTTTGCTCGGTATAGTGCGCCCAGATGCCGGCAAAACAGTCGGCCTGTAGTTCCACCCGGATCGACATCTGGTTTTGCTGCTTCTGGTTCATCTTGCCTGAACGCCGCATTTCATTGAATTTCGGCAGGACACCGATCACGTTTTGAACGTGATGCCCCACTTCGTGGGCAATCACATAGGCCTGGGCGAAGTCGCCCGCCGCGTCAAACCGGGTCGCAAGCTCCTTGAAGAAGGTCAGATCGATATAGACCTGATTGTCGCCCGGGCAGTAAAACGGGCCGGATGCGGAGCTTGCAAAGCCGCAAGCCGAGCGGACCTGATCAGAAAACAGGACAAGCTTGGGTTCTGGATAGGTTTCGCCGCGCGCCTTGAAAATGCCGT
Source organism: Pseudomonadota bacterium (assembly GCA_039029195.1). Classification (GTDB taxonomy): domain Bacteria; phylum Pseudomonadota; class Alphaproteobacteria; order Rhizobiales; family Rhizobiaceae; genus JBCCGR01. The sequence goes on from JBCCGR010000008.1 coordinate 43,664, forward strand.
TCCAGGTGTCTTCCGTTTCCGCCAGAACAACGCCCACAAACTTTGTTTCGTCGTCACGCGCAGGTGCACTGTTCGTCTGCCCCTCGTTCGAGACAAGGCTTGGCTGCTGACCACCAAGATCGACAAACTGCAAAAGGTCGATGCCGACCATCTTCAGACCGAAATAGGCCACGACCAGCAAGATGATACCGCCAATGCCGCTGCCGGACGCCCGACGCGCACGCGAGCCGGATGGCAGGCGAATGCGGCCCCCACGCCCAAACCGGCTGCCGCCGGACGATCCGCCACCGCGACGATCTTCGATATTTGAACTTTCCCTGCGACCGCGCCAGCGCATGGGCAGAACTCCCAGCAACAAACTTCATTGATCCGCAGTAAGACCATAATCAGGGCGAAAAGTCATGTCGTTGGCGAAATTTCAACAATCTGAAAAAGGGTTTCCCGAACGCCTCGGCCCGGCGCGAGAAAAACCTGTCTATCGCACGCGCATCATTACAGAAGGCCGCCGATCAAAAAACCTCTCGAAACACGGTGAATTCTGCGATTTTTGCAGGCTCCGAGGGTTCACGGCCCACCCGCTTTACCCTATAAGCCCGGCCTAGCCAGACAACATGAAAACTCGTTTCACCCGGCATGCGCCCGCACGCCGGGTTTTGTGCGAGCACCGACCGGACCCGTTGCATGCCCAAACGTACTGATATCCAATCGATTCTGATCATTGGCGCCGGACCGATTGTGATCGGCCAGGCGTGTGAGTTTGACTATTCCGGAACACAGGCCTGCAAGGCGCTGAAGGAAGACGGCTACCGCATCATTCTGGTCAATTCCAATCCGGCGACGATCATGACCGACCCGGAACTGGCCGATGCGACCTATATCGAGCCGATCACCCCGGAAGTTGTTGCAAAAATTATCGAAAAGGAACGGCCCCACGCGCTTCTCCCTACCATGGGTGGCCAGACGGCGCTCAACACAGCGCTTTCCCTGAAGAAGATGGGTGTTCTGGAGCAGTTTGGCGTTCAGATGATTGGCGCGGATGCTCAAGCCATCGACAAGGCCGAAGATCGCGATCTTTTCCGGGCCGCAATGCAGAAAATCGGCCTTGAAACGCCTCGTTCGGCCTTCGTGAACACCAGCAATCTGAAAAAACAATTCGCCGCCGAGCAGGAAGCGTTTTTTGCAGCGCTCCCCAAACGGGCCAGCGCTGCTGAACGCGACAAAGCTGAGCGCGAATGGGACGACGGAGAAGTGTTTCGTCGGGAGAAGCATCGGCTGGAGGCCCAAAGCCAGGCGCTGGCAGCCTTCAAGATTTCCGGACTGCCAGCCATTGTGCGCCCATCCTTCACCATGGGTGGTCAGGGTGGCGGCATCGCCTACACGCTTGAAGAACTCTACGATCTTGTTCTTGGTGGGGTCGAAGCCTCTCCTACTAACGAAGTTCTGGTGGAAGAAAGCGTTCTTGGCTGGAAAGAGTTCGAGATGGAAGTGGTTCGCGACAAGGCGGACAACTGCATCATCGTTTGTTCGATTGAAAACATCGATCCAATGGGTGTGCACACTGGCGATTCCATCACCGTCGCCCCTGCCCTCACCCTGACGGACAAAGAATTCCAGATCATGCGCAACGCTTCGATTGCCGTGTTGCGCGAGATCGGCGTGGAAACCGGCGGCTCCAATGTACAGTTCGCGGTAAACCCCGAAGATGGTCGGCTGGTGGTGATCGAAATGAACCCACGCGTGTCGCGGTCGTCGGCACTGGCTTCAAAAGCCACCGGCTTCCCGATTGCCAAGGTCGCTGCACGACTTGCCGTTGGATACACGCTGGATGAATTGGAAAACGATATCACCGGGGGCGCGACCCCCGCTTCGTTTGAACCCACAATCGACTATGTGGTCACCAAAATCCCGCGCTTTGCATTTGAAAAATTTGCACAGGCCTCGGATGTCCTCACAACGTCCATGAAGTCCGTCGGTGAGGTGATGGCGATTGGCCGAACCTTCCCGGAAAGCCTGCAAAAAGCGCTGCGTGGTCTGGAAACAGGGCTCGACGGGCTCGATGATGTGGAGATTGACGGCCTTGGCGAGGGAGACGACAAGAACGCAATCCGTGCTGCCCTTGGCACTCCGCGTCCAGATCGGCTCCTGAAGGTCGCTCAGGCGATGCGCGAAGGTGCAAGCGTTGAACAGGTTTACCAGTCCTGCAAGATCGACCCCTGGTTTTTGCGGCAGATTGAAGACCTGATCAGTTCCGAAAAACGGGTCATCGCCCACGGTCTGCCGCGGGATGCGGACAATCTGCGCCGGTTGAAAGCACAAGGTTTTTCGGACGCGCGACTGGGAAAACTTGCCGGACGCGGTGTGGAAGACGTGCTGGCGCTGCGGAACCAGCTCGATGTGCACCCGGTTTACAAGCGCATCGACACCTGCGCTGCCGAGTTCGCTTCACCCACCGCGTACATGTATTCAAGCTACGAACTGCCATTTACCGGAAGCCCGCAAAGCGAGGCAGGGATTTCCAATCGCCGCAAGGTGATGATCCTTGGTGGTGGGCCCAACCGTATCGGACAGGGGATCGAGTTTGACTATTGCTGTTGTCATGCGGCTTTCGCACTTGCTGACATCGGCATTGAATCGATCATGGTCAACTGCAATCCCGAAACCGTTTCCACTGATTATGACACGTCAGACCGGCTCTATTTTGAACCATTGACAGCGGAAGATGTTCTGGAAATCGTGCGCACCGAACGGGCAGAGGGCGAGTTCCTTGGTGTGATCGTTCAGTTCGGTGGCCAGACACCGCTGAAGCTTGCCAACGCGCTGGAAGAGGCCGGGGTGCCGATCCTTGGCACGTCACCCGATGCCATTGATCTCGCCGAAGATCGCGACCGGTTCCAGAAATTGCTGATCGAGCTTGATCTCAAGCAGCCCAACAACGGCATTGCCCGGTCCGTGGAAGAAGCCAAAGAAATCGTTGCAGATATCGGCTATCCGGTGGTGATCCGCCCGTCCTATGTGCTTGGCGGCCGCGCGATGGAAATCGTGCGCAGCGACGCGCATTTCGACCGTTACATCACGGAGGCTGTGACTGTTTCCGGCACCACGCCGGTGCTGATTGACAGCTATCTAACCGATGCCATTGAGGTGGATGTGGATTGCCTGAGCGATGGCGATGACACATTCATTTGCGGGATCATGGAGCATATTGAAGAGGCGGGTATTCACTCCGGTGACAGCGCCTGTTCCCTGCCCGTTCATTCGCTTGGCGAATCTATGCTTGATGAGCTGGAACGTCAGACCAAGGCGATGGCCAAAGCGCTCAATGTTGTTGGCCTGATGAATGTCCAATACGCCATCAAGGACGATGTGATTTACGTTCTGGAGGTCAATCCGAGAGCCTCGCGCACCGTGCCATTTGTTGCCAAAACCATCGGCGCACCGGTGGCACGCATCGCGGCTCGCACCATGGCGGGTGATGCCCTCGAAACTGCATTGAGTGCTTATGGTGAAAAACCGCGTCCACGGGATCTGAAACACTTTGCCGTCAAGGAAGCCGTATTTCCGTTTGCCCGTTTCCCCGGCGTTGACACGGTGCTGGGCCCGGAAATGCGCTCCACCGGCGAGGTGATGGGTCTCAGCCCGGACTACACACTGGCCTTTGCCAAGTCGCAGCTTGGGGCATCCAATGATCTGCCGAAAGAGGGCACGGTCTTCATCTCCGTTCGCGACACGGACAAGCCACGCATTCTCAACACGGCACGCAAGCTGGTCGGGCTGGGCTTCCGGCTCCTCGCGTCCGGCGGCACCCAGCGCTATTTGGAAGAAAATGGTGTGGCGTGCGAACGCATCAACAAGGTGCTTGAGGGTCGTCCCCACATTGAGGATGCGATCAAGAATCGGCAGGTGCAATTGGTTATCAACACCACATCGGGTGCCAAGGCACTCTCTGACTCGCGATCCCTGCGGCAGGCCGCTTTGCTGCAGAAAGTGCCTTATTACACCACGCTCTCCGGAGCAGTGGCAGCGTCCGATGCTATTGAGGCGTTGATTGAGAGCGGTCTGGAAGTGCGGTCCTTGCAGGACTATTTCTAGGGGAAAGAACGCCGCAAGCGGCCCGAATGGTCGCATTGCAGCGAATCTCAATGTCGCTATAGTGCGATGCTCGAATTTTCACCTGAACACATTCAGGAAGAGGTGGCAGGCGTGATTTCCAATGAAATCACGCGCCCAACGGAGACGGAATGGAAAAAGTACCTCTGACCAAGGGCGGGTATGACGCTCTGGAAGTTGAACTGAAGCGACGCCAACAGGAAGAGCGTCCGCGCATTGTGGAAGCAATCGCAGAAGCCCGCGCCCATGGTGATCTGTCCGAGAACGCTGAATACCATGCCGCCAAAGAACAACAGAGCCTGAATGAAGGCCGGATTGCAGAGCTTGAGGACTATATCGGACGCGCCGAAATCATCGATATTTCAAAGATTGCCGGCGATACGATCAAGTTTGGAGCCACCGTGACCCTGATCGACGAGGAAACTGAAGAAGAAAAGCACTACCAGATCGTTGGTGATCCTGAAGCCGATGTCGCTTCGGGCAAAGTGTCGATTTCTTCGCCCATTTCCCGAGCGTTGATTGGCAAGGAAGAGGGCGACAGCGTCGAGGTCATGGCGCCGGGCGGTTCCCGCACCTACGAGGTGTTGCGGGTTCAGTTCGTTTAAATCCGCATACGCGGCACATCTTCCGGATCAAGCATCAGTTCAATCAAAAGCGGGCGGTCGCGGTTTTCAATCGCCGTGGCAACCGTTTCCAGATCATTGAGCGATTCCACCCGCACGCCCTGACCACCCAGTGAACTCGCCACATCGGCAAAGGATGGCCAATCAAAAGTGGAGAGAGCCGGGTCCATCTGGCGATCCTTGAACTGAATGTGCTCTGCGCCATAGGCGGAATCGTTGCACACGACGGTGATGAGATCGAGTTTCATGCGCACAGCCGTGTTGAACTCGTTGATGCCTCCCATCATGAAACCGCCATCGCCGGTGAAAAGCACGATGGGGCGATTTGGGGCCGCAAAACCCGCACCAATCGCCACGGGAAGTCCTATCCCGATCGAGCCGAAATTCGTGGTGGTGATGAAGCTGGTGGCGTCCGGCACAGACATCCGACACCAGACCTCCGTCATGAATCGACCGCCATCTGTGGTCAAAATACGGTTCTGCGGCAAGATTTCATCCAGCCGATCAAGCGCTCGAACGAAGTCCACCTTCCCCGTGTCTTGATCCTTTGGTTTGCTCAACGGATGAAGTGTCAGCGAGGCGCGGTCCAACTCTCCAGTGAATCCACTCGGAGGAATCTCGGCCTCATCCAGCCAATAAACAATATTGTCCGCTGTCAGAGCGGCATCGCCTGCAAGGGCTGCATCCGGTCGATAGTTCTTGCAGATTTCAACCGGATTGTTGTTGACCTGAACCACGCGCTTACCCTTCACCAGTTTGCCACGGTCGGTGGTAAAGTGATGCAGGCTCGTGCCGATGGCGATTATACAATCGCTCTTGTCTATCGCCTCGTAAGCCGCTGGCGTGCTGAGCGTGCCAAAAATATCCATGTTGTAGGGATGGCCATTGAACAGGCCCTTTGCCTTCAATGTGGTGGCCAGGGGCGCTTCGAGCCGATCTGCCAGCTTTTTCAGATTGTCACCGCAATGAATGGCGCCAACGCCAGCAAGCACCACCGGTCGCTTGGCGGAGGCGATGATCCCGATGGCTTCATCAAGATTGCTCCCCTGCGGCACGAAGGATGGATCAATGAAGGCCGGATGGACTTCATTGCGGTGCTCCACCGGGCTCCACATGAAATCTGCGGGCATGTTCAAGACAATCGGGCGTTTTTCCACCCGCGCCCGAAGGAAAGCACGCGCCACATCGCTGGCGGCGGTTTCCGGCGACCGCATCTGCTCGAAGCCGGCGCCGGTCGCGTTGGCCAATTCTCGTTGATCGATGTTCTGAATGTTTTGCGGATTTTCCACAGGCGTATCACCTGCCAACAACACCATGGGAACCCGTGCCCGCGCGCCTTCAGCCAAAGCGGTGGTGCAGTTGGTGAAGGCGGGACCATGCGTGACCGTCGCAACGCCGGTCTTTTGTGCAATGTTGGAGTAAGCCAGCGCCATCAGCACGGCGCTGCCCTCATAGGCAACTGGTACGAACGTACCTTTTCCCGCCCGAACATAATGGTCGACCATGAACAGGTTGGCATCCCCCATCAGGCCGAACATCGTGTCGACATCGTGATCGACGATGCTCTGGGCAATTGACTGATACAGATAGGTTTTTTGATCGCTCATTTATCGTGTCCCGCATCAGGATCGTGACCGACTTCTGTTAGCCGATTTCTTTCATTTGATTTCGATGAAAGGCGGGCCAAGGTCAACCGGGTGGCGCTTTCAATCCACGGTCAGCCACATTGCGGGATGATCTTTTGGGTGACAGGTTGCGTCGCAATGCGCAGCGGCATAGGAGATCAGTCGACCGCTCAGTCTCTCGAAACAATGGACGATATTCATGATTGATCTTTACACTTGGGGCACGCCCAATGGACGCAAGGTTTCCATTGCTCTGGAAGAAATGGGGCTCGACTACACCACCCACGCCATCAACATCATGAAAGATGAGCAGTTCCAGCCGGATTTCTTGAAGATTTCGCCTAACAATAAAATTCCAGCCATTGTGGATCACGACACCGGGCAGAGCCTGATGGAATCCGGCGCCATCCTGCTCTATCTCGCTGAAAAGACTGGATCCTTTTTACCCACTGAAACAAGTCAGCGGTGGGAGGCCATGGAATGGCTGATGTGGCAGATGGGTGGTTTTGGCCCCATGCTCGGGCAGGCAAACCATTTTCTGAAATTCAATCCGGGCAAGTCCGGCTATGCCGAAGAACGCTATGGCAACGAGGCCAAACGGCTCTACGGCGTGCTCGACAAACGCCTTGCCGAGCGCGAGTTCGTGGTTGGCGACTATTCCGTCGTCGACATGGCGATCTGGCCGTGGTGTGCCCGTTGGCAGTGGCAGAAAATCGACATAGATTCCTTGCCCAATCTGAAGGCCTGGTACCGGTGCGTTGCGGAACGCCCTGCCGTTCAACGCGGCTACAGCGTTCCCGCACCAGATGAAATTCCAATGCCGTGAACGAAAAATCAGCGGTTCCCCGCACCGGCTGGGCGCTCACCGGCGGCATGGTCGGTCATGAACAGCAGGCAATAGGCGTATTGGAAGCGCTGGGGATTGATCCGGTTATCAAGCGCATCAATCCCAAAGGCCCATTTCGTTGGCTGGCGCCGTTTGGACCTGCGATGCCAGACAAAACCGTTCAGCCACCCTTTCCCGACATTGTTGTCGCATCGAGCCGGATTGCAGCGCCTTACGCCCGCATGATCCGCCGCCGCTCTGGCGGCAAGTGCTTCGTCGCAGTGATGCAAAACCCTGCCTGTCCGGCGAGCTGGTTCGACTTTGTGTGGGTCAATGAGCATGACCGAGTGGAAGGATCAAACGTGCTGCGCACCCTGACGGCGCCGCATCGGGTCACCATGGACAAGCTCGACACGGAGAGCGACCTGCTGCAGGCGCGAGTCTCGCCGCTGCCCGCTCCGTTCGTTTCCGTTGTATTGGGCGGTCCAAGCAATGCTTACGATTTTAAGCCAAAAGAAATGGCGGAGATCGGCGAGAAGCTCGCTGCATATGCAAGATCCCGTGCAGCATCCCTTCTGATAACCCCATCGCGGAGAACCGGTGACGCTCTCGTCTCGGTGTTGCGCGACAAGCTGCAGGACGTGCCACACTGGCTTTGGGACGGGGATGGCCACAATCCATATTTCGGTGTGCTGGGTCTGGGTGAGGAAATTCTGGTCACATGCGATTCCGTTAACATGATCGGTGAGGCCTGTTTCACCGGGAAGCCCGTACGCCTGTTGCCGCTTAAAGGCGGCACCGACAAGTTTAAGAGATTTCATGCCGACATGATCGCGCAACAAGCCGTTTGCTGGTTCGATGAAAAAGCGCCCGCGGGCGCATTCAAAAGGCTCGACAGCATGGGTGAAATTGTTGGTGAGATCAGCCGATTGTATCAGCAGAAATATGCTGGCTGACGCTCCACGCCGACCGCCTTTCCCCACCTCTTGTTAAGGGAATTGTGCGAGCCTTGTGCCGAATCGAATGTCGGTAAGAGGCCTTTTCATGAACATCCCACCGATGGACGCGGTTGAGTGCGCCGTTCTGCATGAAAATTTCAAGCCCATGGACGGCGAGGCTCTGTTCGGGCTCATAAGGTTATTGGCAGCCGAGCAAGAGTTGCCGGGTGATGCGTCTTTGATGTTGACGAGCACCGACAAGGACATCCATGTGATGGTCGGCGACTTCCGCATCATGGTCAGCCAGAACGCCGGCCCGCTGGGGCCCGAAGGCTTTCAGCAGGCGCTTGCGATGCCTTACACCCAAATGGCATTCCCGGAAGCGGAACAGGCTGTGGCGAACCACACCTGCAACACGTTCATAACGTTTGCGAAAGGCGCGATTGACAATCGTCTCGTTGCCGAATCCGATCTTGGTGAAGCTCTAGGTGATGCGCTCTCAGACATGAACCAAATCACCGATCCGTTCACGGCAGAATCGGCCATGCAGATCTGCCAGAACATTGCCCTGGCGATTGCGGAAAACAATCCAACATCTGCGGTTCACTGGTGCGCCAACAATCAGTTGATGAGCCCGGAAATGTTCCTGGCTGTTGTCAAAAGCGACTTCAAATGGCCGCTCTATTTGAACCCTTATCCATTCTCGGGATCGTCTGACGAAAACGGGACCCAATCAATCGGCGTTGTGGGCATGGGCTCACAATGGCTGTTCGGAAAGACACTGGTGTTTGAAGAAGCGCCAGTGCCCTTCAGCTGGCTATACGAAAAGATGATGCAGTTTGCGGTCGGCTGCCAGATGCGTGGTGAGATCATTCCGCATGGTGACAGTTTTGGTACCCATGAGGACGAGGTGATCGCAGTCGGGCACCACGAGCCAAGTGAAGAGTACCCCTATGGCCGTATCAGCCTGACGCTGGTGAAGTCGGCGGAACACGACATCGACGACAACACCAAAACCCAGCTTCCAATCCACTATGATGATGAGGGGAACCAGCTCAACACGGCTGGTGAAGCTCTCAACACACTTGTGGCCGAACGGGCTGACGATCTGGCGGAAAACCCGCAGACACTGGACGTGCAGAATCCCGTTGATCAGGAGATCGTGGAGCGACTTGAGCACAAAAATCTTGAGATCAAGCCTGACTCCGAAATCGAAGTGCAGCACGCCGGTGAACCAACTGATCGCAGTGAAATGCCGTTGCCGGACGCCTATGAGGCGCAGAAGAAATTGAACGTCGCACAGCTTCGCAAGATCGCTCAAAAGGCGTCACAGCAAAGCGAAAAACCCACTGCGACCAAGACGAAGAACACATCGTCGCTGGTTCAGAAAGCCATGGGTCTGTTCGCCCGTAAAGCAGGTTGATTGTGCAGTAATATTTGCCTGATCCGCTGCACAACCGGCCTTGAAAATATCCTGAGTTTGCGCCACATGCTGAGTGTAACAATCAGGATTTCCCATGGCCTATCTCGACTACGACAAGCTCGCAGCAACAGCGGCTGAAAAAAGCCCGTTTGAATATCTGATCGTGGAAGAGTTTCTCGATCAGACCATGCTGGAGCAGGTGCTTGAAGACTATCCCGAAGTTCCCGGTCCAGGCTCCCATCCGCCAAGTGTTCTGAGCATTGAGGGTCATTTCAAAAACCTGATGGAAGAACTTGATCAGCCACGGTTTCGCGAGCTGATTGAGGAGAAATTTGACGTTGACCTGACTGACAAGCCCACCATGTACACCGTCCGAGGCTTTTGCCGAAAAAAAGACGGCAGCATGCACACAGATTCAAAAACCAAAGTGATCACCGTGCTGCTCTACATGAACGAAAAGTGGGATCAGGACGGCGGTCGGTTGCGCATCTTGAAAAATGGTACTGACCTTGATGATTTCGTCGCGGAAGTTCCGCCGCACGGAGGCACGCTTCTGGTCTTCAAGCGCTCAGACAATTCCTGGCATGGTCACGAGCCATTCGAAGGCAAGCGTCGCGCAGTTCAGATGAATTGGGTGACTTCCGACGATGTGGTGGAACATGAGCAACGCCGCCACCGCTTTTCAAGCAAGTTGAAAAAGTGGTTTGGGTAAGCTCAGGCTGCCTGATTGTTTTCAAACACCTGCTTGATCAGTGCGCTCACCATCAGATCGAGGTGGGCACCACCGCCATTTTTGAAGACGGTGATTGCATCAGGCCCTGAGCGGCCCATCGTTCCATTGCACAGATCGTATAGATCGCCGCGAATGTGATTCTCGGTGATGATGCCCTGATCAATGGGTGTCTGGACCTCACCAATGTGGCCCAGGGTTGTTGAGCGGGAATCAACGAAGAGTTCTGAATTCAGGATGAGGTCGTCATCTGCTTCACGCATATCGGGGCGAAATGCCCCGATCAGGTCCACATGGGTGCCCGGCTGCACCCACTCACCACGGAGAACTGGTTCGTTGCTCATGGTGGCGCAGGCGATGATATCGGCCTCTACCGCCGCCAACCCCAAATCTTCAACGCGTTCGATCTCAAAACCGTCTGGCGTAAACTCGCTGATAAGACGGTCAGCACTCTCCGGATTGCGATTGAAAATCCTGAAGCTGGTGATAGAGGGAAAAATCTCGCGATAGGCTGGAAACAAGGTCCGGGCAACGGTGCCCGCGCCAACCACGAGCAGAGTTTTCGGATTTTCCGACGCAAGCAGCCGTGCACCCAGCACAGAGTCTCCGGCGGTTTTCCACTTGGTCACCAGAATGCCGTCTATCACTGCATCAACGGACCCATCCTGGCGGTTGAACAGCAGTGTTGCCCCGTGAATGGAGGGCTTTGGTGGATCGAGAGCGCCGTTTTCCGGAAAGACGCTCATGGATTTGAGAGCGACGCCGATCTCATCAATCCAAGCTGCACGCGACAACAGGCTGTTTGCGTCTTTGCGCAACAGCAGATCACCGATTTCCGCCTTCGACAGTTTGTGACCAGCTTCCAGCGCGTCGGCAACCGCAGTCCAGCTCAGCAGATGATCGGCATCGTTGAATGTGATCAGCTGCATGGTGCCAAATGTCCCGTTTGATCAGGCTGCAGGTGAAACCGTTTGCTGCGGAAACGCGAGCTGCTCACGTGCACGCCACTCATTGGTCACATAGTTGATGATTACCGATTTGCGAACGCCTTTGATTTCGCGCTCCTCAAAACCATGCCAGGTGTCGTTTGATGGCACAAAGATCATCGACACGTTGGGAGAGAATTCAGAGCGGCCAACATGGGTTTCAGCATCTGAATAGATGTCCGTTCCCAACTCCTCATGCCCTTCCTCATCAGAAAGGTAGAGGAGCATGGTGAAGGCTTTCACGCCAATATCTGTGTGCGGTTGAAGCCAGAAACCGTTCGTGTCCTGGCCATATTCAATACGCAGGTAAGTGCCTTCTAGCTTGGTGCCAAAAGTCTGTTCCACGAGTTTGACAACGTCTGGCGACTGCAGCGCCTGCGCAAGGGCCTCGCAAACAGGATGCTTCTCGCGGTTTTCCACATCAAAATAGTTGCGCGATGCGTTGTGAACTTCGCGCGTGCCGGACACACCACCTAGATCGGGTGCAGGAAACGGCAGCTCCCTCAGATCGTCGAGCGCTGCTGCGGGCACGACATTGCGAACCGTCCAGTGCGGGTAAGGCTCAGTTGAAAGTTCAGCGTTGGAAAAAGCGTTGATGACGCTTTGTTTGACCTCTTCGGTCAGAGAACCTGTCACGGGAGGAAATCCTGCAAAAATTAAAGTTGACTGTGCTTAGCCAGTTTGCGGGCAACATACAATTAGCCGTTCCCCGTCTTATACCTGATATAATCCTGTTTCACGATTTTGCCACGCGGGAATGTCGGGAAGTCGAGGAAATTGCACAAATTCGCCTCGGAGATGCCAAGTCTGTGAGTGAAACACCTTCTCCCTTGAAGTGGGTGTGTTCCACTCCTTAATGTGGGGCAACGATCCCTTTTTCGCGCGGCCCAACGGAGACCAAATGTCCTCATCCGCTTCTGCCAGTCCACGGCATTCCAAAGTTCTGATCATCGGCTCCGGTCCTGCTGGCTACACGGCGGCCATCTACGCGTCTCGCGCCATGCTGGAACCGACGCTGATTGCCGGATTGCAGCAGGGTGGGCAGCTCACCATCACAACGGACGTTGAAAACTATCCTGGCTATGCCGATCCTGTTCAAGGGCCATGGATGATGGAGCAGATGCTGGCGCAGGCAAAAAATGTCGGTGCGGATATTGTGAGTGACAATGTGGTCTCGGTCGATTTGGACGTACGACCGTTCCGCGTGACGGGCGACGGTGGCACTGTTTACACCTGCGATTCCCTTATCATCGCAACCGGTGCCCAGGCCAAATGGCTGGAGCTCGAATCGGAGCAGAAATACAAGGGATTTGGCGTTTCCGCCTGTGCCACATGCGACGGGTTTTTCTATCGCGGCAAGAATGTCATCGTGGTGGGTGGCGGCAACACCGCAGTCGAGGAAGCGCTTTATCTTTCCGGCCTTGCGGAGAAGGTCACCGTCATTCACCGACGCGACACGTTTCGTGCTGAGCAAATCCTGCAACAACGTCTGTTCGCGAAGCCCAATGTGGACATCCTTTGGGACAGCGAATTGGTTGAGGTCACCGGCACTGACGGCCTGATGCCATCAGCGAACGGGGCGAAAATCAAAAACCGCGTGACGGGTGAAGTGTCCGATATGCCGATCGACGGGATTTTCATCGCCATCGGACATGCCCCGGCGGTTGAATTGTTCGAGGGCAAGCTGAAGCAAAAACCCAACGGCTATCTGGAGACCGCACCGGATTCCACCGCCACCAATATTCCCGGTGTCTTTGCTGCAGGCGATGTGACGGACGATATCTATCGTCAGGCTGTCACTGCTGCCGGCATGGGCTGCATGGCAGCACTTGAAGCAGAAAAGTTCATTGCGGAGCTGGAGCAGGTCAGCGAAGCGGCGCAATGATCAAACGCGCACTCGGGCGTTGGCCAGACAGACGTTATCGAGGCTAACAGCTTCGCAGATCGCATAACCCGCGCAACATAATGCCGGGCAAAGCGGATGAGGAAACCGCGAACGCGATGAAGCGTTGACCTGACGCCGGTCAACATCGAAACTACCACCCGACCAGTCGCCATAAGGCTGGCGGGGATGGAGGGGACAATATGGACTGGGACAAGTTGCGCGTGTTTCACGCCGCTGCAGAGGCGGGAAGTTTTACCCATGCAGAGGAAAGCCTCAATCTCAGCCAGTCGGCGATCAGCCGTCAGGTCAGCGCACTGGAGCAGGAAGTCGGCGTTCCCCTGTTTCATCGCCACGCGCGCGGGCTGATTCTCACGGAACAGGGTGAGATGCTGTTCAATACGGCCAATGACGTGATGATGAAGCTGGAGACTGTGCGCTCCCAGCTCACAGATTCTAAGAAACGTCCTTCTGGAGATCTGCGTGTCACAACAACGGTTGGTCTCGGCTCTGCGTGGCTCTCCATCAGAATGCACGAATTTATTGATCAGTATCCGGGCATTCAGGTTCAACTTATCCTCTCCAATGAGGAACTGGATCTCAACATGCGCAAAGCCGACTGTGCGATCAGGCTGCGTCAACCTCAGCAACCCGACCTGATCCAAAGACGGTTGTTTACGGTGCATTTTCACGTGTTTGCCGCTCCAAGCTATATCAAGCGTTTTGGACGGCCCAAATCCGTCGATGATCTGGACAATCACCGTCTCATCACGTGGGGTGATGGCGCCCCTGCCTATCTGAAAGACATGAACTGGCTTAGTGTGGCTGGGCTGCCTGCGGGACGGCATCGAACCCCGGTTTTGTGCATCAATTCCATTTTGGCGATCAAGCGCGCAGTTCAACGCGGCGCGGGCATTGCGATCCTACCGGACTATTCTGTTGGTGATGCGTCGGGGCTTGTTCCCGTCATGACGGACACCGATGTGCCCAGTTTCGATACCTACTTCGCCTATTCAGCGGAGCTGAGGAACTCGGCGCGGCTTAATGCTTTCCGGGATTTCCTTCTCTCGCAAGCGCAAACTTGGTCTTACTGAACCCATTCTTCCCCACGTCTTCCTGATGTTTCAGCCTGTCTTGTGCACGAAACTCGTGCGCGCGGCTGCGTCGCAAACCGCTTCCATTTTCTCATGCGGATCAAAAAAGGCAACGCGGCTATGCGTTTTCCGCATAGCAGCCTTGCTTCAGCCGATATTGTCTTAACAAAAGGTTTTCACCATATTCGGGTCAGATGATGAGCGGGTCGCTCTTTCCTCCCGGCGACCTTGCTGCCATCTGTTCCCTTTTGAACGCAGCCATCCCCTCGGCGCGTTCAACACCTTAAGCCGGGCCTTTGAGCCCGGTTTTTTTTGTCCAAATGAAAGTTGCTGTTTCGTCGATTTCAGATCTGCTCAAGGCGGGCAATGCTTGCCATGTGAATTTTCTCACGATGAGCTCGAAACGGATGAAAATCCTGGCGTGCTAGACCAGCGCGGATTTTACCCTTGTTTTTCAGCTTCTTATGCGAGGTTCGATTGCAACCAGAAACAACGCAGCCATAACTCTGTTGCGAAATTACAATAACTTTTACGTAAAGGTCAAAAAACTTGAAATCGCCCCCTTTAAATTGAATTCGGTCTGCATTATGTCCCCGCCGTTCGCAGGAACAATGGCAAACGCTCCAACGGCCAAGTTGGTGGAAAATAAACACAGCACTTGCCAGACAATACTGCGAATATGACGCAAATGAAGCGGTGCTGAGAGCAACGCTCATTCGTCAACTCAGTTTCAGATTACTGGAATAGCCGGCGTGTTTTCTGTTGATTGCAGAAAACAAACGCGTTCGGGGCGTGCGCGTCGCCGGCCAGGGTCTGGTGTGGTAGTTTGTTCTTGGGCTTTGCCTGTCGGAATTTCCGGATCGAACAATGGGGCGTGCCATGCCAGACCGCCGCTGATCTGAACGGATTGAAAACTCGAAATGCCGTGGTGTCCGACGATCCCTCCTCCTTCACCGTCGGGCGCATTGGCGCTGGGGCGCGCCATCGGCAGGGTGTCCAAGTGGGGCACCATGAGCCGGAACCACGTAACTGGTTCCGGCTCTATTTTTGAGTAGATCCAGTCAAAGGGTCGCTCAGTAGTAGATGTTCTGGCCTTCCAATCCGGTATAGAGGTGCGCTACCTGCTCGCCATAGCCGTTGAAGATACGGGTCGGCACGCGCTCACCGGTGTGGATCAAACGCTCTGTTTTCTGGCTCCAGCGACGGTGATCCACTTCGGGATTGACGTTGGCCCAAAAGCCATATTCCTTCGGCCCGAGCTTTTCCCAGAAGCTGACCGGGCGCTCTTCGCTGAAGGTCACCTTCACAATCGACTTGATGGATTTGAAGCCGTATTTCCAAGGCAGTGCCAACCGGATCGGAGCGCCCATCTGCTTCGGTAGCGGTTTGCCATATACGCCCGTCACCATGAAGGCGAGGTCGTTGGTGGCTTCTGCCATGCTCACACCTTCCGAGTAGGCCCAAGGGTACCAGGTCTGTTTCTGACCCGACGCAATTTCGGGATTCAGGAATGTTTCCATGCGAACGTATTTTGCAGAGGAAAGTGGTTTGGCGAACTTGACCAGTTCTGCCATTGGGAAGCCCGTCCAAGGAACGGTCATTGCCCAGGCCTCAACACAGCGAAAGCGGTAGAGCCGCTCTTCGAGTGACATTTTGCGGACCAGATCTTCAAAGCCAATCGTGAATGGCTTTTCAATTGCGCCGTCAAACTGAATATCCCAAGGGTCGGTGGGCAGCGCCTGCGCGAGCCGCGAAATCTGTTTGTGCCCACCAAACTCGTAGAAATTGTTGTATGTGGTCGCGGTGGCTTCCGGTGTCAGATCACGAGAAACCCGGTAGGCAAGATTGCGGGTCGCTGGATAGAGATCGGCCGTGGCTTCCGTTGCAAATGCGGGAAGCGAGGACATCGACATTCCACCTGCTGCCGAGGCAAGACCCAGACCAGCCGCTTTGATGATGCTGCGGCGATTGATGAAGGCCTCTTCTGGTGTGGCTGCACTTTCCGGCAGCTCCCAGGCACGGTGTGGTTTGATGAACATCGGCTTTCCCCCGGAAAATTTTCCGCAGATTCTATCCGATCTGCGTTAAGCCGAAAACCAACATCACCTCACAATCATGTCATGGTGAGTGGCGCTTGAAATCAAAAAGCCCGACACGAATGTGCCGGGCTGATTGCTGTTCAGATTGTCCGATTAAGTCTGCAGCGGTTATGCGTCCCGCAGACTTGCACAGAAGCGCTGGATGCGCTCGCAAGCTGTGGTCAGCGCCTCCGTCGAGGTCGCGTAGGAGATGCGGAAGTTTGGTCCAAGGCCAAAGGCCGATCCGTGCACGACCGCAACGCCTTCCTGCTCCAGCAAAGCGGAAACGAAATCCTCATCGGTTTCAATCACCTTGCCGGACTCGGTAACCTTGCCGATTGTCCCGGCACAGGATGGATAGACATAAAACGCGCCTTCCGGGGTTGGGCAATCGAGCCCGTTGGCCTGATTGAGCATGGAAACTACCAGGTCCCGCCGCTCCTGAAACACGTCGCGACGCTCATTGATGAAGTCCTGCGTGCCGTTCAATGCCTCAACCGCAGCCCACTGAGCTATCGAGCAGGTGCCTGATGTCTGCTGACCCTGAATCATATCCATGGCCTTGATGAGGCTCGCTGGCCCACCCGCATAGCCGATGCGCCATCCTGTCATGGCATAGGCTTTTGAGACACCGTTCATGGTTAGCGTGCGGTCATAGAGTTCCGGCTCGACTTGAGCAGGCGAAAAGAACTCGAAGTCGCCATAGACCAGGTGCTCATACATATCATCCGTCAGGATCCAGACCTGCGGATGACGAAGCAGCACGTCCGTCAATGCCTTCAGCTCATCTTTGGTGTAGGCGGCACCAGTGGGGTTGGATGGCGAATTGAAGATGAACCATTTGGTCCGATCGGTGATCGCAGCCTCCAGCGCCTGAGGCGTCAGCTTGAAATTGGTCTCAATGCCCGCTTCGACGAAGACTGAATTGCCACCACAGATCGCCACCATTTCCGGGTAGCTCACCCAATAGGGTGCAGGAATGACGACCTCATCACCCGGGTTCAGCGTGGCCATAAAAGCGTTGAACAGGATCTGTTTGCCACCCGTGCCAACGATGATCTGACTGGGATCATAATCAAGATCATTCTCCCGCTTGAACTTGGCAGAGATGGCTTCTCGCAGTTCGATAATGCCTGCAACAGCTGTGTACTTGGTTTCACCACGATCAATGGCAGCCTTGGCCGCGTCCTTGATGTTGTCCGGCGTGTCGAAATCAGGTTCACCCGCTCCCAGCCCAATCACATCGACACCCTGAGCTTTCAGTTCACGTGCTTTCTGGCTGACAGCGATGGTCGCAGAAGGCTTTACGCGCGAAAGGGCATTGGCAAGGAAGGCCATTTTGAACTCCGTTGATTGTCTCATGGTGTTTTGGGGCAGTTTTTCGTGCCCATAAAAGCGCGCGGACCCTAAGACCAGACACGAAAAAGTGCAAGGTTTCACCACCGTTCAATTGGTTGATAATCCTCCACCAACCGGCGAGGAATTGCTCTCCAACCGCCTCTCGAACCGATCACGGAGTGTTTCGAGCTGACACAATGTTGACACGAGATTGGCCCTGCACGGTCAAAATGCCGACGAATGATCGTCCAGATCACCTGATTAGAAGAGCACTGGACGTGAAAATGGATCGGAAAAACAACGTGCTGGAAACCTACTCGCTCAATTCCCGGATTGCTGTTCAGACCAATCGGCGCGAACGTTGCCGGTTCACGTTGGCCATTGTCCTTGTCACGGTTGCGATGATCTTCACGACCGGATTTGGCATGGTCGGCATGGCATTCGCCGCTCCGCTCGCCAACCACCAGGCCAGCACCGCACACGACATGATTGTTGTCGGCGTGTTCCTGATTGCTGCAATCAGCATGCTCTATTCCACACTCGGGTTGTGGGCTCGATTTGGCCGAATAATCGATCCCGCATCTGCGCAACGCTCTCTGTCCTAGGGTTCCTGCTCTGGTTTTCTGGCGAGGGCAGTTTTGCGTTTTGCCATCTGTCGCCAGATGACGGGGGGCGTTGCGTCTCTTTCAAAACACCGCTGAACCAGAAGTGAAGTCTTGCTGGGCGAAGCGGGACTGCGTCCTAGTTGATCTGTGCTAAAGTTGGATCCGTAGACCAAGTGCCCCAGACCTGATGAGAAGCGGAGCTTTCTCCATGCCGATCCAAACCCGCAAATTTTCAACCCTTGCCCTGCTCGGAGCCGCAATCGCGCTCAGCAACATTTCCTCCGATGGGGCGCAGGCGGAAGTGGTTCGCGCCGGAAAAATCAAAGTAAATGTTGAAACAATCGCCAGCGGACTGAAAAACCCCTGGGGGTTGGCATTTGTCTCCGCCGATACGATGCTGGTTACAGAACGTCCGGGCCGGTTGCGGTTGATCAGCGAAGGGCAAATCTCCGCCCCATTGCGCGGTGTGCCCAAGGTCGCCGCCGTTGGTCAAGGTGGAATGCTCGATGTCGCGCTTGATCCAGATTTTGCGAATAACAATCTGATCTATCTCAGCTACGCGAAACAATCCTCAGGCGGATATGCAACAGCGGTAGGTCGCGGCAAGCTTGTCATCAACGGTTCCCGCGCCAGACTTGATGGTTTTCGCGAGATATTTTCGGTCGCGAAGAAATCAGGTGGTGGCGTACACTTCGGTTCCCGACTGGTGTTTGGCCGCGACAAAACCCTGTTCATCACATCCGGAGACCGCGGCCAGCAGGACCGTGCCCAGAACCCGTTTGATGGCGCCGGCAGCGTGCTGCGCATCAATCGCGATGGATCAATCCCCAAGGACAATCCGTTTGCTGATGGCAAGGACGGAGCACCCGCCATCTGGTCAACCGGCCATCGGAACCCGCAAGGTGCCGCACTTCATCCTGAAACCGGTGAACTGTGGACGGTCGAACATGGCGCACGCGGCGGCGACGAGATCAATCGACCGCTCGCCGGGAAAAATTATGGCTGGCCAGTGATTTCCTACGGCACGCACTATTCCGGACGGAAAATCGGGATTGGCAAGGCGGCGGACGGCTTTGAACAGCCGCTTTATTATTGGGATCCCTCCATCGCCCCATCAGGCCTCAACTTCTACACCGGAGATGCCATTCCTGAATGGAAGGGCAGCCTGTTTGTCGGAGCACTCAAATTTCGCATGCTGGTTCGCCTCACAGTGGATGGCACGAAAATAGTCAGCGAGGAGCGCTTGTTCTCGAAGCGCTATGGCCGTATTCGGGACGTTCGCACCGGCCCGGCGGGCAATCTGTGGCTTCTGACTGACGCTCGCGACGGCAGAGTGCTGAAGATTTCGCCCGCACAATAGATCACGGATCATAAAGAGCCGGTCGTTATCTGAAGGACATCCGGCTTGAGGAAGAAATTCGTGACAACGCTGCTCGTCATCATTTGTCTGATCGCGGTGCTGGGCGCTGCATTTGTGATCGTCGGTCGCGAGCGCAGCTTCGAAATGATGGCGGGGTCTGCTGATCTCGGTGCTGTACCAATTGCGTCGTTAAAACAGAGCAAGCGCACCAATCACGCCCTCGCCTGCCCTCCGGAACATTGCACAGATCGGCGACCTGATATCGCATCTCCGATCTACGCGCTGTCTGTTGGTGAATTGAGGGACAAATTAAAGACCCAGCTCGACAAGGAAGCTCTGCTGGAGCCTGTCGGGCACACAGACAACCCGCTGTCAGATCGCTATGTTCAGCGCAGCTATTGGTTCCGTTTTCCGGACACCATTCAGATCGACTATATCCCTCTTGGTGACAATAGCTCGACGATTGCGATCTATTCGCGTTCGCAGTTGGGCCGCAAGGATTTCGGGGTCAATCTGGCCCGGATTCAGCGCTGGCTTGGTCACATTGCCGACGCAGAAGAATAGGCCGGGATCGAAATCCCGGCCCTTTATTCAAGTCCGAAAATACCTGGCTGATCAGTTCACCTTGTAGGCGTCGATCTGCTTCTTCAGCTCTGCATATTCGGCGCAACCGGTGCCGCAACGCTTTTCGATTTCAACAAGCTGCTCGCGGGCGGATGCCAGATCACCTTTTTGCAGGAAGGCTTCACCCATATAAGAGCGAACCAGCGTGTAATCAGGGTCGATGCGCAGCGCTTCTTTGTAGTAGCCCATGCCCACATCAATGCGGCCGGCTTTGCGGTGCGAATAGCCCAGATAGTTCAGCACGCGTGGATCGCTTTTGTTGCTCGCATAGCTGAGCGTGACAATCGCTTCATCGTAGCGACCGGTGAAGGCAAGATCACGTGCGGCTTCATAAAGATTGTTGTCATCAAGCAGATTGCTTTTGACAACCACGCATTTCTTTTTCGACTTATCCCAGACCTTGCCTTTGCGGCACTGGGGAAGCGTTGTTGAGCTGTCACCGTCGCCAGCGGCATATACGGGAGTGAATGCAAAAGCCGAAGCTGCGACAGCAGTGGCTGCAAGCGCGTTGGTGAGGGTCCGGGAAGTAAGTTTCATCGATGTTCTCCTTCAGGAATTACTTCATACGCGAGTTTGGTCTCGCCGGATTATCAGTTCGAATCTCTTTTTCCGAAAGCCCGGGATCTGAACCGCAACGGATCAAGGCGTTGATTGCGGATTGATGACCTTCGGTAACCTTCGCTCAGAACTATGGTGCCAAACCCGGCAGATTCCAACTAAACTTAACGTTCACGGCAAGAATAAATTTGTGATGCGCAACAATCGAATAATTCTGCACAACCAGGTGTTCTATCCGGTGGAGCCCTATCCAGTACTTGCCAAAGCGCTTGATTTTGGGCGGCTCATGGCCAGATTTTTGGCCAGTTTTCCAACGGAATGTTCTGGCCGTCACAATCATCCTTGCGGCGCAGTTCTTTCAAAACGAAGCCCGAATCGCCTCCATCGCTCCACTGCCATGTGGTCAGCAGACCGCAGTCTCCGATGCCGCGCCCTTTAAAGAATGCCGAGAGCGTTTTCTTGTTGCGATCCCAATCAAGATTGTAAGCCCCGTAGGTCACGCCGGGACCATTGGCTCCCATTTGCGGCAACCCGACGATTTGGGCCGCGCCCGTTTTTTCTTCCCTAAAGATCGCGTAGTAGGCGTTGTAAGCTCCCGGCCCGCCGCATGGCAAAATGTAGATGCGCGTATGCTCGTCCGGCACATCGGAGAACGGGTTCAGCGCCGCGAAAGTGTCAGGCGCGATGTCTGAGCATTCAAACGTCGCTGCTTCCCAGGCAGCGCGAATCTTCGGCGGAAGCTGACCGGCGGAAGAATATTGGCGCGGCCCTTCGATCTGTTGAGGAATTTTTCCGCCAACCGCATGCAGAGCGTCGGTCTGTTCCAGCCTTTGCTGCGCTTCGTCCACAAAAAGTGCGGCGGCCACCACGCCGGACAACGAAAAACTCCCCTCAATATTACCATCTGAGGCGTAAACCCGCGCTGAGAGCGACGATCCCGCTTTCATCGCGGGAAAAAGCGTTGCCTGTATTGCCGGGCCAGAAAACACCCATGGATCATATTCCCCGCTTCTGGAGGCCTGATTGAACGGAAGTTCAAACCGCGTTGCCCCGCCATCGACTACGAGCAGAAGCCGCTCCGGCGTTCCCCGATCCTGCGGAACATAGACCGAGAGTTTCAGCGGCGTGTTCGGTCCAAATTCCCGCGTCAGAGAGAAAGTCGTGACGCTCTCTCCGTTCGACTGGGTCGAAAGAGTGCAGCTGAGCGCATTCGTGCAGTAGACCGACCAGTCCCTGAAGGTTTTTGATGGTCCCGCAAACGACTGAACCGCTGTTGCGAACAACAGAATAATCGGTAGAACAAATCTCAGTATCAAACCCATGACAGTGTCTCGCATTGTTTCCATTCCGCCGAGTTGAGGCGGCGCGTTTGGGCCCCTGCGCAATGTTCGAGATTATCGAACACCGCGGCAAATATTCTAGGCATGAGCGTACGGACCGTCACCTGATTTTTCACATCTGTAACGCCGTTGCTCGACCTTATGCATTCTGCTTGCCCGGGCAGAGGGGACCAGATAGAGACGCCTGATGTCCAGAATCACAGCCAATCTTCTCCTTCTTCTTGCGGGTCTCCTCTGGGGCCTTGGCTTTGTTGCGCAAAGCACTGCGATGGATGATCTGGGCCCAATGTTGTTTGTGGGATTGCGCTTCCTGATCGCTGCTTTGGTGGTTCTGCCGTTTGCAGTTGCAGAATCTAGTCGGAATCGCGGACAGAAAAGAAACCAGATGAACTGGTCGGAGGCAGCATGGCCGGTGATCTGGATTGGACTGGTTTTTTCCATCGGAACGGTGTTGCAACAGGCTGGCATTCTGACAACGACCATTACAAATGCCGGTTTTCTCACAAGCCTATACGTGGTGCTTGTGCCTGTGCTGGTTTTTCTGGTGCTGCGGGAACAGCAACACTGGATCGTGTGGCCCTGCTCGGTGGCGGCCATTATCGGTATCTATCTTCTGGGCGGTGGGTCGTTGTCGGGATTGCAGCCGGGTGATCTGTTGATGATTGCCTGTGCCTTTTTCTGGGCGGTTCATGTGATCCTGATCGGCAAGGCCGCCCAAAAGTTTGGCAACCCCATCATGATTGCCACTCTTCAATTTGCCATCTGCGGCGCTTTTGGGTTTGCCGGGTTTGGCATCGCACAGATCATAGGCTGGGTAGACGAACCGTGGCCAACACTTGCACAGGTCTGGGCAGCCATGCCCGAAGTGCTCTATGCGGCTGTTGTTGCCGCTGCCATCGGATTTACCCTGCAGGCTATCGCCCAGCAGCACACCCGTCCGGCAGATGCCGCGATTTTGCTTTCTTCAGAGTCCCTGTTCGCCGCTCTGTTTGGCGCGACGCTGCTCTCCGAGGTGCTGAGCGTCCCTGCCTACATGGGGTGCGGCCTGATTTTTGTGGCCATTCTGGCTGTGCAAGTCATACCGGAACTTGCGAACCGTGCAGCGGTGCGAAATTCGGCCTGAGGGTGCAAAGCACGTCTTTACATAACTTTACCGCCCCGAGACAGGCGGGCAACAAAGGGCTCCTAGATTGTGGATGTCGCCCAACGGTGAAACCCATCATCAAAGGAACCCAACATGACTTCCGAACACACCAACAACACGCCAAAGCCTCCCAAAAGCACCAGCAACCGGGGTTTCTGGGTCATCGGCGGTGTCGCCGCTCTGGTTATGACATCCGTGCTTGGCGCTCAGGCCTTTACCAGTTCCAAGACCTATCAGCACATCAAGGCTGAAGGTGGCATCGCCCCAATCGCCGCTCACTGGGGTGGGCATCGCGGTCGCGGTTCCATGACTGAAGAGCAGATGAACAAGCGCGTGGAAAAGATGGTGAAGCATCTCGCCATCGAGATTGAAGCCAATGACGAGCAGGAAGTTCAGCTCATTGCGCTTGCTAAAGCCTTCATCAAGGACGCCCGCCCGCGGGTTATGGGAATGCGCGACTCATACGTCGAGCTGACCGACATTCTGACGGCAGAGACCATCGACAAGGCGGCGCTGGAACAGGTTCGCGCTTCACGCCTTGCTGAAATTGACGCAATTTCCAAGGAGTTCGCGGACACGGTTGCGAAGGCAGCGGAAGTGCTGACACCGGAACAACGCAAAATTGTCGCTGAGCGCGTCAAAATGCTTCGGTCCATGCGGGGCCGCTGGCATCGGGGCTGATTTCAGGTTAGAGACTCCTCGGGGATCAATTTCAACGTGTCGTGTGCTGTGACCTGTCGACTTCTCCTGGTAGAAGATGATCCCCGCCTCGCCGAGATGGTCAAAGACTATCTCGGCGAGAATGGTTTTGATGTGGTGATTGCCACATCCGGCGAAGACGGGCTGGCCCGCCTTTCCGGCAACAGCTTTCAACTGATGATCCTCGATATCATGCTCCCCGGGATTGACGGACTGGAAGTGTGCCGCCGTGCCCGCGCCGATCATCAGGAACTTCCCATTCTGATGCTGACCGCCAAGGGCGACGCAATGGATCGGATAATCGGTCTTGAATTGGGTGCAGACGACTATCTACCCAAACCGTTCGAACCGCGGGAATTGCTGGCGCGCCTGAAGGCGATATTGCGGCGTGGCACCACAACTGGATCATCCGATGTGCTGCGATTTGGTCGGCTGGACGTGGATGTGGGTGCCCGTGAGGCGCGCCTTGAGGGAACGCGATGCGACCTCACCGCGCATCAGTTCAACCTGTTGGAAGCGATGGCGCGCTCACCGGGCCGGGTCCTGTCGCGCGAGCTCCTGATGGAACAGGTGAAGGGTGAAACGTTGGAAGCCTTTGATCGCTCAATTGATGTCCACATTTCGCGTATCCGCGCTGAAATTGAGGATGACGTGAAGGCTCCAAAGCGCGTCGTCACAGTGCGAGGTGCCGGCTATGTGTTTGCGCGGACACAGGACTGATCCGGTCCGATGAAACACCTCTACAAGCAGATCTATCTAACAATTATCGCCACCCTCGTGCTGACCGTGATTGTGGCATCGGCGGTCTGGGAAATCTGGGGTGAGCGGCACTTTGGTCATGACACCTTTCGCTCGGTCTCAAAGCTGATTGCACTGGGCCTCGCGCCCATTGAAGAGCCGATTGACCAGCAGCAACTCAAGGTCACGGGCCTCGCAAGGGAAATCGGCGTCGCAATCTCTCTCTATTCATCGGGTGGGGATCACCTTGCCAGTTCGTCGCGGCGGCTCGCACTGCCGAAACACGACCGGCGCCGTCCTGGATGGGCGCGCGGCAAAGGTGGCCCGGTCTGGGTGTTTCGACTTCCCGACCGGCGCTGGGTGATTGCGCAGTCCCCCCGTTTCCGACGGCGTCCTGTTATTGCTGTTCTCATGCTGCTTGGCGGCGTTGCGCTGGTGATCGGACTTTGCGCCTATCCGCTTGTGCGGCGACTCACCGGTCGCCTCGAACGCCTGCAACAAGGTGTTGATCGTGTGGGCGCGGGTGACTTCTCAACGCGCGTGCAGGTGGAGGGCCGCGATGAGGTTGCGCGCCTTGCCACCAGCTTCAACCACGCAGCGGAGCGCATTGAAAACCTGCTTTCCGCGCACAAGCAGTTGCTTGCCAACGCCTCTCACGAATTGCGCACGCCATTGTCGCGCATTCGGCTTGGTCTGGAATTGCTACGCGAGCAGGCCGGATCAGAACGCAAGGAGGCGCTGCAACAGGACATCGGCGAACTTGATATGCTGATTGACGAAATCCTGCTTATGAGCCGCATCGACAATATGGATGGTGAGCACGAGCAGGAGCCTGTTGATCTTCTGGCCATCGCAGCAGTGGAATGTGCTCACTATGAAGATTGTGAAATCAGTGGCGATCACCTGACCGTTTCCGGGGACGGGCGACTGATCCAGCGTGCGATCCGCAACGGGCTCGAAAACGCTCACATCCACGGCAAGCCGCCCGTGACCCTGCATATTTCGCAATCAGGAGAATTGGCCACCGTCAAAATCACCGATCAGGGTTCGGGTGTATCAGACGCAGATCGGGAAAAAGTGTTCGACCCGTTCTATCGGGCCAAAGGAAAGCAGGGGGTCAAAGGGTCAGGCCTTGGCCTCGCCATTGTGCGCCAGATTGCCAAAATCCACGGAGGTGATGCAACGCTTGGAACAGATGACGAAGGAAAGACGTCGCTGACGCTGACCTTCCGTGCGTAATTGCGCTCAGATCAAAAACGGATTGGTTCGCCGTTCATTGCCAAATGTGCCACCTGGTCCATGACCACACAGGAACTGAATATCATCGCCCAGCGGCAGCAGCTTGTTCTTGATCGAGGCAATGAGATCGGCGTGGTTGCCTCCCGGCAAGTCCGTTCGGCCAATTGAGCCTGCAAACAAGACATCGCCCACATGGGCAAATTTCAGATCCTTGCAGAAGAAAACCACATGCCCAGGTGCGTGGCCCGGACAATGCAAAATCTCGAAATCCCGTCCCGCGATGGAGACGGTGTCGCCCCCTTCCAGCCATTGGTCAGGTTGACAGTTTTTCACCGCGCCCTCGACACCGAACATGCGGCCCTGGTCTTCAAGCCCCTGCAACAGCGACTCATCATCCTTGTGAGGGCCGATGATCTTGACGCCAAGGTCAGCCGCGAGGTCGGTCGCGCCGGCTGCGTGATCAATGTGGCCGTGGGTTAGGTAGATGGCTTCAATCGTCAGGCCCTGCGATTTGATCGCCGCCTTGATCTGGTCATTGTCGCCGCCGGGGTCAAAAACCACACCCTTTTTGCTGTCGGCATCCCACATCAGCGCGCAATTCTGCTGAAACGGGGTGACAGGTATGATGGCAATCTGGAATTCGCCCATTGAGCGGCCTTTCGCTGGAAATAGAATCAGGCGGCGCGTTTCCGCACCGCCTGTCACTCATTCGCAAATATCAGACTTGTTGCACAGTCAGGATTTTGCCATCGCGTTTTTGATGGCCCCAACAACGGCGGTCAGAATGCCACCGCCAGCCAGGCCCGTGACCGCATCACCGAGCATACCACCCATCACACCACCACCCGCAGCATCACCGGTTGCAGCCCCCAGAACACCCAGAATGCTCAAGAGCTGACTGCCGCCTACGCCACCGATTGCGCCGGCAATGACGTTGGCCGTGTTGCCCATGCTGAGCGATTTGACCACCGCAGCGATGCCGCCGCCACCAACAGCGCCGGCGATGAGTTGAATAATGATTGGAAGTAGAGCGTCCATTTGGTTTGTCTCCCGTTTGTCCCTCACCAGGATTCTTTACAGAACCATTGTGTCAGGAGCATGCGGAGAGTCAAACGGAAGGTTGTGCTTGCCCGTAGCTTCAATCACTTCCGAGGAAATCAGGCACGCACCTCGGCGTCATAATCTTCCATCAGGGATTTGGTGATTTCACCGACTTCGAAATTGTATGGACCAATCTCTGACACCGGCGTCACTTCCGCGGCAGTGCCCGTGAGGAAACACTGCTCGAACCCTTCCATTTCGTCGGGCTGGATTGCGCGTTCAACGATCTGGAGCTGACGCTTTTTCGCCAGATCAATCACTGTCCGACGTGTAATGCCATCCAGAAAACAGTCGGGTGTCGGCGTGTGGATCACGCCATCCTTGACGAAAAAGATGTTCGCACCTGTGGCTTCCGCGACCTGACCACGCCAGTCGAGCATCAGCGCATCGGCATAGCCTTTTGCTTCTGCTGCGTGTTTGGAAAGCGTGCAGATCATGTAAAGACCCGCCGCTTTCGACATTGATGGAATGGTTGCCGGGTCCGGCCTGCGCCACTCCGCGAGATCAAGGCGAATGCCTTTCAACCGCTGCTCTGGATCGAAATAGCTCGGCCATTCCCAAACCGCGATGGCCACATTGATGCGATTGTGCTGCGCCGAAACGCCCATCATCTCACTGCCGCGCCAAGCAATCGGGCGGACATAAGCATCCTGCAAATTCTGACGCTCGAGCGTTTCAATGCAGGCTTTGTCAATCTCTTCAACCGAGTATGGAATTTCAAAACCCAGAATGTCTGCGGATTTGTGCAGGCGTTCCGTGTGTTCTGTCAGCTTGAAGATATTGCCATTGTAAGCGCGCTCACCCTCGAACACCGAGCTTGCATAGTGCAGACCATGGGTCAGCACGTGCACTTTCGCATCCGCCCAATTGACGAATTCACCATTGTACCAGATATCACCATCCAGTTGATCGAAAGGCTGCGCAGCCATGGTCATTCTACTGACGCGTGGGGTCCCGAATTTATTGCCGGATTGTTGTTTTTCCTCCGGTCTGAAGGCTGCAGTATCAATTCATTTGAATATATGTCAATATACCTTACATATTTTCCGTAACACCCATCTCCCCGTTATGGTCACGGAGCCGATTGAGCGCGAATGTCAAAAGAACAAATAATCCTGGAGCCAATGTCGGAGGAAAACGGACCCGATTTCCGGCTAATTGAGCTGTTGTTCTTTGCCTATCGCGACTTCGTGGCCGATGCTGATGCGGTTTTGGAGGATTATGGTTTTGGCCGGGCGCACCATCGGGTGCTGCACTTTGTCAATCGCCGCCCCGGCATGACAGTTGCCGATCTTCTGGAGTTCCTCAACATCACCAAGCAAAGCCTTGGCCGTGTGCTGCGGCAACTGCTGGAGAGCGGTCATATTGTGCAGATCACCGGACCGTCGGACCGACGACAGCGTCTCTTGTACCCGACAGAAAAAGGCCGCAATCTGGCGCTTCTACTGTCTGGCGTCCAGAATGAGCGCATTGGAAAAGCCCTTGCGGCAACCAATGATGACGATCAGAAAGCCATTCGCGAATTCCTGTTTGAGATGGTGAATGGAGGCGGACGGACGTTGCTCGAAGGGCTTGGTTCTGCGAGCGAACAATCGGACTAGAGCGAATATCTGGAGCGCGGATATGCTCTGACCCACGACCGGGAGTATCGGGACATGAACACTGCGACTGCGATGATGGTGGAAGACAATCCGGCCCCGGCAGCCTTGGGCGATGATGCCGCGCACATTTTGGTGGTCGATGACGATGCCAGAATTCGTGATCTGCTGTCACGCTATCTGGGCGAGAACGGCTTTCGCGTTTCGGTTGCGTCCGATGCCGCAGATGCCCGCCGCAAGCTGATTGGTTTGGCGTTCGACCTGCTGATCGTCGATGTGATGATGCCCGGAGAATCGGGTACAGAACTCACCCAGACCCTGAGAGAAAAGATGGATGTGCCTGTGTTGATGCTCACGGCGCGGTCCGAAACAGAGTCCCGCATTACAGGTTTGCAGGCTGGCGCAGACGATTATGTGCCCAAGCCCTTTGATCCGCGTGAATTGCTGTTGCGCATCAACAATATTCTGCGCCGTTCGATGCAGCCGGAATCACCAGCCGTTGAGCAGGTGGTGTTTGGGCCGTTCACCTTCACCATCGCAAGCCGGGAACTGAAGAAGGCTGGTGTGCCCGTTCGCCTCACGGATCGCGAGCGGGAAATTATGGTCCAGTTTGCGCAAAATGCCGGTGAAACCGTGCCACGCCTTGATCTGCTGGGCGACGACACGGCCACCAGCGAACGCACGGTTGATGTGCAGATCAATCGCCTGCGCCGCAAGATCGAGATTGACCCTGCCGCACCCACCTGGTTGCAAACCGTGCGTGGGATCGGATATCGGCTCTGTCTCGATTAGAGCGCACTTGCCACGGTTAATCTGACTGCCGACGCGCATTTTCTGAAATCCTGTATCCACTTTTGCACTCTACGCGCTATACCTTGAAGGCTGACGGCGGATGATCGTTGTTGGCCTCTAACAAGGGCAGTGGATTGGCACTCGTAGACAGCAGCCGCATCAAAGCGCGTGGCGCATTTCGGACCATTCTTTATCCCTGGCGGCGCTTCACCCGCTGGATGGGAAGCAGAATGCCGAAAGGACTTTATGCGCGCTCCCTGATCATCATCATTGCGCCTATCGTCATTTTGCAAATCGTGATCGCGTTTGTTTTCATGGAACGCCACTGGCAGTCGGTCACACGCAATCTTTCTGCTGCTGTGATCCGCGATGTGGCCGCGATTGTGGAGGTGATCGAAACCTATCCGCAGGATGCGGATTACGATCAAATCACAAAGCTCGCTCGCGACAAGCTGGCGCTGAACATCTCCATTCTGCCGGACGAGCCGCTTCCCCCGCCAACACCAAAGCCGTTCTTCTCAATTCTTGATGGCACCCTTGCAAAACAGATTACCGAGCAGATCAATAAACCGTTCTGGATTGATACGGTGGGGGATTCCAATCTTCTGGAAATCCGCATTCGTCTCGACGACAAGGTTCTGCGCGTTTATGTGCGCCGAAACCGCGCTTATGCTTCCAACACGGCCATCTTTCTTGCCTGGATGGCTGGCGCTTCTGCCGTGCTGATCATCATTTCGATCCTGTTTCTTGGAAACCAGATCAGACCCATTCAACGTCTCGCCGCCGCTGCCGAGGCCTTCGGTAAGGGGCGGTTTTTGCCGGGCGAATATCGACCACGCGGGGCGCAGGAAGTGCGACGTGCCGGCATCGCCTTTCTTGAAATGCGCGAGCGCATTGAACGGCAGATCGAACAGCGCACGGCGATGCTCGCTGGCGTGAGCCATGATCTGCGCACCGTTTTGACCCGCTTCAAGCTGCAGATTGCTCTTCTGCCGCAAAATCAGGGGGTGAGGGAGATGGAGCAGGATGTTGATGACATGCAGAAGATGCTGGAGGGCTATC
Source organism: Pseudomonadota bacterium (assembly GCA_039029195.1). GTDB lineage: Bacteria > Pseudomonadota > Alphaproteobacteria > Rhizobiales > Rhizobiaceae > JBCCGR01. Next base: position 74,174 of record JBCCGR010000008.1, read on the forward strand.
TCGACTTTGCGCGCGGTGACACCGGCGAAAAGCCCCAGCAGATTGATCTTCAGGAACTCATGGCCCGCTTCGAAAACGAAGCCGAACTCAAGGAAAAGAGCTTTGCGTTCACAATCACTGGCGACCCAAATATCGAAGTGCGGCCCGGCGCTTTCGGGCGCCTGTTGTCAAACCTGATTTCAAACGCGTTTCATCATGCCGACAGTGTGTTGATTGATGCCCGCCATGAGGATGGCTGGCTGACCATCGCCATTGACGACAATGGCCCGGGCATCGAGGAAGCCTTCCGCGAAGATGTTTTCAAGCCATTTTTCCGACTGGACGAGGCGCGAAATCAGAATGAAAGCGGCACCGGTCTCGGACTGGCAATCGCGCGCGATATCGCGCGTAGCCATGGTGGCGACATCACGCTCGACACCAGCCCGCTTGGCGGCCTGCGTGCATTCATCAAACTCCCGGCATAGAAAAAGATGACGAATATTGAAGCCTTTGGAACCCTACCCAACGGGCAGATGGTTGAGCAGATCAAACTCAAGGGTGGTGGACTTTCTACCAACATCCTCACCTACGGCGCGGTGGTTCAGGACCTTCGGCTCGACGGGCATGCGCCGCCTCTGGTTCTGGGGCTAAACACGCTGGAGGATTACCTCAACCATTCAAAGAGCTTCGGGATCATCGCCGGGCGATGCGCCAACCGGATAGCGCATGGGCGGTTTGAGATCGACGGCACTTCGTATCAGCTTGATCAGAACTTCCTCGAAAAACACCATCTGCATGGTGGATCAGACGGATGCGGCAAACGGAACTGGCACATTGAGCAGGCCAGCGATCACAGTGTTTCGCTTTCGATCAATCTTGATGATGGCCATATGGGATATCCCGGCGAGATCCGAATTCTTGTCCATTATGCGCTGCTTGATGGCGGTGTGCTCGACATTCGGTTTGAGACGATGAGCGACGAGCCGACATTGTGCAATCTGGCGGCGCACAGCTATTTCAATCTTGATGGATCACGCAACATTCTCGATCACACGCTGCAAATGGATGCCGACCATTTTCTGCCCGTCGATGACGAGTTGATCCCCACCGGCGAGCAAAAATCTGTTGAGGGTGATGGGTTCGATTTCCGGAGTGCAAAACCGCTAAGGGATGTTTGCGCCCAAGGGCTGATCGATCACAATTTCTGCCTCTCTCACGGTCGCGAAGCGCTGCGGCAGGTCGCGGTTCTGAGCGCTCCGGCGACCGGCGTGTCGATGACCATTCGCACCACTGAACCCGGCCTGCAGATCTTTGATGGTTCGAAGCTCGATGTTCCAGTCACCGGCCTGGACGACCAGAAACTCGGGGCCTATGCCGGAATTGCCATGGAACCGCAGGTCTGGCCGGACGCAATCAATCATCCCGACTGGGCCCAACCGGTTCTGCGACCGGGTGAAATCTATCGGCAGCACTCGCAGTTTGTTTTTTCGAAACCGTAGAACGGTTCGCCGCTACATCAGTCTTTCGCCGTCTGGCACGGGCGATGAAATTGCGGCCAGAACAATGTCGCCATTCTTGTCAGCATATCCCAGTGTCAGCACTTCAGACATGAACGGGCCAATCTGGCGCGGTGGGAAGTTGACCACGGCCATGACCTGCCGCCCGATCAGTTCCTCGGGCGTGTAGTGCACAGTGATCTGCGCGGACGATTTTTTCACGCCGACATCCGGGCCAAAGTCGATTTTCAGCTTGTAGGCTGGCTTGCGGGCTTCCGGAAAAACTTCCGCTTCCAGCACGGTGCCCGCGCGAATATCGACTTTCAGGAAATCGTCGAAGGTGATTGTCTCTGTCATGGCTTAGATCTGATTCAATCCTTGGCAAGTTCGCGGGAGCGCTCGGCGGCGGCGCTGACAGCCTTCTCAACCACCGGCGCTAGACCATCGTCCGCCATAAGCACCTCAAGAGCCGCGGCGGTGGTGCCATTGGGCGAGGTGACATTTTCCCGCAAGGTGGACGGCTCAAGATCACTGCCGCGCATCAGTGCACCCGCCCCGGCGATGGTCTGCTTGGCAAGTTTCGCTGCCAGGGCTCGAGATAGGCCAACTTTTTCACCCGCCTCGATCAGCACTTCGCCAAGATAGAAAACATAAGCCGGGCCGCTGCCCGAGACGGCAGTCACCGCATCGATCAGTTGTTCATGGTCAACCCAGTCCACATCACCAATCGAACCAAGCAGATCTGAAATCTCTGATTTTTGCGTGTCTGTAACCTCATCATTGGCAACGCAAACGGTCATTCCCTGGCCAATCTGGGCGGGCGTGTTGGGCATGGCTCGCACCAGTCGCACATCACCAAGATGAGCAGACAGTGTCGCCATGGTGGTTCCGGCAGCGACGGAAATGGCTACATTTTCAGACGACATCATGGGTGCCAGACCGGGCAGAACCGCTCCCATCAGTTGCGGCTTGACGGCAATAAACAGGATGTCCGGCAGATAATCGTGAGGTGGGGCTTCGTGGTGTGTGACACCAGCCTTTGTGAGTTTTTTCAGAATATGCGGTGGTGGTGAAGGATCAACAATCGAGACACGCTTTGGATCGACACCGTGATTCAGCCAGCCCAGCAACATGGCACCGCCCATATTGCCGGCACCGACTAGACAAATTGTCGAACCGTCGGCCACGACTTAGGCTTCGCCCATGGTTTCGAAAAGCACATTGTCGAGCGCATCGCGGGCTGATTTTCCACCCCAGATCACAAATTGAAATGCCTGATAGTGACGTTCGCAGGCTTCCAGCGCACAGGTCAGCAGACACTCGATCTGGGAATCGTTTGGTTCGGCGCCGCCGTTCAATGGCAAGGCCTGACGGAACATGACCGTGCCTTCGGAGTGCCAGAGATCGAAATGGCCAAACAGCATCTGCTCGTTGATCAGCATGATCAGACGCATGGTTTCCACAGCGCGATTATCGGGCACCTTGATGTCAAACGCGCAGGCCAGATGGAGGGCTTCAAAGTCTTCCATCCAGGAGAACGAGACCTGATAATCGGTCCATGTGCCTTCGACACAAATGGCAATCTCATCACGCGCGGGGCGTTCAAATGCCCACTCGTTGAAGGTTGCTACCTGCTCAATGGCATCAACCGGATTATTCGCACGATCAAGTTCCAGCTCCAGAACATTCATGTTGGACTTCCCCGGCCACCAATGGGCGTGCGCAATCGCGAGCGCATCTGCCCGTTTTCATTCTCATTCAATTTCACGCGAAAGGGACTACAGACACTGCCCGCCACACACCCGACTCAATTCTTACACGAAGACGGGCCGGAGCGAATCACCCTTTAGAATCAGCATATAACGAGAGGGGCGCGGCGTAAGTCCTAAATTGTTCCAAGGCGAAAGAGGCTGTGGATACCTGTTGACTCTGCCTGTTGGAAATTGGCCTTAAGGGATTCTAGGCAAAGCACCTTTGAGCGTCGAAAATTTTTTGTGAAAAAACTCAGTTGGAGTCCGATTTCTTTGACGTGGCGGCACGTGTGGTGCGTTTCACCGGTTTTTTCAGCTCGGACACCAGCGTTTTCAGCGTTTCGATTTCCTCACGAAGCGCATCGTTTTCTTCGCGCGCCTTGATCGCCATATCGCGGACAACATCAAACTCTTCGCGTTGCACGAGATCCATCTGGTTCAGGAACCGCTCTGCCTGAGACCGGAATGCGGTCTCCGCTTCCCGCCGGACACCCTGAGCCACTCCGGCGGCATCGGTCATGAGTTTGGCAAATTCATCTAGGACGCGATTTGGACCGGCATTCATGGGATCGGCTTTCTGTCAGCAGAAATTTGGTCCCTGATATGTAGGCCCAAATGTGGCCGTGTTCAACGCGGCTCGGACGCTGGCGTGAGGTGAGATTGACGCAGGCCAATGCGTCTCCCCAGACCCTCAAGTGATCGCTCAGCCAATACACTTGCCCGCTCAACCCGAGATAGTGCCGGTCCTTCAAGATAGCGCCAGGACAGAATGGCAAGCGGCAGGGTCGTTGCCATGGTCAGCCCGGTGAGGAGAACCGAATTCATTTCGGGATTGGACGCAAAATAGCATTGCGCCACTGGCCAGTGCATTATGTAGGTGCCGTAGGAATAATCGCCGAACCGATTGTAGCGGCGCAGGACCGACCAGGGCAAAAAGGCGATGAAGAAGAAAGAATAGCTCGCTGCCACAATTGAGCAGAATTCGAAAATTGCGAATGGGCGCACGAGCCAGACAACGCTCCATAAAGCAATCAGCATGCTCCAATGGTGTGGAACATGGGCGCGATAAGTCCAGAACGCAGCGCCAATTACAAAGCTGATCCCGAAATGGAATATGTGATCAAAGAAATCACCATTGGCCCGGATGTCGCTCGCTAGCGTTCCGAAGAAGTAGGCTGCAATTGAAATCAGCAAGAATGCGCCAAAGCGGTTTTTCCCGTTCAGCAGTCCAAGCAGAAACACACAGCACAGTGCGATGTAGAGGACGATCTCATAGCGCAAGGTCCAGATCGGCATGTTGATCGCGGCTGGCACGGTGCCTGTGCCGAACACGCCCGGCAGGGTGGCGGAACTGTCGAACACCACAGCCATTCGAAAGGGAACTTCCCAAACACGCAGGTCGGCGAAATAGTCCCCCAGTGACAGTGTGGTCATTGCCGGACCGACCACGAACATCAGTAAAGCGCTAACAAGAAGCAGGCCGGGGATCATGCGCAGCAGACGCGCAACCCAGTAACGTACGAGGTTCTGGTTCTTCACCAAACTGGCCGTCAGCAAAAACCCGCTGAACGCGAAAAACAGATCGAGCGCAAGGTCTGCTGCCGTGCGGGACCAACCGGTCATGTTGTCGACCGTGGTCTCGGCGCTGGACCCGATCGTCAGCATGCAATGCGCGGCGACCACGCAGAGTGCCGCCACGATGCGCAGCAGATTAAAGTTGTTGTCATGACCTCGAGCGAGATCACCAAAAGTCTTCACGTCTACCCCCTGATTTGGACGGAAAACCTGCGCCGAGGTTTTTAGTCGCGCCCCAATCTACCTCACATTCATGTGTTTCGGGCGTTAACCTCGCATTTACCTTATCGGGTAGGGTTAAGCGTTGAGGCGTGCCGCAGAACGAACTTAAATCGAGTGGTTGCGGAAGCCGGGATTGTGAGGCATGGCTGCGGTATCACTTACCCATCAGGATCCGGCGAAAATGAACGGCCTCTTGTTGTCCGCCCTGCCCTTTCCGCAGATTGACCCTGTCATGTTGCAGATCGGCCCGCTGGCCATTCACTGGTACGGAATGGCCTATGTCGTCGGCATTCTTTTTGGCCTGTGGTACGCAAAATGGCTCGTGGCAAGTCCCGGCCTCTGGGCTGATAACAAGCCACCGCTGACCGCGCGGGATCTGGACGATCTTCTGATCTGGATGGCGCTGGGCATCGTTCTGGGCGGACGTGTGGGCTATGTGCTGTTTTACGACTTCAGCCGATTTCTGCAGTCACCGGCTGAGATCTTCGCAATCTGGAATGGGGGCATGTCATTCCATGGCGGTGTGGTCGGCAGCCTGATTGTCATGATCCTGTTCGCACGACGGCGCAGCATTTCCGTTTTCAGCTTGTTCGATCTTATCACCGTTGCAAGCTGTATGGGACTATTGTTCGGAAGACTTGCAAACTTCATCAATGCGGAACTCTGGGGACGGGTCACAGATGTGTCATGGGCATTTGTTTTTCCCAATGCAGGCCCGCTTCCGCGGCATCCAAGCCAGCTCTATGAAGCAGCGCTGGAAGGTCTGCTACTCTTCATCATCCTCAATGTTCTGATCTTTGGCTGGAGGCGGTTGAAGCTTCCAGGCTTCATAGCCGGATGCTGGATTGCGCTCTACGGGCTCGCTCGCATCTTAGTCGAGTTCTTCCGCGAACCAGATGCCCATCTTGGCTATCTGGCCGGTGGCTGGCTGACCATGGGCATGATCCTGTCCCTACCCATGATCCTGATTGGCCTGTGGTCCATTCAGCGCTCGCGCAGACATGTCGCCAAAGCCTGATCTGAAATCGATCATCATTGAGCAGATTTTGCTCGATGGGCCGCTGAGCATTGCAGACTATATGCGGTTATGCCTCACCCACCCGACACTGGGATACTACACTACGCGCGAACCGTTTGGCGTGAGTGGTGACTTCATTACGGCGCCGGAAGTCAGCCAGATGTTTGGCGAATTGATCGGCATCTGGTGCCTGGACCAATGGCAAAAACTCGGCGAACCCAATCGCATACAACTTGTGGAATTGGGGCCGGGACGCGGAACGCTGATAAACGACCTGCTGCGCTCGGCGAAAGTCCGCCCTGCCTTCTTTGATGCCATCGAACTGCATCTGGTCGAGGTCAGCCCAAGACTTCAGGACATCCAAGCACAGACCCTTGAGGCGTCGGGAAAGAGGCCAGGCTTTGCGAGGGGTTTTTCGGACATCGGCGATGGCCCAATGCTGATCGTTGGCAATGAGTTTCTGGATGCCCTCCCCTTTCAGCAATTCATCAAGACACCAACCGGCTGGCTGGAGCGTGTGGTGGGCACCGCCGATGGCGAATTGCGTTTCCAGACAGGAACCGCCACTGCCTCGATTTCCGACATGGCCATTGCAAACAACGTTCCCGAGGGAACCATTGTGGAAATTTCACCGGCCCGTACGACGATGATCGAGCAAATTGTCGAGCGCCTTTCCAAGTCAGGCGGCAGCGCCATTCTGATTGACTATGGCTGTAACAGGCCCGGCACTGGAGACACGTTTCAGGCGCTTTACAAGCAAAAACCAGCACATCCTCTCGAGCGTTCAGGCGAACAGGATCTGACCAATCATGTCGACTTTTGCAGCCTCATTGAAACCGCAAAAAAGTGCGGCTGCAAAAGCCGACTGAAGACGCAGCGCGAATTTCTGCTGGAATACGGCCTATTGGAACGCGCGGGGGCGCTTGGTGCGAACGCATCACCGAACACCCAAAACGACATTCGTGCCGCCGTTGAGCGATTGGCGGGGCCATCGGAAATGGGAGACTTGTTCAAAGTGCTTGAGATACGCTCAGATCGGGGTGCATTTGATCAGGAAACCGTTTGACAATTGGCACCATTTCAAAAAGTTTTGCGATTTGAAACATGCTTTGAATTCGTGTCAGCCCTATGAGCCTTTCCCCCGTTCAACATGCCGCACTCGGCGGCTCTGCTTCGGACGTGAAGCATGGATTTTTCACTCGAAAGGGCGGGGTTTCCACCGGCGACTATACATCGCTAAATGTGGGTCTGGGTTCCGATGACGACCAGACCGCTATTGCCGAAAACCGACGGCGGATTGCGTCATTTGTTGGCGCTGCACCGGAAAATCTGGTGGCACCATGGCAATATCATTCCGCCGATGTGGTGGTGGCCACCGGCCCATGGAATGGCGATCGCCCCAAAGCAGATGCGGTGGTTACCAATGTTCCGGGTGTTGCAGCTTCTGTGGTGACGGCGGATTGTGGGCCGGTGCTCTTTCACGACGACAAACATAGCGTGATCGGCGCGGCACACGCGGGCTGGCGAGGGGCGTTTGGCGGCGTTCTGGAGAACACAATTGCTGCCATGGAGGGCCTCGGGGCCGACCGCGCGAACATCACAGCGGTTCTGGGGCCGACCATCTCACAGAAGAACTATGAGGTTGGGCCGGAGTTTCACGCCGATTTTCTGAGCCGCAATGCTGACAACGAAAAATACTTCAAGCCATCGGAGCGACCGGACCATTTCATGTTCGACCTTCCAGGGTTCATTTCGGATTTTTTAAGCGTTTCAGGCGTCGAAGCGCACTGGACCGGACACTGTACCTACGCACTGGAGGATGACTTCTTCTCCTATCGCAGAGCGACACATCGATCAGAAAACAGCTATGGTCGGCAGCTTTCTTCGATCTGCATGACCGACAATCAGGGGCTTTGAGATGCTTCACTTTGAACAATCAGAATTTGAGGCCCGGATGGCCCGGTTGCAGACTGCGATGCAAAATGAGGGGCTGGACGGAATGCTGCTCTTTGCGCAGGAGAGCATGTTTTGGCTCACCGGTTATGACACGTTCGGATATTGCTTTTTTCAAGGCATGATCGTGCGCGCTGACGGCAGGTTTGCGTTGCTGACGCGGTCCGCCGATCTGCGTCAGGCACGACTGACATCCATCATTAATGATATTCGCGTCTGGAAAGACGGATCGGACGCGACGCCGGCCATCGAGCTTTGCGATCTGGCGAAAGAGCTTGGCCTCGCCGGGAAAAGGCTTGGGGTCGAATACAACACCGTTGGGCTAACAGCCTGGAACGGCAAGGCGGTGGATGCCGCTTTTGAAGGCGTTGCGACGCTGGTCGATGCCACGGCTTTGGTTCCCAATCTGCGGACCCGCAAGAGTGATGCGGAACTTGTCCATGTTCGCAAGGCCTCTGAACTTGGTGACGATGGTTTTGCAGCAGCACTTGATATAATTGGCCCAGGTGCAGACGAGGGCGAAATTCTGGCCGCCTTGCAGGGAACAATCTTCGCCGGTGGCGGAGACTATGCGGGCAATGAATTCATCATAGGCTCGGCGGAAGAAGCCCTGTTGTGCCGGTACAAATCTGGCCGCCGGAAACTTGATGACAATGATCAACTGACCCTTGAGTGGGCAGGCGCCTTTGCCCGCTATCATTCAGCAATGATGCAGACGGTGGTGATTGGCGCAATATCGGATCATCACAAGCGTCTTTTTGATGCGGCATCTGCCGCCCTTACTGGTGTGGAAACGGCGATGGTGATTGGTAACAGTTTCGGCGATGTCTTCGCAGCACATGCGGATGCGCTTGATCAGCTGGGTCTTTCACAGCACCGGCTCAATGCCTGCGGATACAATCTTGGTGGCAGCTTTACGCCCTGCTGGATGGATTTTCCGATGTTTTATGAAAACAATCCGGCGATCATTGAACAGAACATGGTGCTGTTTGCCCATATGATCATCATGGACAGCGACACCAACACCGCGATGACCCTCGGACGGACCTACATCACGACAGATGAAGGCCCGGAAAGGCTCTCCAGATTTGGGCATGAACTAATGGCCCGGTAATCAAGGACGGGAACAGGAACGCGATCACGAACTTAAGCTTCCGATGCATCGTGACTGGCCAAACAAAGCCTTCATTGGTATGAGGCATGTTCGGGTCGGCCTTGGAAAACGTGAATTCGGAGAATTGTAGACGTGCCGAATAATTCAGCTTCGCCGTTCCCTTCCCACTATCGATCGCTGCTGTGCGCTTGTGTCTTGTTGCTTGGCGTCGCTGGCTGCACCAGCGCCAACCAGCAATCCCTTGGTGTTGGCACATCTGTGCAACCTGCGGCACAACCGGTGGACACTGAAGCCACGCCACAGGATGCGACGGTTACAGCGCTTGCCAGCCCAGCGACGGAAAATCCGGCCATTGCGGCAGCAACACCGTCCGATGCTGTGAATCCGCAGGCTCCAACAGCAAACACCATCGCGAATGTTCAGTTCTTGCCGGTGACGGGCGCACCGGCTTCGAAGGTGAACCAGCTTGCCCGGTCTATCTCGGGTAAAGCGCGGAGTAACAATCTGGGCATTGTGACGAGCTCAACTGGCGCAAAATATCGCATCCAGGGGTATTTCTCAGCGTTGAATGCTGGCACCAACACCACGGTGACTTTTTATTGGGACGTGCTCGACGCGTCAGGGCGCAGGCTCTATCGGATCAACGGATTTGAGAAGATTTCCGGCGTTTCCACAGACCCATGGGCACGGGTGAATGCCTCGGCGTTGGATCGCATCGCCCAACGCACCGTGAACGATCTGAGTGCCTGGATCCGCCGCAAACGCGGATAGTACAGCTTTTAGCCATAAAAAAGTAACGCACGCAGACGGTTTTTGGTTGAAAACCGCAATAGGCGGCAATGAGTGTTTGCGCCGCGCGGGCGGATTGGTAAATAGCTGGCGCATAGCGCTTCTGCCATCTCAGGCCCGGACCCATGAAACTATTCGCTGGCAACTCCAACAAGACGATTGCCGGTCAGATTGCTGACTACCTCCAGATACCGCTTGGTCAGTCGAACGTCCGGCGATTTGCCGATCAGGAAATCTTCGTCGAAATTCTGGAAAATGTGCGCGGCGAAGATGTCTTCGTCCTCCAGTCCACATCGTTCCCGGCGAACGACAATCTTATGGAACTGCTGATCATGATCGACGCGCTGCGTCGATCATCCGCCCGACGCATTACAGCGGTTCTGCCCTATTTCGGATATGCGAGACAGGACCGAAAGCCAGGTCCGCGCACACCAATTTCAGCCAAACTTGTCGCCAATCTCATCACTGAGGCCGGGGCAAATCGGGTTCTGACGCTTGATCTCCACGCCGGTCAGATTCAAGGGTTTTTCGACATTCCCACGGACAATCTGTTCGCCATTCCGGAAATGTCACGCGATGCCAAGGCGAACTACGATCGCAGCAACCTCATGGTGGTCTCGCCAGACGTTGGGGGCGTGGTTCGCGCGCGGCTGCTCGCCAAGAGGCTGGATGCGCCGCTCGCCATCGTCGACAAGCGCCGCGACAAACCTGGCGAGTCTCAGGTCATGAACGTGATTGGTGATGTCTCCGGTTGGGATTGCCTGCTGGTCGATGACATTATCGATTCCGGTGGAACGCTCTGCAACGCGGCGGATGCCCTACTCAACGACGGAGCGACCAGCGTCACCGCCTACATCACCCACGGTGTGCTTTCCGGCGGTGCGGTTGCCCGCATCACGGCATCGCGGCTGCGCGAACTGGTCATCACCAACTCGATTGAACCCACAGAGGCTGTGACCCTTGCCCACAACATTCGGGTGATTTCGATTGCCGAACTCATTGGTGAAGCGATCAAGCGCACGTCCGATGAACAGTCGGTTTCGAGCCTTTTCGACTGATCACGCAGAAACGGCTTGAAGGTCCTGATCCGTAACACTTTGCTGTGCAGACGCCCCACGGGTTGCGGCCACCAGTGTTTCGAAGGCTGAGATGGGTATTGCGGTGCCAAAAAGGTAACCTTGCATAACCGGGCAGCCTTCATCCGACAGGAACTGTCTTTGCGCTTCCGTTTCCACCCATTCAGCCACGGTGGTGATGCCAAGACTTTCCGCCATGGCGATGATCGTTCGCACAATTGCGCGATCACTTTCGTTGGCTTCAATGTCACGCACGAAACTGCCGTCGATTTTCAGTTCGTCGAATGGCAGGCCTTTCAACTGCGCCAATGAAGAATAGCCAGTACCGAAATCATCGAGAGAAAATCCGACACCCTCCTGCTTCAGATGCATCATCTTTTCAGCCGTGCCGCCATTGTCATCTGCCATCACGTGTTCCGTGAGTTCAATAACAAGCTGTTCGGGATTGATGTTGAGCGTGCGGATATCTTCAAGCAATCGAGGAACGAAGTTCTGCTGATTGAATTGCCTTGGTGAGATGTTTACCGAGAGTTTCACGTCGCAAAGGTGTGGGATCCTGCGCCACTTTGACAACACACTCAGACTGCGCCGCAATACCCAATCATTGACCTTCAGGATCAGGCCCGATTTTTCAGCTATCGGGATGAAACGGGCGGGTGAGATTGGCCCATGGTCCGGATGGTGCCAACGCAGCAGTGCTTCTGCGCCGACGATGCGACCGTCCTGATCCACCTGTTTCTGGAAGTGAAGATCGAGATGATCGTGCTGGACCGCGTCGCGCAGTGCGGATGACAGGGTCAGTTCTTCCTCAAGTGGTTCCTGCATCGCCGCATTGTAGAACCGTACCGTGTTCCGACCCTGCGCCTTTGCCACATACATGGCTGAGTCGGCTTGCTGCAAAAGCTCATCGACGCTTTGCTCCTTCCCCTTGAACAGCACGGAGCCGATGCTGGGAGAAGTGTGGAACGTGCTGCCGGACAAGGCAAACGGCTGATCAATTGCCGCGCGGAACCGTTCCGCAAGAGATTCCGCAAGGCGCTGGGCCGCATCCGGCTTTTGTCCGAGGTCTTTGAGAACGATGACAAATTCGTCTCCTCCAAACCTGCTGACAAGATCGCCTTCGCGCACGCTCTCCTTCAACCGCTCAGCCACCGCAGACAATAATTCATCACCCACTGCGTGGCCTTTGCTGTCGTTGAGGGATTTGAAGTTATCAAGATCAAGGAACAAAAGAGCGCCGTGGGTTTCACCGACACAGGACTTAGCAAGCGTGTGTTCAAGCTCTTCCAGCAGTTTCCGGCGATTGGGCAGCGATGTGAGCGGGTCGTAGAACGCCAGATTGGCGATCTTGTCTTCGGACCGTTTGCGCTCGGTGATGTCGGTGACAAATCCGTGCCAGATGCATGAGCCATCCGGCTCGATTTCCGGCGTTCCATTCACGGACAGCCAGCGTTTTGAGCCGTTCCTGCGAACAATCCTGAACTCGCTGTGCCAGGTGGTCTGGTTGCGGGCAGAATCAATTGCAGACTTCAAATAGGCCGAATAGTCGTCAGGATGAATCATGCGAAACAGGCAGGAAGAATCCGCCTGCACGTCTTCGGGCAATCCACCGAACAGCTCCGACACACCCTGGCTGAGGTAGGGGGACGTGAATGTTCCGTCTGAGCCCCATTTGACCTGGAACAGCCCGCCAGGGACCTGCTCGGAAAACCGGGTGAAGCGTTCTTCAATTTCAAGACGCCGAACCGTGTCGGTTACCTCGCGCACTGATCCCTGATAGAATAGCGGTCTTCCCTTTTTATCCCGGATCAAGCGGGCATTTTCCGTGATCCAGATGCGTTCACGGGTCTTGTGTCGGTAAATCTCGGAGACGAAGTCTTCAACAACGCCGTCTCGCTTCAAAATGTCCTTGAATTCCTGTCGGCGGTTCGGATCAACATACCATTCCACGGCAATGTCTTCGACGGCACTCAGCAGTTCGGCTTCCGTGTCGTAACCGTTTAGTTTGACCAGCGCAGGGTTGGCGCAAATCTGACGACCATCAAGAGAGGAGCGGTAAACGCCATCGGCAAAGTGTTTTGTCATATATTTGAAGCGGCGGTTTGACCAAAAGCCGATGCGATGAAAGTGCATCGCAGCCAAGGTCCACAATGCGCCCGTAACAACGAAGCACACTGCAAATCCGGCCCAGAAATTTGGCCAATCCAACGTCACAGGAACCCCACTCACTGCACCCATCCCGTTGTTCTGCCTAGTTCAATTTACTTTTAGCACGGTTAACGTCTAAGTTCTCGAGCAACAGACCTGCGGTTGTAGTTAACCTTGCCTGAAACAGACCGTATATATTTTAGTTTGTGAGAGTGACCAGGCTTGGTCTCGCGTCTTGCTCTTGGCAAATGACTGGTCTATAGACCGCCGCAACGCGTCGACACCCCTGGAGGGAACGCGGGTTGCCGGGCATGGCGGACATGCTCTGCAAGTTTGACGGTCAGGATCGATTGATCTGATCGGGCAACACCTCACCATACACGCTTAGGAGAACATGATGAGCGAAGCTCAAGTGCTTAAAGCTGAGCGGCGTGAACGGGTCGGCAAGGGGGCCGCTCGAGCATTGCGTCGTGAACACAAAATTCCAGCCGTAATCTACGGCGACAAAAAACCCCCTGTTGCAATCGCCATTTCCTACAAGGAAACCCATCAGCGGATTCACGCTGGCGGTTTCATGACCAACATTCTGGAAATCGACGTGGGGGATGAAAAATTCCGCGTTCTGCCGAAGGATTATCAGCTCGATCCAGTGCGCGATTTTCCAATGCATGTGGATTTCCTGCGCATTTCCAAGAATGCCAGCGTCACACTGGACATTCCGGTTCAGTTCCTGAACGAGGAAATCTGCCCGGGCCTCAAGGCTGGCGGCGTGCTCAACGTTGTGCGTTATACGGTTGAAGTGGACTGCCCGGCGGACAAGATTCCGGATTCCATCGTCGTTGATCTGGATGGCTTCAACCTGGGTGACTCTGTGCATATCTCGGACGTCACACTGGACGAAGGTGTTGTTCCAACGATCACCGATCGCGACTTCACCATCGCTACGATTGCCGCACCGGCTGGACTGAAGTCTGACGAAGACGAAGCTGAAGAAGTCGAAGCGGAAGAAGGTGCAGAAGAAGCACCGGAAGAAGAACAGAGCGAAGAGTAACTTCGTTCGAATTTGGAACAGCCTCCGCCCTCTCGGCGAACCGGCTGTTCCAATCAATGATTGACCACACATTTCAACTGAAACGCTGTGACAATTCGGGAAGGCGGTCATGCTTGTCATTGCAGGACTTGGAAATCCCGGACCCAAATATGCCGACCACCGCCACAATATCGGATTCATGGCGGTGGATCGCATTTTTGACGCTGGTGGCTTTTCTCCCTGGAAATCCAAACACCGCGCTTTCATCAGCGAAGGCAAGCTCGGCGGCGAGAAAGTGCTGCTCGTCAAACCATCAACATTCATGAATGAGTCCGGTCGGGCGGTCGGCGAGATTGCCCGCTTCTTCAAACTGTCACCGCAAGATGTCGTGGTCATCTATGACGAGTTGGACCTTCCACCCGGCAAGGTGAAAATGAAAACCGGTGGTGGTGCGGGCGGTCACAACGGTATTCGTTCCATCGACAGCCATATTGGGAAAGACTATCGCCGTGTTCGGCTGGGCATTGGTCATCCGGGCGACAAATCACGTGTGCACAGTCACGTACTGGGAGACTTTGCCAAACGTGATCAGGACTGGCTGGACCCGCTCTTGGACGCTGTGGCACGCCATGCGCCATTGCTCGCCGAAGGTTCTGATTCAACCTTCATGAACAAGGTGCATCTGGATACGCAAGGTAGCACACCAGCGTCAAAGCCTTCGCGATCCCAAAACAGAACCGGCATGGGGCAAAGCCACATTCGGCAAGCCCGACCCAAAAAGCCATCCGTTGCGCCACCAAAGACCGGTCCCATGGCCGACATGCTGGCAAAACTGCTTGGAAAAAACTGAACAAACTCGCGCCGACGACACATAGGCGCAAACATCTCGGAGTGACCTGATGGGTTTCAAGTGCGGTATTGTTGGTTTGCCCAATGTTGGAAAGTCAACGCTGTTCAACGCATTGACCAAGACGGCTGCCGCGCAGGCGGCCAACTATCCTTTCTGCACCATTGAGCCCAACACCGGCGATGTTGCCGTTCCCGACCCACGCCTTTCGAAGATCGCAACCATTGCCGCCTCGAAGGAAGTCATTCCCACACGGCTAACCTTTGTCGACATTGCCGGCCTGGTCCGGGGCGCGTCCAAAGGGGAAGGTTTGGGCAACCAGTTTCTGGCCAACATTCGCGAGACCGACGCCATTGCGCATGTGCTGCGGTGCTTCGATGATGATGACATCTCCCATGTGGAGGGTCAGATCGACCCGCGGGCTGATGCTGACACGATTGACACAGAGCTCATGCTTGCGGATCTCGAGAGTCTTGAACGGCGCATAGTCAATGTTCGCAAGAAGGCGACCGGCAAAGACAAGGAAGCCATGGCAGAACTGCCGGTCATGGAGATCGCCCTTGCCCTCCTGCAGGACGGCAAACCGACCCGGCTTGCGGACATTTCGTCCGATCAGGAGAAGATCTTCAGGGGCCTCAATCTGCTCACCTCAAAACCGGTGCTTTACGTGTGCAATGTGGACGAAGGATCAGCTGCAACCGGCAACAAATACTCTGAAGCCGTGGCACAAATGGCTGCTGAACAGGGTGCCGGTTACGTGGTCATCTCTGCTGCGATTGAATCTGAAATTGCCCAGCTCGATGAAGATGAGCAGGCTGAATATATGGAGGCCATCGGCCTTGAAGAGCCTGGGCTCGACCGCTTGATCCGCGCCGGTTACGAGCTTCTCGAACTGATCACCTATTTCACTGCGGGGCCGAAGGAAACGCGGGCCTGGACGGTTTCAACCGGCACCAAGGCACCGCAGGCCGCCGGTGTTATTCATACGGACTTTGAGCGCGGCTTTATCCGCGCGCAGACCATAGGTTTCGATGACTACGTCTCTCTCGGTGGAGAAACGGCTGCAAAGGAAGCTGGCAAAGCCCGCGATGAAGGCAAGGAATATGTGGTGTCGGATGGCGATGTGATGCTCTTCAAGTTCAACACTTAGAGCGCATCACCGTTTCAGGGAAACGCTTCTGCGCTCCAAGCACTTGTTTTGCCGCGGTTCCTTGTCCTTTTGATGATTCCATCAAAAGGTGAACGGCTCTAGAGCGCCAGACCTCTACCCCGACCGCGCTGCCACCCGTTTCCCGAAGGAGGCGTAAGTGTGCGCATCCGGGTCAAAACCAGGCTTTGAAACCGGGTGCCCGGAGGCATCGTCCGCATAGTCGAAATTGACACCGCTTCCTTCAACAAGACGGTTCATCATGTTGAACAGACCGCACACCTGGATTGCGGAATAGAGCGCCTCATCATCCCAGCCCGCATCGTAGACTGCATCGGCATCGCGCTGCACAAGTTTGCTCGGAAGCACCGTCAGTTTCTTCACATAGTGGAACAGAGGCTTGAGTTTATCCTCCACTGGCGCGCTGTCGATGTCGTCCAGAAGGGCGGCGACCAGGCCTTCTTCAATTCCGAACGCTTCGGCATAAATTTCGTGGGATCCGGCGCAGAATGTGCAGGCATTCAGCGATGACACATAGGTGGCGATGAGTTCTCTTTCGCCGACCGTAAGCGGGCTCTCCTCGCGCATGACACTATCAATGAACGACATCAGTGCGGCCATGCCGTTGGGAAAGCGTCCAAACAGGTCGGCGAGGTGCGCGGTTTCCGGTAGACTTCTGATAAGGGCCATAGAACAAGTTCCTGGATTCGAAATATTTCCTGTCAAAGGCTAGCGAATTTCCGGCGACACCGCCATCATTGCCCTGAATCTATATTCACCTCTTTGCCGGGCGACTGCTCCGTTATGATGACACAAACCCACCTGTTGGTGGCTGCAGCCGTTCTTGCAAAGCCTGGCAAACCACTGCGCAACGCTGCCGCACTCGCAGGGAGTTTCATGCCGGATCTTGCGATTTTCTGGCTGCTTGGCTGGTCAAAGATTGCCGGGATACCGGAAATGAAGGTCTGGCGGGAGATTTACTGGCAGGAGCCGTGGCACACGCGTGTCGCCATGGGAAACTCAATTCCGCTTTATGTTTTCCTCTTCGCTCTGGGCTGGATACTCATCCGCAACGTGCCGAAACGCGAAGCATTTGGCGGATTTCTGACAATCTTTGCGCTCGGCGCGCTTTTGCATCTGGCAGGAGATCTGCCGGTGCATGTTCAGGATGCCCACGCGCATTTCTGGCCGATCAGCGACTGGCGCTTTGTTTCACCTGTTTCCTATTGGAACCCTGCGCACTATGGCGATGTTTTTCAGATTTTTGAGGCTATTCTAGCCCTCGGTCTGATTGTGATTCTTGCAACGCGCTTTAAGGACTTATGGGCGCGCATCCTGCTCGGACTGGCAGCAGCCCTTTATGTGGGCGTGCCCGCTTACTTCTATTTGACACTGGGATAAACAATTGACGGAAAAGCGATATTTCGAGGACTTTGTCGAAGGAGAGGTCATTTCGTCTGGTCCCTACCCTGTCTCCAAGGAAGAGATTATCGCCTTTGCGAGCGAGTTTGATCCGCAACCATTTCACCTTGACGAAGAAGCGGCGAAGCTGTCTCCACTCGGCGGACTGGCAGCTTCGGGTTGGCATACATGCAGCATCTTCATGCGCATGATGTGTGATGGATTTTTGAAGAACACAGCGTCACAAGGTTCACCCGGCGTTGAAAATGTGAAGTGGCACAGGCCTGTCCGACCAGGAGATGTCTTGATCGGCTCATCCACCGTCCTTTCCAAATCGACTTCGAAATCGCGCCCGGACCTGGGCTTCATTCGACTTTCCCACGAGGTCCAGAACCACAAGGGTGAAACGGTCATGACCCTGGAAAACACCGGCATGATGGGCGTGCGCGGTCCGGAGCATAGCGAGCAATGAGCCTGTTTGATGCCCTCAAAATGAACCAGGATCATCTTCTCGGCGAACATACTTTTATCGCCGAGGACATCAAGCGCTTCGCCGCACTCTATGATCCTCAGCCATTTCATCTGGATGAAGCCGAGGCGGAGGCGAGCATCTTTGGCAGGCTTTGCGCATCGGGCTGGCACACGGCCAGTGTCTGGATGCGCAAGAATGTGGATTTTGGGCTTGATGGTATAGCCAGGGCGTCAGGCTATGATGGTCCGCTCCCCATCGGTGGCCCCTCACCGGGTGTGAAGCGGGTAAGCTGGCTGCTGCCAGTCTATGAAGGCGATACCATTCGTTACTATGGTTCGTTCACGTCCAAGCGGCCGCTGAACTCAAAGCCCGGTTGGGGCATGGTCGGTCATTTCAGCCACGGCATCAATCAGGATGGCGATCGCGTCATCGAAATCGAAGGCGCATTCATGCTTGGGCTAGGGCCAACATAGAGGAATAGGGGTTCTTATTCGATTTTTAGTACGGCGCAACTAACGGCTATTTTCTGAAACATCTTTGGCAAGTAAGAGACGATTTTCTTCCAGTTGTGAAATTTGTAAAATGGCGTGAAAATTCTGATCAACAGTCGGAATCTCTCCCGACGATTTCGCTTCAGCATAGAAAAGTATGAGCTTTCTACTTCAACAATCCTGCTCGCCATCATCTGCGAACCAGGAAACAACGCCTGAATTTGCTCGGGCGTAGGACGAAACATCGTATCTATCGGGTCGTTGTGATACGGAAATCTGAATGGAACGGAAGCAACCACATAGCCGGGTTTTTGGCAAATTTGTTGCATTGCCGAGCATATGTTTTGCGGCTGCTCAACATGCTCCAAGAGGTTGGAACATAGAACGATATTGATATTTTTTGACTTAAGCAGATTGAGCAATTCGGCTTCGCAGATATCACCAACAAAGTCGACGCCTTCATCTTCCTTCAGGTCATTGTGGATGACGTCCACACCCAGCTTTTGCAGCGGATCAAATATCTCAAGGTTTAGTACGGGTTGACTGGTTTTTCTGAACTCTGCAGTGGAACTACCAACATTCAATAAAACAGACTCTGGATGAGCTTCGCACAGTTTTATAATCTCTTGCCCGATCCAGCGGGCCTCTGGCTCCATCATAGCTATTCTCCAACCTCACAGAAGCCGACCAACAAGTGCAGCTCTAAAGCCCCTCATACTCGATCAGCGTCCGAACAGGTACATCGAGCGCCTCGATCTTCTTGCGTCCGCCAAGATCGGGAAGGTCAATCACAAAGCAGGCCGCAATCACTTCGGCTCCCAGCTGCTTCAGCAGTTTGACGGCGCCTTCAGCCGTGCCACCTGTGGCAATCAGATCATCGACTAGCAGTACCTTGTCTCCGGGATTGATCGCATCCTTGTGCATCTCCATTTCGTCAATGCCGTATTCAAGAGAGTAGGCAATGCGAACCGTCTCATGGGGCAGCTTTCCCTTTTTGCGGATAGGCACAAATCCGGCTGACATCTGATGTGCCATGGCGCCACCAAGAATGAAGCCCCGCGCCTCAATTCCAGCCACCTGGTCGATGCGATCGCCAATGTATGGATGCACCAGTTCATCGACCGCACGGCGAAAGGCGCGCGGCTTGTTCAGCATTGTCGTGATATCCCGGAACAGGATGCCTTCATGGGGGTAATCCGGAATGGTTCGGATTGCCGCTTCAAGTTCTTCGCGAATGTTGCCCAATGGTAAGCCCCTTACCGTTTCCGTGCGTTCGTTTCGTCACATAAAAAAGCCCCCTGCCGGAGTACGGCAAGAGGCTCTGTTTGTCTTTTTCAAATCCGCTTAGTTTTTGAGGCCTGCCCAGACCTTTTTCTTGGTCATGTACAACATGCCAGCAAAAACAATCAGAAAGATCATTACCATAAAGCCGGTGCGCTTGCGGTCGACCAGACCTGGTTCTGCGGTCCACATCAAAAACGCGGAAATGTCCTTAGCGTACTGATCGACGGTCTGTGGAGTTCCATCGTCATAATCGACCTGATCGTCCGACAGCGGGTTGGCCATGGCCAAAGCTTCACCGGCAATGAAGTAGGGATTGTAATGCGTTCCCTCTTCAATCTTGGTGCCTTCGGGCGCGTCCTTGTAGCCAGTCATGAGCGAGTAGATATAATCCGGCCCGTTTTCGGCATACATGGTGAAAACGTCGAACACGAAGGTTGGAAAGCCACGTTCAGGTGCGCGTGCCTTGGCAAGCAGCGACATGTCAGGTGGAGCTGCACCATTGTTGGCTGATGCCGCTTCTTCCACGTTGGCATAAGGAGACGGGAAGCGGTCAGCGGGTTTTGCCGGCACGTCTTCAACTTCGCCATCAGCATTCGGTTCGCTGGGAACCTCATATTCTGCAGCGATGGCCTTTACCTGAGCAGGCGAGTATCCGATTTTCTCCAGATCGCGGAACGCCACCAGATCGAGAGAATGGCACGACGCACAGACCTCACGATAGATCTTGAAGCCACGCTGAAGCTGGCCAATGTCCCACTTGCCAAACGGCCCGGCAAACGACCAGCTTTGTTCGCGTGGTTTGTTTTTCGGATAGTTGGCGGCCTGAGCAGACCCCAGACCAACCGCGGCGCAAACAACCACAAGGCCCGCCAGTTTTGCCACAAACGATTTCATATTCATCTCTTTCATCGTCAAAGCCTGAGCGGGCTGATTAGCTTTTTGTTTCGGGTGCAGCGGCTGCGCCATCCGGTGTCGATGCCGCACCGCCCTTTTTGGCGAGCACAGCCTCTGTGATCGATGCTGGCATGGGCAACGGTTTCTCGATCAGGCCCAGTACGGGGAGAATGATCAGGAAGTGCGCGAAGTACCAGAACGTGAATATCTGCGAGAAGATCACATACCAGCCTTCAGCAGGACGGGAGCCCAGATATCCAAGAATGATGCAGACGATCACGAACAGCCAGAAAAACTGCTTGTAGAGTGGCCGATAGTTGGCGGAGCGCACACGAGATGTATCGAGCCAGGGCAGGAAGGCCAGGATCGCAATCGATCCAAACATGGCGAGAACGCCGCCAAGCTTCGAGTCGATCAGCACGATATCCGTGAACGGGATGCCAATGTTGAAGGTGACCGCACGCAGGATCGCGTAGAACGGCAGGAAGTACCATTCCGGCACGATGTGCGCAGGCGTCTTCAGACTGTCGGCCTGAATGTAGTTATCTGCATGGCCCAGATAGTCCGGCAGATAGAAAATAAAGTAGGCAAACAGGATGAAGAACACCACCAGAGCGAACGCATCCTTGATGGTCGCGTAAGGGGTGAACGCCACGGTGTCCTGACCGGACTTGACGTCAATCCCGGTTGGGTTGGTCTGTCCGGTTACATGGAGCGCCCACACGTGCAGGATGACGACGCCCGCGATCATGAAGGGCAGCAGATAGTGCAGTGAGAAGAACCGGTTAAGCGTTGGCTGTCCAACCGCATATCCACCGAGCAGAAATTCCTGCAAGCCTTCACCCACCAGTGGAATGGCGGAGAAGAAGCCAGTGATCACGGTCGCACCCCAAAGGCTCATCTGACCCCAAGGCAGAACGTAACCCATGAACGCGGTTGCCATCATAAGGAGATAGATGATGACGCCCAAAATCCACAGCACCTCGCGCGGAGCCTTATAAGACCCATAGTAAAGCCCGCGGAAAATATGCACATAAACCGCAACAAAGAACATTGACGCGCCAACTGCGTGCCAAATCTGCAGAATGTTGCCGCCGTTCACGTCACGGCGAATGAGATGCACACTTTCGAAGGCCTGATCGACCTGCGGAATATAGTGCATGGCAAGCACAATGCCGGTGACGATCTGCGAAACCAGCATCAGCGCGAGAATACCACCAAATGTGTACCAGGTGTTCAGGTTGCGTGGCACCGGATAGGAAACGAAGCTGTCGTAGAGCAGACGCGGCAGCGGAAGCCGCGCGTCCATCCATTTTCCGATACCCGAAGTCGGTTGATAGGAAGAATGTCCACCGCTCATGAGGTTTACGCTCCTGCTGTGTCAGAGCCAATAACGAGGACTTCCTCGCTGGCAAAGACATAAGGTGGAAGTGGAAGGTTGACCGGTGCCGGACCGGAAAGAATGCGACCGGCAACGTCAAAAATTGAGCCGTGGCAGGGGCAGGACCAGCCTTCGATAGAACCGTTCACCATCGTTGGCACACAGCCGAGATGGGTGCAGTTTGCTGCAACAACGGTCCAGGCTTCAGACCCGTCGCCTTCGCCCTCTGGTCCACCAAGACGCTGATCTGCCGGAGCCGGATCTTTTTGGTCCCCAGCGGGGAGATCTTTTGCGGCTTTGATCTCAGCCTCCGTGAGGTGGCGCACGAAGTGTGGCTTGCCGCGCCATTTCACAACGATCTGCTGACCAGGTTCAACGGAAGAAACGTCGACTTCCACCGGCGCACCGGCAGCCAGCGTCGCGGCGTCTGGGTTCATCTGATTGATCAATGGCCAGGCTACACCCGCCACACCCACGGCACCCATTGCGCCCGTCGCGATGTAGAGAAAATCTCTCCTTGTGGGTTCGGTCACGGCTCTCCATCCTCTCAGGTCGGATCATAGATTTTTGGAGCGAGCCGTTTGCGTGGACACCAGAAAACACACTGGTCAGGCAGCGGCCCCTCACCTGCGCGCTTTTTTGACCTCGACTTGAACATTTGTCCAGACTGCAACAGGGGTTAAGGGCACATTGTCGCAAGACAATCGCCATGGCAGACCCAAGGGACTCCGTCAGCCCCGTCCAGTGTGAATAAATCCGCCGGTTTGGCGGGCCCACAGGCCAGCATAAATGCCGTCTTTACCAACCAATTCGTCGTGGCTGCCTGATTCGACGATCTTTCCCTCATCCATAACCACCAGACGATCAAGCGCGGATATGGTCGAGAGCCTGTGCGCGATGGCAATCACCGTCTTTTCAGACATCAGTTCGAACAGATTTTCCTGAATTGCAGCCTCAACTTCCGAATCGAGCGACGATGTGGCCTCATCGAGAATGAGGATCGGCGCGTCCTTGAGGAAAACTCGGGCAATCGCAATGCGCTGCCGCTGACCGCCAGATAGTTTTACACCGCGCTCACCAACACGGGCATCGAACCCTTTACCACCCTTGCCGTCGGCCAGAGTCTCGATGAAATCGTGTGCATTTGCGCGGCATGCCGCTTCGCGAATGTCGTCAAGTCCGGCATCCGGACGGCCAAGTGCAATATTGTCCCTCACAGAGCGATGCAGCAGGCCCACATCCTGTGAGACGACACCGAAATTGGCGCGCAGGGATTTTTGCTGAACGCGCGCAATGTCGTGCCCGTCAATGCTGATCGTTCCGCTATCCAGATCATAGAGGCGCAAAAGCAGTTTGATCAGCGTGGTCTTGCCAGCGCCGGACCGCCCAACGATGCCAACTTTTTCACCTGGCTTGATCTGCAGGTTCAGATCATTGATCACCAGACTGCCGCGAACATAGTCGAAGGATATGTTCTCGAAGGAAATCGTCCCCTTGGCCCGGCCGAGCGATTCCGCATCCGGGGCATCCACGACTTTGGGCTCCTTCGCCACAAGTTCAGCCGAGTTCTGAGCGGTGCCCAGATTACGGAAGAGCCCGTTAAGTTGGCCCAGCATGCGCCCCATCAGCAGGTTGAGACGCAGGATCAGGGACATGGCGACAGCCACCGACCCAAGGGAAATCGCATCGTCAACATAGAGCATCATGGTGAGCACAGCGACCACACCGATCATCGTGCTTCCCACCGTTGCCTGCAACATGCGCATTCCGGCGATCGTGCGGGTGAAGCGCTTCAATGACGCCAGGAAGGAGCTGAACGCCGAGTGCACATTGAAACTGATGTCATCTTCAGCCGCGAACATCTTGATGGTCGAGATGTTCGAGTACGCATCGACCATGCGGCCCGTGGTAGTAGAACCGGCTTCAGAAGTGTCCTTGGCGCGATCCCGAATGCGGGGAACGAAAACAATGGCGATGATGCTGAAAAGGCCGAGCCAGACAAAGACCATGGCGGACAAGCGCCAGTCCATTCCCGACAGAATGATCGCGGTCGTGACGGTGTACATGAGAATGAACCAGACAACCTGCAATAGGCTGACCATGAAGTCGCCCGCCGCCATGCCGGATTGCCAGACCTTGTTGGCAATTCTGCCTGCGAGATCATCTTCGAAGAAAGCCAGGTCCTGACGCAGGATACGTTGATGCGACTGCCAACGCACAAGCGAAAAGAAGCCCGGCACCATGACCTGCTCTTCTGTGATCGTGTTCACAAACAGGATTGTGAGACGGGCAACTAGCACAGCGAGCAGAAGCCATATCAGGGTTTCGCCGCCTTCAGAAAACCAGTTTTCCTTCGGAATCTCTGCAAGGCGGTCCACCAGCCGGCCGACAAAGGAAAAGAGCATTGCCTCCGCAAGTGCGGTCGCAAAGCCCGCGACCAGCATCACAAGGAAAGTCAATTTCATCTGGCGGGCGAAATAGTAAATATAGCCGCCACCGGTCGCGGACGGGCCACCAGCAGGTGGCCTCACGAACGGATCAACCAGATTTTCAAAGAAAGCGAAAAAGCGGTGCATCACCCCCATGAATGCGGGAGGTTGCCCGCATGTTCAAGGGATGTATTTCATAAAGATTCTATGTATAATCGACGGGTCGGTGTTATCTCGTGCGGAACCACAAAATCAGCGGCAACGCGACCAGATACATGGTGATGCCATAGACCGCCGATGGCAGGGAAAAGGCAGAAAATCCAACCGCCTGCGCTGCAATCAAAGAACCGAGCGTAATTCCCAGTGTGGAATTCTGAATGCCGGTCTCAATTGCCACGGTTTTCAACTCCTGCATGGAAAGTCCGAGAGCCTTCGCAACCATAGCACCGAAGGCCAGAAGCAGGACGTTAAGCAGAATCAGTGCCGGGCCAAGCGATGCCAGGTTCTCGATGAACAGGGTCCAGTTTGTTGCGAGGGCGGCCACCACAATCACGACAAACAAAACAGTTGCAGCGGTGGAAACACCATTTTCAATTTTAGCCACGAAGTCGGCGGCAAAATGCCGAATCGCAACCCCAATGGCCACCGGCAATGCGGTGATCAGGAACATTGAGAATGCAAGCCGCGTGATATTAACCTCAGGTGCGTCAGATCCCATGAAGTGAGTCACGGAGAATGCGACGAGCAACGGAACGGTGATCATGCTCGTCAGGCTGATCACAGCGGTTAGCGAGACAGACAACGCCACATCGCCCCGGGCAAGTTTTGACAGAATATTGCTGGTCACACCGCCGGGACAGAATGACAAAATCATGAAGCCGACAGCGATTTCCGGCGGCAGCCCGAAGGCCGTCGCAATCACAAACGCAGTGATGGGGATAATGGCGATCTGGCTTACCGCACCGGCCAGAAACGCGACCGGGCGGGTCAGCACCCGAAGAAAATCGCCAATCGTCAGGCCCAACCCGAGCGACAGCATGATGAAGGCTAGCGCGAGTGGCAGCCCCACGGTTATCAACGCACCCAAATCTGTTCCCCCAGTCCCGGTCGTTTTGCTGCACCGTGCGTGAAACGCGCCGTGCTTGCAATCACCTTATGGGTCAGGCCTGCGGCGCGACCTTGGTTGCGAATTCTTCAAAGAACTTCCCGGCCAGTTTCTTTGACGTGCTCGTCACCAGCCTGCTGCCAAGCTGGGCAAGCTTGCCACCTATTTCCGCCTTTGCTTCGTAGCGAAGGATCGTGGCGTCACCATCTTCAACCAATTCAACATCCGCGCCGCCTTTGGCAAAGCCCGCTATGCCTCCATTTCCTTCGCCCGAGAGGGAAAAGCGCTCCGGCGCTTCGCTGGGATCAAGGGTGACGTTGCCACCGAACTTGGCTTTCACGGGACCAATTTTCAGCACAACCTTGGCTTCAAGTTCAGTGTCCGAATGTTTGATCAGTTCCTCACACCCTGGAATGCACTGTTTCAGGATGTCCGGGTCATTGAGCGCCTCGTAGACCGTTTGGCGCGGGGCCTCGATGCGAATTTCGTCTTTGAGTTCCATCTGGTCTCATTCCTTGTTGAGTTCGCGTGCGGGAGGATCGTGGTCCCAGTGTTTAGCGCTCCTGTCCGCATGAACAAGAGCGCTAATCACCAAATCGGAGAAATTTGGCCCGAAATCGGACCGAATACATCATAAAAACCGGCAGAAGCGGCGGTTACTCCGCCGCCTCTTCCTGCTCCTCACGCGCAATGAAGCCGCCCGATTGCCTCTGCCAGAGCTGCGAATAGAGCCCATCCCCTTCAATCAGGGTGGCGTGCGGTCCGTCTTCGACAATACGGCCCTGTTCAAGAACAATCAGCCGATCGAGTGCTGCGATGGTCGACAATCGATGCGCAATCGCAATCACCGTCTTGCCTTCCATCAGCGCCAACAGATTTTCCTGAATGGCGGCTTCGACTTCTGAATCGAGCGCAGATGTTGCCTCATCAAGCACCAGAATTGGCGCATCTTTCAAGAACACCCGCGCGATTGCGATGCGTTGACGCTGGCCGCCCGAGAGTTTTACCCCCCGCTCGCCAACATGCGCGTCATAGCCTTTTCGACCTTCGGCATCCTCCAGATCCAGAATGAAGTCGTGCGCATTGGCCCGCCTTGCGGCCGCAACGACCTCTTCATCGGTTGCGTTGGCACGTCCGTAGGCGATGTTGTCACGCACGGAACGGTGGAGCAGCGATGTGTCCTGTGTGACCACGGCAATGTTCGACCGAAGCGAATCCTGTGTGACACTGGCAACATTCTGGCCATCAATCAGCATCTGACCGCTGTCGATATCATACAGGCGTAGCAACACGTTCATCAGCGTGGTTTTGCCAGCACCGGACCGACCCACAAGACCGATTTTTTCACCCGGAGCCACATCAAGCGTCATATTGTTTATGACACTGCCATGCTTGTCGTAGGTGAAGGTGACGTCGTCGAAGCGAATCGCTCCGTCGCGAACCACCAGCGTGTCGGCTTTTGCGGCATCAACCACCTCGCGCGGGCGGGCAATCGTGTTCATGCCGTCAATCGCCATGCCGATATTTTCGAACAGGCCTGCCATTTCCCACATGATCCAGTGAGACATGCCGCTGATTCTGGTCACCACGGCTGTAGCCACTGCAACGGCAGCGACGGTTGAGTGTTCGTTCAGCCAAAGCCAGATTGAAATGGCACCCACCGAGAACAACAGCAGGTTGTTCAGGATGGAAAGCGTCATTTCCATCAGGGATGACAAACGCATCTGCGGATAGACCGTCTGCATGAATCCATCCATGGATTCGCGTGCGTAGTCGATCTCATGCCCGGCATGGGCGAAGAGCTTCACCGTGGAAATGTTGGTGTAGCTGTCGACCACCCTGCCCGTCATGAGCGAGCGCGCGTCGGCCTGTCTTTTCGAAATCTCCCGCATACGTGGAAGAAAAAATCGAAGCGCGAAGCCGTAGAACACGAGCCAGATCACAAAGGGCACTGCGAGCCAAATCTCGAACGTGGCAACGAGCACCAGCGCACCGAAAAAATAGACCGCTACATAGACGAAAACATCAAGGATCTTGATGACCGTTTCGCGCACGCCAAGAGCTGCCTGCATGACCTTTGTGGCTACACGGCCGGCAAATTCGTCCTGATAGAACGACATGGACTGACCGAGCAGATAGCGGTGCGCCTGCCAGCGAATGATCATCGGATAGTTTCCGAAGATCGTCTGATGCGAAACCATCGACCACACGACTGTGGCGACGGGCAGTGCCACCATCACCATCAGTCCCATGAAGATGAGCGTGCCGCCTTCCTTCGCCATAAAGTCGGCCCGGTCCGCGCTCGACAACCAGTCGACGATGGAACCCAGGAAAGAAAAGACAATGATCTCCAGCGTGGCGATGGCCGCGCCGAGCACCGTCATGACCGCAAGTATCGGCCACACACCTTTTGAATAATGCCAGCAGAATGCCAACAAGCCGTGCGGCGGCTGTGTTGGCTCCTGCGGTGGGAACGGATCAACAAGATTCTCAAACCAGGAAAATGTGCGTGCAAACAACATGTTACTCAGGCCTTCTTGTTTGAGTTGGATCGTCGCGGCGCGAACCGGATGTTCTGACAGGTCGTCAGTCCGTCCGCACCGTCACTTAGGACCGGGCTGCAGGGTTGTGGCCCGGCATGGTCGACAGATTTGCCCCCGGGTGTGGCCAGCAACCACGCAATCACTGCGGATTGAATCGCAACCAGCAACGCGAGGGCCAGCACAACACCACGGGGCGTCCGGGAGGATGGGACGCTGATTGGGCTTGGAGAGTGCGACCGTTTTGAATGCTCAAAGGCCGCGTACAGTTCTTGATATGAGGTGATCATTTTAACAGTCCAGACAAGGGGATGGCGCACGGTCGGCCGGGTCTGGAATGCGGTAGATTTTTTGGAGGGGCGCTTCAGGTAAGCGCCAAATACGCAGTCAGCCCGGAATCAGCTCCGTCGGGAGCCGGGTTCAATTCGATAAAGAAGCATCATATTCCAATCCTTTTGATTGACAGAGCGATGCCTGCGTTGACCATGCGATGCGGCACACTTAACAAACCGATTCTGACCTGTGAAGAGTGCCGAACGAAAAAAACTGCGCAAATGTCGCACCGTTGCAAAAAGGCATCCCTTGAGCAATTCCACACATCAAGAGGCGTTCGATCTGGCGCTCTATCAGCCGGACATACCGGGCAATACCGGCACGCTCATGCGGTTTTGCGCCTGCACGGGGATTCCCTTGCACATCATTGAACCAGCCGGTTTTCGACTTGATGATAGAAGCCTGAAACGTGCCGGAATGGACTATCTGCAGATCGCCAATCTTGAACGGCACCCCTCCTGGGATGCCTTCGTGGCCTGGGCCAAGGATCAGAATCGCCGACTGATTCTCTCTACCACCCGAGCAGAAACCGACTACTGCTCTTTTGGGTTCGAACAGCGCGATATTCTGTTGATGGGTCGAGAATCATCAGGCGTACCGCCTGAGGTTCACGAAACCTGCCAAAACAGGATCAAGATCGAGATGGCCTCAGATACACGTTCACTCAATGTGGCACTCGCCGCCGCAATGATTGCCGGGGAGGCGCTTCGTCAGCTTGGCTGACGGCGATCAAATCGGCTGGGGGTCGGCGGCTTGCGCTTGCTGGTGCAGGTACAACAGACGCGCCAGCATGGCAGAGAGGCCAATGCATCCCGTGCACACGATGATGGTCAGCCAACCCATCAGGTTCATGTTCAACCGCTTTGCTTCGGGAACAATCATGAACCAGGCCACACCAATTGCGATGAGGAGATCAAACCAAATCTGATTGCCCCAGAGGTTTCTGCTATGCTCAGTCCAGAATCCCAACGGGCCTTCAGCAATGACCGCCCATAGAGACCAGGCAAGGAACAGAACCGACACCGTTGCTGGAACCATCCACACCCGATCGGAGTAGGCTCCCCGCTTTTTGGTAACCAGCCAGACGCATATAAAAAACACAGTACTTGCCACCCATGGTGCGAGCGAAACAATTGACATGATGATTCTCCTGAAGAGTGGTTGGGCGCGAAATATGTAGCAGTCGCTACAGTATATATATTATGTAGCGACTGCTACAAGGGCAAATATGACCAAATCAGCAAAAACCAGGAAAGCACTGCTCGCCGCAATGGGGCCATATGTGCTCAAGTATGGCCTCAACACCGCAAGCCTCCGCCCGCTTGCCCAAGCTGCAGGTACGAGCGACCGCATGCTGATCTACCACTTCGGATCAAAGGACGGGCTGATTGCGGCGCTGATTGAACATCTTGCTGGCGAGTTGGCCATGTCGCTGACCACAGCCCTGCCGCAAGAACCGGCAACAACTGTCCACGATTGTGCTGTTGAGATCGTATCGTTGCTGCGCAGTGAACCTTACAAAGCGTACATGCGGGTGTGGCTCGATATTGTCTCGGCGGCTGGGCAGGGTAACGAGAGTCACCAGCGAGCTGGCTATTTGATGATTGAAGGGTTTCTGCAATGGCTACAATTCCGCCTGCCACCGGACACGCCGGAACCTGAAAGAGCTGCCAAGTTCGTTTTGACGCTTGTAGAAGGCGTCATGATTATGGATTCGGTCGGGCAAACCCAAACAGCTGATGTCGCCGTCGACGCCCTGGCCGACCTTAGCGCGTCAGGCAAAGAGACATCTTGATGTGGGGAATTCCCGCATCCATGAAAATCTCACCTTCGGCAACAAAGCCGAACTTCTCATAAAGCCCCACCGCATCCGTTTGCGCTTCGAGAAAGGCAGAGCGGAATTTCCCGCACTCACGGGCGTGGTCAAGCATCGCCTGTACAATCAGTGCGGCCAACCCCAGTCCGCGGTAGGATTCTAAAACACAGATGCGCTGAAGTTTGGCCTGATCTTCAACAGGTTGGAGGCGCCCGGTCGCAACAGGCAGATCGTCGACGGTCGCCAAAAACTGAACGCAAATCTCATCAAGGCCGTCCAGTTCCAGATCAAGCGGTACATTCTGTTCCACCACGAACACAGTGTGGCGGATAGCGAGTGCCGTATTGATATCTTCCTTGCTGGTTATGATCCGGATGGCAGTAGTCAAAATTCGGTGCGGCTCAATCAGCCGTTGGCAAACGACACAGGGTGAACGCGATTTTGCCGTCGCGGGTTTCACCCCAGCTTTCGACCCGGCTCCAATAGGCGGATTTCGGATATCGGCGGAAAAACTCTCTTGCCTTTTCCCGAGCCTCCTCGCGAGGCAGAGTGTAGCGCTCGCGTTTCAACCCATCTTCATCCTTGCGCATGACAGCAGCTCTACGCGCCTTTCGCAACGCACGGCGCTGCGCAACAACCGTGTGAAAATCTGTGGTGCGACCCGACATACGCGGTAACCTGAAATAGACCATGGTTGTAGCCCCCCGTTTTTGCCCTGAAAAAGCGTGCTGCGAGGAGCTGGTTTGAGTCAATCGAACCGGCGTTCGAGGTGTGAAAGATGACACACCAGGACGGCCTCGTCGAATCGACTGCGGCGAATGGCAAAATTGAAGATGGTCCGCTAAACGACCACCTCCACCATATCTTTCGCATCTATCGGAACCTGATGATGGCAAACCGCCCCACACCACCGGCCCGCACGGGCGATCTGGATCAATTGAAACAAAAGGCCGAACACTGGTTTCAAACCCTGCGGGATCAGATCTGCTCAAACCTTGAGGCAATTGAACAGGAAGGCGGCGTTTTGAAAACCAAACTTCCCGCCGGCGGGTTTGTTCGCACACCGTGGAAACGCGATGATGGAAAGGGTGGCGGTGGCGTGATGTCGCTCCTGTCGGGTCGGGTGTTCGAAAAAGCCGGCGTTCATTGTTCCACCGTTTACGGCGAGTTCAGCGAAGAGTTTCGCAAACAGATCCCCGGTGCGGACGAAGACCCACGCTTCTGGGCATCAGGTATTTCACTGATCATTCACCCGCAAAACCCCAATGTACCAGCCGTTCACATGAACACCAGAATGGTGGCGACATCGGGCCAATGGTTCGGCGGCGGCGCCGACCTGACCCCCGTGCTTGATGCCCGTCGCACCCAGGATGACCCAGACACCATTGACTTTCACGATGCGATGAAATCGGCCTGCGACAAGCACACAATCTCTGACTACCCGGGCTGGAAAAAGTGGTGCGACGAGTATTTCTATCTGCCGCACCGAAAGGAAATGCGAGGCGTCGGCGGCATCTTCTTCGATTATCTTCACACGGAAGAAGCGAATGGCGGATGGGATGCAGACTTCGCGCTGGTTCAGGATGTTGGGTGTGCTTTCGACACCATCTATCCCACGCTTGTGCGCCGCAACATGGACAAGGCCTGGACGGACGAACAGCGCGAGGAACAACTCATTCGCCGCGGGCGCTATGTGGAGTTCAATCTACTCTACGACCGGGGAACCATCTTCGGGCTGAAGACGGGTGGCAATGTGGATTCGATCCTGTCGTCCATGCCGCCCGTGGTGAAATGGCCCTAAACCCGAAACCTCTTCAAGTGCGATTTCGAGCCGTTGAACAAATCAAGGTCAACGGCACCGCTTATCCCCGTAACCGAACCTGATTCTGAATGCTGCCAGATGGTGTATTCGGTCCAGCCTTGCGGCAGATTGGGGCTGGTAACACCATATTCCGCCACCCAGAGCGGATAATCCTCAAAGCCAGTTGGATTGCCGATCTGGGAAAAAAAGCTGGCTGTCGTGTAGAGGAACGGCTTGCCGCCCACCGCGGCTTCCACAGTTTGCAGCCAGCTTAAAGCCTCCTGAGCAATTTCTGATCCACCCGCTCCGTTGGTCTGCTCAAGGTCAAGCATGGGCAGTAAATCACCTCGCTGCGGGTTCGCCACGCTCAGAAACTGGTTCGCCTGATCTTTGCCGCTTTCTCCTCCGGTGAAAAAATGAAATCCACCGGCGATCAAACCTGCACTGCGGGCAGGCTGAATATTGTCGGTGTAATAGCTTGAATAAGAATAGGGTGTGCTGCCCTGTGTCGCTTTGATCGAAACAAAATCGATGCCATCTCCTGCGACTTCACCCCAATCTACACTGCTTTGATAATGAGAGGCGTCAATTCCATTTACAGTTTCAGACAAATCCAACCTCCCCAAAAAAAACACCTCATAAAATCATTCATAATGTTTCAGGGTTTGTCTATGTGTTGAAATCTCAATTTGGAATCTGATGTGAATATATGCACACCGCCATTTGGTTCCCGTTGAAAGCGGTATTCGACTTTACTCGCCGCTCGAAGAAGAGATTTTTGCCAACAGCTCATCATTGGTAAGCGTGAAATCGCTTTCGATCCAGATTTGGCTGAGCCGCGTCAACTCTTCTCCGATCCCGGGTCCAGGCGCAAAGCCAAGCTCAAGTAAATCCCTTCCGGCAACCGGCAGCCCCGGCCTTTGCCACGTGCGGGCATAATCAATTGCTGTCAGCAGGTCTTCATCAGAGAGACCTCCACGCTGTTTAGCATCCGGAAGCTGGCGACGAGCATATTCCAGCTTGCCTTTGACAATCTGGCCGTCCGCAGAACCCAAATAGAGTGCTTTGCGCAATCGGGGTGTGTCAGCCGCATCGAAAATTTCTTTTGCCTCAAGCCAGTCCATGAGATTGGTTTGGGCACGATTGGATATCTTCAACCGGCTGGCGAATGCCTCAACGCGTTCCTTTTGCGGTGGGAGCATGGCGGCCAAACGAGTGGTCAGATCAATTTCCCAACCCTGCTCTAGTTCCGCGCGTAGGAGCGGCGCGATCAGATCAATGCCCCAGTTTTCCGATTCAGGCACAACCGCCGTCAAAACGCCGGTGGTTCGCATCCACAAGATTGCCCGGCCCGGATCGCGGGTCACCAGCAGTTTTGAAACTTCCTGCCAAATCCGTTCCACCGAAAGGCCGGTCAGACCTGACTTCAACCGGGCGCAGGCTTTTAACCCATCGGCATCCGGGCGGCCCGAACCAAAACGGGCGAAAAAGCGAAAGAAGCGAAGAATGCGCAGATAGTCCTCTGCTATGCGGGTTCCCGCATCACCGATAAAGCGAACCTGCCGATCCTCAACGTCCTGCCTGACCCCAAGGGGGTCGTGCATCTCACCATCCGCATCCACATAGAGCGCGTTGATCGTGAAATCCCGACGCGTTGCGTCTTCTTCCCAATCGGTGCCGAACTCGACCTCGGCGTGGCGACCATCGGTTTTGACATCCCTGCGCAGGGTGGTGATCTCGAATGATCGGCCATCGCGAACCGCAGTCACGGTGCCGTGGTCTTCGCCGGTGGGCACAGCCTTGAAGCCTGCCGCCTCAATCAGACGCGTGGTCTCGGGCGGTTTGCTTGTGGCAGCAAAGTCGATCTCATTCACCGGCAAACCGAGCAAGTAGTCCCGAACCGCGCCCCCCACAACGCGGGCTTCATGCCCATCGCAGTTGAGAGCGGTGAACAAATCCTGCAAAACCGGCAGCTGTAGCCATTCAGCCGATATTCTGCCCATCAGGGATAAAGCCGATCCAGAACGCTCCGCATGATTCCGGCTGTCACGCCCCAGATCATGTTGTGCGATGGTAACGGATCGTAGGGAATGCGATAAAAGTGGCGCGCCTTCCCTCCCCAGACCCGCGAATCCGTTGTGTAGCTCTCGCGGTTCATGACATGGGCAAGCGGCACTTCGAAGGCTTCCGCCACTTCATCCTCGTTGATGACCAGTTCGAATTCGGGTCGCACGATTGCCAGAACCGGTTTGATGCGAAATCCCGATCCACTGATATAATCCGCAGAGCGGCCAAGGACTTCGATGTTCGCCTCGCCAATTCCAACTTCTTCCCATGTCTCGCGCAAAGCGGTGGCCTCAGGTGAGGGGTCTTCAAGATCGATTTTCCCGCCTGGAAACGCCACCTGAGATCGGTGTGTCGCCAGATGATCGGCTCGACGGGTCATCAGCACTGTTGCGCCTTCAGGCCGGTCAATGACGCCCATCAGCACCGCGGCCTTCTTGAGCGTATCCTCGTCCGGTATCTGAAAATCGGAATTGAGCCGGTGATCACCAGCATCGGCACTTTGATGAAGCGGTACTGATGCACTTGCGTTTTGAAATCTCGACCTGAAATCGTCGGCCGAAAACGCGCGTTGGGTCGCCAGCAATTCGTCCGTCATTGCGAACTCATTTGGGAAAGTTCTGCCAGTTCATCGGCGGGCATAATCGGAAAGATTGAGCCGTTGGAACGGACACCGAACATCGTTTTGCCGTCGATTTCCATCTCTTCGCCATAGGAAATCAGCTCATACATCACCGGTCGAGCAATCAGGGCTTCCAGCCTGCCGCGCACATTAAGATATGGTTTGAGACCGTCATTCTCCTTGACGATTTCAAACCGTAGCGGTGTGTCGGGACCGGCCTCCACCACATCGCCAACATTGGTTCTGAAGGTCAGAACCGGTTCACCATCGCCGTGCGACTGGTTCACCTCAACGGCCACAAAGTGGGCGTCTTCCACCCGAATGCCGATTTTCTCGACCGGCGTGACAAGGTACGTCTTGCCGTCCTCGTCCTTGCGCAGCACGGTTGAGAACAAGCGAACCAACGGCTGCCTGCCGATTGGCGTTCCCATGTAAAACCACGTGCCGTCGCGTTTGATCTCCATATCGAGATCGCCGCAAAATTCAGGCTCCCACAAATGAACCGGCGGCAATCCCTTGCCCTGTTTGTTGGCGCGTGAAATGAGCGCTTCAAGTCCGGCCACGTTTCCGGGAAGCGCAGTTGCCGCATTTTTGTCGGTGTTTTCTTTCACGCCTTGTCCATTGATCCAAAAAACCGGGCCGAAACCACTGATATCAAGCCACGAGAAATTCGCAACGCCCTCACGAAATAGTGGGTGTTTTATAACATGGCACCATGTCAACATTGGCAAAACACCATATCAGGTGCACCATGGCCTCAGCCGAATTAGGCTGGAACGGTGCACCGGGCAAACGGCCGATCGTGAATTTTGCGGAAATTGAAAGGCAACCACATGAGCGCACTTACCCCCCTTGCCAAAGATGCGAGCGACGCGGAAATCATCGCCGCCGCAGAACATGCAGTTGAGCGGGTCGGGGCGGTCAAGAAAGCGGTTTCCAAAGTCATATTTGGACAAAACTCCGTGGTGGAACAATCGCTTGTGACGCTTTTGTCCGGCGGTCATGCATTGCTTGTTGGTGTTCCAGGGCTTGCCAAAACAAAACTGGTGGACACGCTGGGCGTTGTTCTTGGGGCTGACACAAATCGCATTCAGTTCACACCAGACCTAATGCCTTCGGACATTCTGGGCGCTGAAATTCTGGAACAGGACGACGATGGAAAACGTTCGTTCCGATTCGTCAAAGGCCCCATATTTACCCAGCTTCTGATGGCGGATGAGATCAATCGTGCGAGCCCGCGTACCCAGTCTGCCCTGTTGCAGTCCATGCAGGAATATCACGTCACAATTGCCGGGGAGCGGCATGACCTGCCTGCGCCGTTTCATGTGCTCGCCACACAGAACCCTCTGGAGCAGGAAGGCACCTACCCGCTGCCGGAAGCGCAGCTCGACCGGTTTTTGATGCAAATCAACGTCGGCTATCCCGACATTGAAACCGAGCGGCAGATCATTCTCGACACCACAGGCGATTCTGAAGCCAGCGCCGAAAAGGCGATGGACATTGGAGAATTGCAGACCATCCAGACACTTGTCAGACAAATGCCGGTCAGCGACAGTGTTGTTGAAGCCATCCTGAATCTGGTTCGTTCGGCGCGGCCTGGAGAGGGTGGCGAATCCAGCGAGGCCAATTCCCACATTGCCTGGGGCCCAGGCCCACGCGCGAGCCAGTCGCTGATGTTGACCGTCCGTGCCCGTGCGTTGCTCGATGGTCGGCTCGCGCCTTCCATTGATGATGTTTTTGCGCTTGCCGAACCTGTATTGATGCACCGCATGGCGCTGAACTTTACCGCCCGCGCAGAAGGTCTGACCGTAAGCGATGTCATTGCGCGGCTTGTTGAGGCCCAGTCGGGCAAGGCGGGCCAATAACCATATGGCGGCATCAGTCGGCGAAAGAGTTGCAACAGACATTGGCGGTGGGCCGCTCGCCCGCGCCAAGCAGCGGGCTGCACTTGTACCTGATTTGCTGATTGAAGCGAGCCGGATTGCCAACAACGTCATTTCCGGCTGGCATGGTCGGCGCAAGCGCGGCATCGGCGACAATTTTTGGCAGTTTCGACCTTATGTCGCGGGTGAGACGCTGGCAAAAATCGACTGGCGCCGATCTGCAAGGGACGATCATATCTATGTTCGCGACCGGGAGTGGGAAGCGGCGCACACCATCTGGGTGTGGGCTGATCCCTCCCAGTCGATGCTTTACAAATCCCGCATGGCGACGGTCTCCAAACAGTCGCGGGCTCACGTTCTGGCGCTAGCGCTTTGCGATTTGCTGTCACGGGGTGGAGAACGGGTTGGCTGGCCTGGCTTGTCTCGCCCCTACTCCAACCGCAATGCTGCGGAAAAGATTGCCATGGAACTGGTGGCGGCGCGGTCTGTTCATGAAAAGATGCACACGATTGATATTCGCCAACATGCGGATCTGGTGATTTTCAGCGATTTTCTGGACCCGTTGAGCGAAATTTATCGGGAAAGCCAAGTTCTGGCCCAACGCAATGTGCGTGGCCATTTCGTCCAGATTGTAGACCCTGCTGAAGAAACGTTTCCCTATGCCGGACGGGTTGAGTTTGAAGATCCGGAGACCGGCAACAGACTTACTGCGGGTCGCGCAGAGCAGTTCAAGGCCGATTATTCGCGGCGCTTCCAGTCCAGGAAGGATGAACTGAAGCAACACGCGCAACGTATGGGTTGGACCCACATCGTTCACCACACGGATCGACCTGCATCGGAGGCACTCGTTGCCCTGCACGCAGTGCTATCCGGCAACTTCACGTTCAAGGGGGGTGGCCAATGAGTTTTCTGTCCCTCGGATTCGGAGCGCCACTGATGCTGGCAGCATTGGCTCTGCTGCCTATCATCTGGTGGTTGCTGCGTCTGACGCCGCCAAAGCCCAATCAGGAACTCTTTCCCCCAATCCGCATTCTGCAAGAAGTTGTGCGGAAAGAGGAAACCCCGGCGCACAGCCCGTGGTGGCTGACGCTGCTCAGGCTCACGATTGCAGCCCTCATTATTCTCGCTCTGGCCAAGCCGATCTGGGACCCGCCGGAGGATCAGTTGACCGGTGAAGGGTCTCTGCTGCTTTATGTCGACAATGGCTGGACTGCCGGTCGGGATTGGGAGCAGCGAAAGAAAACCGCGCTTCAAATCATCAACGAAGCGGACGAAACGTCTCGACCTGTCATTCTGGTGCTGGCGTCTGAGAGCACAAAGTCCGACCTCGCTGCCAACAATGCCGCGACGGCGCGCGAACGCGTTTTGGCGGCACAGGCGCATCCGGTTGCAGGCAATGATAGTGAGATTTTGCAGCATATCGTCAGCCAGGTTGACGCACAGACCATTGGCAATGTGATCTGGTTGTCCGGCGGGCTGACCGGCAAGGAAACCAGCGGGCCGCTCACCTCCTTTGCTTCGCTTGCTGATAACAATGCGACCGTTTTTTCACCCGACATCAGCCAGACCCTATCGTTGGCTTCGGTTCGCAATGAGCCCGACGCGATGACGGCCACGGTCCAGCGGTTATCGGGCACCACCGAAATCGCCGGAACACTCCGCGCATTTGATCTGAAAGATCGGATTGTGGGTGAACAGGCCTTCACAATGGCCGTTGGGTCAATGAGCGCAGACATCCGGTTTGAACTGCCGGTTGAGCTGCGCAATGAGATTGCCCGTGTGGAAATTGTCGGCGGTGACACGGCAGCCAGCGTGAAACTGCTTGATGAGAGGTTCCTGCGCCGGAGGGTCGGTCTTATTTCGGGTGAGAAGAACGACTTCGCCCAACCACTCCTTTCGCCGCTTTATTATATCAGCCGTGCTCTGGAACCCTATTCAGAACTCCGCCAGCCCGTCGGCGCAAATGTGGATGAGATCACCGATGCGCTGATCGAGTTGCAGATATCAACACTCATTCTGGCTGATATCGGCACGCTGTCGGAACAATCGTCCGCAAAGATCAGAAAATGGGTCAATGAGGGCGGCATGTTGATCCGTTTCGCAGGGCCAAGACTTGCCGGAGCAACCAATGACCGCCTTGTGCCAACACCATTGCGGCGCGGTGGTCGTGATCTGGGCGGCAGCTTGACCTGGGGCACGCCGCAACCCTTGGCGCGGTTTGAGGCAGAGGGACCATTTTTCGGGCTCAACGTGCCTGAAGATGTTACCGTCACACGTCAGGTTTTGGCAGAACCCGTCGCTGAACTCCCTGACCGGACCTGGGCCAGCCTGGCAGACGGCACGCCGCTGGTGACAGCCTCAAAGACCGGTCGCGGCTGGATCGTATTGTTCCACGTAACCGCAGATGCAAGCTGGTCCAATCTCGCCATATCGGGAACCTTCGTCGATATGCTGCATCGTTTGACGTCGCTTTCGTCTGCGGTTTCCACTACGGATGCCGCGGAAACCAGCGAGGTCAGTCAGGCGCCGTGGCGGTTGCTCGACGCGAGAGGCCAATTGGGACAGCCAGGTGATCAGGCACAGCCGCTCGTGATCCGGACCGGCACAAAGCCAACGCCAAGCCTTGAAAACCCACCCGGTCTTTACGGCACGAACGATGGCTTCGTTGCGCTCAACCTTTTCGAGGGTGCACGTGCCCTGTCACCGGTTTCTGAACTCGCGGGATCAAACATTTCGGTTCGCCAATATGTTGATGCCGCGGCGCTTGAACTCAGACCGATCCTGTTGGCGATTGCGCTGGGTCTGCTGGCGCTCGATTGCCTCGCCGTCTTGTGGATGGCTGGGCGATTGAACATGCGGCGGCTCGCAAGGGCCTCAGCAATTGCTCTCGCCGTCGCGGTTGCGGGCTCAGCATCCGACAGTGTTGCTCAAGAAAACTCCGCGCTTCCGGAGGAGTTCCAGGCCACACTTCAAACCCGCCTTGCCTATGTGATTACAGGCGTGAGCGATGTGGACGAGATGAGCCGTCGCGCGCTCACCGGGCTTACGGCTTTCATTGGCTCCCGCACGTCGCTTGAACCGGGGCCGCCGGTGGGCGTGGATGTTGCCGAAGACGAGTTGAATTTCTACCCACTCATCTATTGGCCGGTGTCTGTTGATGCCGAAAAGCCCGACCGGGCCGCCATGGCGCGGGTGGACGCATTCATGAAACAGGGCGGCACCGTATTGTTCGACACACGCGATCAGCTCTCCGGCGGGTTTAGCGGATCAGGAACCAGCGCAGAAACATTCTGGCTGCGCGAGTTGCTTTCCCAACTCGACATTCCGCCGCTTGAACCTGTGCCGTCCGACCATGTTCTGACGAAGGCTTTCTACCTGCTCGACACGTTTCCCGGTCGGTTCTTTGGCGGCAATTTATGGGTCGAAGCGAGCACTTCGGATACCGGAGGGCGCCGTCCTGCGCGTGTCGGCGATGGCGTCTCGTCAATCATAATCACCAGCAACGATTTTGCGGGGGCATGGGCCGTTGATCCATCGGGGCGCCCTTTGCTGCCGACAATTCCACCCGACCCGAGACAACGTATTTTTGCCTATCGCACGGGCGTCAATCTGGTGATGTACACGCTCACTGGCAACTACAAATCGGATCAGGTGCATATCCCTGCGCTTCTGGAAAGGCTCGGCCAGTGAATTTTGATGTCACTTTCAGCCCTGCTCTGCCGCTCTGGCTGATTGCGCTGGTCGCGGCAGCGTCCGGCCTTTTGGTGATCTTCGGGCTTGCGCAGCAGTTGCGTGGCAGCGTCATTCGAACACTCGCGTGGGCGGCATTGACCCTCGCTCTCTTCAACCCAGTTGTTCTTTCAGAAGACCGCGAGCCGCTGAAGAGTGTTGTGAGCGTAATTGTTGATGAGAGCGACAGTCAGAAGCTTGATGGGCGGGACGCCCAGACCGAAGCCACCCGCGCAGCCCTTGTCGAACGGTTGAAACGCCTTGATCGTTTTGAAGTGCGGGAGCAACGGGTCAAGTCGAACGCATCAGCCGACAGTGAAGCATCGACCGCACTGTTTTCTGCATTGAAACGCAGCCTGCAGGATGTTCCACCGGATCGGGTGGCGGGAGCTGTGCTGATTACCGATGGTCAAATCCACGATGTGCCAAATGCGGCCCGTGAGATGGGATTTGCCGCGCCTCTTCATGCACTAGTCACGGGTGATGAAAAAGAACGGGATCGCCGGATTGTTGTTGAACGGGCTCCCCGCTTTGGCATCGTCGGCAAACCGCAGGAACTTACATTTCGGGTTGAAGACCGGAACATTTCGGATGCGACAGACGTGGAAGTCCGGATTTTCATCGATGGCGAATTGCTGACATCCGAATACGTTCAGCCGGGAAGAAGCGAAACCATTGTCTTCGACGTGCCTCATGGCGGCAAGACCATTCTGGAGCTTGAGGCTCAGGCCGTCGACGATGAAATCACTCTGGTGAACAACCGCGCCTTTGCCATTCTTGATGGCATTCGAGAAAATCTGAGAGTGCTTCTCGTATCGGGAGAACCACATGCTGGTGAACGCACATGGCGCAACCTGCTGAAGTCCGATGCGGCGGTTGATCTTGTGCATTTCACCATTCTCCGGCCACCCGAAAAGCAGGATGGCACCCCGATCAATGAACTCTCCCTGATCGCGTTTCCTACGCGGGAACTGTTCATTGAAAAGATTGATGAGTTCGATCTCATCATTTTTGACCGTTACCGACGGCGGGGTGTGCTGCCGGTGCTCTATTTCGACAATATTGCCCGCTACGTGCGTGAAGGCGGAGCAATTCTTGTTGCCTCCGGACCGGAATATGCCGATCAGTCCAGCGTCTATCAGACCCCGCTTTCGCCCGTTCTTCCCGCTTCACCAGACGGGTCTGTTCGCGAAGCCGGCTTCCGTACCAAAATTTCTGAGGAAGGTGCGAAGCACCCAGTAACCCGTGATCTGCCGGGTGGTGCCGCCGAACCACCGCGCTGGAGCCGCTGGTTCCGGCTGATTGGCGCTGACGAAACCCGGGGTAATGTGGTGCTGGAAGGTCCCAACCAGGAACCCATTCTTGTGCTCGACCGTCCAGGTGATGGTCGGGTCGCGATGCTGATGTCCGATCATGTGTGGTTGTGGGCACGTGGATTTGAGGGTGGCGGTCCTCACGTTCCCTTGCTGCGGCGTGTGGCTCACTGGTTAATGAAAGAACCCGAGCTCAATGAAGAATCCCTGCGTGCCAGTTCGGACGGGAATCGACTGAAGGTGGAGCGCCAATCCATGGAGCAGGACGTCGGCAAAGCTGAAGTTCTGACGCCCGCCGGTGAACGGCTGACGCTCGATCTGGTTCAGGCCGCACCCGGACTGTGGCGCGCCGAGATCGAAGC
This sequence comes from Pseudomonadota bacterium, assembly GCA_039029195.1. GTDB lineage: Bacteria > Pseudomonadota > Alphaproteobacteria > Rhizobiales > Rhizobiaceae > JBCCGR01. The sequence goes on from JBCCGR010000008.1 coordinate 116,239, forward strand.
GCCAATGCTCGGTCTCTACCAAATCGCAAATGGCGAAAAGAGCGCGCTGGCGCACGTGGGGCCGGCAAATCCGAGAGAATATGTGGATGTGACCAGCACCATGGATCGTGTTTCCGCATTGGTCGAGGAAACGCGCGGGCACGTCAGACGCCTTGACAAAGCCGACCCCGTTTCGAGCCTGCCGCGCATTGTGCCCATTCGACCCGGCGCCAATGGCACAGGGCGCGACTGGATGGGCCTTCAGACCACCAATGCAAGTGTTTTGAAGGGTGTAACGCAAATTCCACTGTTTGGCGGATTGCTTGGTCTTGCACTTCTTTTGGGCGCCATGTCTGCCGCGTGGGTTCGTGAGGGGCGTTAGGAAACCAGCGGTCGCGCAACACCGGCAATCAGTTTTGGCGCATCGTCATGGTGCCGACAAATCAGAATCCGGCCGGGATCCACCGGTAGCGGCATCTTTATTGAACCGAACGGCACGCGTTCAAATCCGAACGGCTTGTAGTAGGGTTCATCCCCCACCAGAATTGTGGCTGGCGCGTTGAGAGCTCGGGCGCGCATTGCAGCAGCTTCCATGCTTGCTGTCATAAGGCTGCGTCCAATACCACTGTTTTTGAAATCGGCGAGCACGCCTAGTGGTCCCAACAGCAGAGCCCGGGTTTCCCCAACAAGAAACACTGTCTGGCGCACTGAGCCGATCATCTGATCTTCATGTTCAGCAACGAATGAAAGTTCTGGCTCGTGGGGTGTCGCGCCACGCAACACGTGCGCAGCACGGGTTTTGATGCCGGGCCCGAAGATCGTTTCAGTGAGCTGATCCAGCTTCGGCTGATCGCCGGTCTGGTAAGGCCTGATTGTGGCGCCGCCGCAGGGCAGTATGACATTGGTCATGATGGTTCCGGTCGTTTCAGATCTAGAGGTCGCCGGAACCGCGACCTTGCAAACAAGGCGTCGGGTTCAGACGGGCGAAGTCAGTCCTTGCTCCAAACGTCGTCGGAGCGAGGCCTTTGATCGTCGTCGCTGAATGCGAACCAGTGCCATCGGGTCGAGCTTTCTATCTCTCAAGCGCACGCAGAACCTCGAGCGAAGTGGGCGCGTATCACACTCGCAATGCGGCGTCGAGTGCAGAATTGCATCATGGTGTTCCGACCTCGGGGGCATACACCTCGACAGGACTTGCGACGCCCTTCAACTGATGAAGCCCCGTGGAACGATAGTTCTTGCCGGAAAATTGTTGGAATTCAGTAGACACAAGAACCGGTTCATCAAGCGCGCCGCACAGACCTTCAATGCGTGAAACCTGATTGACAGCTGATCCGATAACCGTGAAATCGAGGCGCGATTCTCCGCCAATGTTGCCATAGAAAACGTCGCCCACGTGGAGGCCGACCCCGAAGCGCAAGTCGTCCGGCCAATCCGGTGCGGCCACCGCATCGATTGCAGACTGCCAGGCCAGCTCTGCGCATTTCACGGCATGTTTCTTATCCCCTCCAACCGGAAACACCGCCAAGACTGCATCGCCAATGAACTTGAGCACTTCGCCCTGGTTTTGCGAAACGACATCCGTGACCAGACCAAAATATTGATCGAGCCGCATGAGGAGCTCGGTCGGGGAGGTTCGGGACGCAAGCTCTGTGAAGCCTCTGAGATCGCTCATCCAGATCACGGCGGAGAGTGTTTCTCCATCGCCTCGTTTGATGTTACCGTCGAGAACACGCTGGCCAGCGCGGGTTCCCACATAGGTTTCCATCAACGTGGATGCGAGGCGGCGTTGGGAATAGAACTCAAGGACACAGGCAATTGCCTGTCGGCACGCCTCGAGCGTTTCAAGATCGTCAGGCGAAAAGCCTTCCGGCGCTTTTGTCTGGACCGTAAAGGCCTTGGTCGTCTGATCAGCAAATGGCAACGGCATGGCGAGGTAGTGCGTGAAGCCGTCTTTCTTCAGTTCCTCGCCGAGCGGATAAAGGTCCTCAGCACCCTCTGGGCGCAGGTCCCAGCTAAGCCCCTCTCCTTTGGTGTACAGGTTGTAGATCGGACTGTTTTTCAGTCTGGCAAGGCCATCTTCATCCCACTTCACCGAATTCGCCCGCACACCGGATTCCATATCCCAGATTGCGAACACGGACTGCGCAACGGGATGTAGCACTGGAGCACCGATGGTCCCTCGATCAACTGGCAAATTGCTTTCGCGCAAACGGTGCGCAAATGCCTCCAGAAAATAGCCGGCATCGGCATAGCTGCGACCCTGACCCAACAGCCAATCTATGATTTCGCTTGTCTGGGTCTTAGCTGTTGCGTTGTTCATTTCGGCTTCAACTCCGCAGGTTCTCTAACCGTCTGCCGACAAAGATACACACTGTTCATTGGCTGGCCATCGCGTTCAAAACCACTATGTGCAAACTGAACAAAGGCATCAATCTGGTCAAAATCTGTTCGAAGGAATGACGTCATGGGCGAATTGGTAAATGGCAAGTGGGAAGTACAGCCGCTTCTGACAACAGAAAAAGACGGCAAGTTTCGCCGCCGCGATGCCGGATTTCGAAACTGGATAACACCGGACGGATCCGCGGGCCCATCTGGAACAGGCGGGTTCAAAGCCGAGGCAGGCCGCTACCACCTTTACATCTCCCATGCCTGCCCGTGGGCGCACAGGACGCTGATCTTTCGCCATCTCAAAGGTCTTGATGAGATGATCAGCCTTTCGGTGGTTGATCACTTTATGGGCGATGAGGGCTGGCACTTTTCTGAGCGGGAAGGCGCAATTCCTGACGCTGTGAATGGCGCTAGTCATATGTGGCAGATCTATGTGAAAGCGAAGTCCGATTTCAGCGGACGCGTGACTGTGCCGGTTCTTTGGGACAAGGAAACGGGGACCATCGTCTCCAACGAATCTTCCGAGATTATCCGCATGTTCAACAGCGCCTTTGACGGCGTAGGGGCAAGCGGGCCGGACTACTATCCTGAGGCGCAGCGATCAGAAATCGACACGATCAACGATCGCATCTATCACACGGTCAATAACGGGGTTTACAAATCCGGGTTCGCCAGATCGCAGTCCGCTTATGATGAAGCGGTGGGCGAACTGTTTGAAACGCTTGATATGCTGGAGGAGCGCCTCGGAGGCTCCCGCTATCTTGTCGGCAACCAGATCACGGAAGCTGACTGGCGACTTTTCACGACACTGGTACGGTTTGATCCGGTCTATGTGGGCCATTTCAAGTGCAACATTCGCCGGATTGCGGACTATCCGAACCTGTCAAACTACACTCGCGACCTTTTTCAAGTGCCCGGCGTGGCGGATCTGGTGAATCTTGATCACATCAAGAAGCATTATTACGGCAGCCACGAAACGGTAAATCCCACCCGCATCGTGCCCATGGGACCCGATATTGACTACATGGCAGCGCACGATCGCGACAGGTTTTAGGGACCGCTGGCGAGTAAAGCGCCCTCTTTTCTATACGTCATTCCGGCCTTTACGACCGGAATCCAAACAATGCGCCTCAAATCTATGGATTCCGCCCCTAAAGGGCGGAATGACGGCAAAGAGAATGAAGTCTCAATATGTAACTGCCAGAGCGCCTCACCGATTTGCGGATACACGTTTGCACTCCAAGCCTTTATCTTGAAGCGACCTTTGTTCTTGTGAAGACTCCGTCAAGCGGGGAACGGCTCTGTCGTGACTACCAGAACGGATCCGGCTGGTTGTCCAACATGATTTCCGCAAGCCGACGTCTGGTGGCAGGCGTCGTTTCCTGAGGCAATGTGTCAACGGCAAAAAAGCCCGTCTCCGCGATCTCAAAATTGGGCTGCATTGGCGCTGTTTGCTCGATTGAACGGCACACAAACAAGGCAACGTGATCTCGTTTGCTCGCATGCAGGTTCTTGTACATGCCGAAAAACCTTGCAGGCCCGCTGAGCCTGATATTCCCTTCCTCGCTCAGTTCCTTCTCCATGGCCTGCCAGACGGTTTCTCCCCGTTCCACGCCGCCGCCAGGCAGATGCCAGCCAGGCACATAGGTGTGTCTGACAAGAAACACGCGACCAGCCTCATCAAACGCGGCGGCCCGGGCGCCCAGCGTCATGGGTCGGGTAATCAACCAGCGCAGATGAAACAGTCGATTGAGGATCCGGGCTCTGATTGTTTTGGGCATAAGCAGGGATCAATTCGAACGCAGGCGGAACGTGACCGGCAATCGCGACTTGACAGGTGGCGAGGTGTTTCGCAAGCCCTCACAACCTGCAATTTGATCGTTCCTTGCCATGTTCCGTCTTGCCCATCTTTCTGACATTCATCTGGCTCCCTTGCCGAAAGTGGGTTGGAGCGACCTCCTGTCCAAACGATTTACGGGCTATCTTAACTGGCAGCGCAGCCGTGCGTCTCAGCATTTGAGTAGCACGTTGGACCTGATTGTATCGCACATGCAATCACAGAACCCTGATCATATTGCGGTCACCGGTGATCTCACCAATCTCAGCCTCGACAAAGAGTACGAACAGGCAGCCAGATGGCTCGAAACACTTGGCTCTGGCGAAGATGTTTCAGTTGTTCCCGGCAATCACGATGCTTATCTGCCGAACACATTGGAGCGAGGCCTTGCCGCATGGCAGCGTTATTGTCAGGGTGACGTTGACACCGGCACGACATCACCGTTTCCTTATGTGCGTCGGCACGCATTTGTATCTCTCATCGGGCTGAACACAGGTGTTCCAAAGCCACCTTTCATGGCGACCGGGACGCTGGGAGACGCGCAACTTGATACATTCAGCCGGGTGCTCGAATCCGAGAAGGGGCGATTTCGCATCGTCATGATCCACCATGCCCCATTCGAAAACGCCACTGGTGCGGGATCCCGGCTGACGGACGACATCGCTTTTCGCGATGTCGTAAATCAGTGTGGCGCAGAGCTCATTCTGCACGGGCACACCCATTTGATCTCGAGCGCCGAAATATCGGGAACACCGGTGATTGGCGTCCCTTCAGCGTCTCAGGCGCCCGGACATCGCAGACCTGCGGCGCGCTACAATCTGTTTTCAGTTCGCGAGGCTGAGGGAGGCTGGACGTTCTCCCAGGAAGAATTCGGGATCAATGATGCGAATTCAGCCATCGAAAAACGGGCAGAACGGGAGTTCGGCGTTCGTCCTTAATTCGCGCCGGGAACCTGAATGAAGGCATACCCAAGAATTGCAGCTATGCCGAACGCCAGTCCCAAAACGAACCAGAGAAATCGGCTGGGAGATCGCCTGGTTTCTACCTGTGGCGTCTCTTCCTTCGGTTGTTCTTCGGTTTTCACCTGAACCGGCGCTGCATCCCCTTCAATCTGGCGTTCGCGCTCCAACATGACCTCGGCCACATAGTGGCTGACATGTTCAGCCATCTGATCACGATCACCGGTTTCAGCAATCACCTTGCGGCCAATGCGTGTGTCTCTCAAAAGGCGATAAGTGCGCTTGTCAGGCCCCATTGAGACGTGGGAAACCATGTCGATCCAAAGGCGCGGTGTTTCGCCATTGGAAATTGAAAACTCAAACCGGTCCTGGTCTGCCGGGATTTCGGAAATGAAATCTTCCAGCGCTTCACCGAGCAGTTGAATTCGCGCCAATTGCGCTTCCTTCATGTCCACAACGACGTCGTCGCGGTCCGCCTGTCGATCACGTACAGTCTTGATGGCATTTTTCAGGGTCAGAACCTTGGCGCCTGTTTCGGCGGTGGGCTCCTCGGGGTCCAAACTCGCTTTTTCGCTCATAATCAAACCAATCTCTTTAACGCCACCCCACTTGTGTTTAACAAATGGTGATTGAATTTGCACGCCGACAATCGCATCTGGATACTGAACCTGTGACCAACGACACTGAATTGCCCCCTGCTTGCAAACGGGTTCAAGACGCCGCAAGCGAACTGGGGCTCGAAATTGATGTCGTGGTCCACGCGCAGAGTTCAAGGACGGCTGAGGAAGCTGCCGAAGCCTGTGGATGCATTGTTGGAGAAATCATCAAGTCACTGGTTTTTCAGAACAAAGATGATGAAACGCCCATTCTCCTCCTGGTCTCGGGTAAAAACCGCGTCCACGAAAAGAGAGTCGGTCGATTGATCGGATGCAGGCTGACAAGACCGGATGCAAACTATGTGCGTTCGGTCACTGGATTCGCGATCGGAGGCATTCCACCGCTCGGGCACGCCCAGCGGATCGCGGTCTATATGGATGAGGATTTGCTTGGCTATGAACGGGTGTTTGCCGCCGCCGGAACCCCAACCTCCGTTTTTCCGGTTTCCCCGAAAGAGTTGATGCAGGTGACGGGTGCACAGGCAATTTGCGTGACTTAGAGACGACCTGCGATGATCGAAAACACGTCGTCAGTGATCTCCTCGGCCGGCATGTGACCAACGTTCGGGAACAAATGCGTTGTGAAACCCACCGGCAGGTTTTCCATTTGATGCGAGGGTATAATCTCGTCCAGCCCACCCCAGATCACATCAACCGGCACATTGAGCGCACCGATGTCCGCAAGCGGAAGTGTTCCCTGAACACCATCTTTGAACACGATGCCCTTGATGTGCTGCAAGGCCTCCAAAACGCCGGGCGCGCTCAGACAACGCCACTGGTTTTCAATCACGTCGGGATCAAGCTCGTATCCGGGCGTGTAAAATCGCGGCAACAGTTCAGCGATATCGTCCGTGCTGGTTGCTGCAACGAAGCGCCCGAGAATGTCGAGGTTGATTTCGGGGCCGAAGCCACCGGGCGCCAGCAAGGTCGCCGAGGCAACGCGGTCCGGCGCGAACAGCGTGATCAGGGAAGAAACCGCGCCCCCCATAGAATGGCCCACCACGTGGAAGCGCTCATGACCTAACCGGGTCATATTGGCGAGGATTGCACGTGCAGCAACCTTTGGCGGGCCGAATCCTGGATAGTCCGTCGCTGCGCCATGGCCGGGCAACTCGATGGCAATTGCTTTAGTGCGCTCGGCGAGCCGCTCCTGGAGCGCGTGCCAACTCTGCATGGTGCCACCAAACCCATGAACCAACAGAATGGGAAGGGAGCCCTTTTGGCTCTCTCCCTTGATGATGGTACGAAGCGGAGGGTGGTCGCTGGGCGGCTGACCAGACATCAATGGTTGCCCGCACTGATGCGGTTGACTGCCGAGACGATGGCTTTCAGCGACGCTGTCACGATGTTGGAATCAATCCCCACACCAAACAGTCGACCGCCGTCATGCTCGATCTCCATGTAGCAGATGGCCGACGCATCGGAGCCGTGCTGCATGGAATGTTCAGAATAGTCGGCGACGGAGAATGTCAGGCCCGTGTGCTTGCTGAGTGCATCCACAAAACCATCTATTGGGCCTGTTCCACCACCGGAAATGGTGATCGTCTCTCCCGCTTCCACAATCTGGGCTTCGACAATCCGCCGACCCTGACTTTCAGTGTCGGGATAGGTGGAATGGTCAACAAAGGTGAACCGTCCGTCTGCCTGATTGACGTAGAGATCGAGAAAACGCTGATAGATCTGCGATGAGGGTAGCTCACGCTCCTCTTCATCGGTAATGCGTTGGACTTCGTCACGCATCTCGATCTGCAGCCCACGCGGCAATTTTAGCCCGTAGTCGGCCTCCATCACATAGGCAACACCGCCCTTCCCGGACTGGGAATTGATGCGGATGATCGCCTCATAGGAGCGCCCAACATCCTCCGGATCAATCGGCAGATAAGGCACTTCCCAGATATCGGTGTTGGATTTCTCCAGCGCCTTCATGCCTTTGTTGATCGCATCCTGATGGGAACCGCTGAATGCGGTGTAGACCAGTTCGCCCACATAAGGGTGGCGTTCGGGGATGCGCAACTGATTGCAGTATTCGTAGACATCCTTGATGCGGGTGATGTCGGACACATCCAGCTTGGGGTCTACCCCTTGCGTGAACATGTTGAGCGCGAGTGTCACCACATCCACATTGCCCGTGCGTTCGCCGTTGCCGAACAAGGTTCCTTCCACACGATCCGCACCCGCCATCAGAGCCAACTCGGTTGCAGCAATGCCGGTTCCACGGTCATTGTGAGGATGCAGGGAGAGAATGATGCTGTCGCGATTATCAAGATTGCGATGCATCCATTCAATCTGGTCGGCATGAATGTTGGGGGTCGCCATCTCAACCGTTGCCGGCAGGTTGAAGATGATCGGATCATCGGGTGTCGGTTTGATGATCTCGGCAACCGAGTTGCAGATTTCCAGCGCGAAATCGAGTTCCGTACCGGTGAAGCTTTCCGGCGAATATTCAAACCGGTAGCCGCCGCCAGCATTTGCTGCCATGTCCGCGATCATTTTCGCAGCGTCTGTCGCGATCTGGCGAATGCCGTCACGGCCCTTTTCGAAGACAACCCGGCGCTGCAGTTCGGACGTCGAATTGTAGAAGTGGACAATCGGCTGATTGGCCCCTTCCAGCGCCTCAAACGTGCGGGCAATCAATTCTGGCCGGCACTGCACCAGCACCTGCAATGACACGTCATCAGGCACATTGCCCTCTTCAACGCACCAGCGGGCGAAGTCAAAATCGGTCTGGGAGGCCGACGGAAACCCGATTTCGATTTCCTTGAAGCCCATGTCGAGCAGCAGCCCGAACATTCGCGCCTTGCGCTCATGACCCATGGGATCGATGAGCGCCTGATTGCCGTCGCGAAGATCGACCGAACACCAGATTGGCGCCTCGGTTATCGTTTTCGTGGGCCAAGTGCGATCAGGCAAATCCAGCTGCGGATATGGCGTGTATTTTTTGACATTGTCGAGCATCATCGTGCTGACATCCTCTTATTGTGCTGCCGGATGAGCCACTCGGGCACCAAAACCGGTCAAACCTTTATGAACATTGAATTTTTATGAGATTGAGGAAGCATGGCTTTCGGTGAGAGCCTGTGCTCGATCACCGGAGGCTTCCTCGATCAGCCCCGGCGACCGCTGATAAGCAGTAGGAGCAGGCCGTAATTGTGCGCAGCGTCGCAAGCGCGCGGGATTTCGATTTTGAAGCTCTTAGCATTCATAGGTCGTAGCTATCCGATGCTTGAAATTTGTCAAGCAGTTCCTCGCGAGCGAGCCACCGCTATTGCTTTTTGTGCATGTGCTCACGCCACACGATCATCAACCCACCACCAACGATCAGGAACACGCCTGGTATCAGACGCCCAAACGGCGCTTCGTTGAAGATCAGCCAGCCAAGCACAAACGAGAATGGAATGCCGAAATACTCAAACGGTGAAAGGCTCGAAGGTTCGGCAAGACGATAGGCATAGACCAGACAGAACACAGCCGTTCCACCCGCTGCACCCATCGCAATCAGCAGGAGCCAGTGTTCCAGCGACGCCACGGTCTCGACGTTGCCAGTGAAGACAAGAAGCCCGACCGATCCGGCCAGCGCCCCCACAATGGAGTACATGTTGATGAGCGCGGTGGGTATCGATTCATCGAACAGCCGGGACGACACGCTGACGCTAGCGTAGCACAGCGCTGCGCAGGCTGGCATAAACGCATAGAAGGTGAAGTCCGCGGCGTTGGGCCGAACGACCAGCAACACGCCAAGGAACCCGATTGCCACCGCTGCCCATCGCCACGGGCCGATGCGATGACCAAGGATGGGAATGGACAGGGCCGTTATGAACAGCGGGCCAGAAAACGCGATGGTTGTCGCAACGGCAAAATCCAGATTGATGAGTCCCAGATAGAGGAACACCTGGGCACCAGCGACAATGAAGCCGCGCAGCAGCGCATGCTTCCACTGGCGAATGATGATCGGGCGACCAGAATCGATCCAATCCTTGGTCCACAGCAGGATCAGAATGGTCGGAGGGATGCCGAAAATATTGCGAAACACAGAGAGCTGCTGAACCGAATAGAAGGCCGTCAGATATTTGATGATGGCCGACATGATGTCGAAGAGCGCAATTGCGCTCAGGACCACGGCCACCGCCAGATAAAAATTTGAACTGCCTTTGCTCAAAATACTGACCGCTCACCGCCCGTAAATCCGGCGTGTTTATCAGGCAAGCGCTAGCCGAACAATGTCTTGAACTGGGAGATGCATTGCCGGAAACCGGCTTCAAAGTCTCCGTCGCCCGGATGGTAGACGCTTTCGAACGAAATCACGCCGTCATACCCATCTGCTCGCATGGCATCGGCGATGGGTTGAAACAGTGGCCCCAACTGACCCTCCCCCATCTTGCGAACTTCCAAAGTCGCGCGTGGGGTATCAACTTTCACATCCTTGATGTGCACATGGCCGAGATATCCGTCCCGAACCTCATTGTAGCCATCGGGATAAGCAAGTTCGTGACACCAGCAATTGTTGGCAGAATCCCAAAGCACCTTCAGCGTGTCCTTGGCGTCGAGTTCATCAATCAAGCGCCGCGCCGTGTAATTGGAATTGACCATCGTGCCGTTGCCGGTTTCCACGACCAGTTGAACACCCTCTTTGCGGGCGAGTTCAACCGCAGGTGCGATCAGCGGAGGCAGCGTGTCCCAGGCGCCCTTGGCGACATTCCAATTTTCTGCGCCGTTCAATCCCCACAGGATTTGCTCTTTCTTCGACGTCATGATGCGCACAAGTGGTGAACCCACAATGTGGGCCATGTCGATCACCCGCTTGAGCGCATCTATATGTTTGGAATGTGCCTCATCGCCTGGACGATTGGCGGTGGTGAGACCAGCAAAAATATGGCGCGACAGGCACGAAACGGGCTTGCCGCGATCACGCAGCAATTGATCGATTTCTGCAATTTCCTGGGCCGTGTGGTCACCCACTTCCTTCTCGCCAACAAACTGAAGTTCGGCATATTCGAGATCAAATTCATCCATCACATCGATGGCATGTTTCAAATCACGGCTGATGCCGTCGCAGATCACTCCAAGTTTCATCTTGTTCCTCCCCTGGTTTTCTCAGCGATGCAGTTCGGCGCCGACAATCTCTTCAATCACTTTGGTGCAGATCCAATTGTCCCCGTTCGGATATTTCGCCTTCCCGGCATGGAATATCTGCATCGCCGCCGCGGCCGTGTGCAGCGGAATGTTCAGTTCCTCTCCCAACCCCATCGCAATGGTGAGGTCTTTATGCATGGTGTTGATGTGGCTGCCGGTGCCCTCAAACTGGCGATCAATGATCTTTTGAAGCGCATTGTTCGTGATGCCCGACCCTGCGGATGATGTAGAGAACACATCCAGCAACACCTGCCCGGGTACGCCGGCTTTTGCTGCAAGGGCTGCTGCTTCAAACGTTGCGGAAAAGATGGAGCCGATCAGCGATTGCAAACAGGCTTTGACGGTCTGTCCGGCGCCTGCCTCACTCCCCACACGATGAATTGTAGCCGACACCGCTTCCATGACAGGAGTAAACTGATCAAGCACAGCATCATCCGCCGCCGCCATCATGGTCAGTGTGCCGCCCTGAGCGCCGGGAAAGCCACCGCTGACCGGTGTATCGATCAGATGAATTCCAGAACCTGCCATAGCAGCACCGATTTCGCGAGCCTCGCTCGGTTTGATGGTGGCGGTCAGAATGATCGCTGAACCAGCAGCCAGGTTTTCAACAAGACCCTCCGGTCCAAACAGCACGGATTTCACCTGATCGCCATTCATCACCATGACGAACACGGCATCGGCATTTTCCGCGATCTGACGCACATTTTCAGCGGCTTTCCCGCCCATCTCGGAAAGCGCATTCATGCGCTCTTCGCTGAGATCAAGACCCGTGGTTTCAAACCCGTTCTTAATCAGGTTTTTGGCAATGCCTGAGCCCATATCGCCCAGACCAATAACGCCAGCTCGCATGATCGAATCCTCCCAGAGTTCGTACATCGATCATGCAACAGCCGGATCGATGATCATTTATCTGGGAGAGTTTCAGAAGCTCAGGACGTAAGCAATGTGATTGTTTGAATTGCCACAATCATCCACGGGTCAGAACGACAAAGTCCGTACCCTTGCCGGTTTCAGGCCCCAATCCGTGGTCCGATATGGCCAAAGAGGAACCATGGGTCAGGCGTTCCGAGATTTTCTTGCGAATGTCGGCGGGCACGTTCAAGCGGTCAAGCACGTTGGCGACCGGCTTTTCCTGTTTCATCACAAGAAACGATGAGGTCTCGGCTTTCTTCGATTTCTTATCTTTTTTCGAGAGCTTCGGCTGATCTTTGAGAGCAACCTTCAACCAGCTCGCAACTCCGGTTTTGGCGTCAAGACCAGCGACAGTGTAGAGGGCAGCACCAAGGCGTTCTTCCGGCTTTCTGATGATCATGGGCGCATCAAACAGAGGCTTGAACCCCTGTCGCACATAGATGTGGCCCGTTGGTGCTGCAGTTCCTGCAGTGACACGATACAGTTCCGAAATCAGCTTTTTGGACACCGTGCCGGTTTCCTTCAGGCCAACGATCTTCTGGAACCGTTTGATCGCGCCTGCTGTTGTGGGTCCAAAGTACCCATCCACATCACCGGCCTTGTAACCAAGCTCATTCAACAGGCGTTGAACGTCGGCCATCAGCTCGTTTTCGGTGCGGCGGGTGATAAGTATGCGTAGCGGTTTTTCGGAATACTTCTTGGGCTCAGAGGCCTTGATGGGTGATCCGTTCCCGTCAGTCTCCGCCTTCGCAGTTGTCATGGCGTTGGTTCCACGCAGCAAGGTGGAGGTCGGCCCTGCAAAGGCTACTTTGGTGGCATCCCTTGGCTTAACTGGCTGGAACAGGGTCGGATGGCTGACCGGCACAGGTGCTGTCTCGGAGGAATTGATCACCACGTGCGCCCCGCGCTTTGTCAGCTTGTAGAGTTCTGGCGCAAAGCTGTTTGGAAGCCGCACGCAGCCATGCGATGCAGGATAGGCCGGAACGCTGTTGGATGCGTGGAGCGCGATGCCAGACCATGTCAGCCGCTGCATGAACGGCATGGGGGCATTGGAATAAATGTTCGACCGGTGAAACTTTTTCTTCTCCAGAATGGAAAACACACCTGTCGGTGTGTCATTGCCGGATTTCCCCGTCGACACATTGCTTTGGGCGATCATATTGGTTCCCTGATAGACCTTCAGGGACTGATCGGAAATCGAAACAATGACGTGCAGCGGCTGCGACTGTTTGGCGATTTCGTTGGATTGAACACTGTTTTCGGCAGCCATGCCCGCACCCGCAGACAGGACCGCACTGATCAGCACCAGACTTCCAAGACGGTTTTTCATCGCAACACCAAACAACGCAAATCGATTGGCCGCACCCTTAGCCCAGTTTAATTAAAAATATATGCAATTCAACACATTGCGGGCAGTTGGCGCGCCAACATTGCTTTGCAGCAACAGTTTGAGGTTAACAAAGAGACAAATCTCTAGCTTCTCAGATGGGCCACCACATTTTCAATCATGCGCATGCCGGCATCGCCGCCCAGAGACATAATTGATTCGGGATGAAACTGAACCGCCGCGATGGGA
>JBCCGR010000009.1:0-127927 GCA_039029195.1 Pseudomonadota bacterium
ACCGCGCTCACGACCTCAAAGAACCGCGTGATCAGCGCCATCAATACCATGCGCGCAAATGGATACACCAATGTGCCGCTCGGCATCGCCTGGGGTTGGAGAACACTCTCACCGGGGCAACCATTTCCTGAAGGTCGTGCCCATGATGCGCGCGAAAACCAGAAAATCATGATCATCATGACCGACGGCAACAACTATCAGGCCACCAGCGCAACGTTCAACAAAAGCCAGTATGGTGCTCACGGCCTTCAGGAAAACGGTCGGTTGTTTCAAGGATTTAGCGGCGGTACGAATGCCCGCCACACCTCATCAAATTACACCAGGGCAATGGACGAGCACATGCTGAAAACCTGCTCCAATGCCAAACAGGCGGGCATTCGTCTTTATACAGTCGCGTTTGATGTGCGAGATGGGTCTAGTGTGAAAAAGGCGCTTGCCGCTTGCGCGTCCCGATCGCCCACAACGGGCAAGCCGCTCTACTTCGATGCAAAGGGTTCAAAAGAACTTTTGGCGGCCTTCAAGACCATTGGCTCAGAAGTGGCGAGCCTCCGCATTGCCGAATAGCCGATCGATCACTTTGCAATTACCCATCGCGGCATTGTTGTTACTTCATAAAGTGCTTCGATGGTCTTCCGCAATGACGACGCCGGCAGGCCCTTATCGAGACAGGTAAACCGTCTTGATATGCGCACCAATCTTACCGAACGCCACATCGAGATCAGCCCCCGATGTCGCGTCGAAGTAGTGATCAGCCGAGGTTGCACAGTTGAGCATCAACTTGCGGGTGGCGTTGGAAAGCCCTTTGCCGAATGTTACCGTATAAACCGTGATGGCCTTTGACTTTGCGTAGGTGCACGCTTCCAAAGTCCATTTGTTGGTCTGCCCAACGTCGCGACCATTGTGGTAGGCGCTGTCGTTGCGACCGTCGCGGTTCTTCGAAATCGTGTTCTCGCCATCGGTCATCAAAATCATGACCTGGTTGGTCTTGCGTTCAGCAATATTGGTTGGCGAAGCGCCAGCGGTGAATGGCGACTTGCTCGACAGGACACGAACACCCCAGCTAATGCCGGCTGGAATGTATGTGGACCCACTTGCCGTCAGCTTCTGGATCGACTGGAGAATCTTGTTCTTGTTACGGCTCAGCGTCAGCATTTCGTTGACACAGGAAACATTCAGGAGACCCGGAACGCGCTCCTTGCCAAATTTCTCGTCCTTCAGATTGCGCGGGTAAGAGCGCGACCCGACACAGCCATGCCACTTTTTGTTTCTCGATTCCCGAGGAACCGAAATCCAGTTGCGATTGCGATTGTTTTTCCCAACATTCACGTAGCTGGAAAATGGAACGACAGCGATCTGCGCCCGTTTTTCCTGCACAACGCGCGGCTGCATGATCTGGTTGGTAAAGTTCTTTGCAGCAGTTTTCAGAGCACCGATTTTGCCGCTCGAGTTCATGGATCCGGTGTTATCGACCACCAGAACAACTTCAATATTGCCCTGCGGAAGCTGAACTTCAGACAACACATTCAGCGCCATGTTTTTGATGCCCACAATGCCGATGAAGGAAGAATCGACACGACCGTCGGCCTTCAATGCCAGCTTGTTGTCACCTGTGGTGTAGAGCTCGAAATTCAGCACCTTGGCGGCTTCTGAACCGAGGTTTGCATCGAACACGGCGCGCGCAAATTTCTTCAGCTCGGTATCACTCAGTTGATCCCGGACTTTTGAAGCTGCCAACACCGCCGCATCAGCGGACTGTTGGTAGGCATTTGAGTAAGAATTTACGCGGGAATAATCCACCGCGGCTCCAACAGCGGCCATCATCGGGATCAAAAGGATTCCCGTCATCATGGCCACGTTTCCGGCCTTGTTTTGGACAAACCGCTTGAACGGGTTTTGCTGCGCCATTTTCTGCACCAATACTCTTCCGTGCCCCTGAACACGAGACCTTTGGCCACGTGCGTTCCTGCCAACATGCACCCCAAGTGCGAATTTGCTGTTAAAGAAGCGCAATTGTCGACAACCCAAGAAGCACATGCTCAACAAAGGGTAACCAAACTACCGAAAATGCCCGGTATGCTTGAAAGCAAAACGGTGCTGATTAACCAGCGGAACCAGAACAAAGCCTGATTAATGCTGCAAATTCCTGCGCTTATGAGATGGGCATAGTTAAGCAACGCTCATGGTTTGTCGTTAAGTCGTGCTTAACCATCGCCTGAATCGATCAAAACCGTGCACAAAGTCATTCCTTAAGAACCGAAAAATAACCGCTCCCCACTGCCGTCCCATCGCTTGAGTCGGATTTATGCCAATCTCCGTCGCGCCAACGCCAATCGGCCATTCTGAGCGTTCCAGAATGATTGCAACGATAAAACTGGCGGTTTCCGAACAATTTTGGAGCAAGCCAAGTCAGAGCGGGACGGGAAAATGTCAGATGTCGCCGAGCGCAAAACGGACACCGGTAGCAGCACCGCCCGGAGGGGTCGCTCTGGAGGGCGCCAGGGCAACGCGCGCCGCGGTGGCCCGGCGATTGATCAGCTCGACTGGCAGATCCCGCAACTGATAGACGCTCCCACGGAGCCATTGACCCACGAACAGGTGCTTGCAGTGCATGATTGCGCCATGCGGGTTCTGGAAGAAATCGGCATTGAATTTCTGCACCCCAATGCCTGCCGCATCCTGAAGGAAAATGGCGCGACGGTTTCGGGCGAAAATGTCCGCATGGGTCGCGACATGGTCATGGAAATGATCAAAAACGTGCCATCACAGTTCACTTTGACACCGCGAAACACCGACCGTGCCATTCCGGTCGGCAGCAAGGCGATCTTGTTCGGCAATGTTTCCTCACCACCAAACTACTCGACCATCGATGAAGGCCGCCAAACGGGAAACCGCAAAGCCTATCAGGACTTTCTTCGGTTCACACAGTACTTCAACTGCATCCATTTTGCCGGTGGCTACCCGGTTGAGCCAATGGATCTGCACCCTTCCATTCGTCATCTCGAATGCCTCTACGACAAGCTGACCATCACCGACAAAGTGGCTCACGCCTATTCATTGGGCGTGGAACGGGTTGAGGATGTGATGGAAATGGTGCGCATCGCGGGCGGGCTGAGCCATGAGGAGTTTGACGCCGCCCCGCGCATGTACACCAACATCAATTCCACATCACCGCTCAAACATGATTGGCCAATGCTCGATGGCTTGATGCGCCTCGCCAAGCGCGGGCAGCCAACCTATGTAACGCCATTCACGCTCGCTGGCGCCATGGCACCCGTTACGATGATTGGCGCCGTCGCACAGTCCATCGCGGAAGCGCTGGCGGCAATCGTGTTGCAGCAATGCGTAAAGCCCGGTTGCCCGGCAGTCATTGGTACGTTCACATCGAACGTTGACATGAAAACCGGCGCACCAGCATTCGGCACTCCGGACTATATGCGCGCTACCCAAATGACCGGGCAGCTTTGCCGGTACTACGACATTCCGATGCGCTCGACCAATGCGAATGCGGCCAACTGTCCGGACGGTCAGGCCATGTGGGAATCGGTCTTCTCACTCTGGGCGGCAATCTCATCCCACACCAATGTGGTCTACCACGGTGCGGGCTGGCTGGAGGGTGGCCTGTGCGCGTCTTATGAAAAATTCATCATGGATTGCGAGGTGCTGCAAAACCTGATCGCCTATCTGCAGCCAACCACAGTCAATGAGGCAGAACTGGCGTTCGAAGCCATTCGAGAAGTGGGTCCGAACGGCCACTTCTTTGGCATCGATCACACCCAGCAGCGCTACGAAACCGCCTTCTATTCACCGTTTCTTTCAGACTGGAGCAACTTCGAGAATTGGCGCGACTCCGGAGGTGTACGAACGCCGGAGCGGGCCAACAAGCTGTGGAAGCAGATCCTCAACGAATTTGAAGAACCGCCAATGGACGATGCGGTGAAAGAGGAGCTGCGCGCTTTCGTTGATCGCCGCATCGCCGAAGGCGGTGCACCCACCGATTTCTAAAGGTGATGGCATGACCAACACCACAAGCCTTAAACCGCTGTTTCTTGCGCTCGCCGATGCGCTCAATGGCCCGATTGAGATTGAAAAGATGGGCCGCGAGGCGTTTCTAAAACACTCCAATGAAGCCATTGTCGATCCCACGCAATCAACTCCGCTTGCAGAGGACATTCAATCTGTTCTTGCCGCCCCAGATGCTCACCCGGCCTGCCGCGAACTTGCAATTGCACCGCTGCCTTGGGCTCCACCCATTACCACCGATGATCCGGCCTATATTGAAGTGTCAAAGAAAAAGGCGCTGGTGGAACTGATCGGCCCGGCAGGCATTGTTCAGAACAACGAAATCCGCATGGGCGTCTACGGCATCAGCAAACATGTGGAATACGGCATTCGGACCCACCCGGCAGAAGAGGTTTTCGTCATGATCGCCGGGCGCGTCGACTGGCTGATGGGAGATGAAACTTACGCTGAATATGGCCCCGGCGTGCGACGGCATCATCTTTCCATGGTTCCCCATGCCACCCGCACAAGGAATAGTGCTTTCATGTCCATCTACGTCTGGACCGGCGACGTTTCATTCGAAAAATATGATTTTGTTGGAGCACCAGCAAGACACTGATATGAAAATCAAATTTTCAAACGCAGAGGACGCGCCAAAGGCCGTCGGCTCCTATTCCCAAGCGGTCCATCTGTCGAACCACAGCGAACTGGTGTTTGTCAGCGGTCAGGTGCCTGAAACGATCGATGGCGACGTGCCGGACAATTTCGAAGACCAGTGTCGGTTGGTTTGGAAAAACATCGAACGGCAGCTCGCCATGTTCGACATGACGTTCAACAATCTGGTGAAGGTCACCACGTTCCTGTCTCACCCTTCACAAAGACAGGCTCAAAGCCAAATCAGAAACGAAATCCTCAAAGATCATCAGCCAGCGCTGACGGTCATCATTTGCGACATTTACTTAAGCAAATGGCTTCTTGAAATCGAAGCCATTGCCGCCCGATAACGGAGACAAATCCATGAAATCCCACGCAAAAGCAGTTGTCATTGGCGGAGGCGTCGTTGGCTGTTCGGTGCTTTATCATCTCACCAAGGCCGGATGGAAAGACGTTGTGCTGCTGGAGCGCGATCAGCTTACCTGTGGCTCCACCTGGCATGCAGCGGGTGGCTTTCACACGCTGAACGGCGATCCGAACGTCGCCAAACTGCAAGCTTACACCGTGGGGCTTTATAAGGAACTTGAGGAAATATCCGGTGAAAAATGCGGTCTGCATCTCACCGGCGGTATTGCGCTCGCCGACACACCGGAACGTCTTGAGTGGCTGAAGATGAACAAAGCCACTGGCCGCCTCATGGATATGGACACTGAGATCATCTCCATGAACGAAGCCAAGGAGCTGCTGCCACTGCTGGAAGAAAAATACTTCGTTGGCGCGCTTTGGGACCCGGTCGAAGGCCATCTTGACCCTTATGGCACCACCAACGCCTATGCAAAATCGGCCCGCATTGGCGGCGCGGAAATCGAACTCCAGACCAAGGTTGAGGAAATCAATCGCAACCCGGACGGAACGTGGACCTGCGTCACCAACAAGGGCAACATCACGGCGGAGCATATCGTCAATGCCGGCGGTCTTTGGGCCCGCGAGGTGGGTCGCATGGTGGGGATCGAATTGCCGGTCCTTGCCATGGAGCATCACTATCTCCTCACCGAAGCCATGCCGGAAGTGGCTCAAATCAACGAGGAGACCGGCAAGGAAGTCATCCACGCAATTGATTTTTCGGGTGAAATCTACATCCGCCAGGAACGCGATGGCATGTTGCTGGGCACTTACGAAAAGCAGGCCACGCCGTGGTCGCCCAAAAACACGCCATGGGATTTCGGGCAGGATCTGCTGGAACCGAATCTTGATCGCATCGCGCCTTCGCTTGAGGTTGGCTTCAAACATTTCCCGGCCTTTGAAAAAGCCGGCATCCGACGCATCATCAACGGCCCCTTCACCTTTGCACCAGACGGCAACCCGTTGGTGGGCCCGGTTCGCGGCTTGCCTGGTTTCTGGTGCGCCTGTGGCGTGATGGCCGGCTTCTCCCAGGGCGGCGGTGTTGGCCTTGCCCTCTCCCACTGGATGGTTGACGGCGATCCCGGCCACGACGTGTGGGGGATGGATGTTGCCCGGTTCGGCAAATGGGCAACGCGGGACTACACGAACGTAAAGGTACGCGAAAACTATTCCCGCCGGTTCCGCATTCGCTTTCCCAATGAAGAACTGCCCGCCGCACGCCCGGTTCAGACCACGCCAATTTACGACAAGCAGCTCTCCCTAGGTGCCGTGATGGGCGACAGTTGGGGTCTGGAAACGCCGCTCTGGTATGCGCCAAAGGGTGTTCTCGCTGAGGACATCTTCTCGTTCCACCGCTCCAACGATTTTGAGCATGTGAAGGCGGAGGTTAAAAACTGCCGCGAAAAGGTAGGCGTGACCGAGATTTCCAACTTCGCCAAATATGAAATCACAGGTCCAGGTGCCGCCAACTGGCTGTCGCACATCATGACCAACTTCGTGCCGAAGATCGGTCGCATCGTGTTGACATCGATGCTCAACGAAAACGGCAAGATCATCGGCGATTTCACCATCTGCCGGGCGGAGGAAGAGCGCTTTCAGATGTTCGGTTCAAGCCAGGCGCAGGTCTATCACATGCGCTGGTTCGAGGCGCATCTGCCCGATGATGGCTCGGTCACCGTGCGCAATCTCGATCTTGGGCTCACAGGCATCTCCATCGCAGGGCCGCTTTCCCGCAAGGTGTTGGAAAAACTCACCGATGAGGATGTCTCGAACGACGTCTTCAAGTTCATGGACTATCGCGAGATGGTGGTGGGCCGGGTGCCTGCTAAGATCAACCGCCTCTCCTACACCGGCGATCTTGGATACGAAATCTGGGTCCAGCCGGAATTTCAATACCGCCTGTTCACGGCTATTCTGGAAGCGGGTGAGGAATTTGGCATCAAACCCTTCGGCATGCGCGCGCTGCTTGGCATGCGGCTCGAAAAACACTTTGGCACCTGGTTCCGCGAGTTCCGCCCGATCTATACGCCGTTCGAGGCGGGCCTCGACCGGTTCGTTTCAAAGAAAAAGAACGATTTCTACGGGCGAGCTGCCGCGTTCGAGCACAAGGACACCCCTCCCCTCACCCGCATCTGCCTCAACGTAACGGGTGCAACCGATGCCGATTGTCTGGGCGACGAGCCGATCTGGCTCGATGGTAAAGTCGTCGGCTGGACCACATCGGGCGGTTATGGCCACTTTGTCGAACAGTCGCTCGCAACCGGATATCTGCCAAGCGAACATCTTTCCGCTGCACGTGAAAAAGGTGTTCAAGTGGAGATACTGGGCGAGCTGGTCGATGCTGTTCTGCAGGACGAACCACCCTTCGACCCGGCAGGCGAGCGCATGCGGGGGTGAGTTCGACCGACAGATCAGGTCGCGACTACGCTCTCTCTCCCGTCCACCCAGCGCACATAAAGAGCGGCCAGCAGACCACAGAACGAGGTCAGCCACATGATGCTCATCATCGCCGGTGCTGCGTTCGACTGAGTAAGCACTGATCCAACGAGCCAGGTGAGCAGCGCGCCGCCAGCGACCATCAGCGCGCCCGAAAGGCCCGACGCGCTGCCGGCCAATTGAGGACGCACCGACATCGCCCCCGCACTGGCGCTGGGGATCGTCAGCCCGTTTCCCATGCCGACAAAGATTGTCGCGCCAAATACAGTCCAGATGGTGATCGTTCCGGAAAGGACAAAAATCAAACCAACGCCAAGGCCGATACACGCGGTCAAGCGCCCAATGATCATCATGGTTGACAAAGCCACGTGCCGCGCAAACCGGCCTGCAATCAGGTTGCCGAAGAAAAATCCAACCGTGATGGATCCGATGACCGCGCCAAGCACGCCGGTCGACATGTTGAATTGCGCAGCAGCCACGAGCGGTGCACCAGCCAGAAACGCATAAAAACCGCCCACCGAAAAAGCCATGCAGAACGAGTAACCCCAAAACCGGCGTGAGCGGAAAAGTTCCGGATAGGCCGCAAACTGTTCCCCAAACGTGTGGGAGGGCTGCTTGTTAGTTTCACCGAGGTCCACAAATGTGAGCCACAGCGCAAACGCGCCAATGCCGGCAAACACCCAGAAGCTGGATCGCCAGCCGAATGCCTCATCGAGAATGCCACCGAACAACGGCCCTACCATCGGAGCGATTGCCATCGCCGTACCGATATAGCCCAAAAGGCTCGCCGCTTCCTTTTCAGACACCATGTCACGAACAACGGCCCGGGAAAGTGCCGCTCCGGAGATGACGGCGCTTTGAAGTGTGCGAAACCCCAAAAACCACCAGATGTTTTCAGAAAGGGCACAGCCGATTGAGGCGAAAAGAAAGATAACCATTCCGCCCAGCAGAACGGGGCGGCGCCCAAAGCGATCCGACAGAGGACCCACAATGAGCTGAATGACGCCAGTCATCAGCAGATATCCCGCCACGGACAGGCTCACCAACCCGTAATCCGCATCAAAATCGTCTGCCATGTTGGCAAGCGATGGCAAAAACATATTGAGCGTAAGCACCGACAGGCCGGTCAGAAAGACCAGCGTGAACAGGCGCGGCGGCGTGGCGGCAGGGACAAACATGTCGAATTCGGGAGAACCAGGTGAGCATTTCACGCTGGACCTGTCCCTTTCAAATTGCAAGCGCTCTGCCAATCATCTCGGAAACCAGAGCACCACAAGAAACTGGACGCCAAACGGGCGCAATCCCGACAGACACGGCGAAAAATTGCCGCGACCCTGCCCTCAAAACAGTCGGGAATGGAGGAAACCGACATGGCTGTAACCCAGGCTTTCGGGCGCCATCAGCGCAAGATCGAACCGTTCAAAATCCCTGATCACCCTGGCAGCGCCGCTGGCTTTGATGCACTTGAAGCCTATTCCCGCCAAAAGGCCGCCGCCATGAACCAGCACAATATCGGTTATGGTTCGCTGGCTGAAGGTGAGTGGCGGGCGGCTAAGCTTGCGGAACCTGATCTCGACGCCATGCGCCAGTATCGGCTGGAACGCATTCGAGAACAGCTTCGAGCCCGCGACCTCGCCGGCATCCATCTCTACGATCCATTGAACATTCGCTACGCGACCGACTGCACCAACATGCAGCTTTGGACGACGCACAATCCGGCGCGCTCCTGTTTCATCGCGACCGACGGTCCGGTCATCCTCTATGAATTTCACAATTGCGAACACCTGTCGGATCACACCGGAACGGTTGACGAAGTGCGTAGCGTGAATTCCTGGTTCTATTTTGAAGGTGGTGGTCGAACAGACGAGTTTGCCAAAAAATGGGCTGATGAAGTGGCAAGCCAACTGAAAAAGTACGGCGGGGACAATCTTCGCTGCGCGTTCGATCAGATAGACTCGCACGGCATACCGCACCTGGAAAGCAACGGCGTTTCAGTGCTTTACGGCGAAGACGTGATGGAGGAAGCTCGCAAGATCAAATCGCCGGACGAAATCTTGTGTATGCGGCGTGCGGTCAATTCCTGCGAGCGGGCGATGGCCGAGATGGAAGCCGCCATGCAGCCCGGCATGACCGAGAATGACCTGTGGGCCGTGCTTCACGCGGAAAACATTCGCCGCGGTGGTGAATGGATCGAGACCCGTCTGCTCTCCTCGGGTCCGCGCACCAATCCGTGGTTTCAGGAAAGCTCGGCGCGCATCATTGAAGATGGCGATCTGGTCGCCTTTGATACCGACCTCGTAGGCCCATACGGTTTCTGCTGCGATATTTCCCGCACATGGCTTGCCGGTGATGGGCAGCCGACAAATGAGCAGCGCTCGCTCTATCAGCTGGCCGCCGAACAGATCAAAGCCAACATGGATTGGCTCAAGCCAGGTCTGACATTTGAAGAACTGTCATTCAAATCGCGCGCCCTGCCGGATGAGTATATGCCGAACCGCTACGGTGTTCTCTATCACGGCGTTGGCCTGTGCGATGAATATCCAGCCATTCGCTATGCGCCCGATTTCGAGAAATACGGTTATGAGGGCGCGCTTGAACCCGGCATGGTGATCTGCGTAGAAACCTATGTGGGCAGGCACGGTGGCGACGAAGGCGTGAAGCTGGAAGATCAGGTCCTCATCACCGAAACGGGCCACGAGCAACTCTCGCAATATCCGCTCGATGAACGGCTGATGGGACGGTGAAGGACCTCAAATGGAGGCGACCAAGCCTGTCTCTCATGTCATCCTGAGCCTACTACACACCCTCATCATGAGCCTTACTCCACGCCCTCACCCTGAGCTTGTCGAAGGGCGGGGTGTGGCCAGTGTTCAAATCGCACGTTGAGCGAAGCGAAGCGCAAGATTGAACAGAAAACCAAGGCCACCTTTTGGTTCGACTGGTTCAAGCCGAGAGGTAAAGCGGGCGGTTGGACCAGCCTACCCTTTCGGCTTCATCTCGACACCATTTGAGCGCCCGACAAACTCCGGCAGGTGTGGAACATAGTCTTCCGCACCATCACCACCGGTTGCGATGGCGCGCGCATAAGCACTTTTGACCGACGTCCCGATCGGGTTCGCAATGCCCGCATCATTGGCCATCGCTTCCAGATAACGCATGTCCTTGTAGGCGTTGGTGAGCGTGAATTTGTGAGAGTCCCGATTGCCTTCAATCATGTGTCCCATGAATGTCTGATAAAATCCGCAGTCCATGCGAGAACCGCGAATGACGCTGTCGAACTTCTCAGGCGAAAGGCCCACTTTCTGCCCCAGAACCAGCGCTTCGGAATAAAGCGCGCCATAGCCGAGAGACAGAAAATTGTTCAAAAGTTTCATACGGTGGCCATTGCCCACGCCGCCAATGTGAACGATTGTCGCCGCCCAGCACTCGATCACCGGCGTAATGCGCTGAACAACAGCGTCTTCCCCGCCGATCATGGCGCTCAGCTTGCCCTCTTCAGCCTGAACCGGCGTCCCACCCAGAGGCGCATCGACCAGGTGCAACTCCTTGTCGGCCAGCACTCCGGCAAGCTTGGTAGTGGAAACAGGGTCTGATGTGGAACAATCAATGATCACCGATCCCGACGCCATAACCGCACTCAGCGCTGTTACAATGGCTTCAACTTGCGGCGATCCCGGCGCGCAAACGAAGACGACCGACGCCGCCGCGCCAAGTTCATCAAGGCTTTGCGCTTCCTGCGCGCCCTTGGAGACCAGATCATCCACCGGTTCCCGATTGCGATGCGCGATGATGTGCAGCGGATAGCCGCCAGCCAGAATGTTCTTCGCTATGCCGTGCCCCATAAGCCCCACACCCACAAAGCCAACGGTTTCAGTTGCTTGCGTCATATTCTATCCATGGAAATTTGAGTTCGATTTCGCTTCCACATGGCATGAGTGGTGCGGTCAATGGAAGTCACGTTGGTGTTTGAGGAAAGACCGTCACGTGAGATCAAGCACCATGTGCGGCAGCGTTCGCCCTGCAATTGAGCCGGACGCGACCCGCCCAACGGTCTTGAAGCCCATCGCTTCGTAGAATGGCTCGGCGGCAGGATCCGCATCCAGACGAAGTGTCTTCACACCCTGCGCATCGGCAAAGTCAAGCACCGCCTGCCACAGCAGCCGCCCGATGCCTTTTCGTTTGTGCGCCGGGTCGATGAAGAAAGAACCGATTTCGCCGGACGCGCCCTCTTCATCAAGTTCAAGCCCGACCATACCCGCTATGGCCTCGCCCTCGGCCACCCAATAGGTGGTGGTGGCGAAATGCTGCTCTGTGACGGTGAGTTCTTCCCGGCAGGCCGCCATGAAGGCATCGTCATAGCCATTCGACTGCTTCGACCGCATGGCAAGCGCTGTGAGCATGGCGGCATCGTTCCTGTTCGCAGTTCTGATTTGAATTGCCATCGGTGATCCGCTCCACTGGTCCTCGCCTCTTTTCACATAAGCACATTTGGCCGGGTTGAAAGCTGAAAACACGTCAAGCACGTTTGATCGCTTGAGCGCGGCAACCATCAGCAATTATGCTGTGACTGAACAAATCAGTCTCCTTGGTGCCTCCAATCAATGATCATCCGAACAGCCCGAACTTCTGACGCACCAGGAATTGCGGCCATCTATGAACCAATCGTGCGCGACACATTCATCTCATTCGAAACGGAGCCTCCGTCATCTCAAGAGATGGCTGAGCGCATCGAAAACACGCTGAAATCCCATCCCTGGCTGGTGGCGGAAAGTGACGGCGGCGTCATTGGTTACGCCTATGCGGGCCCACACCGAACCCGACCGGCCTATCAATGGTCCTGCGATGTCAGCGTCTATCTCGCGCCTGGGTCAAAGCGCACAGGCACGGGCCGAAAACTCTATTCAAGGCTGTTTGAAATTCTTGGACGACAGGGCTTTGCCATGGCCTTTGCCGGCATCGCCCTTCCCAACGGTGCGAGCGTCGGTTTCCACGAGGCCATGGGGTTCGAGTTCATTGGCCAATACCCGCGCGTCGGCTTCAAAAAGGGCGAATGGCGCGACGTGGGCTGGTGGCACAGACCAATTCAGGAGCTTGGCACCGCACCAAGAGAGCCGTTGGGATTTGCGGAGGTTGGCAAGCGGTGAACATAATTCCCTGATCAGCCGCGTTGATGGTACGTTGCTGAAACCCAAAGTAGCAAATCTGGAAATCACTAAAATGCGCCCATACATCGCCACATCGGCCCTGTTGATGTTGCTCCTCTACTCCCTCCCCACCTTCGCGCAGGAGAGCAAAGGTATCACGCCCCATCCCTACGCCGGCATTTGGGTGTTGCGGGATGAGACCGAACCGCTTGATGCTGAGACACTGCAAAAGGCGTGCCTCGCAACGCCGTCCGTTGGCCACCCCGATGGTCTGGTGATGGTTTATGAGCGTGTCGCGAACTTTCAGAACGTGCTCAGCCGTGGCCGGTTTTACACCACCACGACGATCTCACAGTGTTCAGTTGATGCGGACGGCATCGAGGTCTGTCTTGAACTGAAAGAGGATGGCAAAACCCTCGCTGAAGGCGATGAGACCCGTTTCGTGGCGAAGCTCAGCAGGATTGACGAAAATCGCACCAAATTCTGCGACTATGACGAGGCGACCAAGGCCATCAAACCGGATACGTGCTCCGTCCTGCACCGCTGTGATCCGGGGTACTACAATCTGAAATTCAAGGATTTTTCGCTACAGATCGACATCATGAAGCGGCCATAGAGTTGGCTCGGTTTCGACTGAATAGAGCCTCCTCCTTCGTCATCCCGCCCATTCATCGGGCGGGATCCACAATGCTGCCGTTGCCATGGATTCCGCCCGCAAGGGGCGGAATTGCGAAAACGATATCCTGTCTTGAAACGGGCACAACTCCATCTGGCCCCACTCACCCCCTCAGCTCTCGGGATACTTCTCTCCCATCCATGCAACTGATTTCTCAACCAATTCCCGCAACACGTCGAGATCGACGTCTGCCAGCTTGTTGATGTAGAGGCAGGAGCGCCCGGTCTTGTGCTTGCCGAGCTGCGCCATCAACCCGTCATGCGCGGAAAAACCGGGCATGATGTAGACGACCATGTTTTGCTTGCGTGGTGAAAAACCGGTTCGAAAGAAGGTCCCCTCACGACCGCTTTCATATTTGTAGTGATAGCGGCCAAACCCGATGATGCTGTCGCCCCACATGCGAGCGGGCCAACCGGTGACATCACCCATCAACGCCAGAAGAATTTCCGCATCACCCCGGCGGCGATCATTCTCAACACCTGCGATGAAGGCATGAACATCGCCGTCATTTTCAACCGTTTTCATGGAAACACTCCGGTATGGTGCATGTCACCGAAAAGTGGGCACCGGTTTCGGATAATGACATGCATAAACAAAGAGATCGCGCGGTGTTTTGACGTTTTTCAAACGCGGCTCGCGCTAGTGCTTAAAGCCCAGCCAGTTGAGAATAGCAGGTTTCTTCAAGAACACTTACCCCGGCAAGCCGCAATGTCGGGCACGAAACATCGCGATTGATTGTCGAAATGGCTGTCTCCAACGCCGACACCAACCCGGCAACCACATCATCGGGAGTGGTCAAAGCTGTGATGAAGGGCAGCGCGGGTCGCATCGGGCACCAGCGCACCGGCACCAAATGTTCAGCGGTGCCCGGCTCCAGAGCCTGCAGCAGATGCCAGCAAACCGCGTCCAACGCGGCATAGTCGGCCTCACCACGCGCAACCATTTGCGCTGAGGCGCGATGGCCACCGGATTCGATCAGGGTTGAAAACGCCTGTTCCAAAGGCCCGATTTCGCCTCTCAGCGTACGATAGCCGGAAAGCGAAGAGGTTGAGTTATAAGCAAAACGGGCGTTCTGAAAATCAGGCTGCTTACGATTCGCACGTGCCACCACCACACTGGAATAATTGGGGCCTTCGCACCCTTCCACTGCGTAGTGCAGCGTTGCCACATAACGCACTCTTTCGGCCAGACCGGTTGCGAGAGGGTATCCACAGGTCTGCCCCACAAGCAGGTCGGGATGGAGCCAAAGCCCTTCTTCCCCAAGCTCTCGGTTGAGAACGTGTGGCCCCTCAATGCCCTGATCAGAGAGCGCGGCCCGCACGGCGTCCCAAAACCGATCGGTTTCGCCCGCGATCTCCGGCCAATCATACATGGGAAGCCCGCCAACAGGCGACGGGGTGTTGGTCGTCACGACGCGTCCTGGGTTTCCGATTGATCGCGATACCAGAGCGGGTGATGCAGTGACTGCTTGCTGCGCAAAAGGAACCGTCGCACGATCACACCATAGCCTTGAAACAGATAGCCTCCGTTTGCCGCAAGATACTGAGACTTCCGCTCGCGATAAAGCTCCGGCAGATCATACCAGGCGGTTGCCGGGTGCGCATGGTGCACGATGTGGAGATTGTTATTTAAAAACAGCCAACTCCAAAACGGATGCGCTTCCACAATCGCGGTTCGTCCGCCAACGGCCTCAGCCGCCTGATGCTCCGCAAAAGAACGCACGGAAATCAGCGCAAGCGCGGGATAGACCACCGCAACAAAATATAGCCACAGCGGCACACCACACACGATCCAGAGATACCAGACGACTGGAACCAGACCCAGAATGTGCAGCGCCCAAGCCATCCGCACACCTTTTTCATTCGTCACAAGACGTGGCCATTCCGTGCGGATGAACCCGATAATTGTCAGCGCCGGACCCACCAGCATGCGCCCCAAAAACGTGTTGTTGAAGCCGCGAATGGCACACTCGATGGTGCCCATGCGCTGAACGTCATGTTCCGGCCAGAAATAGCTTTCCGGATCCTCATAAGGGTCTGTCAGATTGGAATCATTGTGGTGCTTCAGGTGAAGCTGCTTGTAGCGCCGATAGGGCAACACCAGGATCAAAGGCAGGGACACAAGCAATTCATTGAACCAGCCTGATCGGGTTGGATGACCATGCAGCACTTCATGTTGGAGCGAGGTGTGAAACGCGGTGAAAATCACCAGCACAGGCAGGGCAATCCATGGATAGTCGGGAACGGCAAGTGCCGCCAGCGCCCAAACCGCGTGGCAAGCGACAATCCAGATCAACGTGGGCCATTCGACCGACGGGTGATTCATGAGTTCCCCAGCATCCTTTCACGCGTTTGTTACCGGAGTGAACTGCACGTGACCACCAGAAATCCGACATGTGAATGATACCGGACAAGCGCAATCTGACGCACGAAATACCCAATCGACACCGATCGTACGGCGTGTATGCTTGTTGTCATAAATCGTTGATATTTCGGCCCACATGACCTTCGACTTCGACCCGCACTCTCCGGAGTTCGCACAAAATCCACACGGCACCTACACGCAATTGCGAGAAATCGAGGAACCCGTCTGGCTCGAACGGGAGCGCCTTTGGCTACTTTCCAGATATGATGACGTGGCAAAGGTCGCAGAAAGTCAGACCATGATTCGCTCGCTCGTGGGCTTCGCATCTGACGAGGAAATTTGCGCGGAGCAGCGCCGCGCCAACTGGCACGATATGCCCTATCATGAGCGCTACATTCAGTTTTCCCTGCTCGACAGCGATGGCGATCTGCATCGCAGACTGCGCAAGTTTGTGTTTGGTGAATTTACCAACATCAATGTCTCCAAACTTCGGCCATATGTGGAAGGGCTGGTGGGCCGGCTGCTTGCCCGGTTTGGCACTGGCGATGAGATCAATTTCACCGAGGAACTGGCCGCACCGGTTCCCGGCCACGTGATCGGACGGTTTTTGGGTGTACCCGACGCGGACTGCCCACAACTTCGTATCTGGTCGGAGGACGTTGTCCGCTTTTTCGATGTCGACCGCACGGCTGCCAAAAAGGCAACGGCGGAGCAAGCCACGCGGGACTTTCATGCTTACCTCGTCGATCTGACGGACGAACGTCGAAAGGCCCCGAAAGACGATCTGATTTCGAGCCTGTTGTCGGCGCATGATGACGGAAGACTGAGTGAGCAGGAATATATCTCGACCTGCATGCTCATCGTCATGGCGGGGCACGGATCGACGATTGATGCGCTGGGCAGTGGCCTGCATTCGCTGCTGCGTTTTCCCGATGAGATGGAGCTTTTGAAACGGCAGCCAGACCTTGCCCCAAGTGCCGTTCAGGAAATGGTCCGGTTTGAATCGCCCCTGCCCTTTTTCCATCGCTTTTCCACCGAGGAAACCGAAGTCGCCGGGCGCACATTTCCCGCAATGACCAAGTTTGGTCTGCTCTACGGGTCGGCAAATCGGGATGAGACAGTTTTTGACAATGCGGCCACGCTCGACATCACGCGCATGCCCAACCGCCACATTGCTTTTGGGCGCGGCCCGCACCTTTGTCTAGGCAACCATTTGTCCCGCATGAATATGGCGATCATTTTCAACAAACTGTTGGAAAAATTTCCGGAAATTTCGCTTGTCGGGGAGCCCACCTATCGAAAGGGACTTTCGGTTCGCGGTCCGGAAGCGCTTCAAGTGCGTCTGAACTAGCCCTGCACCTCGCGGGACTTTGATCCCGGTCCGGGCAATTCTCGTATAGGATTGGCAAGAGCGTTTTTTTCAAATCCCAGCCCATCGGGAGACCTGTCCCATGAACGTTGACCGCCGAACCCTTCTCGCTACCAGCGCGGCTGCGGGACTTTCCTTGTCTCTGCCGCGCACCACTTTCGCATCTTCTTCCGTCGGCGCGACAATGCGGGAGAAAGCCACCACATTGCTCGCAAGCCTCAATGAGAGCCAGCGAGAAGCCGCCGCATTTCCCTTCGACAGCCGCGCGCGCAAAGCGTGGAATTTCATGCTGGGATCAAGGCGGGCGCCGGGACTGGCGCTCGAACAAATGACGCCGGCCCAAAAAGACATGGCTCTTGATCTTCTTGCCACCGGCACAAGCAAGCTGGGGCTCGAAAAATCGATCAACATCATGCTGCAGCAGGATATTCTTCGCGATGAATGGAACAAGGGCAGCCCGGACCGCAACCGGGAGCGTTTTTGCGTGCAGATTTACGGCACACCATCTTCCACCGGTGCTTGGGCATGGCGCTGGGAAGGCCATCATCTGTCGCTCACTTTCACGATGAAAGACGATGTGGTGGTTTCAACCACCCCGAGCTCGTTTTCTTCAGAGCCCAACACCGTGCCCTCCGGGCCGCATCAGGGGCTGGTGGTCCTGAAAGAAGAAGAAGTACTTGGCCGCAATCTCTTCATGGACCTGACCGGCGGTACTCGCGAGCAGGCGCTCGTCTGGGAGCGGTCCCCTGGCAACATCTTGTCCAATCGTGGAGCGGAAAAGCGGGTGCTGGCTGAGAATGCCGGGGTGCCAATTGGCGATCTTTCGTCCGGCCAAAGTGATATCGTGAAGCGCCTGGTCGAGGTCTACACATCTGAGGTTCTGCCCCCATCGCTGGCAACAGTTCAAAAGGAACGACTGGCTCAGGAAGACATGTCAGCCGTTCGCTTTGCCTGGGGTGGTGCAGACCTTGCCGGTTCTATTTACTACCGCATTTCCGGCAAGCACCTGCTGATCGAATTCGCAACGCTGCGCAATCAGCCCCAACATCTTCACGCGGTGTTTCACAATACGGTTCACAATTTCGGTGATCACGTCTTGTGAACAACTGAGGGAAGTTCAGACGGCATTGTCTGACCCGTATCTGGACAAAAACATGTCCACACAATCGCCCAGCACAATTGTCTCATCATGGGCCCCCTCTTCTCCAATCAGAAACTTTGGCCAGAAGAAGAACGCCTTCGCGCCTGCTGTCAGCAGTTCAGTCGCGTAGCTGGGATCGACCTCTTTCAACATTCCGCATTCCACGGCACTGGCCACAACAGATCGAACTGGATTGTTGCTCATTTCGGCGCGCGCAAACACGCGACGCGCAAGCTCCTGATCCCGTAGAAACTCGGTCATCGCCATGCGGTTAAGGCCCAGATAACGCTCGTCAGTTACCGCCGATATGAAATCGCTGAGCGCCGTTATGAGTTGTTCACGCACCGGCCTTTCCGGATCAAATGGCTTGGAACGGATGGCACCGGTTTCTGCAACAATGAATTCAACAATCTCATCAAACAGCGCCTCCTTGTTGGAGAAGTGTTTGTAAAGGGTTCGGCTGGAAACCTGAGCCTTTTCGGCAATTCGTGTGGTGCGCGCGCCCTCGAATCCGTGGGTGCGGAACTCTTCAACGGCGGCGTCAATGATGTTTTTTCTTTTAATTTCAGTAAGTTTCATGATCTTCTCGCAAAAATGTAAAATTCTCTCTTTACATTTTCAGTTCTCTCGCTAAGTAAACAGCGTAATTTACACTTACAAGGAAAATCTCCTAACCCTCACCGTCAAGTTCATGAAATCTCTGGCTCAGGAATGGAATGGAGCCAGGAACCGGGTTTGGGCCTTACCGCAGTTTGGAACGGCCCTGTGACTGTAAATAGAGAGCTTTACCCAACGCACCCCTCGCTATCTTTTAAAGGATCAAAAAAGTGGCAAAATCCAATCCCTTCGGCCCCAAGGGCTGGACACCCGACCGTGTGGGCAATCTCACCGGAAAAACCTATCTTATCACCGGCGCAAACGCTGGTGCCGGATATGAAGCCGCGAAGATTTTCCTCACCAAAGGCGCGAGCATTGTCATGCTCAATCGTAGTGAGCCCAAATCGAGAAACGCAATCGCCAAACTGAAATCAGAACTGGGCTTACAGGTCGACGTGCGCTTCATCCCGATGGACTTGGCAGATCTGGCGTCCGTTCGTGCGGCAGCGGAGCGGGTAAATGCGGAAGTTCCGCAAATCGACGCCTTCATCCAGAACGCAGCGATCGCCCAGGTGGCCACCCTTCAGTTCACCAAAGACGGTTTTGAAAGCCAGCTTGGTACGAACCACTATGGTCATTTCCTGTTGACCGGTCTGATTTTCGACCGCCTTGTGGAAAACAAAGCGCGCATCATCGTTGTGGGCAGTGGCGGCCACAAGATGGGCCACAAGCGCATCCAGTTTGAAGACATCAACTTCAAAGAAAACTACAATCCGCACTACACCTACTGCCATAGCAAATACGCCCAGATGGCATTTGCCTATGAGCTCGAGCGGCGGGTGAAGGCGGCCAACCTGCCGGTTTCCGTGCATGTCTGTCATCCAGGTGCTGCCCGAACCACGCTCTCAAAGGAAGAAGCCAACGGGATCACGAAGTTCTTGTTCACGCTGCTCTCGCCCCTTGCTCAATCGGCAGAGCGCGGTGCCTGGCCGGAAGTGCTGTGCGCGACCGAAGACAATCTGAAGCCTGCCGCTTACTGCGGACCCACCAGACGGGCCGAGATGGTTGGTCCAGTGGGCGAATGCGCGCTGGAAGAAAGTGTGCTTGATCCGGAGCAGGCTGCCAAACTGTGGGAACTGTCGGAGGCCGAAACCGGTTTCGCCTGGTCGGCTCAGTCGGGCAAAAACCCGGGCGGCGCGAACGCCGCAGCCTGACGGTTTCCAAGGCATGCACAGTACCTGGCCAGACTGTTGCGACGTCATTGATGTTCGCTCTGATCAGATACCAGATCATCCGGCACAACCGGGTGATCTGCTCATCGCTCAGGCTGTTCGTTGATTTGAGCAGCGCGTTCCTCACCTCCTAGACAAGTTCAGCACAACCGGTGATAGTTGCTGCATTGATCGCAAAGCATTGATGCACATGAACGGCATTATCTCCTACTCCCACCGAGACCGGCGCGAATTCGAGAACACAACCGAATCCTCCAAAACTACACATCTTCGCTTTCCGGTTGTTTTACGGCCTGACCCTACCTAAATCCATTGAAAGCAATTTGAGAGGATTTTCTTTGCCCCTTGGTAACGAGCCACCGTCACCAGACCTTCTAAAAGAACTTGAGGACGTTGCCGAGAAGGCTAGAGAAGTGGCCGAGGCACTGGATCGCCTTGCCAATTTTGGTCTGCCTGACGGATTTCCGCTCGAGCCCCTAAAGCTGGAACTTGCCACGCTGGTTCGTTTACCGAAAGGTACGGCAGAGGGCTGCCGAAACCCGTTGCTCATTGCCCGCAATCGCATCCCAACGCTGCGCAATGCGTTTTTCGCCCGAGAGCGGGATGTAAAACCATCTGAAACGGACGATGAGGCACCGCCACCCCTCACCCGTGGCATGACGCTTGATGTCCGGCTTAGCGAACTGCTGATTGCGGTGAGTTCAGCGCTCACCCAATATCAGCAGGATGCCGAAATCGACCTGCCGGATGACACCAAGCCCGACCCAGCGCTGAAAAACCCCGACTCTGAAGATGATCAAAGCCCGATCAACAACTCGCTGGCCCTCGAAAAAGCTCTGAGCGAAGCAAGCCGGTCGTTTGATGACGAAACTGTTGGCGACAACAAGGACGCGGACACGCTGCGTCGCCAGTTGAACGACACAAAAACGGAAAATCAGCTCACACGCGCGGAACTGCAGATGCCAACGACGCGAGAGCGGTGGCTGACGCCCATTCTCGATCGTTTGCGCAGAGCCCCGGAAGCAATTGAAGCAACGGCCAGGCTGGTCAGAGCGGCAGTAATTGTGGGTACACCACTGGCCAAGCGCATTGAGGATTTTTCCAGCGACGGCGTGAAATTTATCGGTGAACAGATCGTTAAGACAACCAGGTCGGTTGAAGAAGCCATGCAGCGATGGAAGGAGATGCGCGACGCTCCGAAAACACCCGCCAATCTGCCTGCTGACTTCGATCTCTTCAAAATTCACGAGATGATCGTAGCTGGCGTCGCCCCACCGCAATCTTGGGTACCCTTCATAGAGGACTTGGATTTCTACGAGCGGAACGGCGAGCTAATCAGCGACGACGACAAGCCATCGGACTTGGCACCGCTAGCCAGATTGACGGCGCTGAAAAGTCTTGACCTCGACGGTTGCTCGGCCATTGATCTGACACCGTTGATAACACTGGGAGCGCTTGAAATTCTCTATCTCAGCAGCTCACAGATCAATGACCTCACTCCAGTCAAACACCTCCAAAATCTAGCAGTACTCAATCTCTACAACTCAAATGTTGCCGACATCAAGCCACTCAAACACCTCAAAAACTTGTCAAGCCTCTATCTTCACCGCACGCAGGTCGCGGACATCACACCGCTGAAAGAACTCGACAACCTCACGGCACTCACTCTCTCAAACACGCAGGTCGCCGACGTCGCGTCCCTCAAAGACGTCGATAACCTCATTGAACTACATCTCGGCGACACACTGATCACTGACGTCACGCCACTCAAAGACCTCAAAAACCTCTCAAAACTCTATTTACCCAGCACACAGGTTACGGACTTCAAACCGATCAAAGATCTCCAACACCTATCAACACTCGACCTCTCGCACACGCAGCTCGAGGACATCGCGCCGCTCAAAGACCTCAAGAACCTCACAACTCTCGATCTCTCAGACACGCTGATCGCGGACATCGGGCCGCTCAAAGGCCTCAAAAACCTCTCGAATCTCAAACTCGCAGACACAAAGGTTGCAGACATCGCGCCGCTCAAAGACCTCGAAAACCTCTCGAAACTCGATTTGCAATACACGCAGGTTCATGACATCGTTCCTCTTAAGGACCTCAAGAACCTCTTGACACTTGATCTCGACGCCACGCAGGTCACAGACGTCACGCCACTCGAAAACCTAAACAACCTCTTGGAACTCGATTTCCGAAACACGCAGGTTGCTGACATCACACCACTCAAGGAACTCAACAACCTCGAAAGAATATTTCTCCAGAACACGCAGGTCAGCCAAGATGATCCGGTCGTCAAAGCGCTGGAGGAGCGCGGAGTCGAAGTTATCATGTGACACCGAGTCCATGTTGCGTCTAACTTCCACTGCGCTGAGAACGAGCCATGGTTTCCCGCATTCTCGTCTTGCTCAGCTAACCATCACTCACCGCCTGAGGCGACGACCGGCCAGTCGCACCGCCTGCCCTGCCGGAGAGCAGGAATATTGTGCTGCGTGGGCTAAAAATCGATAAATCCGTCGAGCGCGAAGGCGTTGCTCAGACCTGCCTCCAGGTTCAGCCTTCTCAACCCGTCAACACTCACCACCCGCAAACGCTCTCACCCGCAACTTCCTGCTTGCTTTAACATAAAGATTTCTTTATATCTTTATTTTAGGATACATCTATCTGAAACGTGATTGAGTGAGACCATGGCCACAAAACTCTCGCAACGACTGGCTGAAACCCCGATTTTGCTGGCTGATGGCGCAACGGGAACCAACTATTTCGAGATGGATCTTCAGGCCGGTGATGCGCCGGAACTCTGGAATGTGGACGCCCCGCACAAGGTGGAAAGCCTGCACCAGCGCTTTGTCGACGCCGGTGCTGATATCATTCTTGCTAACACATTTGGTGGCACGGCCAATCGGCTGAAGCTGCACAATGCGCAGAATCGCGTGCATGAGCTCAACAAGGCGGGCGCCGAAATCGCCCGCAAAGTGGCAGATAGCGCGAAGCGCGATGTGATTGTTGCCGGTTCTGTTGGCCCCACCGGGGATCTTTTCGTGCCCTTGGGTGAACTGACCGAAGACGCCGCGATCAAAGCCTTTTCCGATCAGATTGCGGGCCTGAAAGCCGGCGGCGCTGACTTGATCTGGATTGAAACCATGTCGTCGCGTGAGGAAATCAACGCAGCCGCCAAAGCTGCCAGTGCGCACGACATGGAGTATGTGGTTACCGCAAGCTTCGACACTGCGGGCAAAACAATGATGGGCATAGCACCGACGGAGTTGGGAGGCATTTCGGAAGCCTTGAACCCGCCACCAATCGCCTACGGTGCCAACTGCGGTGTCGGCGCATCAGATCTGCTCTCTTCAGTGCTCGACATGACGAGCGGCGAAAAAGACTGCTGCGTCGTCGCAAAAGCAAATTGCGGCATTCCGCAGTTCGAGGGTGAGAAGATCGTCTATTCCGGCACCCCGGATCTGATGGCCAAATATGTTGATCTCGCAATCAACGCAGGTGCCCGGATCATCGGTGGCTGCTGCGGCACCTCGCCAGCCCATCTGAAGTTCATGCGCGACGCGATTGACAATCACCAGCCGTCTTCACGGCCAAACCTCGCCGAAATAACGACCAAGATTGGCCCGTTCACCAATCCAACAGCGGGTGAATCGGCGGTCCCGCGGCGTGAGCGCCGACGGCGTCGGGCGTGATCAGACCGGCTATTCACCCACCACAGCGCGTTTGAACGCCCGCATGTGAAACGCCATGTGCGGGCTTTCGCTCATATGGGCCGTGCCCACAGGGCAGGCTGAGCGCGCCAGACAACCATCCCGTACGCAGCCATAGCCGCTGGATGATCCGATATGCGCGACGCAAGCCGGTACATCATAGCCATCTGGCGAGAACGCTCCGACAGGACAGGAGCTGAGGCAGGGTTTGGCGTCACAGCTTTCACAAGGGTGATCGGTGACTGAAGGGGGAACAATTTCCTCAACCGGAATCATCAGCGCTGCGCGTAAAGCAAACCACAAGCCGTACTCCGGATGGATCAGCAGACCCATTGGTGACTGGCTCACACCAAGCGCTGCAATCGCCCATTGCTGAAAAGGCCAGACCGCATCACCAAAGGGATATCGCGCTTCCGCTCCAATCGATTCAGCAAGCGGATCAATGATGTCACGGGTCCAGGTGTTCAGGGGATCGGCGACCCCGTTGAGATAGGGTTCGGAATTGGAGAATGGTGACCAGATGCGGCTCCCCACATTGCCGATCAGCAGGCCGGTTTCACCCGCTTCATCACAAAACCAGCCGAAGAGCTCAAAACCGGAAGGCGCGAGATGATCCCGCGCCCTGGATTCGATTTTTGCGGTGTCAAGCAATTCCATGCAGTCAGCGATGGCACTTCAATGGGCTCTTTATCAACTCAGTTGATTTCTGCAGCAATTGCAACACATTCAATGTCATCTTCGGGCCATTTAACTGCAAACGAGAATGAGACTTCCTGATTGCTGCTTTTCCTTTGCCATTGCCGCCAGAGTGGCAATCCAGGGCCACATTCGACACAGTATCCAAACAACTCCCCAGCTTGCCGCTCTGGACACCCGCCATCAGCGGGTGTGACAAAGATAAAAGGTTCTGGCGTTCCCGCTTTGTTATCAACTCTGTTTGTGTTGGTTGATTTGGTCTCTGATTCTTGCGTTTGGTGATTGGCTGCCCCGCGAAGGGCGGACTGCGCTGTTCAATTTTCACTCCTCACATTCCCCTTCCTCCGTCACCCTGACGAAGGTCAGGGTCCAGGTGGGGTTGCGTCAGATGAGATGTTTGGCGTTGTTCGGGAAGTCGCAGCGCGTTGGCTTTGTTGCTTGCCGTGCAAGACAATTCGCATCGCTCCGGCAGCAATCGCACCTGGATCCCGGGCCAAGCCCGGGATGACGATGGAGAGGGTGTACAATGCGAACAAAGTTGATGACGATTGAGGGTCAATTCAGGCGACAGTCCAAGCTCACTCCTTGGGCTGCGCGGGTTTTGCGGCAGGTTCCGTGAGAATGGTCGAATTGGCAAGCCCGCCCGCCATGCGCACGAGCTGCAGGAAGGTGCTGCGATAACCAAAGAGATCATCACCTCTCGCCTTGGCGGCCATGGTTGCGATGTTCTCATACGACGTGTCGCTGAGCGCCGTGTTGCCGCGCAGTTTTTGCGCAAAGGCTGCAACAGCGACCGAAAAGCGCACATCGACTGCCGCTTCGCCAAAGTCCGCAACCGCCTCTGACGCTGTCACAGGCGTTTCAATGAGTTTGCTTTTGCTCTCCTTCGGCAGTTTGTAGCGCAGTTTCAGAAAGCCGATTTCGTCTGACTGGGCCGTCGCAACAGCTTCCTTCTTCTCGCCGTAGCGTAGCGGCGTGTTGAGCACGGCGTCGGAACCAACAGGCGTGATCTCATAGATTGCGGTTACCGAATGACCGGAGCCGATGTCTCCGGCATCCACCTTGTCATTGTTGAAATCCTCACGCTTCAGCGCCCGGGTTTCATAGCCAATGAGGCGGTATTCCGCGACCTGTGCCGGGTTGAACTCCATTTGGATCTTCACATCCTTGGCGATGGGGAACAGCGTTGATCCCGCCTCCTGCACCAGCGTTTTCTGCGCCTCCGCCAGCGTATCGATATAGGCGGCGGTGCCATTGCCGTTTTGCGCCAGCGACTGCATCAGCGCATCATTGTAGTTGCCCCGTCCAAAACCAAAGACTGAGAGGAAGATGCCGCTTTTGCGCTTTTCCGCGATGAAGGTTTTGAGATCATCGGGGTTGGAAATTCCAACATTGAAGTCACCATCGGTTGCGAGCATCACCCGATTGACGCCATCCTTCACGAATGCCTGCTGTGCTAGCCGATAGGCCTGCTCAATGCCCTGCGCACCGGCGGTGGAGCCCCCTGCCCGCAGATTTTCAAGTGCGGAAAGAATGGCTGTGCGATCTGACGCTTTGGTTGGCTTCAATGCCGTTCCGGCATGGCCCGCATAGGTGACAATGGAGACCGTATCGTCCGGATTCAATTTGCTCAAAAGCAGGCGGAACGATTTGATTAGCAAGGGCAATTTGTCCGGCGCGCTCATGGAACCAGACACGTCGAGCAGGAACACCAGATTGGCTTTTGGGCGGTCCGCCGGTTCGATATCAAAGCCCTGAATGCCGATATGCATGAGCTTTGTGCCCGTGTTCCAGGGAGTCGGCGTGATGGTCACATTGGCGCGGAACGGCCGGTCACGATTTTCCGGCAGCTTGTAGGAATAATCAAAGTAGTTGATCATTTCCTCCACGCGAACCATGTCGCGATTTGGCAGCGTGCCGTTTAAAAGCGAACGCCGAACGCGGGAATAGGACGCTGTGTCGACGTCAATCGAGAAGGTGGAGACCGGGTTGGTCGCAACCGACTTCACCGCATTGTCGTCAAATTTGGTGTATTTCTCGCTGCCGCCTTCCGCGATCACCGGACGTTGCGGAGCGGGCTCGGCTATCTCAAGTGGCGCCGGTTTGCTGGCGATGCGCGCCCGATTTCCCGAAGTTGCTCCTGCATTCGGTCGCGAATAGCTCGGCCTGGCTTTGCGGGCAACGCGCCCATCCTGCTGAGGTGCGGCGCTCAACAAGCCGCCCAAACCCTGAGATTGACCCTGAGACTGTCCCTGTGAGCGACGCTCAGCGCGCGGTGCTTCCGCCTCTTCGGCGAGTTGTTTGATGACCGGCGCATTTTCGAGCTTCGCAACCTGATCGACCGGCTTGGTCTTTTCCAGGTCTTTAGGCGTGTCTGTTGTTACAGCGGCATCATCGCCAATGCGGGTTTCTTGCGTAACGGGTGCAAATGCGGCCTCATCCTGCAGGAAGGAATAACTCACCACACCGGCAACCGGCAGCAGCATCACGCCGCTGAGTGCGGCGAGTTTTGCGCGGGAAAGGGAAAAGGCGGGTTTCGAAATTGCGTTCATAATTTTGCTCCATAGGCTTGGGTCTATGGAGGTAGGACGAGCCACATCAGCCGATCCTTGGGGTACGGGCGAAATATTTTTCGATTCAGCAGCATCAAAGGCTTCCATCGCGGCAAAAACCGCCCGCTCCCGCGCCGCATCGGACGGGCGTGGCACTTTGATATCCTTCAGCTTTTTCAGTTCATCATCCATCATGATGCACCTTCATTTGCCTCTTCACCGGCCACATCTTCTGTCTGTGTGGCCATCAGTTTCTTCAACCGCTCCTTCGCTTCGTGAATGTGATAGGAGACGGTTGCTTCCGCACAATCCATCGCTTCTGCGGCCTCCGCGTGCGAGAGTTCCTCGCCATAAACCAGCGTCACCGCTTCACGCTGTTTTTCAGAAAGCCGCCGCACCGCGGTCCAAAGATCGCTGATCTGCGATTCATCGGCAGCCCCTTCACAATCAACGATCGGTTCCAGCGCATATTCTTCCCGGTTTTTCTCCTCGCGTTTGCGCTTGCGGGTAAAATCGTGCGCGGCGTTTAGAACCACACGATAAAGCCAGGTGGTGAACTTCGCCTCGCCAAACCAGGAACGGATGCTCTTGCCCAGCCGGACACAAACATCCTGGGCGATGTCAGCCGCATCATCCTTATTGCCGCACCATTTCCACGCGATCCGGAAAATCAGGTCATAGTGGCGATTGACGAGCGCGGCAAAGCCCGCCCGGTCACCATCGACCGCTCGTGCAACGAGGTCAAAATCGCTTACCTGATCATCCATTTTCAAAACTTAGACGAAGCGATGCGGGAAATCCTTGGGGATGGTCGCAGTTTTTTTCGCGTTCGATCAGTCCTTGGTGCGCAATAGCCGAACAACCACAAGGGTCTTGTTGAGTTGCGACTTGTCTTTTACGGAAATCATTAACCGGTCACGATCGCGTTGAAAGCTCCGGACCCAATAAGAATCCGGATGATTGACAGGTTTTTCCGCGCTTTCACGGGCGGCATCCCAACCGCACTCGCCAATAATTTTCTCAAGCACCTGGAACCGCTGCTGAGCGGCTTTGTCCCTGAACGCATGTTCCCAAATACAAAAAACAGCTTTACCGCCAAGTTCAAGCGCGTGGTCGCATCGGCTCGGTGATCCAATAGCCAATGAGCCAAGATCATGGGCAAGGTTTGGCGATGTGGTTCCCGACGCGACAGCGCCACCCAGATGAATCAGCGCTTCGCATTTGTGGGATTGCTCTTCCGCATTGGAGGCCGACATTGCCAAGTGCGCCACAGCCGCAGTTACCACCATCAACATCGCGCTCTTGTTCTTCATCGAACTTGCCTCAGCCATGAAACTCACAATATCGTCGCACTCAGTGTTCAAAGTTCTGCCGGGACAATCAACATTTGCCAAACCACACGGCAAATCGGCACTCATTGCGCACAGGGGAGTATTATGACCTATTTTGATCTTGGAACCTATTCGCGCTCCGTCACCACGTCATCAGATGAAGCGCAAATCTGGTTCGACCGGGGCCTGATCTGGACCTATGCCTACAATCACGAAGAGGCGATTGTGTGCTTTGAAAAGGCACTCGCTGCCGATCCCGAGTGCGCCATGGCCCATTGGGGCATCGCTTACGCAATCGGCCCCAACTACAACAAACCCTGGGAAGCCTTCGAGGATGACGAAAAACCCGACGCACTCTCCTGCGCCCGGGCCGCTGTTGAAAAAGCCGTCGCCCTGAAACCGGGACTTGCGCCCTTCGAGTGCGATCTGATCGACGCGCTTGTGGTGCGCTATCCCGATGATGCGACAATCGAGGATTTCGCTCCCTGGAATGACGCTTACGCCGACGCCATGCGCAAGGTGAACCAGACCCACCCCGGTGATCTCGACATTTCCTGTCTGCTCGCCGAAGCGATTATGAACCGCACGCCGTGGCAGCTCTGGGACTTGCCATCAGGCAAGCCCGCGGAAGGTGCAGATACCGAAGAGGCAATTTCCTTACTGGATTCCGCGTTCGATACGCTGGACGGCGCGTGGCAACATCCCGGTCTGTTGCATATGTATGTGCATTTGATGGAAATGTCCCCTCACCCGGAGCGAGCCCTGCGCCACGGCGATGCGCTCGCCACGCTCGTGCCGGATGCCGGGCATCTTGTGCACATGCCCACGCATGTCGACGTGCTTTGCGGCGACTATCAGAACGTCGTCGCCCGCAACCATGCAGCCACATTGGCGGATGAAAAATTCGTCGCGCACGCCGGACGGGACAATTTTTACTCTGTCTATCGCTGCCACAACTACCATTTCAAAGTCTACGGCGCGATGTTCCTCGGCCAACCAAGCGTTGCGCTCAGCACCGCTGACGATCTGATTGCCGCGATTCCAGAGGACTTCCTGCGCGACATGGCCGACTGGTTCGAAGGCTTCATTCCCATGAAGCAGCACGCGCTCATCCGATTTGGCCGCTGGGAGGATATTCTGGCGCAGGAGCTTCCAAAGGATGCCGAATTGTACAGCGTGACCACGGCCATGATGCGTTATGCGCGAACCGTTGCGCTCGCCAATCTGGGGAGAATTGCGGACGCAGAGGCCGAGCGTGATCTATTCGTTGCAGCGCGCGATGCCGTGCCGGAAAGCCGGATGCTGTTCAACAACACTTGTCGCGATATTCTTACCGTCGGCGAACAGATGATGCTGGGCGAACTCGCCTACCACAAAGGTGAAACAGAAGCAGCGTTCCAACACCTTCGAAAGTCAGTGGAGTTAGATGACAACCTGCCCTACGACGAACCCTGGGGTTGGATGCAGCCGACCCGCCACGCCCTTGGTGCACTCTTGATCGAGCAAGGAGTGTATGTAGAGGCAGAAGCCGTCTATCGCGCCGATCTGGGTCTGGATTCCACCCTCAGCCGCGCCTGCCAGCATCCCGGAAATGTGTGGAGCCTTCACGGGCTCCACGAATGCCTCGTCAAACGCGGTGAAACCACGGAAGCCGCTCACATCAAGCTGCAACTGGACAATGCCACCGCCCGCGCCGAGGTTCCGATCCGGGCATCCTGCTATTGCCGGCAAAATCTCGCGGCTTAAAACTCAGTTTCCCCTCACCGCTGAGCGCCACACCTCATTGTGGATGCGTTCGGCAATCAGTTCGCGGCCGCGGGTCTCCCGGGCCGCTTTCTCCTTTCAGGTAAAAGCGTCGGGCATTTCGTTTTTGCGGCGCGCAATATAGTCGTTGAGCGCTTCATCGATGCCCGGATCAAGCGCCGGAGCGTCATGATCCTCAATCCAGGAACGCGCAATCTGGGTGGCGCGTTCTTCCGTGCGCTTTGCGCCTTCTGCATGCCATTGCTCGAACGAATTGTTGTCGGCAATGGTGGAACGGAAGAAAGCCGTTTCAAAATTCGCCTGGGTGTGGGCGCAGCCAAGATAGTGGCCACCGGGTCCCACCTCTTCGATCGCATCATAGGCAAGGCCGTGCTCGCTCACATCGACACCTGCCGCCATTTTTTGCTGCGCGGCGAGCTGATCCGCATCCATGACAAATTTCTCGTAGGACGACACAAGGCCACCTTCCAGCCATCCAGCTGCATGAAGCACGAAGTTCACCCCACCAAGCAGAGCGGGACCAATGGTGTGCGCGCTTTCATAGGCAGCCTGTGCGTCAGCCATCTTGGATCCCGTGAGCGAACCACCGGAGCGGAAAGGGATATTGTATTTGCGGGCAAACTGCGCGGCACCAAAAAGAACCTGCGCTGGCTCAGGTGTCCCGAAGGCAGGAGCGCCTGATTGCATGGAAATCGACGTCGCAAATGTACCGAAAATTACTGGCGCACCGGGACGGCAAAGCTGCGAGAAGGCCAACGCCGCCTGCGCTTCTGCCAGCACCTGCGTCAACGTTCCGGCCACGGTGACTGGTGACATGGCCCCACCCACGATAAACGGGGACA
Organism: Pseudomonadota bacterium; assembly: GCA_039029195.1. Taxonomy (GTDB): domain Bacteria; phylum Pseudomonadota; class Alphaproteobacteria; order Rhizobiales; family Rhizobiaceae; genus JBCCGR01. Next base: position 30,913 of record JBCCGR010000009.1, read on the forward strand.
CGATGCAGGCCTGCCCGGCCCGCGCATATACTTTCAACGCGCCACCCATGGTGCCATCCACCGTCAGCGGCGAGTTGATGTTAATCAGGCTGGTCATGACACAGTTCTGATCAACGAAGTCTGATCCGAACAGGATTTTGGCCATTTCGATGGAATCTTCAGCCCGCTCCGGTGCGGTGACCGATCCCATGAACGGTTTGTCCGACAGCTTCATATGCGCGTAGAGCATATCGAAATGACGCTTGTTCACTGGCACATCCACCGGTTCACACACCGTGCCACCGGAATGGTGCAGCGCGGGCGCCATATAGGTCATCTTCACGAAATTCTGGAAGTCTTCCAGCGTCGCGTAGCGACGTTCACCGTCAAGATCGCGCACAAATGGCGGCCCGTAGACCGGAGCGAACACCGTGTTCTTGCCACCAATTTCCACATTGCGCTCAGGGTTGCGCGCATGCTGCGTGAACTGGGCGGGTGCGGTTTTCAGCAGTTCACGGCACAGGCCTTTTGGAAGATGCACACGGTCCTGCTGCACATCAGCCCCGGCCTCCTTCCACATCTCCAGCGCTTCAGGATCATCAGAGAATGTAACGCCAATTTCTTCCAGAACCCGGTCGGCATTGGCCTCGATGATCGCCATTGCCTCTTCGTCAAGGATCTCGAACTCCTTGATCTTACGCTGAATGTAGGGAAACTGGGTGACCGTCTTTTGTGTGCGCTGGGCCCGACGCGCTGCCGCTCCGCCGCCGCCGCGTGACCTGCGCCCACCTCTGCCTTCAGCCATTCTTCAAGGCTCCATATCAAAAAATCTTTGCGCGGAACCATGGGTTCCGCATCCTTCATTGACCATAAGCAGATAGCCCCACATGCCACTGCATCTTATTGCGCCACCCCATGCCGCAATGCCGACACAGCATCGGTTGATTGGGCATTTGCAGCCTGATAGCGTGAGATCGGGCACTGACCCGTTCAATCTGCCGCTCATTCCAGATCGGCAACGGCACCGTCCGACTTTGAACAAGGCAACTCCGACCGCAGTCATCCACTGCGGTCCCGTTTTCAGGTGTCCCGATCATGATGACCAACAAGAACAGTCAACCGCTTACATTCGGACGCGTGGCACCAATGCTGCCGGTTTCTGATATTGAACGGGCCGTGGGATTTTATTGCCAAACGCTCGGGTTTCAAAAACGGTTCGAAAACGGCAATCCTGTTGGATTTGTCATTCTGGTGCGCGATGATGCCGAACTGCATCTCACTCTCCAGCCCGAACATCCGTCTGCCAAGTTCAATGTCGCTCATATGATGGTCAGCGATGCAGACGAGGTCTATCGCCTTTGCCAACAGGCCGGTTGCCGCATCATCAAAAAACTTCGCACCCATGATTTCGGAATGCGCATGTTCGTGTTTGAAGACCCTGATGGAAATCGGATTGATGTGGGGGCAGAAGTTTAGGTCCACTAAGTTGGCCCAACCGTGCCTCACCGACAAATCATGCCGCTGTGGTTTAACCTTTATGTCATCGGATGTACGCTAGGCAGAGATTGCGATTGCTGCGATGAAACAATCGCTTGACCGCAGATCACATTTGCTTCTTTGCTCTTCAAAAACCCTGACGGAAGTCGCAAATCTGTTTTGCGAAGTCGCAACAAAGAAGCAGCGCGTTGAAAAAGCTGTCATAGGGTGGAAAAGAGCCGGGCACGCACAGAAGTGTGACGACCCGCATGAACACAAGGGATCTGTGAATCATGAGCGAAGAAGAAGAGATCATCCTCGCGGAATTGAACGACGAAGAGCTCGTGCTTCAGATGCATGACGACCTCTATGACGGTCTGAAAGAGGAAATCGAAGAAGGCACCAACATTCTTCTTTCCCGCGGGTGGATGCCCTATCGCGTGCTCACCGAGGCACTGGTTGAGGGCATGCGTATTGTGGGCGAAGACTTCCGCGACGGCATCCTGTTCGTGCCGGAGGTGCTTCTGTCAGCCAACGCCATGAAGGGTGGCATGTCGATCCTGCGCCCTCTGCTGGCTGAGACCGGTGCGCCCAAACAGGGGCTTATGGTGATCGGCACCGTGAAGGGCGACATTCACGACATCGGCAAAAATCTGGTTGGCATGATGATGGAAGGCGCCGGATTTGACGTTGTTGATCTTGGCATCAACAATCCGGTTGAGAACTACCTGGATGCCATTGAAGAGCACAAGCCAGACATTATCGGCATGTCCGCCCTGCTCACCACCACCATGCCCTACATGAAGGTTGTTATCGACACGATGGTGGAAAAAGGCATTCGCGATGATCACGTGGTGCTGGTCGGTGGTGCGCCACTGAACGAGGAGTTCGGCAAAGCTGTGGGAGCAGACGCCTACTGCCGCGATGCGGCTGTCGCGGTGGAAACCGCCAAGGACTTCATGTCACGTCGTCACAATCAACGGCAAAGCGCTTAAGCCAAGCACAAATTCAGACAGTTCAAATGGAGGGCCCTGCCCTCCAATTTTGTTTGGCGTTCCACGCGTAAACAAATGTAAAGGCAAAAGAAATTGCCAGCATCATGTGGTAGTCTGTTCCTGACTTGATCGCATTCAACGCTGGAACTCGTCATGCCTGCAACCGCTTATCATTCTGGCTACACCACCCTTTCCATCGCACTTCACTGGCTGGGGGCTATTGCTGTGATCGCGCTCTTTGTCACCCACGAAGGGCCCAGGGGCAGCGTTGCGTTCGCGTTTCACGTCAGCGGCGGGGCGATTTTGGGTATCCTTCTTCTTTGGCGGGTGTTCCATCGCCTCAATCGTGGTTTGGCACCCCAGCCCGCTCAGCATGGCGTGCTAAATTTGCTCGCACGCCTTGTAACGTTTGGATTTCTGGCCGCGATCCTGGTGGTCGTTCTCACCGGCTATCTTTTGCCCTGGACCGTGGGCCAGCCAATTGATATCTATGGCTGGATTTCAATTCCGTCGCCCCTGTCACCCAGTCGCGATTTCCATGAAATCATGGAACAGGCCCACAATATTGCCGGTCATCTGTTTCCACCCCTACTGATTTTGCACGTGTTGGGCGCGCTGAAACACGCGATCATCGACCGTGACGGCATTTTGCGTTCGATGGTAAGGCCAAGCCTGACAGGCAAGTGAATTCGTAGAGAACAATTGCCGGTAGCAGCAAACCTCTCCAAAGACGTGGTGCTGGTTGATCGCGTCGCGATTTGGCAACTTATTGTGTGAACCTATGCTAGGCTGCACACCCAGCTTACCAAATCGGGTGAGACGCCACCGTGACAGAAGTACCGTCTGACAAAGTTCGGGTCATCGCCTGCGGTGCACTGGCGCGGGAAATCCTGGCCGTCTGCGAGCAGAATGGGCTTGGTCATTTGAACCTCGCCTGTCTTCCGGCAATGCTGCACAATCACCCTGACAAAATCGCACCAGCGGTGGATGAAGCGATCACAGCAGCGCGCGCCGAAGGCGTTGAGAATATCTACGTTGCCTATGCCGATTGTGGCACCGGAGGGCACCTGGGTATGGTCTGCGAAAAACACGGAGTGGAACGCATCGCCGGGCCACACTGCTACTCGTTCTTCTGGGGCAACGACGATTTTGCGGCACGTGACGAGGACGATATTCGCACGTTCTTTCTGACAGATTTTCTGGCCCGCCAGTTCCGCGCCTTTATCATTGAACCACTCGGGCTCGACCGGCATCCGGAGCTCAAGGAAATGTACTTCGGCCACTACGAAAAGGTCGCCTATCTCGTCCAGAAAGAAGACCCCGCCCTGGACAAGGCCGCGGAAGACGCCGCTCGCTTTTTGGGACTCGCGTACGAGCGACGGGTGACCGGATACGGCGATCTGACGACGGCGCTGGCGGCGGCCGCTTCTGCGCGCAAAAACGAAGTGATGCAGTCTGAGCCAAATTCCAGTATCAGCAATTGAGCGGTTCAACACCCGCCAAATTATGATTCTGCGTGGCTGGTCCCTGCTATTCAGAAAGTCGTAACGTCAAATCAGTCTGGGCGTGAGTGGATTTTCGATGGCACCGGATCAGGACACGGCCCAGTTTTTTCAAAGCCTCTCCGGCTTTTCCGATTTTTCCCTTGTGGGTGACGAAACGGTCTATCAGCCTCTTCCCGATGACTGGCTTCTGCTCATTTCCGATGTGGTGGAATCGACCAAAGCGATTGAGCGCGGTGAGTACAAGGCCGTCAATATGGTGGGCGCGGCATCAATCATCTGCGTTCTGAACATCGCTGAAGATATTGAACTTCCTTATGTTTTTGGTGGCGATGGCGGGCTGATCGCGGTTCCGCCGGTGCTTGCCGATCAGGCCAAAACCGCCCTCTCGCGCTTGCGCAATACGTCGAAAACCATGTTTGGACTGGAACTGCGCGCCGCCGCCATTCCCGTGGGCGATCTGCGAACGTCCGGCGCGGAGACTCTGGTCGGCAAATTGCAGCTATCCCCCGGAAACGACCTCGCCATGTTTGCCGGGAATGGCGTGCCAGTGGCTGACGCGTGGCTGAAAAGCGAAGGGGCTTCAGCGGGGTATGAAATTCCAAAAGCCCCCGCAGACACGCCCCCTGATCTGGAGGGGCTCTCCTGCCGTTGGGAGCCGCTGGAAGCGCGCAATGGCACCATGCTCACGCTCATCATCGTGCCAAATCAGGGTACCGCAGTCTCCACATTCAACACGCGCATGGTTGAACTGCTTGGTGATGCGCCGGAAGCCCATGCCCCGGCTCGGGACGAAACCATGCGGTTTCGCTTTCCACCGCGTGGACTGACCATGGAAATCGCAGCCGGGTTGGGAAAGTCGACACCGTTCAAACGGGCTTTCCATGCCCACTTCACCGCTCTGATGCAGCTTTTATGCGAACGTTTCGCCATCAAGATTGGTGATTATGACGGCGCAGCCTATCGCAAGGAACTCCAGTCCAATACCGACTTTCGCAAATATGATGGCGCACTTCGTATGGTGATCGATGTCACGACGGAACAGGCCGACAAGATCGAAAAAATGCTTGAGGCCGAGTATCAAAGCGGCACGTTGACCTACGGCACGTTTCGTTCGCCACGCGCCCTGATGACATGTCTGCTGTTCTCCCTCGACGAGAGCCGCCACATCCATTTTGTCGATGGCGCAGATGGGGGATATGCACTCGCAGCAAAAGGTTTAAAACAACGATTGGCTGCAAGTTCGCCCGCGGGTTAGTCGGAGCTGATCCGATCAAGAATGAAGCATGAAGCTCTCCATTTCCCTCCCCTTTTTCAAAGGGAGGGAAAACGCATTTGGAGACTTCCAGCAAGTGACTGTCACCCTCCACCTCATGGTGAGCTTGTCGAACCACGAGGTGGCCACTAAATCTGGCTACACCCTGCCCTTCGACACGCTCAGGGTGAGGGTGTGGGGTAGAGATCAAGGCCTGTTGTCCAGCTTTTTTCACTCGGGTGTATCACCTATATCCATATGCGATATCCCTCCCCCGCTGGGGGAGGGAAACAAATGAACCGCTCAGTTCAGTATGTTCACATGCTATCTCCAAACATCCAAACCCATGCCGCAAACAGGACAGTGTTTCCCTTTCTGTCGCTTCGAAAACACCTGCACTCCCAACGGCCTCACGCGCGTCGTATTCGTGCGTGTTGACGTCGCGTGCAACGCATCGCATCTTCATCTAGGTCATCTAGATGCGTTTCACTTGGTGGAACGGATACCCACTCTCCGGTGAACAGGAAAATAGATTGTGGCACAGCTAACCATCGTTTACTGGCGGGACATCCCGGCACAGGTGATTGCAAAACAGGGTCGCAAAACCGCAAAGCGTGAGCTCCCTTTGCGATTTACCGAAGCGATAGACATGTGCGCGATGCGCTCTGGTCTGGCGGAAACCGACGCTTATCTGGAAGAGTGGCGGCGCGGGGAACCCTCCCCCTGCGGCGATGATCTGGAGGCGGAAGCCCAAGCCATGCACGACAAGATTGATACGGAGTTTGACAAGGCGCGCCTTGTGGCGCTGGTGAATTCAGGTGGACACGAAAATGGCAAATAAGATTTCGGCCTCAATTGAGGTTTCGCCAAAACAGGCAATTGAATCGGCAGATCTGCCGGGTCTGTTTCCGCAGGGAAGCTGGGTCTATATCACCGATATCGGAACCGACTCCGCACAGCACCTGACGGCCGCAGCCAAACGCGTGAAAGACCTTGGCTATCAACCGGTTCCACACTTCGCCTCACGCCGTCTGCCAAGCGCTGATGAGCTGCGCCGCCGTGTCGGCATGCTCACTCAGGAAGCTGGTGTGACCAATGTTCTGGTCATTGGTGGCGGACTGGATGATCCGGCTGGCCCGTTCACCTCCACGATGGAGGTTTTGGAAACGGCAGAGTTCGACAAGCACGGTGTCACCCACATCGGCGTTGCAGGCCACCCCGAAGGTTCTCCGGACTTTTCCGACGAAGTTGCAGTCAATGCGTTACGCCTGAAGCAGGATTTCGCACTTCGCACTGATGCCAAAATGCGCATTGTCACTCAGTTTGGCTTTGATGCGGAAGGTTTTGTTGCCTGGGCTGATGGTCTTGCTGAGCACGGCATCGACCTCCCTGTTCACCTGGGTGTTGCCGGTCCGGCCAAAATCACCACGCTCATCAAATTTGCCGCCATGTGCGGTGTGGGCAATTCGCTCTCGTTCCTGAAAAAACGCGGCTCGGCCCTCGCAACGCTTGCCACCGGATTCAGCCCGGAGGTTGTGGTTGGCCCCGTCGAGGCACATGTGAGCGAAGCCGAACGCACCGCCGTTCGCCAAATTCATGTCTTCCCGTTTGGCGGCATCAAAAAGTCTGCCCAATGGCTGGTTGATCGCGGCTCCTGGAGTGAGTATAAAGATATAAAGAACTCTTTATATCAAGCTAACGAGGCTTAATCTCTTGACCCATACACTTGTCGCCTCCGCCACCAAGGAGGCCATCATCGGCTTTGACCAGCCCTTCTGTGTCATTGGCGAACGCATCAATCCAACCGGGCGCAAGAAACTTGCCGCAGAAATGCAGGCCGGAGACTTCTCCACCGTTGAGGCAGATGTTCATGCACAGGTTGCCGCTGGTGCAACCATGCTCGACGTCAATGCCGGTGTCACAGCCGTGAACCCGAACGAGACCGAGCCGCCGCTGCTGCGCCAGACGCTGGAATTGGTTCAGGGCCTAACAGACCTGCCGATTTCCATCGATTCCTCCGTTCCAGCGGCACTTGCAGCCGGGCTGGAAGTGACCAAAGGCCGCCCGCTGGTCAACTCCGTGACCGGCGAAGAAGACAGGCTGGAGGCCATTCTGCCGCTCATCAAGAAATATGATGTGCCAGTGGTTGCCATCTCAAACGATGAATCCGGCATCTCGGAAGATCCTGATGTGCGGTTTGACGTTGCCAAAAAGATTGTCGAGCGCGCAGCTGACTACGGCATCAAACCGCATGATATTGTTGTTGATCCGCTGGTCATGCCCATCGGCGCCATGGGAACCGCCGGTCTGCAGGTGTTTGCCCTTGTGCGGCGTTTGCGCGAGGAACTGAAGGTCAACACCACCTGCGGTGCGTCCAACATTTCCTTCGGCCTCCCCCACCGCCATGGCATCAATGCCGCCTTCCTGCCCATGGCTATTGCCTCCGGCATGACATCGGCCATCATGAACCCATGCCGCCCGGCGGAAATGGAAGCCGTGCACGGTGCCAACGTGCTGATGGGCACCGACACCGACTGTGCGAAATGGATCATGACCTATCGCGATAGGGTGGCGCCGACCGGTTCAATCCCTGCAACCGTTGGCGGGCCCGGAGGTGCTGCGCCTGCCGCACCTGCAGCCGGTGGCCGTCGCCGGGGTGGTCGCGCCGCACGCACTGGCTCTTAAAGTCCTAAATTTCACGTTGCCTCGGGCCCGGATCATACGCCATGATCCGGGCCTGTTTTAATTGAACTTTCGGAAAGTTACGACATGCCCAAAGCCTATTGCGTGGTCACCTACAGCGAAATTTCAGACCCGGATGCCTTCGCCGCCTATGCGGTTCTTGCCGGGCCTGCAATCGAATCCGCAGGCGGCACATTCATCGCGCGTGGCGAACCCGCCAAGGTGCTTGAAGGCGGCAATGACGGCCGTGTTGTGGTGATTGAATTTGAAAGCGTGGACGCCGCCGATGCGGGTTACCACTCCGATGCATACCAGAAAGCGATGCAAGCACTCGGCGATGGCGTGAAACGCGAATACCGGATTGTTCCTGGGGTTTGAGGGCCACCGCCTGAAAATTTGAAACGATATCTTCCCGTTCGTCACTGCGACTTTCAGAGGAGCTAGCGTCTCAAGTTGGCGAGTTGCCACGAACCTTTCATTTGCCCGCCCGGGCAACCGCTTTGGCGGAAAAGTCAAACCAAAGGCTGATGGATGAGTGTTCACTCTCACCATTTCCTTGGTTCATACCAATGGTGGTTGAGTTGCACTTTCGCCCCATCCACCGTCATTCCGCCCTGCTGAGTTTATCGAAGCGAGGAGCGGAATCCATTGATTTTGCAGGGAATTTGTGGAATCCGACCGTAAAGGCCGGAATGACGAAAGTGGGTGGTTTTATTTCGCCGTTGGTATCATTTATCAACGCCGCGATTGTAGGCATCCATAGACAAAACAGAGAAGAACAGCTCTTTTGAAATGGCCATTATTGATAATCCCTTTTCCAGAAGAAACTTGAGAATAACCTGCGCTGCGATCGCGACAGTGAGTTCCAAACCGAATTTAGTTGTTCATTGTCTTTAAACCAGGTCGGCACATTTTTCAGTCGCCCGGTCGTCACGGACTCATCAGTCAGTTCCACCATAATGGAGGAAAGCCGAAAGCAATCCTTGGATGTATCAGGTGTTTTGGAGAGAAACTCGCGCAACAACGGCTTCTGGCTGGCTCGCCACTTTTCAAAGTACTCAGGCTTGCGTTCCGACTCGTAGGGCGCTTTGTGCGCAACCTTCTTTCGGTATGCTTGGGCTTGATCATAGGTCCAATAGGTGCGGCTCCCATATGGCGGAAACCTTACAGAATCTGGCCTATGCCTGACGTGACTGAGATACATATACTTTGCCGCATCTGCGGCATCAATCGGAATACTTGCCTTTGCACCCGCCAATTCAATTGACCGCTGAACCGCCTCAGATTCCATCCAGTTTTGCCAGCTCATGCCCTGAGCACGCCATGGGTGGTCGCTCGCGAGATCTCTTGGACATCCCAAGGTCGCATCAAGATCATCCGGGTCGATCCGTTTGATTGTTTCGGGTTTAGAAGTGTCATCGAAGGCAACCAGAACAGGGTAGTGCCGCCATCGTAGCTTTGCTGCAGGAGTACTTTTCAGCTTCTCTACCATTGGCAGCCAGTCGTAGTTGGCAACTGGGTTAACATGCGCAGACTTGCGCTCCCATCGCCGTCAGTTGCTGTCCATAGGCATCAGCAATCACAGTCCCGGCATTGTGGTACGTCCGTAGAAGCATGAATATTTGCCGACCTTTTCCGACACCAGCGGGCAACTTCAGCGGCGTGGCTTCGCCTTCGACACCAAAGGAATACCCATCGTTGCGTTTCTCCATCCAAACGGGAACGGCTTTCACACCGATGACAGAATGGGCCGACTTCGGCCCATCGGGCGTCTCGATATTGAGGGTGATCTTGTAGTTCCAGGCGAGGGAAGAGCGCTTGGGGCCGACCTCATCACAGGCGGCAAGCCCCACCAGAGCCACCAAAGCCAAGACCGTTCCGAAGGTGCGGTATCTCTTTGAACGAAACCGCGCGGATGGCTCCGAACCGAGGCGGCTTATTTGCCCAGGGCTCTTGGCCAAATCCTTGGTGGTAAACATGCAATCCGCCCTGCTTTTTATTATCGAAAACAACATTGTGTCCGTCGCTACACCCAATAGCACTGCATGATTGCATTCCCGTAAATTTCCCGAATGAAGGGTGGTTGGTCTTGAGCAAAGTAAATGAGGCGTTCAATTCAGAGGTTGCACCGCCCTCGCCGCGGTTGTTGCGGGCTGTATGACACGGCTCTCAAGTAGAGTTCGAAACTGGTTTACCTCAGCTGGAGCTCTTGATTTCTGACTCGCCTTCCTCCCGACGGCAGGACAATCGCATATGGGAGTTTAGCTTCCAGGCTCTCCGTTTCCCTCCCCTTTTCCAAAGGGGAGGGTGGCATGGCGTAGTCATGACGGGTGGGGATTATGGTTGCTTTCTCCCCCACCCGTCGTCTTACGACGACGCCCTCCCCCGCTGGGTGAGGGAAACATGTGAGCCAGAAATTCAGGACGGGTACTCATATGCGATAGCCCTGCCCGCTGGGGGAGGTGAGCCAAAAATCAGATTCGAGCTAACGGAATGGTGTTGACCGAGACCAACGCAGGCCCATTTTCTACTGCCCGCGACATCCTCACCCTGTTTCAAAATCCACGTGGATGTGGTTGCCGTCCGGGTCCCAGACATTGAAAGCAACCGTGTTGATTTCGGCAATTTCGGCTTTCTGAAACTCGACACCATTTTCCAGCAGCGTCGCTTCAAAGGCGGTTGCATCGCTGGCCCGAAACGCAAAGTGCTCCAGTTTGAGTTCAACTTCGGAGCCGGTCCCGTCGGCACCCTCTATGCCGACCAGATGCACCACGGCCCGATCGCCGGCGTAAAGCCACGCGCCCGGAAACGGAAAATCAGGTCGATAGCCGTTCGTCAAATTCAAAATACCGGTGTACCACGCCACCATCTCATCGACGCGGGTGGTTCTCAAGTTCACATGGTCAAGCGTCTCAATCTGCATGAAAGCGATTATTCCACATCCACCGGCGGAAAGCGAAATCTTCTTGCCGCAGCCGTCCAATCGGTGTTGTTGCGCACATATTGTTGGCTGGCGTCCGATGGCGGATCATAGTCCCAGCTCTCGCCAGCACCGACAACCATTGCCGCATGAAGCGCGCGGCGGGATCGCTGGGTTTTCATCACATCGTCGCGCAACTTGCCAAAATCCCAGCGCTCGGCCACTTCGGCAGCGAAGGCCGCCGCCGCGTCGGTATAGGCCGGATCGTCGGCCAGATTGATCTGCTCCAATGGGTCTTGCGCCACGTTGAACAGCAGCGGCGGATCGGGATCGCAATGGATGTACTTCAAACCACCGCGTCGGATCATTGCCACCGGCCACGGGGTCATCTCTGCACAATATTCGCCAATTGCCTCATCTACGGGGTCAGCCCCCCCGCGCGCAAGCGGCATCAGGCTGCGCCCATCGATGGGTTCGCCGTAGAGTGAGGCATCCCCGCCGCCGATCTCAACGAATGTTGGCAACAAATCGAGCAGAGAACAGGCATTTTCCGCCACGCCGGTCGCAATGCCGGGTCCCGCCATCACGAGGGGTACGCGGGCGGAATGCTCGAAGAAATTCATCTTGAACCACAGTCCCCGCTCACCCAGCATGTCGCCATGGTCAGCTGTCGCGATAACGATGGTGTTGTCGAGTTCACCAGTTTCTTCCAGGGTCTGAACCAGTTCACCGATCTTGCTGTCGAAATAGCTGACATTGGCAAGATAAGCCCGTCGGGCTCGCCGCACTTCGTCATCAGTGAGGGGAATGTAACTTGCTTCAATACCATCCATCACCCGCCGCGAACCGGGGTCCTGCTCATCCGGCTCCAGAACGAATTCCGGCATATCGATTTCATCGTCAGTGTAGAGGTTCCACCATTCCGGCCGGGCAAGATACGGATCGTGCGGGTGGATGAAACTCGCCACCATTGCAAAAGGCGCGTCCGCCCCCGAGGCTTTGTCTCGCGCATGGTCGAAGAGCCAGCGTTTCGCGGCAAAGCCCACCTCATCATCATAGTCAATCTGATAGGTGGCATTGGCGACCCCGCTTTCCTTCACGGTCTGCATATTGTGATACCACTGGTCGATGCGCTCATCGGGCGCTTCCCAGTCCGGTGTCCAGGCAAAATCTGCCGGGTAGATATCGGTGGTCACCCGGTCCTCAAACCCGTGCTTCTGGTCCGGACCCACAAAGTGCATTTTGCCGGAGAGACATGTCCGGTAGCCAAGCGCTTTCAGATAGTGGGCAAACGTTGGCACGCTCGCGGGAAACTCCGACGCGTTGTCGTAGGCTGCAATCCGGCTGATCAATTGACCCGACATAAATGAAAAGCGCGACGGCGCGCACAGTGGCGAATTGCAGTAAGCCGCATCAAACCGCATGCCACGCTCAGCCAGCGCATCAAGGTGTGGGGTCCTTGCAATTTTGTGGCCATAGGCACCGGTAAAATGTGGCGCCAGCTGGTCCGCCATGATGACCAAGATGTTGGGTTTCTTCATCGCCTGCGCTGCTCCTCCGTTTGGAAGAACAAACTAGCAGCAACTGAAACGTCGGCTGTGATCAGCTTCGCCATTCAATTGAGAAAAACCGACACGGCAGGGCTCAGCAGCCCTCAATATTGTACCGTAACCAGCACCGTATCCGTGTATGTGCCGATGATCGGCGTCGTCTGTGGCGGCACCCGCCCATAGGCGGTGATATCCTGCGCCAGTCCGTTGCCGGTGCCCGCGACCGTGTTGGTCCCCACACTGTCTCCCCAGCCCGATGTTCGACCGGAATCAGAGTAGATGGCGTATGTAATCTGGTTCACCACCGCAAAGCTCATCTGACGAAGCGTTGGATCGGTAGCGCCAGCTCCCCCGCCGCCGATGGCGACGGTGTACGGCGTGCCCGAAGAACAAGTGACCGTTACTGTGCCAGTCGCATCGATGTTGGAATTCAAAACGCCGACGGTGCCAAAATCGAGCGCCGCCGTTGCCACCGAGCAGGTGGTGATATTTTCAGCGTCAACCTGAAATGATGCGTTGCCGCCGGGCGAGGTGTTTCCAACGGCAATGATCGAACAGTCCCCAACGAAACTGTAGTCATATTTGATGCGGCGATTGCCACCGGGAAAGCTTGAGAAATAGGCGCCTGTTGCAGCTGTCGTCTGACCGGACAGGATCGACGCATAGATTGAACCGGAGATTGAACCATTCCCCGAACCATCAAGATTGATCGTGAAGGTCTGTCCTACAGTTGGAATGGCGGAGTTCCACCCACCCCAAGGCACGCTGTAGGCGGCATCCTTGTAAAGCTGAAAATTGATACGGTTTGACCCGCTGCCCAGCCGACGAAACGCTCCGCTTGGGTCCTGTCCATAGGTGCCGTTGCCAATATTGATGCAGCCGGTGATGGTCTGATTTGGAATACCACTGCATGACCAGCTGATGGGAGCGCTGGTAAAAAAGGCCGATCCCGAGGCCATCGAGACCTGACCGAAATCAAGGCTGCCAATGGTTGCACTGCACGACTGGGCATGCGCAACCGTTCCGGCGAGCCAGCAACCGGCCACCAGAGCGGACAACAACAGCCGCTGTTTGCGCTTGCCTGCCAAAGACATGCCCCGTTCAGTATGGAACTGAACAAGACCGGTTTATGGTTAATGAAGTCTTATCGCAGGCGCTGTTTCGACCCGTAAAACGATCATTTGATCCAAACATCAATTGCCGACTGGCGGCCTTTTAAGTGCACATCCTGTCTGGGTTCAAAGCCCTCAAGCCAGTCGGGTTTGAAATCTTCGGAGTTTTGGATTCGGGAGATCACCGCGTCACTGACCACGCAATCGCAGCCAAGCGACCGTGTTTCGGCTTCCAGACGGCTCGCCACATTCACGGTATCACCCACAACGGCAAACTCCAGTCGACGCGTGGGGCCGATATCCCCCAGAATGACAGAGCCATAGTGTATGCCTGTCGAAACCTTGAGCTCAGGTTCGTCCCTTTCCTTGGCATGCACCCGCAGATCCTCCATATCGCGCAAAATCTGGCGGGCCGCGTTCATGGCGTTCAGCGCATCATGCGGGCCAGGTTCCGGCGTTCCAAAGGTCGCCATCACACCGTCACCCAGGTATTTGTCCAGGGTGCCGTTGTTTTCAAAAATCGCCTTTTCGATTGTCGCGTGATAGCGCCGCAACAGCGCCATCACGCTCTCAGGCGGATGGGTTTCAGCGATTTGGGTAAAGCCGACGATATCGACGAAGAGCACCGCGACGTCCTGAGACCGCACCGCCCCTGCATCGTGATCAGATGACGCCAGCACGTCGACCATGTTGCTTGGAAAGTAGCGGGAGAGGTTGGCCCGCTCCATCGCCACATCTGCCTGTTTCATCAACAGCGCGTTGGAGCGCCGCCCTTTGATGGCCAAGATCACGGCCACCAGCATGAACACCACAATCTCCTGCACACGGTTCGAAACCAATGGAGAGTTGGGGTCAAGCACATCGGCCATAATCTCGTGATACCCGACGGCTTCCGCAACCTTGCCTGTTAAATTGGGGAACTCTGTTCCTAAAAAAGACACCCCGGTCACGCCGATCATCCAGAGGATCATCACCCACATGCCCATGGCGATTACTGTTCGCCAGGAATAGGCGAGTGTTCCAAGCGCCAGGAACAGAAAGAAATAAATGAACGTGTCAAACCGGTAGGTGAACGCGGTCGGGATTTCCTCGCTCAAAAACGGATTGGGCACCGTACAGATGATCGTCATCAGCGCCAGATCGCAGTAGATCAGCACCAGTTCGATGCGCGACATACCAACTCGCGCAAATCGAAGCTGCGCCCAGCCGACCGCTACAAAAAGGATCAGCAAGGCTTCATAGTAAAGGACATTCCAGTTGGGATTGAGGAACGGCAGCAGCACGCCGATGATGCCAAGGGCGACGGTCCGCGCCACCACCGCCATGCGATGGCCTTCAAGTTTCTCCACCTCGAGCGCCGAAGCGAGGTACTTGTTTTCGCTGGCGCGCAGTTCCTCCTGCTCGCGATCTGCCCGTGCCCGCGAAAAGAACTCGCGAAGGCTGGTTATACTGCCTGCAGCCATATCCACCGTCCCGTGTCGTCGTCGACCTACTAGAATTAGGGTGCGTGAGGGGAATTTTCATGCATAAAATTGCCGAAAGCAGCCTGACTTGCCTTCTGAAGGGCCGAACCACATGCGTTTTCCAAGCCTCACCCTGTCCATTATCCTCTACGCGCTCGCGACACATTCGGCTCAGGCGGAACTGAAAGTCTGCAATGAATCTGGTGCAAAGCGATCTGTGGCCATCGCCTACAAGAAGGATGGCGCGTGGCAATCAGAAGGTTGGTGGAACATCGACAATGGGCTGTGCAAGACCGTCGTTTCCGGTGATCTGAAGCAACGCTACTACTATTTCCGCGCCACGAGCGATGGGCGTAATATCGGCGAGGGTAAATACTCTTTTTGCACCGATCCAAAGGTATTCACCATTGTTGGCGAGAAGGACTGCCAGTATCGCGGCTACGAAAAATCCAATTTTGATGTGATCGACACCGGCAAATCAGCAGCTTCCTTTACATTCACCATCGCCGCTTCGAATACGTCCGCCTCTAAGCCCAGCCAGCCTCAAAAGAAGACCAATATTGCTCCCGGCACGCATGGCGAACCGTTCACGAGATTCGGCGTGTTTCAGGGATGTGATATATTCGATGGTGCATCTTACTGCGCTTTTCACGCAGAAGGCTGGAAGCACTTTGCCTGGAAAGATGGCGGCACACCCGATGCTGTTCTGGACGAGCTGGAGAGCTACAAACTAGGCACGGCTCTCACGTTCGAGGGAGACACCAAGAGTTTTGGTGACATCACATCTGATGTGGTCATTCGCGATTTCCGCGCCGCCAGCAACGACCCGCACCAGTCAGTTCGGCAGATGATGCAGGGCAAATGGCGTTCCACCAGCGATTCCTCAAATGTGTTCGAAATAGCAGGTTCAGAGCAGACCGAGATTTATGGCGGTGAGGTTCTGGGCGCAAACTATCTGCGCTGGCGCGATCAGTGCGATGGCAGCAACGGTGCTGGACCGGTGATCCTGGCCACCAATCCGGAAGACCGGCAAGAACCGATCTGCCATTTCATCGTTTCAGTAACCGCCAACAAGCTGGTGCTCAGCTATATTGGCGGCACCGGTCAGGACAAGGAATTCGTGCGCGTACGGTGAGCGGCAAGCCCGAAATAACTCAGTGCCCGGTGCCAAAAATCTGGGTGCGCACGGAATAGTCCACCGCCACGCCGTAATCCGGATCGTCATCTGAATCGATCATGAGCTGCCCTGCCCTGGCCAGAAGCGAGTGGCAGTCTTTCGACAGATGCCGCAACTGCAATTGTTTGCCCGCGGCCTCAAATTTTCCAGCCAGCGTCTCAATTGCCTGAAGTGCGGACTGATCCACCAAACGACTGTTGTAAAAATCGACCACCACCAGCTTGGGATCGACCGCCGGGTCAAACAGTTCGGCAAACCCATCCGCTGAACCGAAAAACAATGGCCCTTCGATCTGGTAGACCTTGGCCCCTTCCGGCGTGATGTGTGATCTAGCCTGAATGCGGCTGGCATTGTTCCAGGCATAGGCGAGTGCAGAGACAATCACGCCGACAACCACGGCGATAGCAAGGTCGCTCAGCACAGTCACAATGGTCACAAGTATCATCACGGCTGCGTCTGTAAGCGGAATACGTCGCAGGATCATCAGGCTCTGCCAGGCGAACGTGCCGATCACCACCATGAACATCACGCCAACAAGAGCCGCGAGCGGTATCTGCTCAATCAGCGGTGATGCAACAAGAATGAAGGCCAAGAGGAAAAGCGCTGCCGAGATGCCCGAAAGCCGGGTGCGCCCACCCGATTTCACGTTGATCATCGACTGACCGATCATCGCGCAACCACCCATGCCGCCAAAAAAGCCGGTCACCGTGTTCGCCGCCCCTTGTGCAAGGCATTCTTGCGAGGCGCCGCCGCGCTTGTTGGTGATCTCGCCCACAAGGTTGAGCGTAAGCAGGCTTTCAATCAAACCAATCGCCGCCAGAATGAGCGCATAAGGGAAAATGATCTTCAGCGTTTCCAGATTGAGCGGCACTTCCGGCACCGAAAAGAGCGGCAGGCCACCCTCAATCGAGGCAAGATCACCCACGCGTGGCACATCAATGCCGACGGCAATCACGAGCGCTGCCACCACACCAATGCCAGCCAAGGGAGCCGGAACAACCTTGGTGATCCTTGGGAATATCCAGATGATGCCCATGGTGAGCGCCACGAGGGCTAGCATGTTGAACAACGGCCAGCCGGTCATCCAAGCCATTCCACCATCCGCAGTGGGCGTTTGAAATTGCGTGAGCTGCGCCATGAAAATCACGATGGCCAGTCCGTTCACGAAACCCAGCATCACCGGATGCGGCACCAGTCGGATGAATTTTCCAAGCCGAAAGATGCCCGCTAGAATTTGCATGATGCCCATCAGCACCACCGTCGCGAACAAATATTGCACACCGTGCGCTGCCACCAGTGACACCATGACGACTGCAAGCGCACCCGTCGCGCCGGAGATCATACCCGGACGTCCGCCAAAGGCTGCGGTGATCAGGCCAACAATGAAAGCTGCATAAAGTCCGACCAGCGGATGAACCCCGGCAACAAATGCAAAGGCCACCGCTTCGGGCACAAGCGCCAGAGCCACTGTAAGCCCCGATAGAAGCTCGGTCTTTATGACTGCCGGGGAAAACCGGCTGATTGCGGCGGTATCAGAAAAAGAAAAGCGGCCCGCGAAGGCGGACAGGCTGTTTTTGGTCAAGGGAGTGGCCGTGGGAAAGAGAATTTCGGTTTCGACTTAGTCGATTATTGTTCGTTCCCACAAGCGGTTCTTGCATTGCTGCAATGCAATTTCGCATAGCGCGCCGCGTATTGGTAAAGGACATGCCGCAATCTGTGCCTTTCGCAAGATCACGCCGCGTTAGGTTTTGCAATGTAGACTGGCCAAAGATAAAGCTTGGCCACCCTCCCCGCCGTGCCACTCCGGCCTGCGCGATCAATGTCCTGATCCGAGATCCTGATGACCGACCAAAACACCGATCCGCTTGTCCTCTTCATGCCGTCAGGAAAACGCGGGCGATTCGCGGTTGGCACGCCGGTTCTCGACGCGGCCCGCACCCTTGGTGTTTATGTGGAATCGGTTTGCGGTGGACGCGGCATTTGCGGGCGATGTCAGATTGAAGTGCAGGAAGGCCAGTTTGCCAAACACGGCATCACCTCAAGGCCGGAAAACATCTCTGAATTTGGCGCAAAAGAAAGGCGCTATGCGGAAAAACGCGAACTCGCGGAAGGGCGCAGGCTTTCCTGTTCGTCGACCGTGCAGGGTGATCTCGTCATCGACGTACCGCAAGATGTGCAAGTCAATGCGCAGGTGGTGCGCAAGGCAGCTGATGATCGCACGTTCGACCGCAATCCCGCTGTTCAGCTTTGCTATGTCGAGTTGGAAGAACCTGACATGCACAAGCCACTCGGTGACCTCGACCGGCTGAAACAGGCGCTTGAGCGGGATTGGGGCTGGACCGATCTTCTGGTTGCGCAGCAGATCCTGCCCCAGGTTCAGACAACACTCCGCAAGGGCAAATGGACGGCGACGGCGGCAATCCATATGGATCTCGAGACCTCCCGCCCGACATTGATTGCTTTATGGCCGGGCCTGAAGAACGAAGCCTATGGCATCGCCTGCGACATTGGCTCAACCACAATCGCGCTGCATCTTTCTTCGCTCCTTTCGGGTGCCACGATTGCCTCCTCCGGCACGTCCAACCCGCAAATCCGCTTTGGCGAAGATCTGATGAGCCGCGTATCCTACGTGATGATGAACCCGGACGGGCGTGAGGCGATGACCAAGGCTGTGCGCAAGGCGATCAACCAGCTCATTGCAAACGTGTGCTCCGAGGCAGGCATTGATTGTACCGATGTTCTCGACGCAGTGTTTGTCGGCAACCCGATCATGCACCATCTGTTTCTGGGAATTGACCCGACCGAATTAGGCACCGCCCCGTTTGCGCTTGCCGTATCAGGTGCGGTGCACACCTGGGCGTCGGAACTTGATCTGGAAATGAACGAGGGCACTCGGGTTTATCTGCTGCCATGCATCGCCGGGCATGTGGGCGCGGACGCCGCTGCGGCAACGCTCTGCGAAGGGCCACATCGCCAAAACGACATGATGCTGATGGTCGATGTGGGAACCAATGCCGAAATCGTTCTTGGCAATGCAACCCGCACACTTGCCGCCTCCTCCCCCACCGGACCGGCCTTCGAAGGGGCGGAGATTTCCTGCGGTCAGCGCGCAGCGCCCGGCGCCATTGAACGGGTCCGCATTGACCCCGAAACGCTCGAACCCCGGATTCGTGTGATCGGCGTGGAGCAATGGTCAGACGAACCAGGTTTCGAGGAAGCCACGAAAACCTCCGGGATTACAGGCATTTGCGGCTCCGGCATCATCGAAGTGATGGCCGAGATGTACCTGGCTGGAATCATCTCGCAGGATGGCGTGATTGATGGGTCGCTTACAGCCGAATCGCCGCGCATTGCAGAAGCCGGGCGGACATTTTCCTATACCCTTTGGGATGGGGTGAACGGCAACCCCAAGATCACGGTAAGCCAGAACGATGTCCGCGCCATTCAGCTTGCGAAAGCCGCGCTCTATGCCGGAACGCTCCTGCTGATGGACAAGATGGGCATTGAATCGGTCGACACGATCAAGCTTGCAGGTGCCTTTGGGTCGTTCATCAATCCCAAACATGCGCTGGTGATGGGGCTGATCCCGGATTGCGACGTGGAAAAAGTTGCAGCCGTCGGCAATGCGGCCGGAACCGGCGCACGCATGGCGCTTCTCAACCGCGATCATCGTCGCGAAATTGAGGAGACCGTCCAGGCGATTACAAAAATTGAAACAGCGCTGGAAGAAAAATTCCAGGAGCACTTTATCAATGCCATGGCCTTCCCCAACAAGGTGGAGCCATTTCCGAGACTTGAAAAGACCGTTAAACTGCCGGTTGCTCAGGTTTCCGAACCATCGGGCGACGGCGCGCAGGACGACTCACCGCGCCGCCGACGCGGTGGCTCCGGCAGACGCGGTCGCAATCGCGCTGCATAACAGCCACACGAGTGTTTCAGATTCGATCGAAGATCACTTGTCGGCAAAAGCCTGTCGCGCGAACAACATCCAGCGGCCATTGCGGCGTTTCCACACCTGCAACTCACCCAGATCAACATTGATGGGTTTGCCCTGATAGATGATGTCGGCAATGAACCGGTGACGCGCGATGGCCACATCGCCAATGACCCGGTTTTCATGGTTGGTGTACTGAAGCGAATTGAAAACTTCAGCTTTCGACACCACAGAATTAACAAATTCAGCCCGGGTCTGGATAAGACCGTTCGAATGGCCAAAGCTCAAACTCGGATCCATAAGGCTGTTGAGAGCCGCGCCGTCACCGTTCTCAAACGCTTGCCGTAGCGCCTCAATGGACTCGGCCAACTCCAGTTCTGCCGGCTTTGATGCTCCAACCTGCGTTCCAACGGCGATTAAACCAGCTGCAAGTAATGCACCCCCGCCATAGAGTATTTCCCGGCGTTCGATGGCCATTTATCTTACTCCGTACACTTGCCCCTACGGAAGCATGCAGTAAATTCGAAAACAAAATATGAATCCAATTGCGAAAATGAGACCCAACCAATCGCTGCCCCGCACGGTGATCTCGGCTTTCGGTTGAGTTTTCCCGGCTCATTCTGAACGGTGTGACCCAAATTGCTCCTCTTTTCGCAATGAAGTCCGGTCCAGCAAGCTGAACTTGCTGTTTGCGTCAATCTGAATCGGGCAGATCAGGCGGTCGGTTTCTGCTCTGAGATCATCGTGATTGCGACAAGTGCGATTTCGGGATAGGCTCGCTCGAGCGTCGTTTCGGGAGCAGGGTCGTGACATGAATAGTGTATTAGATTCAAAATCTTATACAAATAGCGTCGCCTCCGCAGATCAGGAAACCAAACGCAGCCTGGTGTTTTTTCTGGTCCCCGACTTCTCAATGATTGCATTTGCGACAGCCATTGAGCCCCTGCGGATTGCCAATCGCATGGCCGGATACCAGGCCTATCGCTGGCGGCTGGCCTCTCTCGACGGTGAACCTGTCGTCGCCTCGAACGGGGTGGAGGTTTCGGTCAATACCTCTCTGGAAGAAGAGCGGCGCGCGCTGAACGGTGCCGAGCGCCCCTCGATGATTTTCATGTGCTCGGGCGTGAATGTCGAACAGTTCGACAATCGCTCCGCCTATGCCTGGCTGCGTGAGGTGCACAATCGAGGCATCTCCGTCGGCGGGCTGTGTACGGCGGCCCATATTCTGGCCAAAGCCGGACTGCTATCCGGACGGCGCTGCGCCATCCACTGGGAGAACCTGCCCGGGTTCTCGGAGAACTTTCCCAAAGCGGAAGTCTATGCCGACCTTTTTGAGGTGGATGGCAACGTCTACACCTGCGCCGGTGGCACTGCGGCACTCGATATGATGCTGTCACTGATCGGCGAGGACCACGGTGAAAGCCTGATCAACGCCGTGTGCGAACAGGCCCTCACTGATCGCGTGCGCGGTCCGCACGACCGGCAAAGACTGCCGTTGCGGGCCCGCCTTGGGGTTCAGAACTCGAAAATCCTGTCCATCATTGAACTGATGGAAGCAAATCTTTCCGAACCCCTGTCACTGATGGAAATTGCCGGACATGCGGGCCTGTCGCGGCGCCAGATTGAGCGGCTGTTCCGTCAGCATATGGGGCGCTCGCCTGCCCGCTACTATCTGGAGATTCGGCTGGACCGGGCGCGCCACCTGCTCATCCAATCGTCGATGCCCGTGGTGGAAGTAGCAATCGCGTGCGGCTTTGTTTCCGCCTCGCATTTTTCCAAATGCTATCGCGAACTTTACCGCAGCACGCCGCAGCAGGAGCGGGCCGAGCGACGCCTGTCTGCAAAAGAAGGTGCCGCTGCTTGAGGCCGTTTGGATTGGACTGCCCTTGACAGAGGGAATTACACCGGAGAATTCGCGAGTTTCAAGCAATCACGTTTCCCTCACCCAGCGGGCAGGGGAACCGCATATGGGAGTTTAGCTGTCAGACCCTCCGTCACCCTCCCCCGCTGGGTGAGGGAAACAACAGAGCCTGAGATTCCGGAAAGGTGCTCAAATGCGATAGCCGTGCCCACAAGGTGGAGATCGGGAGTAAGTTCTCAGTCAACGTCTTGATCGACAGTTTTCGACTGCCAAGCAACCAAGACGCCCTGATTCCTGACTTCGCCTTACGCCCGCAGTTTTTCGTTTTCCGGATCGTAGGGGCTTTCCTCAATCACGGTCACCTTGTGACGCTGGCCCAAAATCGTGATCTCCAGTTCCGTACCGAGGGCGCCAAGGTCAGGACGGACCATCGCAAGAGCAAGGGACTTGCCAAGCCGCCAGCCATAGCCACCAGACGTTGCACGTCCGACCAACTCATCACCCTGATAGATCGGTTCTGACCCGCGCGCGTCAGCGTCTGTCACACCGTGCACTTCCATGGTTACAAAAACCCATTTGTCGCCCTCGCCGTGCCGCTTCACCAGAGCGTCACGCCCGATGAAGTCGCCCTTGTTCGGATGAACAAAGCGGTGCAACCCACTTTCATAGGCCGAATATTCGATGGAGAGTTCGCGCGGGATCAGGCGATAGGATTTTTCCAGTCGCATGGAATCCATGGCGCGAATACCAAACGGCTTGATCCCGAATTCTTCGCCAGCTTCCATCACCACATCAAAGATCGTGTTCTGCATCTCGATCGGATGATGAATTTCAAACCCGAGCTCGCCCACAAAGTTCACCCGCATCAGATACGCATCAGCCAACCCGATGCTGAGCCGCTTGCCGGTCAGCCACTTGAAGTTCTCGTTGGAAAGATCGGTATCAGTGACCTTCTGCATCACCTCGCGCGACTTTGGTCCAGCGACCACCAGCACGCCCCATTGTGCCGTACAGGGGGTCACTTTGACCGAACCATCGGCAGGCAATGCCTTCATCAGATAGTCGTGGTCATGGCGCTCAAAAGCACCGGCGGAAACTAGATAGTAGCTGTTTTCCGCCGCCTTGAAGACGGTGAATTCAGCCCGCACGCCGCCGCGATCACTCAACATATGGCACAGGCCAAGACGTCCGACGGTTTTTGGAATGCGGTTGGCAAAGAGGCTGTCGAGCCATTCGCCAGCCCCTGCCCCGGTCACAATGCATTTGGCAAAGGCCGACATGTCGAGCATGCCGACACTATCGGCAACCGCTTTCACCTCATTGCCCACATGCTCAAAATAGTTGGAACGACGGAACGACCAGAATTCCTTCACGAGGCCAGAGTGATCAGGATCGGCGAAGTTCTTGTTGGTCAGCACGTTTTCGCGCTCGATTTCCTCTTCCTTGAAACCATAGCCTTGCGGTGCAAACCAGTTGGGGCGCTCCCAGCCGTAAACCGAACCGAACACCGCACCGAGGTCGCGCATGCGGTCATAGCAAGGGGTCGTCTTCAGCGGACGGCCAGCTTCGCGCTCCTCGTCCGGATAGTGGACCGAGAACACATTCGCATAGGCCTCTTCATTCTTATCCTTCAGATAGCCACGCGTTGCATAGGGGCCGTAGCGGCGCGGATCGACACCCATCATGTCGATGGTCGGTTCACCATCCACAATCCACTCTGCCAGTTGCCAACCGGCGCCACCTGCAGCGGTCACGCCAAAAGAATGGCCTTCATTGAGCCAGAAGTTCTTCAGGCCCCACGCGGGACCAACGATGGGCGACCCATCCGGAGTGTAGCAGATCGCACCATTGTAGACTTTTTTGATGCCGGCTTCACCGAAGGCCGGTACAAGCTCCATCGCCTTTTCAATGTGTGGTTCCAGACGTTCCAGATCTTCCTGGAACAACTCATACTCAGACTCATCATCCGGTGCATCCACATAGCAGCACGGTGCACCCTTTTCGTAGGGCCCAAGGATCAAGCCGCCATTTTCCTCGCGCATGTACCAGGCTGAATCGGAATCGCGCAGAACCCCCATTTCCGGCAATCCAGCCTTCTGGCGTTCGATGATGTCGGGATGCGGCTCTGTGACGATATACTGGTGCTCAACCGGGATTGCGGGAACATCGAGGCCAACCATTTCGCCGGTCTTGCGCACAAAGTTGCCGGTGGCGGAAATCACATGTTCGCAGGTGATGTCGCCCTTGTCGGTGAGCACCGTCCAAAGTCCGTCAGCCCCCTGCTCAATACCGGTAACCGTTGCGTAGCGATTGATTTCCGCGCCCATGTCGCGCGCACCCTTGGCCATGGCCTGGGTCAGGTCGGCGGGCTGAATGTAGCCGTCCTCAGGATGCTGAATCGCACCGATGATCTGGGACGTATCGCACAGCGGCCAGATTTCCTTGACCTGATCCGGTGTCAGAATGTTCACGTCGATGCCGATCGTCTTGGCGATGCCGGCATAGTACATATATTCGTCCCAGCGGTCTTTGGTGCGCGCCAGCCGAATGTTGGACACTTGACGCAGACCGGGATTCTGACCGGTTTCCGCCTCAAGTTTCTCGTAGAATTCAACCGAATATTTGTGAATCTGACCAACCGAGTAGGACACATTGAACAAAGGCAGCAAACCGGCAGCATGCCATGTGGAGCCGGAGGTCAGCTCCTTGCGTTCGATGAGAACAACATCATCCCAACCCTTTTTGGCCAGATGATAAAGCGTGGAAACACCGACCACACCACCGCCGATCACCACCGCCCGAGCTCTATTGCGCATGATCTTTCCTCACATCCCACGCCAATTTATCTGGCACCTGTCATGTCCTGATCCGCAGTCTAATAGCTGATCCATTTGCGACAACGTAAAATGCGGACGCGACGGCATGTGGCACAAAGTACAGCCCCTAAAATTGCGCATATCTCATTGAGACTCTGTTCACCTCAACTCGATGAAACCGGAGCGTTTCCCTTCACTTTTGGTCAATCTTAAAGGTCTCGTCCTAGCCTGAGAGCGAAGGATGAGGACCAATTCACGTGCCGGAAAGAGCACGGGGTCAACGGACGACAGGGAACAGGCACGCAATGAACGTCATTGCAAAAATCGAGGCATTGGAAGCGCCATTGTGCGTTGATCTGGATGGCACGCTCATCCGGACGGATATGCTGCATGAGAGCCTCTTTGCCCTGATCCGCAAGAACCCTCTCATGGTCTTCATGATCCCGATCTGGCTCATGCGCGGTATTGCTTTCATGAAGGCTGAGATCGCGAGCCGGGTGGAGATTGATGTTTCAACCCTCCCCTACAACACCGAGCTCGTTGCCTGGCTGGCCGCCGAAAGGCGCGACGGGCGGTCCATCTATCTCGCGACCGCCAGCAACAAAAAATTTGCTGAACAGATTGCCGATCATCTCGGACTTTTCGATGGTGTTTTCGCCTCCAATCAGACCACCAATCTGAAATCGCGCACCAAATGCAATAGCCTGCAAGAGGCCTTTGGCGATGGTGCCTTTGATTATGCAGGCAACGCCCAGGATGACATCGCAGTGTGGAAACACGCGCGCGAAGCAATCCTCGTTGCTCCCGACGGCCCGGCCAATGCCTGGGCATCCTACAATACGGGCAAGGTGCGCCGGTTCGAGGGTGTTCATGCCACGGCAAAGGATTGGCTGAAGGCCATTCGCATTCATCAGTGGCTGAAAAACAGTCTACTTTTCGTACCGATCGTTCTCGATCAACGGCTGTTCGACCTTCAGGCGCTTGGCGCAGTGATCGTTGGCTTTCTGGCCTTTGGGCTTTGCGCATCGAGCGTCTACCTGCTCAATGATCTCCTCGATCTGGAGACCGACAGGCGTCATCCGACCAAGCAAAACCGCCCCATGGCGGCAGGTCGCATCTCTATTCAAAAGGCGGCCATCGCCTCAGGCACTTTGTGGATCGCGGCGTTCTCGATCGCCATCAGCCTTTCCTGGTGGTTCGCCGCCGTGCTCGCCACCTACTATGTGGCAACATTCGCCTACTCACTGTCGTTGAAGCGCATGCTTCTCATCGATGTGCTCACGCTGGCCGGGCTGTTCACGGTTCGCTTGTTTGCGGGCGGCGCGGCGGCAGGTCTGGAACTCTCCACTTGGCTCCTCGCCTTTTCCATGTTCTTTTTCCTGAGCCTGGCGCTGGTGAAACGGTTCGTTGAGCTTTCCCATCAGGACGAAAACGCAGGGCGGGCCGAGACCGGCCGCGGCTATCGCACCGTCGACTATGAGACGCTCGCCCAGAGCGGCCTCGCGAGCGGTTTCGCTGCGGTGATGGTTCTGGCGCTTTATATCGATAGCGATCAGGTCAAGGAAATGTTCCGCCATCCGGAACTCATGTGGCTTGTCTGCCCGCTGGTTCTCTACATCATCATTCGCATCTGGATCCTCGCCCGCCGCAACGAGATGAACGACGATCCGGTGGTCTTTCTGCTCACCGACTGGCGCAGCCAGATCATGGTCGCAGCAGGTGCCATCGTCATGATTGGTGGGGCGCTGTTGTGAGTGCCGCAACATTTGACAGTTGGGGCCGTGTTCGCCGCGCAGATCGCAACGCCCAGACATTCTCCAAGACACTTGCGAACCAGTTGCTGAAGAAACAGCAGGGCGGCCTTCTCCCCTTTGGCAATGGCCGATCCTATGGCGACAGTTGCCACAATGATGTTGGTGCGCTCATCGACATGCGGGAACAATCGAGCATTCATGCACTTGATGAATATTCAGGCGTTTTGACAGCAGATGCTGGCGTCATGCTGCATGAAATCATTGCGCATGTCCTGCCGAAAGGCTGGTTTCTACCCGTCACGCCGGGCACGCAACTCGTGACGCTGGGTGGCGCCATCGCAAATGATGTGCATGGTAAAAACCATCACCGGCGCGGGACCTTCGGAAATCACATTGAAGGCTTTGAACTGTTGCGCTCCGATAAGGGAACGCTGTGGTGTTCGCCGGAGCAAAACTCCGATCTGTTCCATGCAACCATTGGCGGTCTCGGCCTGACGGGCATCATCACCCGGGCACAGTTGAAGCTGATGCCGGTGCAAACCGCCGATATCGAGCAGAAGACCGTGCGCCTGAACCGGCTCTCTGATTTCTTTGAGCACATCGAAGATGCCGATGCTGAAAACGAATATTGCGTTGCCTGGATTGATAGTCTCAGCCGTGGGTCAAAGATGGGGCGCGGTCATCTGCTACTTGGAAATCATGCGAAGGTTGGTAGCCGCGCTCCCATGAGCCCAAAGGCGCGGCTTTCTGTGCCCTTCACTCCACCCTTTGCGATGATCAACAGCCTGTCGCTAAAGGCGTTCAATTTTGCCTATTTCAACAAACTGCGCGAGGCGGAGCGCACAGACCGGGTTGGCTATTCCAGCTATTTTTACCCGCTGGACGGTGTCGGCAACTGGAACCGGCTCTACGGCCCACACGGCCTGTTTCAACATCAAAGTGTGGTGCCATTTGAGAACGGTGAAGCGATTGTTGCAAAACTGATTGAGGCCAGCCAGAAGGCCGGACAGGGATCGTTTCTGACCGTTTTGAAACGCTTTGGAGAGGTCCCCTCGCCCGGCCTGCTGTCCTTTCCGAAGCCGGGTTTTACCCTGACACTCGATTTTGCAAATTCCGGCCCGGCCACATTGAAGCTACTGGACCGGCTCGACGAACTAACGCTTTCAGCAGGTGGTCGGGTCAATCCGTACAAGGACGCCCGCATGGCGGCTTCAACCTTTCAGACCGGTTTTCCAAACTGGCGTGAGCTTGAAGCGCTTCGCGATCCGGCAATGATGTCAGACTTCTGGCGCCGCGTGACGGGGTAGCTATCAAGTTTGCGTCGTCTCCGTATGGCACACGAATTTCTCACTACAGGTGAGTTCTTATCCGCACCGCAGCTTAAGCTCCCCCACCTCATGGTGAGCCTGTCGAACCACGAGGTGGCCCGCTTGACTCGCTGCACGAAGGGTGGCCACACCCTCTCCTTCGACAAGCTCAGGATGAGGGAGTGGGCGGAGCTCTGAAACTGCTCATCAGACCGTCAATACTTCTCCTTTTGGGCAAAAATGTAGGCAAACCAGTGCCCGCCGTCCCCGACTCAACTTCTCAACCAGGCGACTCAACTCGTTAACCACCCGGCCTATTGTTCTGATTTCATTAAAATTTTAACGAAATCCACAACGCAAGACTAACGCCGATTTGCTACCGCTGATGCATCGTCAACCAGTCCAGTTCGTTGCATCTCATGTACGAAATTTCCGTTGAAAATCAGTTCGATTTTTCGTGCAACGCCTATGCGACCTGCTTCGCAGAAAGCGATGCGACCGCATTTCAAAGCCCGGTCTGGCTCACACAGTTTTATGAGAAGCTGGTCGATGGAAAGCGCGCAGACCCGCTCATCATTACCATTCGCGAGCGGGCCTCCAACACACTCGTTGGACTGATGCCGCTCACACGGCGCAAACTGCATGGCATCACATTGGTAGAGGCCGCCGATCTTGGAGTCACGGACTATACCGTACCGGCCATCCATCGCGATCATCTGGAAGTGCTGACCAACAGTGATATCGTGAGCGCAGCCATCCGACGGGCAACGGGCTCTCACGACCATTTCCGCGTGAAGTCTGTACCAACAAACAGTCTCTCGGGCTGGTCCGTTGTGGGCGAACTCGCCTCTGCACCGACAGATTTCTCGGCCCACATGGCTGATCTGGGAGAGGATTTCGATGCTTTCCGATCCACCCAATGGTCAAACAGCCACCAGAAATACATTGATCGCAGAGCACGGCGCGCCGAGCGCGAAACCGATCTAAGTATCGAGCGGCTAGCTGAGCCGAGCGAAATTGAAAACGCGATTTCTGAACTCGCCGCATTGCGCGCCGGTCGCTTCGATGGCGACCCCATTCAGGATCCTGAAATTTGCGCCTTCTATCAGGCTGTTGCGGTAACCGGTCATGCCGCCGGAAGCGCTGAAACCTGGCGGCTGACTTTTGACGGCGAAACCGGCGGCATCGTCTTCGGCATCACCGACAAGAACCGGTTCTACTACCTGCTGATCGGGTGCGACTATGACCGGTTTGGCCGTCATTCACCCGGCCTGCTGATGTATGACGCGATCATGCGCGATTGGTGCGAGCGCGGCGGAACGGAATTCGATTTCACAATTGGTGACGAGCCCTTCAAGGCCGATTTCGGCACGAAGCCTTTGCAGATTTCCGCAGTCGCGAAAACCGAAACGCTCAAAGGACATCTCGCAATACAGGGGAAGAACTTGCTCAGCCGCACGCGGCCGCAAA
This sequence comes from Pseudomonadota bacterium, assembly GCA_039029195.1. GTDB lineage: Bacteria > Pseudomonadota > Alphaproteobacteria > Rhizobiales > Rhizobiaceae > JBCCGR01. Next base: position 60,166 of record JBCCGR010000009.1, read on the forward strand.
TCGAACAATGGCTGAAGCGCAAATCGGCCTGAGGGGGACACAGACATGAAACAGGAATTTTTGAAAAACTCGGTCATCGTTGCCGCTCATCCGGACGATGAAGTGTTGTGGTTTTCCTCCATTCTCGACCAGGTGGGCCACGTGGCGATTGTCTATCAGGACTATTGGGCCGATCCCGAGATCGGCGAAAAACGCGCCCGCGCGATTGCCGATTTTCCGTTGAAAAACGTCACATCCCTCGAGATCGAGGAAGCGGGAACCTGGGGCTGTGCCGACTGGAACAACCCTGTCGCCAATGATGTAGGTCTTGCCTTCACCCGTCAGGCGGACATTCGTTCGCTAAAACTGGCTTTGAAGAAAATGGCCTCAAAGCGGGTTGCCGCGGCAGCGAAGAACATCAGTTCTATTGGCGGCAAATATCGCAGCAATTACGGTGTCATTCGCGACGGCCTGCGGCCTATTCTGCAAGGTGCTGAAAACGTGTTCACCCACAATCCATGGGGTGAATATGGCCACGAAGACCATCTGCAGGTCCACCGTGCAGTTGCCGAACTGCGCGATGAAATCGGCTTTCGCATGTGGATGTCGAACTATTGCTCGGACCGGTCGTTCAATCTCGCCACACGCTACTTTGATGAGCAGGCCCCCAACTATCTCACACTGCCCACGAACCGGGCTTTGGCTGAACAGATCGCCGATCATTACAAGAAATATGACTGCTGGACCTGGGCCGACGACTGGGACTGGTACGAAAGCGAGAGTTTCATGGAAACCCCGCGCGAACCGGCAAACACCAGCTCCCAGACACGCTCAATGCCACTCAACATGATCTGCCTGCCAAAGGCAGCTTAGCAATTCATAAACCAGATCAAGCGGTTCTGCCGCACTGGTGAGATGATGGAAACGCTTCCGGTGATACGAATTCAGCCGGGACAAACCGGCTGACAAAAGCCGGACAGGGAACAGGGACGAAACAAAGTGGCTTATATCCACTTCATACTCTTTACCGTGCTCACCAATGCCGCCGCTCAGGTGATGCTGAAGCACGGCATGCTGACGCTGGGCAATCTCACGCCAGCAGCACCGCTGACAGCGTGGTCGGCAATCCTATTGATCTTCAAGGTGGTATTTCACCCCTGGGTGTTTGCGGGGCTGTGTACATTCGTCATTTCAATGGCCTCGCACCTTTATGTTCTTTCAAAGGTGGAACTGAGCTTCGCCTATCCATTCCTGAGCCTTGCCTATGTGGCGGTCGCCGTGTTCGCCTGGGCCGTCTTCAAGGAAGACATGAACGCCTGGCGGATCGCCGGCATTGCGCTCATTTGCGCGGGCACAGTGCTCATCGCACAGGGTGGCGTGCCAGAGCCCACCGAGACCGCCGCGATAGAAACAAACGAACAATTTGCTCAATTTGCTGCTGAGGAGCAGACACGATGAAACACGTAATTTTTGGTGGTGACGGCTTTGTGGGCCGTCATCTGGCACAGGATCTGGTCCGCGATGGTGAAGAGGTGGTGGTTGCCGACATCGTCAAAAGCCCCCTCACCCACTATTCGAAGTGCCAGTTCATCAATCTGGATGTGACCGACGAGGCGCAGTTTTCGAAAGTCGACATTCGCCCGGAGGATGCGGTCTACAATCTGTCGGCAAAAATGCTGAGCCCGATCATGCCACGCGCCAAGCGGCATGAGTTTTTCTGGCCGGTGAACTTTTACGGCACAAAAAACATCATTCATGCCATGGACAAGGCAGGTGCCTCCAACCTGGTGCACTACACAACCGACATGATCTACGGGCACACGAAAACCGTGCCAATGTACGAAGATCACCCGGTTTCACCGCTTGGCGAATATGGCGAATCCAAGCTCGCCACCGAAGTGCTGGCGGAAGAATGGCGCCAGAAGGGCATGAACATCTCCCTGTTCCGGCCGCGCCTGATCATCGGTCCCGGACGCCTTGGCATCCTGGAAAAGCTCTTCAAGCTGGTGGACCTGAACCTGCCCGTTCCGATGATTGGATCGGGCAAAAACCCCTATCAGTTCGTGTCGGTGTTTGACTGTGCGGAAGCTGCGCGTCTCGCCTGGAAATCCGGCTTTCCAAACGAGGCCTACAATCTGGGCTCCCGCAATCCACCTTCCGTTCGCAAGCTGCTTGGGCGCCTGATCGAAGAAGCCGACAGCCGCTCGATTCTGCTGCCAACGCCCGGTTGGGCCGTGAAGCGCACGCTGGACTTTCTCGATTTGATCAACCTGCCGATCATGGATCCCGAACAGTACCTCATCGCTGATGAAGAGTGCATTCTGGACTGTTCCAAGGGCGAGCGTGATTTGGGCTGGCGCGCCCGCTTCAGCGACGATGACATGCTGATTGCCGCTTACCGCGAATATGCTGAGAAGAAAAAGTCCGGCTCACCGAAAACAAGCCCACAACCGGCTGAATAAGAACAACAATTCAGGGCGATGTCGCTTCAGGGAAGCGGTTTGCCCGGCCATCTGGAGCAATGAACAATGTCCATCACGCTTGAAAATTCGCCGGTTCGCACCTCCCGCATCGTTGCGACATCGCCACAACTCGAGGGTCCGTATAAGCCCGCACTTTTGTCAGTCGAAGAGGCCAAAGCCCTGAATCTCGACCGTATGAGCGATCTGTTCAAGGCGCACCTGAACCCCGGTCAGTATCACTTTATGAAACTGCTCGGCTTCCACAAGGTGAAGATCGAGAGCGCGGACGGCCTCTACTACACCGACCAGAACGGTCGAAAAATCCTCGATTTCTTTGGCGGTTTTGGGTCGCTCGCACTGGGCCACAATCACCCGCGCATTCTGGAAGCCAGAAAGCAGTTTCAGGATGAAAAGCGTCATGAAATCGCCATGGCGTTTCTGTCGCAATATGCGTCTGCCCTGGCTCACAATCTCGCCGAAATCGCGCCGGGCGATCTCAGCATGGTGTTTTTGGGGTCTTCCGGGTCAGAGGCCATGGAAGCGGCCATCAAGGTTGCAGAACGGGCGCAAGGGCCAGGCCGGTCAAAGGTGCTTTACGCTGAAAATTCCTTCCACGGAAAAACCAAAGGTGTTTTGTCGATCACAGACAGCACCATGTACCAGTCCGATTTCAAGCTGGTCGACAATGTGGCCAAGGTGCCCTTTGGCGACATGAATGCAATTCGTGCGGCGGTGGAAAATGACCCGGAAATCGGCATCATCTGTCTGGAAACAGTGCAGGGTGGCGGCGGCATCATCACCGCGCCCATCAAGTTCTGGCAGGAGCTTCGCGCCTTCTGCAATCAGAAGGACATTTTGTGGGTGGCTGATGAAGTGCAATGCGGCATGGGCCGCACCGGTCGCTTCTTCGCCTTTGAGCATGCCGGTGTCGGGCCGGACGTTACGGCTCTGGCAAAGTCGCTGGGCGGCGGCAAGTGCGCCATGGCGGCAATGATCGCGACTCCCAACGTCTATATGAAAGCCTATGGCAAACCGGCCAATGCCATGATCCATGGCCCGGCAACTTTTGGCGGCATCGGCGAGGCCTGTGTCACGTCAATCGAAGCGCTCAACGTGATGTATGATGAGGGTCTGATCGGCAATTCGGCCGCTGTTGGAGAGCATCTCCTCACCAGCCTGAAGGCGCTTCAGGCCAGATATCCCAAAATCATCAAGGATGTACGCGGTCAGGGCCTGATGGTGGGCATTGAATTCCATGATCTATCGAACACCCTGCCCTTCGCGCTGAAAACGGCCGTGTCCTTGCTCGACAGCAAACTCAAAGGGTCGTTGCCCGGCTTTGTGGGCTCCGCTCTGCTGCGTGATCATGACGTTCTGGTGGCGTTCACCGAATACAATCGCAACGTCATTCGCCTGGAACCACCGCTGACCGCGAAACACGAACATGTCGACAAGTTCGTCAGCGCTCTGGGAACCGTTCTCGGTGGCGGCATTGTCCGCATTGTGAAGGATTTCCTTGCCTCGCAACGCGGCTGATCTCATCCCATCAGGAGCAATGCAATGAGCATGACCCTCGACACCAAGCCGGGATTCTCGCCCGTCAGCGGATTGTTCGCCCTTGCGAACAGTTTCTATCGCAATCTGTCCAAGGCAGCGTTCGACCGTGCAGGCTTGGCTTTGATGGGTCTGGTGGTCACGTTCGTGGTCACGGTTGGTATCGCAAAGCCGGAATACAATTGGGACATGTCCGCCTACATTGCCTCCGCCATGAACGATGGCACACGGTCGGCGGCAGAATTGCATCGCTCAACCTGGAGCCAGATTGAGGCGCGGGCATCTGAAACGCAGATGTATCGGCTGAAGGCACAAAACCCCTACAACGTGCACCAGTACGAAAACCCCGCTGATTTCGTCTCCATGCTTCCAATGTATGACGTGAAGGTCGGGTATATAGCGCTGCTGCGTTTTGTCGGCGGGATCATGGGCATGGTGGATGCAGCAATTGCGATCACCATTGCCACGACCCTGGCAACCGGAATCCTGCTGATCTGGTGGATGCGACAGGGTGGCTTTGAGCAAAGCGCCCCCCTGCTTGCGGCAGGTCTTTTGTTGTCCGGCTATTTCTCAATGGCCCGCGGTGTAACACCGGACAATCTATTCGCCTTGATTGCGCTTGGCGGCATATTCGCAATGCTGCGCGGGCGCGACTGGCTGGGTGCTGCTTTGATTTTCGCAGCCTTTCTGGTGCGCCCGGACAACATCATTTTTCTGTTTGCAATGGTTCTTGCGTCCGCTGTTCTGGGCGCCCGCCTGATGCCGGCACTCACGGCCTTTGGCTGTGCCTTTGTTTCCTATTTCTGGATCACAAGCGGGGAACATCACCCTGGCTGGTGGGCGCATTTCTATTTTTCTTGCGTCGAAATTCAGATGACCATGACCGGTTTCTCACCGGATTTCAGCATCATGACCTACCTTAAGGGTGTCGCGCGCGGCGTGTCGGTCTCACTTCAGGACAACAAATGGCCAATGCTCTTGTTGGTCCTCGGATTTGGCTGGGCAATGCTGGCCCGGTCGGGACGTGGGCCCAACAAAGCCGCAACGGTCACGCTGCTCGCCCTGTTCCTGTGCATGGCCGGAAAGTTCGTCGTCTTTCCCTTGCCGGATGACCGCACCTATTTTGTGTATCTGGTGGCTATGATCATGATTCTCCTGGAAACATGGAAACCAAGACTGGACAATGCAGCGCGCTGAGTCTGTTGCTCAAGCAAACTTCTCGGGCACCGTGCGTTTGGTGACCATCGGGTTTTCACCCGCCGAAAGATCCCGCATCAACTCCTGAACGCGGGCACCATCTCGGATATATTCAAATCCAATCTCAAACGGGTGCCGCGAGGCGATCTTACGTTCGCCAACGGTCAGTGCCTCGTCCTTGAACAAGAGACTGGAAAGATCTCCATCATGCTTCAGGAGATCAAGCCGATTGGTTTCCTCAATGGGAAACGACCAAAGCTCGTTTGGCTCTTTTAGGACAAGGATCATTGCCCGCTTTGAGGTCAGGGCATACCGCGAAACAATGCGCTGTCGGCGGAATTGGTGCATTTTCCAGGGGATCAGGGAAAAGCCCAACACGGTGACAAATCCGAACATGATGACGAACCATGTGGGAGCGCCACCCTCAAGCCCGGCGTAAATTGCCAGACATCCGATGACCGCATTGCCAAGCGCGACCAGGAGAACGGGCCATTCGTTGCGACGAAAATACCAACCCTGATCGGGCTTGCCCGTCCACAACAGGCTCTCGTCACTTTCGCAGAACTTTTCCCAATCCGGGTCCGACAAGGGCGCGCCTATGATCGAATATGAAACAGATCAGCCATTATAGGGATAAGGCTGGGGATATGGCCACTGTGGTTGTGCCGGTTGTGGAGCAACGGGCGATTGCGGCGACATTTGCGGCTGACCGGGTTGCGGCTGCTGTGGTTGTCCGTAAGCCGGATGCGGCACAGGTTGCGGTGCTACATAGTGTGCTGCCGGATATCCAGGGGCCGCAGGCTGATAGCCGGGAACAGGTTGCGGCGCCGCCTGGTGGAAACCGGGCGGATAGGCCGCCGGAATCGGCTGCATCACCTGCGGCGCAGGATGCGGAACTGGCTGAGCGGCGACTGGATAGGGTTGCGGAGCGGGAACGGGTGTGACCTGCATGACGACCGGTTGCGGCACGAAAGGCTGGGGCTGCGGTTGGAGGTGCGCCGCAGGCTGAGCCACCGCCGGTGCTGCCTGATAGACCTGACCCTGCGGGTGCTGGTTCGGCTGGGCGGTCGAGCCATAGGCTGGCGACGGGTAAGCAGGATACATATCTCGTTCTCCAGAAGGGGCGTGAGCCGGGTTCGGCATCGAATTGGATTGAGTGTTGTTTGTCTTCGGGGCGGCAACGATCTTTGCAGAACCACCGTCACCAGCGCTTTTCATCTTTGACCACATCGCGCCGAACAGACTGTTTTGAGCCTCGCGTTCAGGCGGCTGCGACGGACCCTGATTTGGCTTCGCCTCCTCATGGTCTTCAGCTTCTTCCCGACGAGCGGCCTGCGGTTGAGCGGGTGAAACTGTCGGCACAGGGGCGCGATGTTGGGACACCAGGCCTTTGATGGCCGACACCAGTATCAGAGCCGCGCCAATCATCCCACCAAGCACCAGACCACCGGCGGCAAACAGTTTTCGGTTCGGACCGGATTTCTCCAAAGGCGGCATGGCTTCTTCAATCAGCCTTGCATTTGACAGTTTCAGACCGCCCTGCTCCCCGGTCTCCCGCGACCGCAACAGAAACTCCTCGTAAACCCGACGGCTGGCATTGGCGTCGCGTTCGAGTTCACGCAGTTTGATCAGCGCCGCGTTGGTTTCGACCGTCTGGCTCTTCACCACATTGATCTGCGCGTTGAGATCGTTTTCACGCGCCTCAGCCCGTTTAAAGTCCTGCTTGGCGGCTGCGATTGCGCGATTGATTTCGTTGCGAATTTCGCCCTGCGCGCTTGCTACTTCCGCATCAGCCGCAATGCGATCGGGATGGCGATTGCCGAGCTTCACAGCAAGCTTGTCAGCCTGGGACTTCAGCCTGGAATAACGCACCCGCAACTGACCCAATTCGCTCGACCGCAAGGACGTGGGAATGTTGCCTTGCACCACGTCTTCCAGCGTCAGACCGCCCGCCTGCTCGGCCTTCACCCGCGCTTCGCCGGTCTGAACCTTCGCGACGGCCAACTGCTCGTTGAGCTTGGTGAGCTGCACCTCACTGGTGAGCTTGCCTTCGGCACCGATGATCTTGTTTTCAGCCTTGTATTTCTCAACCTGCTCATCAGCGATGCGCAGGCGCTCGCGCAGTTCGTCCAATCGGCTGGAGAGACCCGTGCTGGCGTTCAGCGCTGCGTCCGACTTCGCACCGGCTTCGGTCTCGATATATTCGCTGGCGATCGAGTTCGCGATGCGGGCGGAAAGTTCGGGATCGCTGGTGGAGGCGCCGATGGTAATGACGAATGTGCGCTCGCCACGTTCAATCCTGATCGCGTCCTGAAGCGAATTGAGTGCCAACTGTCCGGCGGGTCCGCTCGCTGCGCCACCGGTCAGCATTGCAAGCAACCAGTTCTCGCCCCAAACGGAGCTTGGTGCTTCAATCAGCTTTTCTTTCTCGATCACACGAGACAGCACACTCGCGGACGACATCACCCGCATCTGGCTTTCGAGATAGGAAATGATGGCGGTGTTCGACAGGTCGCCGGGCACGACACCATTTTCCAGAACCTTCAACCCTCGGGGGTCCAGGAGAAGCGTTGCCACGGAATCAAACTTTTCTGGCAAAGTGCGCGAAAATCCGTAGGCCAGCGCGCCGCTGATTGCGGCGGAAAGGACAATGGTCTTCCAACCGCGCAGCATGGCGAAAAACAGTTCGTCGAGATCAAACAGAGGGCGGCTGCGATTTTGCTGCACCGCAGGCTGCGCGTGGTGCTCTTGCAAGTAACCTGTCGGTGGAACCGGTGACGCATGGGGCTCGGGGTGAGGCATGGCACCAGGTGCCGGCTGATCAATTGGCAGATTGTAATCCGCCATCGCCTCATCGCGCGAACTGTCAGTTCGTGGTGCGGTCTGGGTCTTTGGTGCGTGTCGTGCACGGTGCGGACTTTGTGCCGACTTCAGACGATTGAGTTCCGCTTCAAGCGCATCGGCTTCGCGTTGCAGTTTCGCCTTGTGGGCGTTTTTTCTTTTGGAAGGCTGCGAAGTGAGCCCTGGTTTTGACGCCCGACGCTTCGTTGGAGCTGCAGCCATACGACGGGTCGGACGATCCGGCATAGAAAGCGGTTCGACCGCCTGGTTGTTTAGATGCGCGACATCTGCCTCATAACGCTTGCGGGCCAACTCTCCCAAAGTGGCGATGCGTTCACGGTCGAACTCCAGATCACGCGCCAGGGCTTCTTCGTCCGCCGCCTGGGCAAGATCGCTGAGAAACGATTGGCTGGGCGCCTGCTGAATTGTCTCATCGGTGGGGGGAATGAGATCGAGCAAAGAACCGTCATTTGCACCGGAGGGTTCGGAACCTGACGCGGCGGTCGCTGGTTTTGCCGCAGAAATTGCTTCTTCAGGAACACCATGACCCGGCCCCGCCCCGCCTCGGGGCGTTGAGAGTTTTTTCTTTAAGGCTTCCAACATGTTCGAAAGGCGCTCCATGGCCGGTATGCACCATGGAAATCAGGGCAATATCCGCACGCCCATTTATTAAAAACTATGGATAACAAACCCTTAACGCGGGGCGATAATTCGAGTCAAAAAGAGGCTTACGCCCGCATCGCAAGATAGCCGCGCAAAACCTGCATTAACGGCTTTTCCTGATAGTTTTCATCCAGTGGCAGTGCACGGCTTGAGAGCCCGTCGTCGCGCGGAAACGTGTTGGTGATCCAGGTGTGGCGGTCGCTGATCCCCCATGTGGTCACCGCGCGCGGTGGCCCACCTTCAAAGACAGCATCGAGAAACTGTGTCGCGACCTGCGCCACCGCCCGGTCCCGTACACTGTGATCCGCCGATAGCTTCCAGTCGATGAAATCGAGTTCGCTCACCCAGACATCCACGCCTAAAGCCTTCAAATCACGCATGAATTTGACGACCTGCTTGTGATCGACTTCGCGCTCGGCATAAAGATGCGCCTGCATTCCCACCCCGTGAACTGGGATGTTCTGATCCTGCAGATGCCGCACCAAATCAAGCATGATCGCGCGGCGCTTGTTAAAGCGGGATCCCCAATTGGCAAGATCATAATCGTTGATGATGAGTTCGGCGTTTGGATCGGTGCGCGCAGCAGCCCGAAAGGCGATATCCACATGCGCGGGCCCCAGAAGCTTCAGCCACATCCCCTCTCGCCACTGCCCAAACCACCTTGGATCATGCGCGATCACTTCGTTCACCACATCCCAAGTGGGAATTCGGCCCTTGTAGCGGTCAACCACCGTTTCAATGTGCTCGACAAGCACTTTTTCGGCTGTTTTTGCATCATCAATCGCGTTCACCCAATCGGGGTTATAGTCATACCAAAGCAGTGTGTGCCCATGGGTGCCGCACTTGTTTTGTTCTGCAAATTCAATGAGCTGATCCGCCGCGCTGAAGTCAAACTTGCCTTCTGTATGGCGCAGGCTCGCCCATTTGAGTGCGTTCATGGGAACGATATTGTCGCAATATTGAAGAAGCTTCGCCCGATAGACCGGATCATCGCGAAAATGCTCGATCTGGGTCGCCACGCCATATGGCACCGCCGGTTTGGCCTGCGAAATTTCGGGCAAAAGCACCCCGGCGGAAAGGGCGGAAATTCCGCCCAATACGGAACGGCGCGTTAATCCTTGTGCGCTACCATCGCGCTCAAACAGAAACTGGTCAGAATTCGCCCGGTCAGACGCAAGATTTGCCATTTAGCGCGAGCCCTTATGGTCACGATACCGTTCACATCAACCGCATTGAACCGCAAACAGGTTAAAGACTACCTGTCGATCCTGTCGGGTTCGGCCGGTCGGCTGCTGATCTCTTTGGTGTATTTTGTGGCGCTCGCCAACGCCCTGAGCCTTGGTGATTTTGGCCTGTTCGCCACCGCGTCGGCCACCGGTGTGGTGCTGTCGCGTTTCACGGCATTCGGCTTCATCTCGCCTCTCTATCGAACGGCAACCGTGCGTCATCGCCTGCTTGGGTCCTACACCACCGGCTATCTCGCGGCCTTTGTGCTTTCCCTGCCATTCGTTCTGAGCATCGCGTTCGGCCTGCACTGGCTGATATTTGCCGATGGCTTTGGCTGGACGGCATTCTTGTACGTCATGCTGGCCGAGATCGTGTTCTGGCGCCTCGCCGAGACAGTGATCATCGTCAACAACGGCCTCAACCGGTTCCTCACCGCAGCCTTGTTGACTATTTTAGGCACCACATTCCGCGCGATTGCGGGTCTCGCCTTCTGGTGGTCGGGCACACACATGCTGGCCGAATGGTCGGTCTACTATCTCATCGCGAATGTAGCGAGCATGATTGTCATGGTCGCCTTCTTCTATCCCCGTCACAGAGCCCGCTGGCAACCCTCACTCTGGCTCGCACGGCTGAAGGATGCGCTGGGCGTTTCCGCGGCTGAAGCCCTGTTCTACGTGCAGATGGAACTCGACAAGGTTCTGGTTTTGAGCGTTGGCGGTCAGGTCGCAGCGGGTCTTTACGCCATTCTGATGCGGCTTGCCGACCTCACCGCCGTTCCAATCCGCTCCTTCAACATGATGCTGGTGCAGGCTGTGATGCGCAAACGCTCCGGCATTGAACCGCATCTTGCCATTCTAACTGAAGCCTTGATCGGCGTTGTCTCAAGCGCGGCGCTTGGGGCGATGGCCCTGCTGTTGCTCATCGATCCTGCCGCACTCGGTGCCAGCATTGAACAGGCGGCAGGCTATGTGCTTCTCATCCTGCTCGTCCCTGCCTTCCGCAATCTGATCGAATATCACTCCGAACTTCTGTATGCCCGTGAACTGACCACCGAACGCGCCGGGCTGATGGCCGCTATTGGCGCTCTAAAGGCGGTGTTCCTTGTGGGTGTGCTTACAATCTGGATCGAATTTTCAGACCGCGCGTTGGCTCTCAATGCGGCCTTCTTCGGGCTTTATCTGGTGTCACTGATTGCAAGCCACACCATCCTGCATCGCAAATCCCAGCGCGAGGACCGCATGCTTCACGGCGCCCCCGCTCCGGCTTAGCGTCAAGTTTTCGGACAACACATCCACATCGTCATTCCGCCCCATTCGGGCACTGCTGTCCAGTTTGAATCCGAGATGGCGTCCTCATTCAGTTGTTTCTGCTGTAAATTTTGCCCTGCCAGCAAGAAGTGACTCATACCGACGACGGAATAGACCCACCCACTTTCGTCATTCCTGCCTTTACGGCCGGAATCCACAAAAGCCCTGCCAAATCAATGGATTCCGCCCCTGAAGGGCGGAATGACGGTGGATTGGGGGAAGTGCAATCCAATCACCAATAGCATTAAACTGAGGTCGCAACTGCCAAGTGGCTACTGCCTTGAGTCTACCTTGCATTCAGTCGCTGGCATTGGGCATCGGCATCGCGGCATTCGATCTCCCCAGTGACGGCGGGGCAATCGCATTTGTATTGGAGCTACCGCCGAGCTCTCAATTTCCCTCCCCTTTTTCAAAGGGGAGGGTGGCGCGGCGAAGCCGTGACGGGTGGGGATTTTGGTCGTTTCTCTCCCACCCGTCGTCTTACGACGACACCCTCCCCCGCTGGGTGAGGGAAACAACAGAGCCTGAAATTCAGGAAGGCACTCAATTGCGATAGCCCTGCCCACAAGGGGGAGATTGGGAGCAAGTTGCCACACAACACGGAAGAAACAACTCGAGCTCAAGCAGCGCGATCCAAATGATCACGCAGCAGTGCGGGATCCGTATCCGTGAAGGACTGAATGCCAATGGCCACTTGGTGTGGCTGCATGGTTTCCACAAAAGCAGGCAGCGAGTGCCCGGTAAGCGCCTCCCCCGACCAGTAGGTCTGGCATAGCGCCTGATCGTCTCCAAAATGGCCAAACTCAGCCTCCGGCAGGTTCGCAACAAAGGCACCGTAAATCTGGCATTCGGAAAAGCTGCGATGTCGACCAATGGCGGACACCCAGTGCCGCCCGCTCAGCCGTTCGATCTGTCGACACATGGCGATCACATGCCCGCGCCGCCAACTCACAAGATTGTTGATGTGATCATCATGCGATGCCGATGGAACCGGAGCACCGACGAGCTTCGAGGCCAACCGGCTCCATTGAACATGCTCCTTCATATCGCCCGTGATCGCCCCGGGTATCCGGTACAATCGCAACAGGTCACCATGCCAGAGCGACGCCACATCAAATGGCCGCACGAACATCATGTCGGAATCGCAGTAAAGCATGGCTTCATCGTCGAGATGCGCAGCAATGGCGATGCGACGCAATTGCTGTACGTGCCACCCCCGCATCGGCAGGGTCTTGAACGAATACCAGACCTTGCGGGCGGACTTCCCAAAGCCCGAGCGCCCCACCTTCAACCAAGATGGCAGCAGATCTTGCTCGTTGACCACATGCCGATTTGGGCCGGCCAGCGGCTTAAACAGCTCGAAATCCTCATTGTCGACGAGAATATAATGCGCTGTGTGTCCGGTGACGAACCGGTCCATGCTTTGACACAAAAGCTGGCAGCGCTCGAAGTCGCCTACATAACTCGGCGTGATGATCGCACTTGCGTGCAATCTGATCTGCGACGAGCTCATTTTGGTCTGACACCAAACTTTTGCATCAGCACACGCAGCAAAAAGCGTGGATTTCCCAGAATGTACCGCCGCCAAAGACGACCGGGCTCCAGGCAAAGCCGGTATATCCACTCAAGTCGGAACCGACGTACCCATTCGGGCGCGCGCGTCACACGGCCGGCGATGAAATCAAACAGAGCACCCACGCCAAAAGCGGTGACGCAATTGTCAGCCGAGCAATGGTCGGCAATCCATTGTTCCTGCATGGGATTGCCCATCGCCACCAGAAGAATATCGGGTTTTACCGGATCGAGCGTCGCAAGCACGCCGCGCGATTGTTCTGCGCTGAGATAGCCATGCCCCAGCACAACAAATTCGTGTTGCGGGAAATTTGCCGCAAGTTTCCGGCAGGCCTCATCCGCCACACCGGGCTTTGCGCCGAACAACGCCACCTTGAGCGGTGTCTCAATTCCGTCAAGCAGCGCCGGGATGAAATCCGTTCCGTTCAGATTGTCAGGAAACGGCGCACCGTGCAGCAGTTTGGAGCCGATATCCACACCAACACCATCAGCAAGCACTTCAAAACGCTTCAACGTGTTGCGAAAGCTAGCATTGGACCAGCCCAGATTGGCGGTGTGGGCGTTGACGAACGAGAACTTTGTGTGCTGTCGCGCCATAATCCTGCGGCGGATGAAATCAATGGTTTCAGCCTTGTCGGAAACCCGGACATCAATGCCAAAGATATCGCGTGTCGCGGAAGCGACCCGCGCCTCATCTTCGCTCGCGAGAGAGACGGCAAACAGGCCTTGTGTTTCGTCCGACACAGATGAACTCCGATGCTCCGCATCGCGGATGCGGTTTTTCTCTGTCGCCCACCGGACATCTGATTGCGCCTGCCCTCCCAGGTGCGCGCGCGCAGTGTCCTGATGAGTGCCACTGCAATCCATATGCCAGTCCGCCTGTCTCATCATGAAACACGTGCAAGTTCAGGCATTGCGGGGCGCTCAGTCGGGATCGCGGCTTCCAGACTCCACTGAATTCGGTCGAGAAGGCTGTTCCACTGCTGATCGTAAAATGCCGACCCATCGACCGAAACCGGTTTTGTGCGGGCCGTCAGGCTCATGTTGCTGAGGTAACCGGCAAAGGCTTCCGGGTCGTTTTCTTCTGTGCAGTTTTGCGGCACATGCGAAATGCCCCGCAGTGAAGAAGATGTGGCAACGCAGGCCTTGCCCATCTGAAACGCTTCGATGGTTTTCAACTGAACACCCGTGCCGCCGCGGCTCACCAGCGCCATGACACGGGATTGGGCAACAAATTCTTCTGCACTCTCCACACGTCCAAGAAACCGCACGCCGGGATAGTGCGCCGGTAAACCATCGGGGACTTTGCCGGCAATACAAATGCTCATTTCACCGTCGATGTGCGGCAAGACACCATCCAGAAACCAGCGCAGGCCAACGAGATTTGGCTGCCAGGTCCAGGTGCCGATCAGGCCCACATCGTGGGTCGCATTTGCCCAGTCATGTCTCAAATCACCAAATTCCGAAGAAGATTCAGTCTGGCGCGCCGGGGTCACCAGCGGAAGCATTGATGAGCGATGCAGCAAGTCAGCGCTGTCGCCGCAAAGCAATTCACGGTCTTCTTCAGACAGGCAAAACACATGTTGCGCCTGTTGGCAGAGCTGCGCTTCCAGCTTTTTGAGAACATCAGCGTCCCGGCGATAAAGCAACCGGTTGATCAGCCCGCCAGCATGAGCTGCGTTTTCAGCCGCCGTCAGGTGTTCCACATTGTGCGCAACGTAAATGTAAGGGCGCTCCATCAGTTTCGGATAGGCACCGGGCAACTGAAATGAGTTGAGGATCAAAGCATCAAACGGCCCTGCCCGATCGAGCGTGGCTTCAAACTCGTTCCACGGGCACTCAAGCAGTTTCGCAGATCCAATGGGAAGACCGGTTTTCACCGCCCGCATCGCCCAATTAAGCTTTTGAGCCGACGCGGCATGGGCATTTTCAACCATGATGCGCCGCACAACCATCATGCCGGGGAGATCGGCCACGTCCTGCCCGGGTTGGGCGAAACCTATGATGGTCACATCGTGCCCCAGAGCGCGCAACGCGTTGATGATTGCCAGATTGGCAATCTCGTATCCGCTGGTCGGAATTTTCCCCGGCACCAGTGATGTGACGAACGCGATTTGCATAGTGGCTCCCGGAGACCCCATGTCCCAGCGTCAACCACTATGGGGATTCAATGGAAAAACCCTTAAATCGATCTCAGAAAGTCGGCCCTATTAACCATCTCAGGGACTATTTTTGCTGAAATTGTCGAAAATTATCCAAAAAAATACCGCTTTCCACCTAAACGCCCGTTAACACTTTGCCGTCAGGAGACGGTGGATCAATCTGCGGGAGAATTGGCCCATGGCTCAGCCGGACGCCAGCGACATCACGGTCCATTGGGAACGTCTGCTCGACGATGTGAGCGATGTCGAAATTGCAGTCACCCTGCCGACGTTTCGCCGTCCCGACCACGTTGTGGAAACGCTGAAGTCAGTGGCTGCGCAACAAACAGCGCGCAAATTTGTTTGCATTGTCATGGAGAATGACCCCGACACAGGCGACGGTGCTTGTGCTGCCGCCGATTATCTGGAGAGCGTTTCCATCAACGCCATCGTGGTGAATGCGCACCGACGCGGCAACTGCAGCGCGTATAATGCGGGCTGGCATACCGCGCTTTCAATGTTTCCCAATCTGAAGCATGTGCTTGTGATTGATGATGATGAGATCGCCCGCCCCAACTGGCTGGAACTCATGGCCAGGACGGCGGAAACGCTCGATGTTGATATGGTCGGCGCGCCTCAGGAGCCGGTCTTTGAGAACGGCAACAACGGGTCCTGGCCAAGACATCCTGTGTTTCAACCCGCGCACCAGACAACGGGTCCGGCCGAAATTCTCTACTCCTCCGGCAATGTCATCATCTCGACTAAAGTGCTGCGCACCATGGGATATCCCTATCTGGACGAGCGGTTCAATTTCATTGGCGGTGGCGACAGCGATTTCTATTCCCGCTGCAAGGCAAAGGGCTACACCTTCGGCTGGTGTGCCGATGCTGGTGTGCTGGAAACAATCCCTTCGCGCCGTACAGAAAGCCGCTGGCTCAACCTGCGCGGTTTAAGGAACGGTTCCATCTCGGCGCTCATCGAGCACAAGGCCGCGGGTTCTATGCTGGACCGGGTGCGGATTCTTGCAAAAACCGGCTTGCTTCTGGCCGCTTCTCCGGTTCGCTCACTGCTACTCTTTCTTAAGACGGGTTCGCCCATAATCGGACTTTACCACATCAATGTTGCGGTCGGACGGCTGCTTATGGAGTTCGGTTTTGCAAACGAGCAATATCGCGAGCCTGAAAAGAACTGATCAGCCTGCGCCGGAGCGTTGGGTTCGTAGCGTCAGCGATCTGTTCTTTTCCACTTCGGACGACGTCAAAACCGCCCTTGCCGGACTGGTTGCAACCATCAATTTGCTGGTGGTGTGGATATCGCTGCGACCCTTCTCGCTCTCCACTCTCAACACCGAAGGTGTGGCCCAGCCAGGCGGCGATCTGGTCAATCAGATCGGTTTTGCCCTCATCGGTGGGCTGTCACTGACAGCATTGGCGGCGCTCGCGCCACGCCATGTGGTGTCCAGACTGTTTCGGCCCGCGCACGTTCTAGCTGCTATCGTGTTGGTGACGTCCGCAATCATTGCCCAATCAACGGGTGCCGCGATGCGGGCCCTCATCTTTTCCCTCATTGTGGTGCTTGGCGCCGCCACCGTGATGGCGCTGCCGAGATCGCAGGATCATTTGCTGCGTCTGTTGTCACGCGCCGTGATGCTTGCGGTTCTGTTTTCTCTGTTTGCAGTGTTCGTTCTTCCTGAGCAGGGTGTTCATCAGGCGGGTAGCGTCGAGAGCCAACATGCCGGACTGTGGCGCGGCGTTTACGATCACAAAAACATCGCAAGTGCCGTGATGGCCGTGTTCGCCTTCGCCGGGCTCTATCTTTGGCGGTCGGAGCACCGTTTTTTAGGTGCGACAATCATTCTCCTGTCGATGATGTTCATCACATTTTCGGGCTCCAAAACCGTGCTCATTCTTCTGCCGGCAATCGTCCTGTTTTGCACATTTGCCCGCTACAGCCGGTCACAGGTGGCGAAATATTTCTGGTGCCTTGTGCCACCAATCGCTCTCTTCACATTCACCGCCGGTGCCGCAATCTCGAAACAGATCAACGAGTATGTTCAGTGGGTTAGTCCGGGAACGACATACACCGGGCGGCTCGACCTCTGGCAATTCAGCGTTGATCGCATCCTTGAGCGACCGCTCTTCGGCTATGGATTTGAGAGCTTCTGGGGAACACCGCTTGTCAAATCGATTGAGCAGCCGATTGAACTTTCCTGGGATGTGCGTGACATCGTTCACGCGCACAATGGCTATCTTGATGCAGCGATCAGTTTTGGGCTGATCGGACTTGCCGTCCTGCTTCTGGTACTGATCGTCCTGCCGGTCAGGGATTATGTGAAAACCCGGCAGCCAGCGGCACAGTCACACCTTTCAGATTTCCTCCTCATGGTGTGGATGTTCTGCGCCATGGACGCCTGTCTGGAGAGCTTTTTCCTGCGCCGCGCAGACCCTGTCTGGTTTTCAATGCTGCTGGCGATTTTCGGCCTGAGATTGCTCTGCGCGCTACAAGGCGCACAAAATCAGGACGCAAAGAATCAAAGAGCCTTTGGTAAAGGTGGCAATTCCGCGTGATCCGCGTCGCGTTTTTGTGCGTTTGCCGCCATTGATTCCATAATCTCCTCCGCACTCAACATGCCCGCATTCCACACAGCGATGTAGTCCAACGCATCAGCCGTTGAATGATCACGCGCATATGTGATCATCCGCTTACAGCCATAGACCGCGTGCGGTGCTTTGGATGCGATTTCCATCGCAACCGCCATGACACCGTCCATCATCTCGGCCTGGGTTTCGTAGACACCATTGACAAAACCCAACCGCATCGCTTCGTCAGCGCCCATGCGCCGACCTGTGTAAGCGAGTTCGCGGACAATGCCCTCCGGCAGCAGTTTCGCAATGCGAGGGAATGTCCCCACATCGGCGGTCATTCCGATATTGGTTTCAAAGATTGTGAAGAAGGCGTCCTTCGTCACGTAGCGCATATCGCAAGCCGTGGTGAAATCAACACCGCCACCAATACAGCCGCCCTGTACGGCTGCCAGCACCGGAATTCGGCAATTTTCAAGCGCGTTGAAGGTGGCCTGCAGGGGTTTCACCAATGTCAGAAAATGCGAAGCACGCTGGGCCCTGGATTTGCGATCGGCTCCAACTGCAAACGCCTGATCCTGACCAAACATCGAAACATCAATGCCAGATGTGAAGTGTGGTCCTGTCGAAGAAATGACAATAACACGGACACCTTCTGTCGCTTCTATGGTGCTGACCGCAATGGGTAGGTCCCGCCAGAACCCTCGTGTCAGTGCATTCCGCTTTTCCGGGCGGTCCAGTTCAATGTGCGCAATCCGGCCGTCAATTTCGACAGTAAACCCTTGGTATTCCAAAACGATCTCCGTGAAAGTCGCGTTTCATCTGATGCCTGCGTATCACGATTTCCCCAGTTCAGATAGATCACGATCCGTTTCTGCGCGGTGTTTGAGCGCACTATTCGCCCCAGTGGGAGTCGTTGAAATTCCCTTTAATGTCGAAAATTCAACAATGTCGCAAATGCGATAGCACCATGCTCCCTTGCGGCAATCCCGGGCTGGACTCACAGCCCTTCACTGTGGAATGCTCCGAAACAAGAGGGACCGGCGCATAAATCACTTGTCGCACCGGAGGAGATACTTGCCGTCACATCGTGCGACGGCAGTGATGGGAACAAAAAACGATCGTTCGAAACGGGAGAAACAACGAATGATGAATTCCACCGACAAAAATCTGCACCCGGCAATTCCGGGCCTCGCCGAAGAAGTGAAGGACGGCAAGCTCGATCGCCGTGAATTCCTGGCGATGGCCTGTGCGCTGGGCGCGACAGCTTCAATGGCTTACGGCGCAATCGGTCTGACGGCACCACCAGCTCAAGCTGCAACGCCCAAAAAGGGCGGCACACTTCGTGTGCAGCAGGAAGTTCGTGCGCTGAAAGACCCACGCACGTATGACTGGAGCCAGATTGCCAACTTCTCGCGTGGCTGGCTTGAATATCTTGTCCAGATCAACACCGACGGCTCCTTCGAAGGCCGTCTGCTGGAAAGCTGGGAAGTCAACGATGACGCCACCGAGTTCACGCTGAAGGTCCGCAAGGGCGTGAAGTGGAACAACGGTGACGACTTCACCGCTGAAGATGTTGCCCGCAACATCACCGGCTGGTGTGAAAAGGGCCTTGAAGGCAACTCCATGGCCGGTCGCATGGCGACCCTGATTGATGGGGAAACGAACAAGGCGCGCGACGGCGCAATCACTGTGGCCGACAGCCACACCGTTGTGTTGAAGCCATCCTCACCCGACATCACACTGATCCCGGGCATGGCAGACTATCCTGCAGCCATCGTTCACAAGTCACAGACCGCCGACAATATGCTCTCCAGCCCAATCGGCACAGGCCCATACAAGCCTGAGTCGCTGGAAGTTGGCGTGAAGGGTGTTCTGGTTCGCAACACCGACCACACCTGGTGGGATGCCGACAATGGCGCCTATCTCGACCGCATCGAATTTATCGATCTGGGCACTGAGCCTGCTGCATGGGTAGCTGGCGCGGAAGCCGATGAGTTCGACATGACTTACCGCGTCGACGGTGAATTCATCGAGATCTTTGACACGCTTGACGGCTGGAACAAATCGACCGCCACCACAGCGAACACGATTGTCATTCGCCCGAACCAGGTCGCCGAAGTGGACGGCAAAAAGCCGTATGCCGACGCCCGTGTGCGCCGTGCGCTTTCCATGGCTGTGGACAACAGCATCTGTTTAGAACTTGGCTTCGCTGGCAACGGTACAGTGGCTGAGAACCACCATGTTTGCCCGATCCATCCGGAATATGCCGAACTTCCGAAACAGAAAGTCGATGGCGCAGCTGCCAAGGCCCTCATGGAAGAAGCAGGCATGGGCGACTATGAGCATGAGCTCATCTCAATCGATGGTGACTGGCGCAAGGACACCACCGACGCCGTCGCCGACCAGCTTCGCAAGGCCGGCATCAAGGTGAAGCGCACCGTGCTTCCGGGCAACACATTCTGGAACGACTGGGCGAAATACCCATTCTCATCCACGAACTGGAACCAGCGTCCGCTCGGCGTTCAGGTGCTTGCTCTGGCTTACCGCTCCGGCGAAGCCTGGAACGAGGCCGGATTTGCCAATGCCGAGTTTGACAAACTGCTCACCGAAGCCATGTCAATCGCTGATGCCGACAAACGTCGTGAAGTAATGGCAAAAGTTCAAAAGATCATGCAGGACGAAGGCGTGATCACCCAGCCATACTGGCAGGCTCTGAACCGCCACTACAAAGATGGAATTTTGAATGCCGAGATGCATCCAAGTTTCGAAATCCACGTTCACAAGATCGGCTTTGCATAAGCTGAACTGAAATCGGGGCGCCAAACGGCGCCCCGTTTTATTTCGACGATTACCGGCCGACAGAACATAAAAATGGGCCGATCATCTCACGATCCCAACCTTGGGGATCACCGAGGGGACCGCAATGGGACAGTTTTTGCTCAAGCGCATTGGCGTGATGATCCTCACCGCGCTGTGCCTGACATTTGTCGTTTTCTTTCTCACCAATCTCTATCCAAATCTGGAAAAGCTCGCGAAGACGCAGGGCAACATGCGCATGACCGACGAGCAGGTTTTGTCCTGGCTCGACAATCGTGGCTATACGCAGCCTCTGCTCACCCGCTATGGCGAGTGGCTTGGTGTGCTGCCGGGATTCATTCGGACGGATGATGAGGGGAGAATTACCGGGCGTTGTGTTCGTGGCAATGTCAGCCCGGACGACACGCCCAACTATTGCGGTGTCATTCAGGGGAACTTCGGTTTTTCAACCGTGTTCAAGGAAGAAGTAAGCACCATCGTCGCCAAGCGGTTGGGCCTGACAGGCTGGCTGATGTTCTGGGTGATGATTGTCATGATCCCGATGGCTCTAATCGTCGGTGTGCTTGCGGGTATGCGCGAAGGATCAAAGACCGACCGTTCGCTTTCGACATTTTCAATCATTACGACCGCCACACCGGAGTATGTGTCCGGTGTTATTCTGATTGCGGTGTTTGCAAGTTCCGCCTTCGGACTGAAATGGTTCAAGGGTTCGTCCGCATCCGCAATGGATACAATTACCTTTGCCAACTTCACCCTGCCGGTGATGACCATGGCGTTATATGGCATGGGCTACATCGCCCGAATGACCCGCGCCTCCATGGCGGAGGTCATGACAGCCCAATATATCCGAACGGCCCGCCTGAAAGGCGTGAGCTTTTCAAACATCGTGATCAAACATGCGCTGCGCAATGCGCTGATCGCCCCATTCACGGTGATCATGTTGCAGTTCCCATGGCTGCTAACGGGCGTGGTCATCGTTGAATCGCTATTCAACTACAAGGGCTTTGGATGGCTATTGGTCATGGGCGCAGGCAACAACGATATTGATCTGTTGCTGGGCTGCTCCATCGTCGCCGTTCTTGTGGTTCTGGTGACCCAGCTGATTTCAGATATCGGCTACGTCTATCTGAATCCGCGTGTGCGTGTAAGCTGAGGGGGCAGGAACAATGGAACCACTTTCCTCTGGCGCAATCGCCATCACCATCATCCAGCTTTTCTGGCCAACATGGCTGTCGCTGGTGATTGTTTTCGCAGTCTCCATCTACTTTAAAGATGTGCTGGGACTTTATGGCAAACTGTTCAACTCCTGGGTCGGTATGATTGGCCTGGGCCTGGTGCTCTTCTGGGTGTTCACCGCACTTTGGGCCGACTACATCGCAACCTTCGACCCGATCGAACAAATATCGGGCATGAAGAACAAGAAACCGGGCACGCCCGCACGTGGCGTAGAAGATGCCTGGTATCTGCTTGGTGGCGACAATCTTGCCCGCGATGTGTTCTCCCGCATGGTCTATGGCAGCCAGGAAGTTCTGAAAATAGCGCCCGCCGCGACCCTGTTTGCATTCATGGTGGGGATCACGCTGGGACTTCCCGCTGGCTACTACACCGGTCGGCTTGACACCTTCCTCAGTTTCCTTGCGAACCTGGTTCTCGCCTTCCCGGTGATCCTGTTGTTCTACCTGTTGGTGACCAAGGAAATCGTGCAGACCGGCATACCAATGTATCTGGCGGCGGTGTTGTTCCTGTTCCCGATCATCTTCCTTTTGACCCTGTTCAAGACGAAGTTCATCGCCAACCAGCGAACCCTTGTGATCACTTGGGCGCTGACGCTTGTTCTCGGGCTTTGGGCCTATTCCGGCCTTGCCTTCAACGCGGACCCACTTGGCGTCTGGACGATGGATCCAAACCTTCTGAACATTTTCGTCTCGGTTGTGTTTGTGAACTCGCCCACCGTGTTCCGCATCGTGCGCGGTCTGACGCTCGACATCAAAACCCGCGACTATGTGGCTGCTGCCCAGACGCGCGGTGAAGGTGCGTGGTACATTATGCTTTGGGAAATTCTGCCCAACGCACGTGGACCACTGATCGTCGACTTCTGTCTGCGTATTGGATACACCACCATCCTGTTGGGAACGCTGGGCTTTTTCGGCCTCGGCGTCAGCCCGGAAAGCCCGGACTGGGGGTCAACAATCAATGACGGACGCAAGCTGTTGTCGATCTATCCGCACCCTGCCCTGCCCCCGGCCTTTGCGCTGATGAGTTTGGTTTTGGGTCTCAATCTGCTGGCCGATGGCCTGCGCGAACAATCGTTGAAAGACTAGGGAGGAAGCACCATGGCAAGATGGGAGTATGACGGCCCTATTCTCGAAATCGACAAGCTGTCGATTTCCTTCTTCACCCAACGTGGTGAAATTCCAGCGGTGATGGATTTCTCCTGTGTGGTGGAACCTGGCGAAGCCATGGGTCTTGTGGGGGAATCGGGTTGCGGAAAGTCCACCGTTGCGCTTGGCGTGATGATGGACCTTGGTGTGAACGGCCGAATTGTCGGTGGCTCGATCAAGTTCAAAGGCCGCGATCTGTCGACCATGACCAATGAGGAGCTGCGGGACATTCGCGGCTCTGAGATCGCCATGATCTATCAGGAGCCCATGGCCTCGCTGAATCCGGCGATGAAAATCGGCAAGCAGCTCATGGAAGTGCCGATGATCCATGACGGGACAAGCCAGGAGGAAGCCTACAAGCTGGCGCTTGATGTGGTGGAGTCCGTTCGGCTGCCGGACCCGGCACGCATTCTGAACTCCTATCCGCATCAGCTTTCCGGTGGTCAGCAGCAGCGCATCGTGATCGCCATGGCGCTGATGTCGAAACCAAGCCTGTTGATCCTTGATGAACCCACCACCGCGCTTGATGTGACGGTGGAAGCCGGCATCGTTGATCTGGTGAAGGAGCTGGGAGAGAAATACGGCACGTCCATGCTGTTCATCTCGCACAATCTCGGGCTGGTGCTCGAAACCTGCGACCGGCTGTGCGTCATGTATTCCGGCGAGGCGGTCGAGACCGGCTCCATCGAGGACGTGTTCAACAAGATGCGGCACCCTTATACGCAGGGGCTGTTCCGCTCCATCCCGTTGCCGGGTGCTGACAAAAACGCACGTCCACTGATTTCCATCCCTGGCAATTTCCCTCTGCCCCATGAGCGCCCACCGGGCTGCAATTTCGGCCCGCGCTGCAACTATTTTGAGGCGGGACGTTGTGATGCACAGGACATCCTGATGGATGTCATTGAAGGGGATGATCGACACGCATCACGATGTCTGAAGTTCCAGGAAGTCGACTGGGGCGCAGAAGTCGAGGCCGCCGAGCAAACGGAAGCCACCGAACCGGGCGAAGTTGTTCTCAACATCCAGGGCATGAAAAAATATTACGAGGTGTCGGCCTCCTCCATGTTTGGTGGTGGCGAAACCCGCACGGTGAAGGCGAACGAAGAGGTCAATATCGAAGCCCGCGAAGCGGAAACCGTGGCTCTGGTGGGTGAATCAGGCTGTGGTAAGTCCACCCTCGCCCGCGTTCTTCTCGGCCTTGAAACCAAGACCGATGGTACTGCCGAAATGAAAGGGCGGGAAATTGGCGACATCGAGACGACGGAACGCGACAACAACACGCTCCGCTCCATTCAGATGGTGTTCCAGAACCCGTTCGACACGCTGAATCCCAGCCAGAAGGTCGGCACGCAAATCATTCGCGTGCTTGAGAAATTCGGCATTGGTGGCTCGGAGAGCGAGCGCCACAAGCGCATGCTGGAACTGCTTGATCTCGTGAAGCTGCCGCGTGAGTTCTCCGAACGCATGCCGCGTCAGCTTTCTGGTGGCCAGAAGCAGCGTATTGGCATCGCGCGCGCCTTTGCTGGCGAACCCGATGTTGTGGTGGCAGACGAGCCGGTTTCGGCACTTGATGTGTCGGTTCAGGCAGCTGTGACCGAACTGCTGATGGACATTCAGCGCAAGGCGCGAACCACGATGCTCTTCATCAGCCACGACCTCTCCATCGTCCGCTATCTTTCGGACAAGGTGGTGGTCATGTATCTGGGGCATATCGTGGAACAGGGGGACACTGAATCTGTATTTTCGCCCCCTTATCACCCCTACACTGAGGCGCTGCTTTCCGCGGTGCCAATCGCCGACACATCAGTCACCAAAAAACATGTGGTGCTAGAAGGTGATATCCCCTCGGCAATCAATCCGCCACCGGGCTGTCCGTTCCAGACGCGTTGTGCCTGGAAAGACCGTGTGCCGGGCGATCTCTGTGAGCGTGAAGTGCCAAAAATGCGTGAAATGCGCAGCGGAAACGCGATCAAGTGTCATCTGGGCGATAATATATTGGCCGAAATGGAGCCGGTAATCGTGGTGAGCGATGGCAAGGCCGAAGTCCCGGCAGCAAAACCTGCCGCGAAGAAGGCCCCGGCCAAGGCGGCAAAGCCAGCAGCCAAATCCTCTGACGGGCCAGCCATGCCAAAGGCGGCCACGCTGATGGACGCGGGCGAGGACGTATCGGATTCAACGAAAGCCAACCAGGAGGAAGAAAAAGCGCCGGCCGCACCGCGTGGGAAGTCCACCGCAACCAAGGCGACGGCGGCCAAAGAACCAGCCGCGAAAGCGGCAGCATCGCCTGATACAAGCGCCGAAGACAAAAACCGTCCACCGCAAATGGACAAACCTTCCGATCCCGACAATCTGAAACTGATTTCAGGTGTTGGTCCAAAACTGGAAGGCGTGCTCAACGGGCTTGGCATTTACAAGTTCGAGCAGATTTCCAAATGGAAAAAGGCGGAGCGCGAGTGGGTCGATGGCTATCTGAAGTTCAAGGGCCGCATCGACCGCGACGATTGGGTGAAACAGGCCAAGGCGCTCGCAAAAGGCGGTGCGGAAGAATACGAAAAGGTATTCGGCAAAAAGCCGCGTTGATCAAACTGCCCGGTCTTTAAAAAATCGGTCGATTGCATCGAGCAGCCGGTCGATTTTTTCATCATCGATATCGAGATGAACAACAATCCGGATCATCGGGCTGGCGCCTGAAATCAGGATGCCTTCACCTTTCAAATGGGCCTGCAACGCGGTGGCCAAATCCTGATCGATCTCCACAAACACCATGTTCGTATCAAGCATATCCATACGCGGGCGGAGCGCGTCAAAGTCCGTAAGACCTTCCGCGAGCCGACGTGCCCGCGCATGATCGTCGCGCATACGCTCCGCATTGTGTTCCAGCGCATAAAGACCGCAGGCTGCCAAGACACCAGACTGGCGCATGCCACCACCAACCATTTTACGATTGCGCCGCGCTTTCCTGATAAACGCCTCGGAGCCGCTCAACACCGAACCAACAGGCGCGCCGAGCCCCTTCGACAGGCAAAGTGAAACAGAATCCACCGGATCAACCAGCGATTTTGCCGAGTGGTTTGATGCGGCGACCGCATTCATCAACCGTGCACCATCAAGATGAACGGACAGCCCGTTTGCCCGCGCCACTTCCGCAATGCGACCGATCTCGGACTGGTCCTGCACCATGCCATTGACCGTGTTCTCAACGCACACCAGACGCGAGATCGCATGGTGGGAATCGTCGGGTTTCAGCGCTGCCTCGACCTGATTTGCAGTTATTCCGCCACGTTCGTTCACTTCCAAATGGCAAGGTGAAATCCCGCCAAGCACGGCCGCGCCACCTGCCTCGTGGTAGGAAATGTGGTTGATCTTTCCCGCAATATACTCCTCGCCGCGCTGACAATGGCTGAGGAGCGCAATCAGATTGCTTTGGGTGCCTGAGGCAACGAACAGTGCCGCCTCCTTGCCCATGAGTGCCGCAACGCGTTGCTCCAGCTCAGAGACGGTCGGGTCGTCGCCATAAACATCATCGCCCACCATCGCATTGGCCATGGCTTCGCGCATGCCTTCTGACGGTCTGGTGACCGTGTCACTTCTGAAGTCGATAATGGAAGCCTGATCCGCAACGCCTTCTGCGCTTGCCATTTCCGCATACATGGTGCTGTCACTCTGAACCTGAATTTGTCGCCTTATAGCAGACCGCCCGAGCAGAGAAACGGTGTACCGGGCTCAAAACGGCACTTCATCCAGCATTTTGATAAAGTGTTCGCGATCCGGCTCACCATCGTCGTGCCGGTTCATTTCCGCGAGCGGAACCACAA
Organism: Pseudomonadota bacterium; assembly: GCA_039029195.1. GTDB lineage: Bacteria > Pseudomonadota > Alphaproteobacteria > Rhizobiales > Rhizobiaceae > JBCCGR01. Next base: position 86,707 of record JBCCGR010000009.1, read on the forward strand.
CGATGGACAGTGCTTTATCGTCAAAATCCCGTTCCAGCTTCGCTTCCAGTTGCCGCGGATGGACCAATGAACCGGCAACAAAACCCACCACAGAACACTGGTCATCAGCCTGACCAGGCCAAGGCAAAACAACCGCATCGGAAGTTTGAGATACAAATCGCAGCCGGTGCTCCAGCAGCGACAGGGATGGTCTGTGCTCTGCCCTGCAAACACGTTTTGCGGCATGGTGCACAACGGGCGATCGGCCACTGGGGCGACGCCGCCGCTCCCTTCGAGGTCTGAAGTGTCTGCCTTTCATGAAGGCACAACAGCACCCGCAACGGTTGCGGACAAGCATTTACGCGGTGTTAGCGTTAACGCTCACCCTCGAGGTGTAGCAGGAGATACGCTATCTCCCGCGCGCTTCCGGGCTCATATTTTCCGGCAACCAGGTGGCCAGATCGGGGAAGCCGATCAGCACGAACACCATCAAAACCATGATCATGAACATGGGCAGTGCCGCTCGCGCGATGAAGTTCATCTGATGCGTGGTCATGCCTTGCAGCACGAACAGGTTGAAGCCGATGGGTGGGGTAATCTGCGCCATTTCAATCACCACGGTGACGAAAATGCCGAACCAGATGAGGTCAATGCCCGCATCGCGGATCATTGGCTCCACCACAGCCATGGTGAGAACCACGGAGGAAATGCCATCCAGGAAACAACCGAGGATGATGTAAAATACAAGCAGCGCCATCAGCAGTTCGAAGCGGGTCAGCTCAAGACCGTTGATGAAATCCGCCAACCCTCGTGGCAAACCGGTGAAGCCCATTGAGAGCGACAGGAACGCGGCACCAGCAAGAATGAGCGCAATCATCGCAGATGTACGGGTTGCACCCATCAGGCTCTCAATAAAGGTTGAAACCGTCAGAGAACGCTGGCTTGCGGCCAACAGAAGGGAGCCGACCACGCCAAACGCCGCAGCCTCAGTGGCGGTGGCAAAGCCCAGATACATGGAGCCGATCACCACCAGGATCAGCAGGATAACCGGAATGAGGAACCGGGAATTGCGCACCTTCTCCGCAAAGCTCATTCGAGGTTCTTCGATTGGGTTAAAGTTGGACGACACCTTAGACATAATCGCCACATAGCCCATGAACATCAGCGCCAGCACAAGGCCGGGCACCACGCCTGCCATGAAGAGCTTGGTGATCGATTCATTGATCGTCACGCCATAAACAATCAGCGTCAGCGATGGTGGTATCATCAGGCCGAGCGTGGCCGCCCCCGCCAGCGTTCCGATGATCATGCGTTCGGGGTATTCGCGGCGACGCAATTCCGGGATCGACATTTTGCCCACCGTGGTGAGCGTCGCGGCCGAGGAACCAGACACGGCGGCGAAGACCGTACAGCCCACTATGTTTGTGTGAACCAGACCACCGGGGAGCCGCGCCATCCACGGCGACAGGCCGCGGAACATATCTTCCGACAATCGCGTTCGAAACAGGATTTCCCCCATCCAGATGAACAGCGGCAGTGCCGTCAGCGTCCATGATGAGGAGGACGTCCAGATGGTTGTCACCATCGATAAGCCTGCCGGACGGGAGGAGAAAAGCTCCATGCCCACATAGGCCACGCCAATCAGCGCCAGACCGACCCAGACCCCACTGCCGAGCAACAGAAACAGCACGAACAGGAAGATTATGATTGGATAGAGTTGTTCCACTTCGTCCCCCAGCAGACGGTTGGCGGCAAAACCTTGGTTAGTCCGCGGCCTGTTCTTTCACCAGTTCGGTCTTGATGTTGTGATCACCGGCAAACAGCAGCTTGATGAAGTTGTCGATGAAGCAGACGGCCAAAAGAATGGAGCCAACGGCCATGGACAATTGCGGTATCCAGATCGGCCACGCGTCCTGCCCCTGGCTGATGTCATTGAATTGACGCGACTGAATGGTGGTCAAAACGGCGTAGTAGGAGAAATAGCAGGCAATCGCGCTGCCAACGCCAAAGCACCACACTTCACCCCAGCGACGCCAACGGCCCATCGCCGTCAGCACCAGGCTCACTCTGATGTGCGCCCCATGATTGAGAGCATAGGCAAACGCAAAGAACGAGGCGCCGGCCATGCAGTATCCCGCGAAATCCGGGGCGCCAGGAAACACTTCGCCTGTCCAGCGCGCCAGCATCTGGATCAGGATAAGACCCAAAATGGCGATCAGGAACAGCGCGCCGATTATGCCGCCAAGCATGTACAGACCGTCGAGCACACGCCTGATGAGTTTGAACACCGGAGAGTTCGCAAGCGAGGAAACCATCAGTCCGTCATCCCGTTATGCAGTGGCAATTCCCGGCAATTCGCCGGGCGTAAATAGAGTCCGGGCCGTGCCTTGCCGGAAATGAGGGAGAAATCCCGCTTCCGGCAAACACACGGCCCGGAGATTTTGTTACTGAGACGCCTTGAATGCGTCGACGATGGCCTTGCCCTCGTCACCGGCTTTTTCAAGCCATTCAGCAGTCATGGTTTCACCGATCTTTTTCAGTTCGCCAACCAGAGCATCTCCAGCTGGTCCAACGGTCATGCCGCCAGCGGCAAGGCCTGCGAGCGTGAAGCCGGTATACTCTTTCGAGCGCCAGTAACCGGCATACTCAGCCATCATCGCACAACCTTTGATGACATTTTTGTTGGCATCGGAAACGCCGTCCCAAACACCCTTGTTGACGATCACGGTGTTGCGCGGCAGCCAGGCATCCACAGCATAGAAGTGGGTCAGGCTTTCCCAGACCTTGCGGTCATAACCAGTCGCACCGGAGGAAATCATCGATTCAGCAACGCCAGTGGCGAAGGCCTGAGAGATTTCAGCCGCTTCAATCTGCACTGGCAGCATGCCGGTCAATTCAGCCAGACGTGCCGTTGCGGTGTTGTAGGAGCGGAACTTGATGCCTTTCATGTCGGCAACAGCGTTCACTTCCTTCTTGAAGTAGAGACCCTGTGGTGGCCACGGCACCGAGTAGAGCATCACCAGGCCCTGGCTATCCAGAAGCTTTTCCAGTGATGGCTTGGCAGCGTTCCAAAGTTTCACGGCATCATCAAAAGATGTGGCCAGGAATGGAATGGAGTCAAAACCGAACAGCGCATTTTCGTTCTGATGGCCGGACAATAGGCGCTCACCGATTGGAGCCTGACCGGTCTGAACCGCACGCTTGATTTCGCCGCCCTTGAACAGCGAACCTGACGGATGTGTCACGATTTCAATGTCGCCACCGGTTCCGGTGGTCACGCATTTGGCAAACTCCGCACCGGTCACCGAGTGGAAGTTAGAGCCGGAATAGGCCATCGGCATATCCCATTTTTCAGCAGCCTGCACTGAAACAGCCAAAAGCCCGACAGACGCCAGTGCCGCCGCGCCTGATACGAGAGTTTGTTTGAATTCCATTAATGCCTCCTTCAAAAAAGCGAAATCCTGCAGAATCACGACGATTTGTCCCCTGCTGTATTAGTAATGGAGGAATCGCCAGTGCCCAAACGCTTTCTTATCCCCGGTTTGGTTTAAATTCCGTAAGGTCCGCATTTATTCGTTCTCCGCGCACCAAAGAGGCCAGAATTCGGCCGGTTTTGGGACCGCCAGTCAGTCCGATATGGTGGTGACCGTAGCCCATAAAGGCTCCACTTACGTCTTTGGCCTCGCCGATGATGGGGATTGAATCAATCGGCGCCGGGCGATGGCCCATCCAGCGGTCAACCCGATCATAGCTAAGCCCCGGAATTGTTTTATTGATTTGCCGCTCAAGCAGTTCAAATGGGGCGTCACTCGGCGGCGCATCAAGACCACCAAACTCCACTATTCCCGCGCAGCGAAGCCGTCCGTTCATCGGCGTGGCGACAAATTTGCCGGAAGCAACCATCACCGGGCTTCGCGGCATGATTGAAGGATTGACCAGTTCAATGTGATATCCGCGCTCCGATTCCATGGGAACAGCGACCCCGAGCTGCTTTGCCAGAGGGCCTGACCATACTCCTGTGGATAAAACGACCGAATCACACTCGATATCTTCCCCGACGGCAACCACTGACGAAACACGCCCGTTCTGCTGGCGAATTTCAGTCACTTCGCCGGTGCGCAGTGCACCTCCTTCAGCGATGAAATGATCAGCGAGCGCCTGAACATAAGCGCCAGGGTCGCGAATAAACCCGTGGTTCTTCAGCCGCACAGCGAATGCGTTTTGTGGGCCGAAAGCAGGATCATATTCGCGGAACTCAGCCTCCTCCATTTCGTCCCATTCAAACCCGTTGTCGCGGCGCAGCTTCCAGCCAAGTGCATCCCCCTCAAATGCCGCGCGGTCACGATAAACAAACACATAGTCAGATGGCGCGAGGTATTTCTCAGCCGGTGTTCCAGCGGCCAGCGCCTGATGCTGTTCCATCGTATCGTGCAGCAGATAGCCCAGCGATTTGGCAATGCGGGCGACATCTTTGATGTTCGCATGGCCAAGATACTTAAAAAGCCAGGGAAGAAGTTTCGGCAGATAGGACCACTTAAGGAACAAAGGCCCATCGCGGCTGAACAGCATCTTGGGCGCGTTCTTCAAAATTCCTGGCATGGTGACCGGAACGACACTGCAGGCCGCCAGCACGCCACCATTGCCATAGGAAGTGCCGGCCGCTGGCCCTTCTTTGTCGATCAGCGTGACGCTCAGCCCGGCGCGCTGCAGCCAGATTGCGGTGGAAACGCCCACAATGCCGGCTCCCACCACCACAACATGTTTGGCTTCCTTGTCGCTCAATCTCGTTCTCCAGATTTTGGTTTGCACCATTCATTGATTCAAACGGATGTGAGCGCAACATCATTTCACGCGCTCCAGGGCGTTCGGCAGTGTCGCACCCCTGAGAATTCTACCGGCTATTTTGCCGGCCCGTGGCACGCTAGGTTGGTCTTGCCTGTCAGGAGAAGAATCAACCTAGCGCCGGTGTCGTCAGGAACCCATCCAGTATGCCGCCAATCCGCTCGCACGGTCACCCGCTGTGCGCGATGGCTTGTGCTCTTGTTGGAGGTCATTTGCCTCACACTGTTGAGTTTCAGCACACCAGCATCCGCGCAATCCACCGAACACATCGATCTGTCAAAATTCAAATGGGAATACCGCCCCGGTGATCTCCCCTCCCCGAAAGACGTTGCAAACTCCAGCGGCTGGAAGCCAATAAATCTCCCCGGCCCTCTGCCAGAAGCCCTGCCCGCGGAAGCCAATGGCTTTGTCTGGTTTCGGACGAAAATACCCAGCAACATTTTGAGACGCTTTTCCGTGCCCGGCATATTTTTGGGCCAGGTGGCAGAAGCCGATCAGCTCTTTGTCAACGGCGTTCAACAGGGGCAGACCGGCACGTTTGTACACAGGGCGCGTGACTACAGAGCGGGAATATCCCGCCGGATTTCACGCCTCTACCCAATTCATCTGGTGGATCTCACCAGCCCCTCAAATGACCAAATTCACCTCAGCATACGCGTTCAGGCAATCGACCGGCAGCCTGGGCTTAGCGATGGACCAATTCTGATCGGCGAGATGGCAGCGCTCGTGCCAATCAAAGAGCAGCGTAAAATTCTGATCTTCATTGAAGACATAATCCTGTTGTCCGTCTGCCTGGTCGGTGCGCTTTTCAGTCTGATAAGTGTGTTCGGGCGGACACAATTTGATCGAAACAAATGGCTCCCGTTTTTCTTAGGCGGCCTGTTCATCAGCACACTGCCCTACTCGCTTTTCCTCAGCGAGTACGGGTTGGATCCAACTCAATTTGTGTGGGTGGTCGAGGCGGTTCCCTATCTGCTCTTCGGTTTTCTGCACGCTTCAGCGATCTTGAACATCCGGTTGAGCAGGATTTCATTTGCCGCAATCGCACTTTTTTACGGGATTCTTGGTTCCATTTATCTGTTCAATCCCGCGACTGAGGTGTTTTCCTATTCGGTGGTTCTTGCTTTTTCGATGGCAGTCGTTCCTGCCTGCGAACTTCTTTGGAAAACCATCGTCAATATGCGCCGCGGCGTGCCCACATCCATCTGGATATCGATTGCCCTGGCTGCCACCGGCATCACCACGGCACTTTATCTGTTTTGGTTCGGTTCGATCGATTTGCATTGGGACCCGTTCTACTATCTGCAGATTGTTGTTGTACTTTGCCTGATCTTTTCGATGGCCGACGATCATCGCCGTGACCGCCAGGCGCTGGCCCGTGTAACAGGGCAGTTGATGGTCGCTCAGGATGCCGAACGGGAACGGCTGGCTAAAGACCTTCATGATGAACTCAGCCATCGGGTCACGGCGGTCAGGTTGCTTCTTGAAAATCTTGTGCGCGGTAAAAACCCGCCCGCTCGGACAGATCTCGATCGGCCCATTGAAGAACTGCGTGGAATGGGGCTTGATGTCTCCGCACTGGTCGAAGGCCTGCGTCCGGCAACCCTCGATGGCCTCACCTTTGCCGATGCGGTTTCGCAAGCCGTCGGGCGATGGCAATCGCTGAGCGAAACTCGAATCCGGCTCTCCATCGAAGGCGATGGCAAACTGCCGGGTGACACCCAGACACAGGTTTTGCGCATCCTGCAGGAGGCGCTTCACAATGCAGTTCGCCACAGCCAATCGCGCGCCATTTCGGTTTCAGCATCGCTTGTCGGTGGCAAAGGTCGCATCGACGTGTCCGATGATGGCATTGGCTTTACCAAGGACGAAAAACAGGCCGGTATCGGATTGAAAACAATGGAAGAACGGGCCAGCCTGATCGGTGGCAAGCTGACGATTGAAAGCGCCGCGCGAACCGGAACGCAAATATTGCTGGAGTTCTCCGCACAATGATCCGAATTGCGCTGATTGATGACCACACCATGGTGCGCGAGCTTCTGGCAGAAGTGCTGTCAAAGAGCGGGAACATCGAAGTCGTGGCCGAATTCGGCAGCGCAGAAGACCTGTTCGAAGCAATTGACGGGCTGACCGTCGATGCCATCGTCATTGATATCGGCCTGCCCGGCGAGGACGGGATCGAGGCCACCACCCGCCTTCGCGCCAGGGGAATCACAACACCGATCCTCTGCCTCACCATGCACCTCAACCGGGCGATGATGAAGCGTGCGCTGGAAAGCGGCGCAAATGGCTTTGCCGTCAAACATGACAGCTATGACGACCTTACCTGTGCAATCAATGCAATCACCAGCAACCAGACCTATGTCACCCCTGCACTGGAAGAGGTGGCCGAGGCGCCACACGAGCGCATGTTCGACAAGCTTTCTCCAAGAGAGCGCGAAGTCGTGACGCTGGTTGCAAGCGGCTGGAAAGCTATTGAAATCGCCGATCATCTGAAAATCAGCGAACGCACGGTTGATTTCCATCGCCGCAACATCGGCGAAAAAACCGGGCTCAGGCGCATTGCGGATATTGTTAAGTTCGCCCTCGATACTGGATTGAACACCAACCAGTAGAGCTGCTCCCCCTCTTTGATGCAGGGCTATCGCATACAGGAGTTTTGCTTTCAGACCCTCCGTTTCCCTCCCCCTTTTTCAAAAGGGAGGGTGGCGCGGCGAAGCCGTGACGGGTGGGGCTTTTGGCCGATTTCTCCCCCACCCGTCGTCTTACGACGACACCCTCCCCCGCTGGGTGAGGGAAACAACGGAGCCTGAAGTTCAGGAAAGGTGGTCAAATGCGATAGCCCTACTCTTTGATGGCACCATCAAGAGAACAGGAACCGCGGCAATACAATTGCCTGGTTCAGAAGCGTCGTCGTAAGGCGGGGAAGCACTCCAGCGTCGAACCGGACAAAATTCCTGTACCTGCGGCACACCGGCAACACCCGGTAGTTTTACCAGCTACCCCGGCATTTCGCCTTTTGCTTGAACCGGTTTGAGGAATTGCGCGCGTGAATGCGCGTTTGGGCTGCCGGGGAATTTCCAACCATGTTTCAAATCAGTTCGGGCTCTCGTGTCGGGCGCCAAAACCCATTTGGCAGAGTTGCGAAACTCCTGACCTGTTTTGCTGCAATCACCGCAATCTGGTGTGGCAGCGCCAGCGCGAACTGGACAAACAACAGTTTGACAGTCGCGCCGGGCACCACGGCAACCAACAACTTTTTCACCAACAATGCCGGGTTCGTCGCCAGTTCTTTCCAGACCAACATTCCCGCAAACTGTTCCGGCACTGTCGACGTCAACCAGACGGGCTCGCGGTTCGTCCAGTTTTTTCTTGGCAACACCCTGCTGTTTTCTTCCACGGGAAGCGGGTCTCGAAACTTCAACACCACCACACCCGTAACCGGGCTTTCCTCTGGCGGGGTCCTGGCCGGTGCCGGTTCCGTTGACATCGACATCAGAGTCACCTGTCAGGGTGCGCCTCCTCCGACCACACCGCCAGCAACGACCACACCTCAGACCAACACAACACCTCCAGCCACCCAGACGACCCCTTCGACCACAACACCGCCCACCACCACCACAACAACAACGCCCACCACTCAGGGTGAAACGGATGAAGAGCGCGCGGCCCGCGAGGAACGGGAGCGCATTGAGCGAGAAACACGCGAAGCCGCAGAACAGGCAGAGCGTGACCGTGAGACCGAGACCATCCGCGTCGGGCAAAACACGGGCTCCCAGGTCATAAATGCGACGGTCAATCCTGAAGGAAACTACCGAATTCCCGAGCAAAGCAATCGGCTCTCAGACGAAGATCTCATCAACAAATTCCTGGAGCTAAGAAAAAAGAAGAAGAATCTGGAGAACCAAAAGCCCGACTCCAGTCGCGTTGATGCGGCCAATGCAAATTTAAAGAAAGCGGAGCGCGAATTTGCGAACGCCGCAAGTTCGGCAAACATATTTATCGAAGACAACGGGTTGGAGATCGAACAAAGTTCGAGACGAGATGAAAATGGTCTGAGCCGACCAGGCCGTTTCAGTGTGGGCAGCCTCCGGTGGAGCGATGAAGACCAGGATACGACGCCTGACAACATTCTGATCGCACAGGCTGCAACGGCCCTGGCCCAAGAAGCCAACGATAAACTCAACAAGCTTAAAGAAGCCGAAAAGGCCCAGAAGAACGCGGAAGAAGGCTTTCGAATCGATAAAAGAGCGCTCGCCAACCAGCTTGAAGAGGTCTGTGACGAGCTGGAAGAATTAGTCGACGATCACATTGACCGTTTCAACCAGCTAGCAAGTGAAGGAAAGATACCGGGCGTTGATCCCGATTCGAGTGCGCAGTCGAACTATGCGGCGGCTCCATCTGAAAACACCAATGTCTTCAACAAGGTGACAACCACAAGTTCGCTGCAGAAATTTGCGACCGGCCAAACCCAAAATCAGAGCGAACGCCTCACCACTTGGCTCAATGGATCACATGCCAATGGCGATGGCGGCTCCGTTGCAAACGGCCGGGACAGCAGCGCCAACTCCGTCGCTGCCGGATTGGCCTATCAGGTCCAGCCGTGGCTGACGCTGGGAGCCGCCGCGCGTTATCAGCAGCGCGACAGCAACACCTCTGATCGCATCACCCAAATCAGCACCGAACTCTTTGGCGGGTCAGTGTTCAGCGATCTGAAATTGCCGCTCGACTTTTATGGTCGCCTGCTTGCCGCCTATGAATATGGTGACAATGACATCATATCCTCCGGCAATCGCGGCACCTATGGCTATCGCAGCTTGATTTTTTCAGGCGCGCTGCGCCGCCCGATTAATCTCCCGGGTGGAATTCGTCTCACACCAAGCGCCGCGATCAATTGGAGCGAGACCCGTCAGGACGGCTACACCAACTCTGCCGGAGCTGTTTTTGCTGCCCGCACCTTCAATGTGGGATTTGCAAAATATGGCGTCTCGCTTGCAAAGACCTGGAGCTTCGCATCCACGTCCACAGTCGGCCTGTCGCTGAGTTCCATCACAGGAACCCTTGGCGCAAACGGGTCTTATTTCTTCCGCCGCCCAAACCTTGCTGACCCCTCTCGCACCGGTGAAACGCCCGAGGAATTTTCAAATTTGGGGCTGAGCGGTGCCCTCAACTTCAGCTTCCTGAATGGTGCTTCACTGGCTTTGAACGGAAGCGCTCATCCCGGCAGCGCATTCTCCTGGACCCTTGGCAGCCAGTTCTCAATGCCGCTGAGCACGGTTGTGGGCAGCGGCAACCCATTCTCCGAGAGCCGGCTGAGTTTCGGTGGCGCATATACCGGCCTCCCTGACAGTCGCAGTTCCTGGTCCATCAACGCGAAACTCAACTTTGTCCTGAAATGATTGGGAAATCGATTAAGATGACGTTCTTCAACAGTGTTGATCTGGTTCTTCCGTCCGGACAGCAACAGTCCCTTGGCGCTGTCTCTAAAATCGCGCCGCTTACCCTTTTGGCGATCGCCATCTGGACTGGGGATGCGAGTGCCAACTGGACAAACAACAACTTTATGGTCGCGCCGGGCACCACGGCGACCAACAATTTTTTCACCAACAATGCCGGGTTCGTAAACAGCTCGTTCCAGACCAATATTCCAGGAAACTGTTCCGGCACCATCAATGTCACAAATCCCGGTTCGCGTTTCGTTCAGTTTTTTCTGGGCAACGATACAATCTTCTCTTCCAACGGCGGAGGTTCCCGAAACTTCAACATCCCGTCCAGCGTGACAGGGCTTTCTTCTGCCGTGGCACTGGCGGGTGCGGGGTCGGTGGATATTGACATCAGCATCACCTGTCAGGGTGCACCGCCGCCGACCACCCCACCTGCAACAACCACGCCCCCAACCACCACAACGCCTTCGACCACTTCAACATCCACAGCGCCCTCAACCCCGACCACCAACCAGGGCGAAACCGATGCCGAGCGCGCAGCGCGCGAGGAGCGCGAGCGGCTTGAACGCGAAGAGCAGGCCAGACTGGAACAGGAAGAACGCGAACGTCAGGAGCGGGAGGCTGCGGAACGGGAAGAATCCCAGAATTTTGAGGATCAGAGCAACAACTGGCTGAACGAGATCACCGGCAATAATTTTCCAGCAGCGGTGGAGCCCGATATTCTCCAATTCGATGAAGATGGCGAGCCCCTTCCATGGAACCCGCTCATCGACCGGTTTGACCCAGGCGCGGTCAACCCCGGTGAGGACCCGAACGCCGGAGCCGGTCCGCAAAACAACCCCAATCCCGATGTGGAATTCGGCGAAGATGGTCCGCGCGAGATACCCGAAAATGGTGGTGACGGCCGCACGGGCACACGCATCATTGAGGATGACGGACAGAACCCGCCACAGGTGATTGCCGGACAGCCGAGGCCCGGTAACGGTCAGCCGGGGCGCGGCAATGGTCGTCCGGGTGGCAACCCACCGCCAGGAGGTGGCAATCCCCCGCCAGGTGGCAATGATGACGGCGAATTCGTTGATTCAGAATATGATGGAAACGACAATCTCGACGCTCTGCTGAGAAGCCTCGAAGCCCAGCTTGCAGCTGCCTCCGCCGAAGAGGAAGCTGCGCGAAAAAAGCTTCAGGAAGCGATCAAGAACCGCAACACCATCGCATCCCGGCTCGCTGCCAATGGTCGGAAGATTTCCGATGTCCGGGCCGACCTTGCCGCCAAGGAAGCCGAATATGAGAAGAAGCTTGCGGACCTCAAGGAACGACGCAAGCATCTTGATAACCTCATCAATGCGATCAACGAGCTCAATGAACGCGCCAAAGCGCTCTACGGCTTTTCTGAAGAAACCGCCTCAAAAGGCGACCGGGACGCCTACAATTTTGCAGTACGCGGTGTTTCCACAGCGCTGACCGCCGGTGCAGGCAAGGCCTTCGATCGAGTCGCGGACAAGGTTGTCGACAATGCCAAGAAGCAGGCTGAAAAGCTCGGGCGAAAGTTCGGGCAGGAAGCGCAGGACAAGCTGCGTGATCAGGTCCGCGAAAAACTGCAGCAGGACTATGGCGACAAGATCGAAAAGGCGATCGATGAAGGAAGCGGCGCTCTTCTGGCAGACAATGACACCGTGGCAGATCTCACCTTTGATGTACCGGTTGTGGGCGAGGTCGGCCCCGGCGACACCGGCATCCCGGGGATTGAAGCCGCGCTCAATTTCGCGGGCGCCTGGGGCAACTGGCTTGGCGCGTTCGGCATTGGCAAGAGCGCTGATTCTCTTGCCGACCAGCGCGACGCGATGACAGCCGCACTCAACCGCTTCAGCAACGCCTTCAACAAGGAAAACGAGGCTTTGCAGAACGAGCTTCAGAAACTCGCCAATGAGGCGGAGGCACTGGAAGGCCAGCAAGGACAACTCCAAAGCGAAATCGCTCAGGACAATGCCGCCCTCATCAAGGCAGAAGCCGCCGTCACCTCAGCGCGGGCAGCACTTGCCCGGGCGTCCGCAAAGAAGAGCGGACTTGAGACTCGCATCGCCCGGGTGAAGGCACGCATTGCCCGCCGCAATCGGGAGTCTTCCGTCTCTCCCGGCTCCAACCGGGCAAAACGCTATGCCCGCTCGCAAGGTTCCGGACGATCCGGCAATGGGCTGACGTCGACCTACGCAACGCGGCTCTCCCTGAACGATGTTCCGACAAGCTTCAGCCGCCGCTTCCGGCGCGGGCCACTGACCCTGTGGGCAAAAGGTTCGATCAATGGTGCAAATCTCGGCAAGGCCAACGCTGATGTTTTTGGTTACCAGATCGTGAGCGGCCTGGCATGGCAGCTCAATTCCAATCTCGGGGTAGGCGCATCGCTGGGCCATCGCCGCTCCAAACGCACCTCTTCGGCACAAAACTCAACTTTCGACGCCAAGAGTATCTTCGGGTCGTCATTCCTGGCCGTTCGCCTCAAGGATCAGTTGCGCCTCACCGCGTTCAGCGCGCTGGAAAAAGGCAGCACGAACGTCAACATCAATGGTGTGACGGGCAATTTCGACTTCCGCGTCTGGACCTTTGGCGCGACCCTGGCGCACCGCCTGTCGCTGGGCAATGGCTGGTGGGTCAGCCCGTCGGCAACCGTCAGCCGGTCGCTGGGTCAGCGCGGCGACTACACCAATTCAAATGGCATCTTTGTGGCCTCGGGCAACTCCGCATCATCGAAGCTGGTTTTCGGTCCAACCTTCGGAAAAACCTTCCGTTTTGATCCGGAAAACAATCCATTTGCGGTTTCCGCAATCACGCCGGTGATCGGCATCAACGGCACATGGATATTCGATGCACCGGGCGACACATTGCTTGCCAATGGCACGGTGCTGCCCTCGTCCCGATTCGGGGCAACCCTGACCGGGGCACTGACCACACGCTTTGCCAACGGCACCAACGCATCTATCACCGGCAGTCTTGGGTTTATGGACCAGCAGGTGACCAACTGGTCATTCGGGGTTGGTGCAGAATTCACAATTGGCAGTGATCGCCAACGGAAGGCGAAATCCTACGCACTCAAACGAAAGAACGCGTGGAGAGTTGATCTGTCGACCACAGATGCACGCTCAGCGGTCGGCAAGATGAAGCTCAATCTGGGGTTCTAAGCGAAGTGCGGCGGGACGACCGCCTCACTTATGCTCCATGGTCCAGCTTCCATCCCAGTCATCAAGTGGTGGTGATGTGCGGAAGTGTTCAAGTCGTTCGGCATAGACCGAAATCAGATCGCTGAAACCAAGGGGCTCTGCCGGATCGGTGAGCGCATCCAGCGTCGCCTCAGCCTCGCTCCAGTTCGCACCGCGATAGGCGGCGAGGAACTCATCAAACCGTTCGCGGAAGGACCGCCAGTCCGGGGTCCTGGCTGCAACTGATGGAAAAACGCCCCAGATCCGCTCTGGCGCATCCCGTCCTTTCACCCGGACAAGATCAATTTCCATGACCGAGATATCATTAAGCCCCTTTCGGGTCTCATCGTCGATCAGAATGCCGATGCCATAATGCTTGGTGAGCCCCTCAAGACGCGCAGACAGATTGACGATGTCGCCCATGACCGAATAGTCGAACCGCACGTCGGACCCCATATTGCCCACCATGCCGGGGCCGGTTGCAACCGCGACCCCAAGCTTGAGTGGTTCGCTTGACCGCCCGAGGTTCCCGGCCTCCTCCTTCCGGCTCACATTAAGCGCGTCCACACCTGCCTGCATATCAAGTGCGGCCTGCGCGGCATTCGTCCGGTGATCGGGATCATCAAGCGGCGCGTTCCAGAATGCCATCACAGCATCGCCCATATATTTATCGATGGTGCCGTTGCGTTCCATGATCGCCTTCGTAAGCGGCGAGAGCAGGCGGTTCATAAGTTGCGTCAGCCCGCGCGGATTGTCCCGATAACCTTCCGCAATTTTGGTAAAGCCCCGAACATCGGAAAACATCACCGACAGATCGCGGGTTTCACCGCCCAGCTGGAGCCGTTGCGGATCGCGGGTGAGGCGTTCCACGAGGCTTGGCGCCATATAGTGACTGAAGGCGTGGCGAACCTGATTGCGTTCCTTCTCCGTCCAGAAATAGAAATAGCCCGTCCCGAACAGGTAGATCACGGTCAAAACCGCGATCGGGTACGTCGGATCAAGCAGCAGCGAATAGTCGGAATAGGCAAACCAGGCGCCTGCCAGAACGGCGCCAACCAGAATCCCACCAAGTCCGGCACCAACAAACGCGCCGGACCGGTAGACCAACACGGCCATCAACAGCCCGGCCACCCAGAAAAACGCGATCTCCATTCCTTGTGAAAAATCCGGCCGGTTGAGATGCGCGCCTGCAATCATCTGCTCCAGTGCCATGGCATGCACTTCAACACCGGCAATCACGGAATCGAGCGGCGTTGCCCGAAGGTCGAGCAGTCCAGCCGAGCTGGTTCCGATCAGCACAAGTCGGTGCTGAATATCCTCCTTGGGGACGTTGCCATCCAGAATGTCTGCAGCAGAGCGATAACGTCCGGGATCGGTCCGTGTGAACGACATCCAGATTTGACCGTTCTGATCGGTCGGAATCGTTACATCGCCAAGCCGCACCGACGTGATCCCTGTCTCGCCGCCGAAAGACTGTTCACCACTCGCTGTTGATGTGCGAATTGCTATGGTCGAGGTATCAAGCGCCACCCGCAGGGTTTCCGAAGTCAGCGACGGAAACAGCTTTCCGTTGGCGCCGATAACCATCGGCACCTTGCGCACAATCTGATCATACTCAGGAAACCAGTTCAGCGCGCCAGAACCCGCCGCTGCCTCGCGCAGCATGGCCAGGTTTCCCGTTGCTGCGGGAAAGGAAGGAATAAACCGCGCCGGATCACCGCCAAGCTTGGCGAAAGCCGCCTTGGAGCGCATCTCCGGATCGGCCTCACCCGTGCGGCCAACCAGACCCAGAACCACCCGTTTTTCACGCATGGCCTGCGCAAATGAGGTATCGCCAGACCGTTGCGCCTCCAACCGGCGGATCAGCGGCTGAAGCTCCTGATCCTCGCGCAGCGCCCGGGGGATCTGATTGAACAGTTCCACACCGGCATTCGGGAACACAAAGTCGAAAGCAACAACATGGGCTTCCAGCGTGTGGAGCGCATTGACAAGCTCCGCCAGAATATCGCGATGCCACGGCCAGGGACCATATTTCTCAAGCGATGCTTCGTCGATGTCGATGATGCGTACCGGATAGGCCGGATCAACCTTACGGGGGGAAACCTGCTGATAGGTGTCAAACGCCACCAGACGCATTCTGGCAACCGGCGCGGGATCATAGAGGCGCACGATGGTTGCAACCATCAGCACAATCGCCACCGCGATGCCATATACGAGTTTTTTTCCCACCACCCTGCCCAAGCACCCTATCGAAGCGACTTGCCCTCACACCGGCCAAAGGCGAATCCGCCTTGCCAGAATTTGAGCATAATCGGCTGGCATCCAGCCTATCAAGCACTCTTACAGTGTGCTACGATTCGTGACGGATGGGCCACGTCGATCATTCCAGTTCCGGGGAATTCAAAATGAAATTCAAGTCGATGGCCGCAATTCTCGGCGGTGTTGCTATGGGATTTTTAGGGCTAGCATCGCAGGTGGGAGCCGACGAAACCGCAACAGAAATCGGCACCGCGATTGAGATCAAACATCACGTCACCGGCACGCTGCAGGACAACAAACGCGATCTACAGCAAAATGTTCGCGTGTTTCGAAACGAACTGCTGGAAACCAGCGATAAAGCAAGTGCTGAATTCAAGCTCGATGACGACACGAAACTTGCCCTTGGACCGGGTGCCGAGCTTCTGCTCGACGAATATGTGGTTGGTGGTGCTGATGGCGAAACCAAAGTCAGCCTGAGCCTGGTCAAGGGAGCGTTCCGCTTCATGACCGGCAAGAACAAGTCGGAATCCTATAAAATTCAGACGCCCTCCGCCACGATCGGCGTGCGCGGCACTGTGTTTGATGTCTACGTGTCCGAAAAGGGCGAAGCCGCGGTTTTGTTGCACGAAGGCGAGGTTGAAGTCTGTTCCCGCCGTCGTTCCTGTCGCAAACACAAAAAGCGCGGTCACATTGTTCATGCCTCGCTTGCGGGCGTTGTTCACGCACCACGCAAATGGGCCGGAAAAATGCTCCCCGGCATCAAGGTGAAGCGCGCATTTCCCTTTGTCGGCAAACGGCTGAAAATTGATCCCGTGCGCCGCCTGCGCCACTCCTCGCTTATCAACCATGCCGTGCGCAAACCCGCCCGCAAGGCTGGTCGAGCGGTTGCAAAAACGGGTCGAAAAGCAGGACGCACCGTGCGCAAGACAGGTCGTCAGATCAAACGCAGCACGCGCAAGGTGCGGCGCGCGATTCGACGGGCAAACCCGTTTAAATAGGCCTTTGCGGCGCGCAGCGACCGGATTTCTAAAATCGACAAACGCATTCGCCAGGTCGACGGTTGACCGCGAGCTTAGGGTTTCGTCCATATAGACCCTCGGTTGCATTGGTATGCAAACTTACTTTTACGTAAATAGCACTTTCGCTGTTGATCATGAGACCGAACTAGCGTTAGCATCCTTCCCGTACGTGACATTTAACGATCATGAGATTTGTTCCTGCGGGGTGCGGATAATAAATCTACCCCAGCGAGATCAAGTAAGCTTTTGTAAAAACAATGTAATTTCTACGTTAAAAGGGAGGATCATAACGTGAAAAAACTTGCAGGTGCGCTGTTTGCCGCCGCCTTTGCCGGGATGGCCAGCACGGCTGGATATGCCGCTGATACAATCAAGATTGCCTTTATTGACCCGCTTTCGGGCCCGTTCGCGGCGACCGGCAATCAGGGTCTGGCGCAGTACAAGTTCGCAGCCGACGAGCTCGTGAACAAAAATGGTGGTGTGCTCGGCAAGAACTTCGAGATTGTTGCGTTCGACAACAAGATCAGCCCCAAGGAATCTCTCATCCAGCTTCAGGTTGCCATTGACCAGGGCATCCGCTTTATTGCCCAGGGCAACTCCTCAGGCGTTGCAAATGCGCTCACCGATGCCATCAACAAGCACAATCGCCGCAACCCGGACAAGCAGGTTCTGTTCCTGAACTACTCAGCGGTTGATCCGGCGCTCACCAACAAGAAGTGCAATTTCTGGCATTTCCGCTTCGACGCCAACGCTGACATCAAGATGGACGCACTGACCGATGTGATTGCCAAAAATCAGGACATCAAGAAGGTCTATCTGATTGGTCAGGACTACTCCTTCGGCAAGGCGGTTGCAGCAGCAGCGGTCAAGTTCCTTGGCGACAAACGGCCGGATATCGAAATCGTCGGCAACGAGCTTCACCCCATCGGCAAGGTAAAGGATTTCACGCCATATGCGCGTAAAATCATGTCCTCAGGCGCAGATGCCATGATCACCGGCAACTGGGGTGCGGATATGGTCGGTCTTGGCAAGGCGGTGCTATCGGCAGGATTTAAGAAGCCGATCTACACCTACTATGCAGCCGCCGACGGGATCACAAAAACCTTTGGCGCTGATGGCAAGGGTGCCCTGAAACTGGTCGGTGAAGGACAACTCAACCCACCCGTATCGGACCGTGCCAAAGCCTATGCGATGGCGTTCAAGGAAAAGAACCCCAATGTCGACATTGGCCAGCCGCGCATCACCAATGTGATTGAGATGCTCGCTCGTGCAATCAACGATGCTGGTTCCGACACCGATATGGTCAAGATTGCCTATGCGCTTGAGGGCATGGAGCACGATTCCATCTGGGGCTCGAAGATCAAGATGCGCACGGATGACCACCAAGCCATCCAGAATGTTCACATTCTTGCCCACACGGACGAAAACGTGACCCACGACTTCGACAATTCCGGCTTCGGTCTTGTTGCTGAAACCACTGTGGAAATGGCGTCAGCCGACAGCGCGACCACTTGCAAAATGAAGCGCCCGAAGTCTTAAACCGGCTTCGTGAAATCGACCACCGCCCAATGTGGCGGTGGTCATTCAATCAAACAATCTGAAGGGCTTGGAGGCCCACTATGTCGCTCGTCCTCGTCAACCTGCTTGACGGTCTGGTCACCGGCTTGCTGCTCTTTATGTTGTGCAGTGGCCTCACCCTGATCTTTTCCATGATGGGCGTTTTGAATTTCGCCCATGCCAGCTTTTATATGCTCGGCGCCTACTTCGCCTATCAGATCTCCACCTTTGTGGGCTTTTGGCCCGGCCTGATTCTGGCTCCCATCATAGTTGGTGTCGCAGGGGCTCTGGTGGAACGTTACGGGCTCCGACGAGTGCACAAATATGGTCACGTGCCCGAGCTTATTTTCACCTTCGGGCTGGCACTGCTGATCGAGGAAATTGTCCAGTTCTTCTGGGGCAAAAGCCATATGGCGTTTGAGGCGCCGGATATCCTCGACTTCGCGGCCTTCTCAATCGCAGGCAACGCTTTTCCGGCCTACAAGGTCTTCATGATCTTCATCGCCATCGGCATCTTTTTGGTGCTTTTGTACATTCTCACCAAAACCCGCGTGGGCATGGTCATTCAGGCAGCGCTCTCTTATCCGGAAACCGTACAGAACCTCGGCCACAACGTGCCGCTCGTGTTTATGGGCGTGTTTGGTGTGGGCACCGCGCTCGCAGGCGTCGCCGGGGTGATTGCAGGACCGGTGCTTGGCACCTTCCCCGGCATGGCAGTGGTGCTGGGCTCCATCGTCTTCGTCACCATCGTGATCGGCGGGCTCGGCTCGCTCTGGGGTGCGCTTTTCGCCTCTTTGATCATCGGCTGGCTGCAAACTTTCGCCGCTGCCTACAATGTGGGCATGGCGGACCTGCTCACGGCCATCGGCTTCGAAAAACCGATTGATCTGTCGGAATCTGCAGTCCGCGATCTTTGGACACTGACCCTGCCTCAGGTTGGCCCGATCCTGCCCTATTTGTTGATGGTTCTGGTGCTGGCCTTCCGGCCACAGGGCCTGTTCGGGAAGCGTGAAACATGAGCACCATGGAACAAACCTCCACGCGCAGCGGTGCCACCGCCGGCTCAGTGCTTCCTGCTCTGGTGCCGTGGGCCGCTGCCGCGCTTCTCTTGATTGCGCTGCCCTTCGTCTTCCAGACAGGTTCTTCCCTCACCATCATGAACCAGATGGCGATCACGATCATATTCGCGCTGTCTTACAATATGCTGCTTGGACAGGGCGGCATGCTGTCCTTCGGGCACGCGGTTTATATGGGGCTGGGCGGCTTTTTCTGCGTCCACATCATGAATTGGGTGGAGTATGATGAACTCTACCTTCCCCTACCGCTGTTGCCCTTGTTCGGCGGCCTGTTCGGCCTGTTCTTTGCCGTTCTGATCGGCAGTTTTTCCACCCGGCGCGCGGGTACCGTTTTTGCCATGATTTCGCTCGGTGTGGGCGAACTGATTGCCGCCTGCTCAATCATCATCGTGGCGTTCTTTGGTGGCGAAGAAGGCGTGAGCGGCGACCGCACCATGGGACCGGAATTTGCCGGCCTCGACTTTGCCTCACAGCAGGAAGTCTATTACCTCACGGCCGCATGGTTGCTGCTCTCAGCCGCCGCCATGTACCTTTTTTCCAGAACACCAATCGGTCGCATCGCAAACGCCGTGCGCGACAATGAAGAACGCGCTGAATTTCTTGGCTATTCGCAACGCCATGTGCGGTTCATTTCCTTTTGCGCCTCGGGCTTTTTCGCAGGCATCGCGGGTGGCCTGTTCGCCATCAACTATGAAATTCTGACCGAGGAAAACCTCAACCTGGTTACCTCAGGAGGGATTTTGTTGATGGCCTTTCTGGGTGGCGTCGGCTTTTTCATCGGACCGATCATCGGCGCGATTGTCTTCACACTTTTGCAGACGGTTCTTGGTCTCTACACGGAAATCTGGGCGCTCTATGTGGGCGTGTTGTTCGTGTTGACGGTGATGTTTTTTCCAGCCGGCCTCACCGGGCTGTTGGCAATCCACATCCAGCCGATCCGAACGGGCAAGATTGGTTATCTCTACGCCCCATATGCCAAAATGTTTCTACCCGTTATCGCCTTCATTCTCTCTGCGGCGGCAGTATTGGAAATCCTCTTCCACGCCCGCCATGCCGGAGTTGGCGAGGAGGAAATGACCCTCTTCTGGTTCACCTTCAACTCGCAGTCGGCCATGCCACTGATCGTGGCACTCGCCATATTGGCGGGAAGTTTCTACCTGCTTCGACGGTTTGCCCCGGAACTCAGGGAAGCCTGGGATGAGGCAAGTCATGTGGAGTCCAGACGATGAGCGCTCCAGCGATCGAACTTGAAGGTTTGAAGAAGAGCTTTGGACTGGCCGAAATCATCCGTGGCATCGATCTTTCCATCGACAAGGGCGAACGCCACGCCATCATCGGGCCCAACGGCGCGGGAAAATCCACGCTTTTCAACCTGATCACCGGCAAATATCAGGCAACCGAAGGTGCCGTGAAATTGCACGGCGACAGGGTGGAAACTCTGAAACCCTTCCAGATCAACCGGCGCGGTCTTTCCCGCTCATTTCAGATCACCAACATCTTTCCCCGCATGAGCGTGTTTGAAAACATTCGCTGCGGCTTGTTGTGGACCACAGGCTATAAATATTCGTTCTGGCACCTGGTCGACCGCCAGCCGGAACTCACAGAAAAAGCCGACGAAATTCTTGACCAGATCAACCTTCTGGGTCGCCGCAACGATCTCGCAGGCGTCCTCACCTATGCGGAACAGCGGGCACTCGAAATCGGCATCACAATTGCCGGTGGTGCGGATATTGTGATGCTTGATGAACCCACAGCCGGCATGAGCCATTCGGAGACCGACTATATTGTCCGTTTGATCAGGCAGGTGACGGAAAACAAAACCCTTGTCGTGGTGGAACACGATATGGGCGTTGTGTTTGATCTGGCCGACCGCATTTCCGTGCTGGTTTACGGCGAGATCATCGCAAGCGACACGCCGGAAAATGTGCGCGCCAATGAGAAGGTGCAGGAGGCCTATCTGGGCTCCGTTCTGGAGGAGGCGCACTGATGCTGGAAGTGAATGATCTCCACGCCTACTACGGCAAGAGCCACATCCTTCAAGGCGTCAACCTCACTGTCGGCGAAGGTGAAATCGTCTCCCTGCTTGGTCGAAACGGGGTGGGTCGGTCCACCACCTGCAAGGCGATCATGGGCGAGGTGCCGCCCACCGGCTCAGTGAAATTTCGCGGTCAGGAACTCGCTGGCAAGAAGTCCTTCGAAATCGCCATGCAAGGGATCGGCTATGTGCCGGAAAACCGGGACATCTTTCCCGGCCTCACCACGCGCCAGAACCTGATGCTCGGTCTCAAGCCCGGCCAAAAGGATGGCGACGGTCGCTGGTGCATGCAGGACATGTTTGATTTGTTTTCCAACCTCGACGAACGCGCTGATGTGGAAGCATCTGTGCTGTCGGGTGGTGAAAAACAGATGCTCACCATCTGTCGGACCCTGATGGGAGACCCGTCGGTCATCATGATTGATGAACCCACAGAAGGGTTGGCCCCAAAGATTGTTCAGCAGGTTGGCGAACTGCTTGAACGCATCGCAGAACGTGGGGTCTCAATCCTTCTGGTGGAACAAAAACTGACAATCGCGCTGAAAGTCGCCACGCGCGTTTATGTGATGGGCCACGGCCAGATCGTATTCGAAGGCGCGCCGGAAGAACTTGAAAACAATGCTGAACTGCGCCGCGAGTGGCTGGAAGTATGACTGATATTTCTCCGGCAAGTGATCCGCAGCGCTTGGGCTTTGATCCCGGACGCCTGTCCCGCATCAACGATTGGATGGATCGCTACGTTTCTGAAGGAAAGTTCCCAGGATCGTCAGTCGTGATCGCCCGCAATGGCGAAATCGCGCACCAATACTGCACCGGCCTGCGCTCAATCGAACAAAACCTGCCCTATGAAGCCAACACCATTGTTCGCATCTATTCGATGACCAAGATGGTGACTTCCGTTGGCCTTATGATGTTGATGGAAAAGGGCGACTTTCATCTGGAAGCGCCGGTTAGCCGGTTTTTGCCTGAGTTTGACAACTGCATGGCGCTGGTGCCCGATGCGACGAGTGTGGACCAGGTTGAACCAGCCCCGGCTCCGACCGTCCATCAATTGCTGACCCACACCAGCGGCCTCACCTACTCCTTCAATCCTGGGCTGGTGCCGCAGCTTTATCTCGGCATCAAAGGTGACTTCGGGCCTGATTCTGCAGGGCTTGAAGCCGCGGTTAAACAGATCGCCAAGCTGCCGCTGGTGTTTCAGCCGGGCAGCCAATGGGAGTATTCCATTGGCATCGACGTGCTGGGTCGCTTGCTTGAAGTCGTCACCGGCAAATCGCTGGATGAATATCTGCAAGAGGCGATATTCGACCCGCTGGGAATGGTGGACACCGGCTTCGAGGTTCCCAAATCGAAGCTGAACCGCTTCGCGGACTGCTATGAGTATCGGGAGAACAACCCGCTGACGCCAGTCGATCCGGCCAACAATTCCATATACGAGGAAGGTCGCGTGGCAACCTTTTCTGGTGGCGGCGGCCTTGTTTCAACCCTGCATGATTATCTGCAGTTCGGCGAGATGATCCGCAAGGGTGGCATCACATCAAAGGGTGAGAGACTGCTGTCTCCGCGCACGCTGGCCTTTATGCGCCGCAATCATCTGCCAGGTGATATCGCGTCCATGGGGCCGGACTCCTTTGCCGAAATGCCCATGGAAGGCATGGGCTTTGGCCTCGGTGGCGCGGTAGTATTGCAGCCCTCCCGCACACGCATGCTCGGCAGCGTGGGCGACTATGGCTGGGGCGGCATGGCCTCCACCTATTTCTGGACTGACCCGGTGGAGGACCTTTCAGTAGTCTTCTTCACCCAGCTGCGCCCGTCGAGCACCTATCCAAACCGTGTGGAGCTCAAGGCACTTGTCCACGGCGCACTGACGGGATGATTGAAGCCTCCGACGGTTTCTCGATTTCCCTCCCGTTTTCCAAAGGGGAGGGTGGCATGACGAAGTCATCACGGGTGGGGATTGTGGCCACTTTCTCCCCCGCCCGTCGTCTTACGACGACACCCTCCCCCGCTGGGGGAGGGAAACAACATGGCCCGACGTCCACATAAAACCTTCTAACAAATCACCCGCTTACTGGCGGGACACTGAAGCCGCATTCACCCAGAACGACTCACCCACCAGCCTTAAGCCGGGCTTTCAATTGCGCCAGAACATCGTCGGGTGGAGGCGCAGATGTGCGTTTCTCAAAGTCAAAAAACACATTCACCGATTCTGATATTACGCAGCACTTGCCATGCTGAAAAATCGCATATTGGCTGTTGAGTGAGCGCGTCCCAACACGCACCAAACGCGAACCCACGCGGATTTCCGGTTCAAACAGAATTTCGTTCAGAAAGTCGATTGTAACCCGCCCCAGAACCATCCCGCGATGCTGAAAGCTGGTGCCCGCCATCGCATCATTCAAGAACCCGATACGGCCAGCTTCCAGATAGGCCGCTACAGCAACATTGTTGATGTGTTGCATGGCATCCTGATCGCTGTAGCGCATGGTCACGGTGGTCCAGTGAGCATAGTCGTCCGGGTTTGTGGAGATGGGAATCTGTTCAGACATTCGTATTTTTCTCAGACGGGAACTTTCCCGAACCTGTGTCATACTTTACAGACCCAGTCAGTGTATTTCTCATAAAATCACTCGAATCAGTTTTCCAACAAAGCCCGCTATATGTTTGAACACACTTTCTATTTTTTGCGCCACGGCGAAACCGACTGGAACAAGAATCGCAAGACGCAGGGACAATCGGATTCGCAGCTCAACGACACCGGTCGCAAACAGGCCGCACGCGCTGCGGAAATTCTGGAGCAGGAGCCCATTGAGCGCATTGTTTCCAGCCCATTGAGCCGGGTGCGGCACACAGCGGAAGCCGTCGCCCGGTTCCACGATGTGGAGATCGAATTCGACGATAATCTGAAGGAATGCCATCTGGGAGACATGGAAGGCCAGCCTCACGGTCCGTGGCTTACCCAGTATTGGCAACGGGAGTTCGACCCGCCCAACGGTGAAACATTCGATCAGTTTTGCGAACGTGTCTGGCCCGCAATGGCTCGCGCTGTTGCCAAAGGCCCCAACACTTTGATCGTCGCCCATGGCGGCTTGTGGATCGCCGCCCACGAATATGTACGGCTCAATCCGCCACTGTTTCCCATGCCCAATGCCCTGCCGGTTAGGGTCACGCCATCCAAGGGCACGTGGTCACCAAAAGTGCTGGTTGGTGAGTTCGACACCTAGTCGCGAACACCGATGCGGGTTTCATCCCACAGAATTTATATTTGACAGCGCCGACCGGTTTTTGAACTCTCCCTGCAAACCGGCGCGGTGGAGCGCGCTTTGCAGTGCATTTTTGGGGAGGAAAAATGCTCACTCATCTGGGACAGGTTGCGAGCACCGCAGCGCAAAAATTCGGCAATAACGAAGCACTGGTCAATGACGGGCGCTCGTTCACGTTCAACCAGCTCAACAAAATGGTGGAGGCAGCGGCCGGTGGCCTCTCCGACCTCGGCCTCGCACGCGGTGACGTGGTCACACTCTATGCCGCCAATTCGTGGGAGTGGATTGTCAGCTACTACGCGATTGCAAGGCTTGGCGCGGTGATCAATCCGGTCAACACCATGCTCACCCCGGATGAAATCGAGTATGTGGTCAAGGATTGTGGCGCAAAGGCCATCATTGCCTCACCGGAAAAAGTCTCCGCCATCATGGGCGTCAAGGGCGTGGCCAATGTGAAGGAAATCATCTCCTTTGGCGATGATATTGAAGAAGGCGCAACCGCGTTCAACGCCCTGCTCGAGAGCAAGAGCGTGGCACCGACGGCGGATGATATCGACCCGGCTTCCCTTTCAACGATTGGCTACACATCCGGCACGACGGGACATCCCAAAGGCGCAATGCAGTCGCATCAGGCGGTCATCATCAATGGTGCTATGACCAGCCAGATGCACATGCGGACCGCAGATGATGTGGTGGTGAGCGCCCTTCCCTGCCCGCATGTTTATGCCAATGTGCTGATGAACGGCATGATGCTGTATGGCACCAAATTGGTGCTCCACAAGCTGTTCGATCCCGTCGCGGTGATGGATGACATCGCCGCGCACAAGGCCACCATCTTCGATGGCGTCCCGACCATGTACATGTTCATGCTCAACAGCCCGGCCTTTGCAGAGGCTGATCTTTCCAGCCTGACGCGCTGTTTTGTGGGTGGGCAGACCATGCCTGTCGCCACAATGGAGGCCGTGGAGAAAGGTTTCAAAGTACCCCTCATCGAACTGTGGGGCATGACCGAAATTGCCGGTCTGGGCTCAACCCATCCGCTCTATGGCAAAAACAAGCATGGTTCGATTGGCTGCGCCCTGCCCTACACGGAACTGCGCATTGCTGACAGCGATGACGCCTCCAAAACAATGCCGCGCGGCGAAGTGGGCGAGCTCATGGTGCGGGGTCCCATCGTCATGCTTGGCTATTACGGCGACGAAGAAAAAACCCGCGAAACCATCGAACCCGATGGCTGGCTGCACACCGGTGATCTCGGCACCATGGATGGGGATGGCTGCGTCTTCATTGTGGATCGCAAGAAGGACATGATCCTGACCGGTGGTTACAATGTTTATCCGGCTGAGATCGAGCGCGTTCTTGCGGGCCACCCGGATGTTGCCCTTGCCGCCGTGGGCAAACAGCCGGACGAGATGAAGGGCGAAATCGCCAAGGCCTATGTGGTGCTGAAAGAAGGCGCAACGGGCGATGTGGATGAGATGATGGGCTTTTGCCGCGAGAAGCTCGCCGCCTACAAATGCCCGCGTGCCATTCAGTTTGTGCCCGATGTGCCCAAAACCAGCACCGGTAAAATCATGCGCCGGGAGCTTCATACGCTGGATGAATGAGCAACCTCGTTGAGGCGCGCTTTGAACTGAGTTCAAGTCTTCCGCATCTGGGCTAACCGCCGTTCTTTCATGCGCTGGTGCGAGACTTCTGTCCCGTCATGGAACGAACCGAACCACTTGTCCCACGGCATTTCCAGATTGCCATAATTGCACTCGAAATAGCGGTGGTGCATCTGATGATGAAACGTGCCGAGCGCCAGCCTGTTCTTGTCGTTCACCAACAGGCCTTCAAACCCAGTGTGTGATGTTGCTGCGGTAAGCGCCTGATGTTGCATATGAAAAAGGATGTGCATTGGGTGCGCGGCGACAATCCAGTGGATCAGCACTGATGACAAAAACAGCAAGTGCTCAATCGGATGCATGGAGAACCCCGACCAGGGTCCCACATTGGTGTTGCGATGATGCAGGGCATGGGCAAGTCGGTAAAGCGGTGGCCAATGCAGCCAGCGGTGTATCCAGTAGAAATGGAGCGAAATCCAGACCGGCGTCAGCAAAAACAGCGCGATAAACCAGACCGGGTTCTGAACCCAAGTGAGCACCGGCGCATAACCATTGGCCATGGCCCAGAACATCAGCACTTCGTAGCCAGTCCAGAAGGTCACGCCGCTGGCGATTGACCAGAACATATTGTCGGCAACCTGGCTCCTGAACGTGAACGCATTGGCTTCGGTGGCCATGTCCCGGCTGTCATATTTCAGATTTTGCCGTTGTTTCTTCCACGTGTGGAAATAGAGATGGAGGCCACCGGCTACCACAAAAATCAGGACCAGATTGCGGACATAAATTTCCAGCACCCAATCGAAAGCAAGCACCTTTGCTTCTTCGAGGGAGGGCTGAAACCACAACCAGCAACAGACAGAAACCATCACGAGAATAGAGTTTTCGGCAATGGCAAGCCATCGCGCCTGCACCCAGCGGAGCATGTGCCCAACATCAGGCGGCCAGGAAAAGAACGGCGAGACGGCAATCGGAACCGGTGGCTTATAGTGCCATTGTCGCTCAAACGCGGACTTTTTCGCCCCGCCCTGTTCGTTGTCTTGGGTGATGTCCGACATGAAACTGTTCGGTCCCTTTTATCCTACCCCGCGACGCGCACGAGCTGCTTTCCGAAATTGCGCCCCTCCAGCAGGTCGATAAACGCCTGAGGCGCAGTTGCAAGTCCATCTGAAATGCTTTCTCGATATTTGACTTTGCCCTCGGCAATCAGCCCGCCCACTTCGCGCACAAAGTCCGGGAACCGGTCGTAATGGTCAGTGATAATGTAGCCGCGCACATTGATGCGATTGACGAGAATCGTGCGCCATACGAGTGGCAGCAGGTTCTGCCCCTCTCCCGCGCCAGCGCCCAATCCGCCGGAATTGTACCAGGAGATCATGCCGCAAAGAGGAATGCGGCCATGAACGTTCATGAGCGGCACCACAGCTTCCAGCGTCTTGCCACCCACATTTTCGAAGTAGATATCAACGCCTTTCGGGCACGCGTCAATTATCGCTTTGCGCAGGGATCGCGCGTCATCGTGAGCACGATGGTCAATGCAGGCGTCGAACCCGAGTTCGTCGACAGCATAGGCGCACTTGTCCGCGCCACCGGCGACGCCCACGACCCGCAAACCTCGAGCTTTCCCAAGCTGCCCGACAAGCGAGCCTACCGCGCCGGTGGCAGCGGAAACCACAAGCGTTTCCCCTTCTTTCGGCGTTCCATGATCAATCAGCCCCACATAGGCTGTGATGCCTGGCATGCCGAGCACCCCCAGCGCTGTCGACACTGGTGCGACGTTCGGATCAAGCTTGCGCACCATCGTGCCATCGGAGACCGCATGGCTTTGCCAGCCGAGCCTTGATTCCACCACATCACCGACCGCAAATTTTGGATGGTTGGACACCACGATCTCAGCCACTGTCCCACCTTCCATGGGATCACCAATCCCCACAGGATCAGCATAGGATTTCGCGTCGTCCATGCGCCCGCGCATATAGGGATCAAGCGAAAGCCAAAGGGTTTTGGCCAAAAACTCGCCCTCTCCCGGCTCCGGGATGTCGAACTGCTCGTGTCTGAAGTCCGATAGTTTCGGCAGCCCCTGTGGACGTGCTGCCAGCACGATGCGTTCGCCTTGATCACTCATAACCTTCACCCGATTTTTTCGTTGCGCCAACAATTGCATTCGAAACCAAGCTTGCTACGTTTTCGATCAAGGTGAAAGGGAGGAATTGATGAGCGAAAGCAAAGGGGCTTGTCTGGTCATCGGAGCCGGAGACGATACGGGTGGTGCGGTTGCGAAGGCCTTCGCACGGGAGGGTTACGAATCCTGTCTCGTGCGCCGCCCGCGCCATGCCGACAAGCTGGAAACCGCCGCGGAAGAGATCAGAAGCGCTGGCCACCTTGCCCACCCCTGCCCCTGCGATGCCCGTGATGAGCAATCCGTCATCGATCTCGTTGATCGCATTGAGACGACCATCGCGCCGATTGAGGTGCTTGTGTTCAACATTGGCGCTAACGTGCGGTTTGAGGTGACTGACACCACGGAACGGGTCTTCCGAAAGGTGTGGGAGATGGCCTGCTACTCGGGCTTCCTGTGTGGTCGCGAAGTGGCAAAACGCATGGTGCCGCGCGGGCGGGGCACCATGATTTTCACCGGAGCCACGGCAAGCGTGCGGGGCGCAGCCGGATTTTCAGCTTTTGCCAGCGCCAAACACGGCCTTCGCGCGCTGAGCCAGTCAATGGCAAGGGAATTGGGTCCCAAAAACATTCACGTCGCCCACACGATCATCGACGGCGCGATTGATTCAAATTTCATTCGCGACAATTTCGATGATGCCGACGAGCGCCGCGAGAAGGACCTCATCCTGTCACCAACCGCAATTGCGGAAAACTATGTGTGGATCCACAATCAGCCGCGGTCCGCCTGGACGTGGGAGATGGATTTGCGACCCTGGGCTGAGAATTGGTGAGGACAGTGTGGAGAATTGGTGAGTTTAGGCGATAAAGGAGTAGGCGTCTGATGTTGCTCACTCGCTTGCATGGCGGCAAATTCAGTCGCGCAATTCGACTCGAACGCCTGATCCTTTGTTTCCCTCCCCCAGCGGGGGAGGGTGTCGGCGAAAGCTGACGGGTGGGGGAGAAATCTGTCACAATCCCCACCCGACATGACTTCGTCATGCCACCCTCCCCTTTTAAAAAAGGGGAGGGAAATCGAGAGTCCGGCAGCGATTACCAATCAGTGGAAAGCACAACACCAAAGTTTCAAGAAATGTGGACGCAACCAGGCTAAGTCCTTGTCAACTTCAAACTCATCAACGAAACCCAGTACGAGAACAATATGACTAAAACCGTTGATTTCATTTTCGACTTCGCCAGCCCCAATGGATATCTGGTGCATCGCGTGTTGCCAGGCATTGCCGAACGCACCGGCGCGACGATGAACTACATCCCCTGCCTTCTGGGCGGCATTTTCAAATCGACCGGCAATCAGGCGCCGATGCTTGCCTTTGCAAACATCAAAAACAAGCTCGCCTATGACATGCTGGAAACACGGCGCTTCATCGCCCGACACAAGCTTGAGAAATTCAAGCTGAACCCCAATTTCCCGGTCAACACGCTGATGATGATGCGGGCGGCAATCCATGCGCAGAACGAAGGTTTCCTGACCGACTACATCGAAGTGGGTTCCCGTCTGATGTGGGAAGATGGGGTAAAAATGGACGATCCGGAACAGTTTGTATCCGCCTTCACAGATGCGGGCCTTGACGGCAAGGCTCTCCTTGAGGCCACCGCCGACCCCGACGTGAAGGCAAAACTTGCAGAAAACACCGCCAATGCGGTGGAACGCGGCGCCTTCGGCATTCCCACTTTCTTCGTGGGTGAGGAAATATTCTACGGCAAGGAACGACTTGGCCAGTTGGAACACTATTTGAAGGATTAGAAAATCACATGACAAATCTGCGCACTCCAGACGACCGTTTTGAAGACCTGCCCGGTTTCCCCTTCGCTCCAAACTACATCGACACGCTGCCGGGCTATGAGAGCATGCGGGTGCACTACCTTGATGAGGGCAGCGGTGATGAAACCTATCTGTGCCTGCACGGCCAACCCACCTGGTCGTACCTTTACCGGCACATGATCCCGGTCTTCACGGCCGCTGGCGGGCGGGTCGTGTGCCCGGACTGGTTCGGCTTTGGCAAGTCCGACAAGCCGGATGCCGATGAAACCTACACGTTTCACTTTCACCGCACGATGATGCTGCGCTTCATCGAAGCGCTTGATCTTAAGAACATTACGCTGGTTGTGCAGGACTGGGGCGGCGTGCTGGGCCTCACAATCCCGCAGGAAATGCCAGAACGGTTTTCACGCCTCATCATCATGAACACGGCGATTGCGACCGGCGTGAAGCCCAGCGACGGGTTTCTCGCCTGGAAAGCCTTTGCCGCCAGCCAGCCAGATATGGATGTTGCCGGTCTCATGCAGCGCGCCGTGCCAACCCTGTCAGAGGCTGAAGCGGCCGCTTATGCCGCGCCCTACCCCGATGTCACCTACAAGGCGGGCGTGCGCCGGTTCCCGGAAATGGTGATGATCGAACCCGGCATGGAAGGGGTGGAAGAAAGCAAAGCCGCCATTCGGTTCTGGAAAGAGGATTGGCAGGGCGAGAGTTTCATGGCCGTCGGTGTTCAGGATCCCGTTCTGGGGCCGGAGGTGATGGAGAGAATGCGCGGTGTCATTCGCGGCTGTCCGGAACCCCTGATGCTGCAACAGGCTGGCCACTTTGTGCAGGAATCCGGCAAAGAGGTCGCCGAGGCCGCCCTTGCCTCCTTCGGAAGCTGAGACCATGAGCACTGGAAAGCCTGATAATTTCTTCAATGTTGACCAGACCGATGGCGGCATTGTGCGGGAGCTTGCACCGGGCCTCAACACGACGATTTTTCCCGGTGAGCAGGCGATGGTTTCGGTGGTGCGAATTGATCCGCATGCGGAAGGGTCACTGCATCACCACCCGGAAGAACAATGGGGCTACTGTATTTCCGGGTCCGGCCTGCGCACGCAGGGCAATGATCAGGTGGTGGTTGCCACGGGCGATTTCTGGCGCACACCGGGCAACGTGCCTCACACCATCAAGGCCGGTGCGGACGGACTGGTTGTCCTCGACATCTTCGCCCCACCACGCGAGGCCTATCTGAAGCCCGGAAGTGGGTTTGGGGATTGAGGTTGTCGAAGCGATTTGCCTTTGTCATTACCGCCACGGCAACAATCCAGAGCGGCCCGGTCAAACGGACCCGCTCCTCCTCTCACCCCTCGCCAAACGCATAGACCCCGTCTTTTGCCTGAACGTCCGGAGGCACGCGCTTTTCTTCAAACCAGTCATAGCCGGTCTTCAGGTTCTGCCAGAAGGAAAACCACTGTGTGCCTTCGTAGAAGGAGAGGTTTTCCGGCGTCATGCGAAAGGGGAATAGGTGCGCGCGAAAAAAGGGCTGGCCATTGTTAAGCGCGGCTTCCACCAGCAGATACACCTCTTCAATCGCTGGATCGGTGATGGCGTAGCAGCCGATTGAAACGCAGTCGCCGTGGATCATCAGATAGCTGCCGGTTCGGTCCAACTGACGGTCAAACACGTTCGGAAATCCAAGGTTGAACGACAGATGATACTGGCTGTTGGGGTTCAGCCGGTCCCTGGTGACATAGTAAAACCCCTCCGGCGACTGGAAATCGCCCTCCTTCTGCTTCGGCCCGAGCGAACCTGAATAGTTGCAGATCGGATAGGATTTGAAGAGTGCAAATTGCTCGTCCTTCTTCAGCCAGACCTCAAGCTGCTTTTCCTGCTTGAACACACGAATGAACACTGGTGCCCCAAATGCCAGTCCTTTTTCTGCCAGCGCCGATTCCAGAGCCGGTGTCACACGCGCTCGAATTTCAGCAAGATCGGCGGCAGATGTGCGGCCGGGCCACATCGTCATGGTCAGGATGCTGGCAAGGACCATGGCAAACGCGCCGACGATTATCCCGGTCTGGCGTGACATCAATGCAGGCTCCTTCAACTAAAAAAACGGCGGGCCAGGCCCGCCGCTTTCATTGGATCAAATCGTGTCCTGAGTAAGGACCGGTGATCAGCTGTTGAACCACCAGCGCTCGGCAGCGCGGTTGCCATCATTTTCCCAGTTGCCCGCAACTTTCTCATCATGAGCAACCTTCTTCGCCGAAGCGTGAATGTAGTTGGCCCACATGGGAACAATCGCACCACCGTCATCGCTGACAAGCTGCTGGCACTCTGCATAGAGGGTGCGGCGCTTGGCAGGATCAAGCTCGGCGCGGGCTTGAACCACAATGCCGTTGAATTTCTTCGCAGCGTCTGTGGTTTTCCAGGCCGTGTCGTTCCACTCGGTGCTGTCGATGTAAGCGGCGGAGAACATCCAGTCTTCCGTTGGACGACCACCCCAGTAACAGGCGCACCAGCCTTTTTTGTTCCACACGTTCGACCAGTAGCCATCGCTTGGTTCACGAACAACATCAATGGTGATGCCAGCATCTGCAGCCGAAGCCTTGATGAGCTGAGCCGCATCCACGGCACCGGCAAATGCCGCATCAGAGGCGGAGAGGGAAATCGACCCGGAATGGCCGGATTTCTTGTAGTGATGGGCAGCCTTCTCCGGGTCATACTCACGCTGAGCAAGATCGCCATTGTGATACTGGTTCGACACCGAAATCGGGTGGTCGTTACCAATCGCACCATGACCAAGCAGGATCTTGTCGACCAGTTCCTGACGCTTGATGGCGAGCTTCAGCGCCATGCGCAGATCAGCGTTGCCGAATGGCTCGGTGTCGAGGCGCATCGGGAACGTATAATGCTGGGTTCCGGTTGTCTCCAGAATGTTGAGCGTGGGTGCGCGCGCGAGCAACGCGACCGTTTTCGGGTCAACGCGGTCGATGTGATCCACATCGCCACTCATAATGGCGTTCTGACGTGCCGTCACATCGATGATCGAGATGATTTCAACTTCGTCAAAGTGCGCGCGGTTTGACTTGAAGTAGTTCGGGTTGCGCTTGCCAATGGTGCGAACGCCTGCCTCAAACTTCTCGATGGCGTAACCGCCGGTGCCGATGCCGGATGTTGGATCAATCTTGCCATCAGTGCCCGGCAGGATGCCAAGGTGATAGTCGCTCACCACGAACGGGAAGTCAGCATTTGCACCTTCCAGCTCGAAGACGAGAGTGTGGTCATCATCCTTCTTCATTTCCTTGACCTGTTTCATCAGGCCTTTGGCAGCAGACTTCGATGATTCACCACGGTGATAGTTGAGCGATGCGATCACATCGTCAGCAGTCATGGTTTTGCCGTTGTGGAATTCGATGCCCTTGCGCAGCTTGAACACCCAGGTCTTGGCATCAGAAGATTCGTAGCTTTCCGCAAGATCGGGCTTCAACTCGCCGTCATTGTCCACGGCAGCAAGATAGTTGAGATACAATCCGGCAGTGCCGGCCATGAAGCCGTTTTCATATGTCGCCGGGTCAAGCGAGTCAGTGGTAGAGCCGTAAGCCGTGCCGTGGCGGAACTTGCCACCTTTTTTTGGTGTGGCGGCAAGCACATTCCCTGCCATTGACATTGCAGCAGGCAGTGCGACGCCGGCGGCGAGCATCGACATGATGAACTGTCGACGCGACATACCGCCCTGCCCGAGCATCGCTTTCTGCTTTGCAATGTAGGTTTTCTTTCTTTCTTCCATCAGGGTTGATCCTCCGTTGGTTCCCTTGAACTTGTTATTTTCGACATCCTATTGCCGCCCAAAAGACGCCGGATGTTCTGTTTGCGCCATTGGCAAACGCGCGTACGCCCGTTTGCTCATGAATGAATTCAGCCACAGAATATTGTCGGATGCAAATCCCCATTCCGTGAATTTACGATGACATCAGCTTTCAGAACTGTTCAACAGTTTGCCACCGGTATTTACAATCCGTAACCGCTTGGTTAACCCTATAGATCAGGGAACTGACCATGCAGGGCAACAAAGCCCTTGCGCGAGCAGCGACATACGCTGCCGGTGTGGTCACGAAGTGGGGAGTGAGTTTTGCATCCAGTCATCTCTACGGTGTTGCAGCGTCTGGGGTTAGGCCTGATCACACTGTTCGTGGTGTCGCTCATCATTTTCAGTTCAATCGAGCTTTTGCCGGGCGACTTTACCCAGGCAGTCCTTGGACAATCTGCGACAGAAGAAACCGTGGCCGCATTCCGCAAGGAACTGGGCCTCGATAAGCCCGCCTATGTGCGATACTTCGACTGGGTCGGCGCTGTAATGACGGGTGATCTTGGAACATCGTTCTCGGGCCGTGCCGCGTCGGGTGTTGACCGATCGCGATCGGTTGCCGAGCTTGTCGGACCGCGATTATGGAACACGCTGTTTCTGGCCGCCATGACGGCGGTGATCGCCGTTCCCCTCGCCCTCTTTCTGGGCATCTCCGCCGCGCTTTATCGCGACACCTGGTACGACAAGAGTGTGAGTGCCGCGACACTCACCACCATTTCCTTCCCGGAGTTCTTTGTCGCCTATACACTGGTCCTGCTGCTTGCGACCCTGTGGCCGGTTTTCCCCACTCTTGCCAACGTGACGCCTGAAATGGGCCTGTGGGATCGCATTTACGCCTGCTCGCTCCCTGCGCTCACGCTGACGCTTGTCATCGTGGCTCACATGATGCGCATGACAAGGGCTGCAATCATCAGCCTGCTTGCCAGCCCCTACATCGAAATGGCGCGGCTGAAGGGCGTTTCCCGGTCCCGCGTCATTCTCAAACACGCGTTGCCCAATGCCTGGGGACCGATCTCTACGGTTATCGCCTTTAACCTTGCCTATCTGGTCGTTGGCGTCGTGGTGGTTGAAGTGGTGTTCACTTATCCGGGCGCCGGCCAGTTGATGGTGAACTCCGTGACCAGTCGCGACATTCCTGTCGTGCAGGCCTGCGCGCTGATCTTTGCAGCCACCTACATCCTGCTGAACCTGATTGCCGACATTGTGGCCATCGTCACCAACCCAAGATTGCTGCATCCAAGATGAGTGATACAGAAACATACTCCGCCGCCGCCGAGGTTGGTCAGGTTCGCCTGCGCCGCACCCGGCGAGAGCGTGCCTGGATTGAGCTGAAAAAGGCGCCGATTTCCGCCTGGTTTGGCATGATTATCATTGCAATCTACGTGTTTGTTGCACTGTTCGCGCCGCTGATTGCGCCCTACGGGGAAGCGCAGGTGTTCGCAGTCCCTTACGCACCATGGGATTCCACTCACCTGTTCGGGACCGATCAGATCGGGCGCGACGTTTTCAGCCGCCTCATCTACGGCGCACGCAACACGGTTGGCATAGCGCTGGTGACCACACTCTTGTCGTTCTTCATCGGCGGTGGGCTGGGGCTGATTGCAGCAATCAACCGGGCGCGTCTTGATCAGTTTATCTCCCGCGCCGTCGATGTGTTGATGGCCATTCCAAGCCTAATTTTCGCACTGATGCTGCTTTCCATCTTCGGTGCCAATCTGCTGAGCCTGGTCGTGATCATCGCGGTGCTCGATTCCACCCGTGTTTTCCGCCTCACCCGTGCCGTCGCCATCAACGTGGCGGTGATGGACTATGTGGAGGCCGCGCGTTTGCGCGGCGAAAAGCTCGGCTGGGTAATGCGACGGGAAATCCTTCCCAACATCATGCCGCCCCTGGTGGCAGAATTTGGCCTGCGGTTCTGTTTCGTGTTCCTCACCATCGCCGCCCTCTCCTTCCTCGGCCTGGGCATTCAGCCACCAACCGCCGACTGGGGCTCCATGGTGAAAGAAAACGCGTCCCTCATTCAGTTTGCCCAGTATGACCTGAAAGCTGGCTTGACCCCGCTGCTCCCGGCAGCGGCGATCGCGCTGCTGACGGTGGCCGTAAACTTCGTTGTGGACTGGTTCCTGCACAAAACAAGCGGATTGCGCGATGAGCACTGATCAGCCTCAAGGCCAAAAGGGCGACATTCTGGTCGATATGCGCGAGGTGCGCATCGATGGCTATTCCGACGAGCGCTGGCACGAAATCGTCAAGGGTGTCGATCTCACCCTGCGCCGCGGTGAAGTGATGGGGCTGATTGGCGAATCCGGTGCCGGCAAATCCACGCTGGGCCTTGCTGCCATGGGCTTTGCCCGTCCTGGCTGTCGGCTCACCAGCGGCTCGATCAAGTTTGACGGCATGGAACTGCGCACGGCGCCGGAATCGGAAAAACGCAAGCTTTGGGGATCGCGCATCGCCTATGTGGCGCAAAGTGCGGCCGCTGCGTTCAACCCCGCCCATCGGCTGATTGACCAGACTGTTGAGGCCACAGTTGCCGGAACTGGCCAGTCAGACAGCGACATCCGACAGGATGCGCAGGAGCTTTACGCCTCCCTGCAACTGCCGGATCCCAACAATATTGGCAGCCGCTATCCGCATCAGGTTTCCGGTGGTCAGCTTCAGCGCATCATGACCGCCATGGCCATGTCCCCGCGGCCCGATCTTATCATTTTCGATGAGCCCACCACCGCGCTTGACGTGACCACGCAGGTCGAAGTGCTTGTGGCCATGCGCGACATTGTGGAGCAGTTCAACACGGCAGCGATCTACATCACGCACGACCTTGCTGTTGTGGCGCAGATGGCTGATTTCATTAAGGTTCTTCGCTACGGGGAAGAAGTGGAGGAAGCCGAAACCCGCAAGATGCTGGAATCGCCGGAAAAGGACTACACCAAGTCGCTCTGGTCGGTTCGCGCGCTGGAAAAACCGGAATCAAAGTCCGATGACATTATCCTGAGCATTGATGGTGTTGATGCCGCCTATGGCAACACAATCAAGGTGTTGCACGATGTGAAGATCAACGTGCCACGCGGCAAAACCGTTGCCGTGGTGGGTGAATCTGGGTCCGGCAAATCAACCACAGCCCGCGTGATCACTGGCCTGCTTCCCCCAAGCAAGGGCGACGTGAAATTCAATGGTGAACCACTCCCGGAAGCGCTCAAGGAGCGCAACAAGGATCAGCTTCGCCGTATTCAGATGATTTATCAGATGGCTGATACGGCCATGAACCCGCGCCAGACGGTCGGAGAAATCATCGGACGCCCACTGGATTTCTATCATGGCCTCACCGGCAAGGCTGCCGAGAAGCGGGTCATTGAACTTATGGAAATGATTGAGCTCGATGAGAGCTTTATAGACCGCCTGCCGGCCGAACTTTCCGGCGGTCAGAAACAGCGTATCTGCATCGCCCGCGCGCTTGCGGCAGAACCGGAAGTCATCATTTGTGATGAGGTGACCTCGGCGCTCGACCAGATCGTGCAGGAAGGCATTTTGAAGCTGCTTCTGCGGTTGCAGGAAGAGTTCAACATCACCTACCTGTTCATCACCCACGACATTGCGGTGGTGCAGGCAATTTCCGACGAGATCGTTGTGATGTTCCAGGGCAAGGTTGTGGAACAGGGTCTGAAAAGCGAAATCCTCTCCCCGCCCCACCCGGACTACACCCAGTTGCTGCTTTCCTCGGTGCCGGAAATGGACCCCGATTGGCTCAGCAATCTGATGGAAGAACGCGGCGAGATTTCGGGGTAGTCGAGCTTGGCTGCACGCCGCCGCCATTCTTTAATTGATGCGCCCCGCCGGATCGTCTAAACAATGCCGGTCGTTGGATGAATCATATCATCTGGCGGCAAAGCACCCGTAGCTCAGCTGGATAGAGTGCTGCCCTCCGAAGGCAGAGGTCACAGGTTCGAATCCTGTCGGGTGCGCCAATGATTTCAACCGCTTGCTGGGTTTTTGGGATTAGCGCATCTCCTAAAGTAACCACATAGCAACCACCATCATGTGTAGCGCGCAATTTCAAATGGCGCCGGTGCGCAACTTCAAATGGCACCAGTTTTCTTTGCCTGTTCAGACCGATATTTCTTGTCCTGCTCAAGCCACCAGCTCATCTGTCCCCAAACCAGATTGGCATGTTTCGCGAGATCCGTCGCTCTGAATTCCGCACTGGTCTCTTTTAGGGCATCCGCAGCCATTGAGATCATCTCGAACACGTACTCGAAATAGACTGGGTCTGCTAAATATGCATGCTCCAAGTCCTCCCCACCTAAATCCAGCGCCACTTGTGTCAGTCCACGCGTCCACTTTCCCAAATCGCTCGTTGCGCTCAATTCTCCAAACAACTCGAACTCTCCGTTGTTAGCGGTGGCTAGTGTGAACGGAACACCAGTCTGTGAGCGAACGAGCATTGTGTCGAGACACTTGTAAAACCGCTCCTCAGCATTCTTTTCTTTGACCAAATTCAGCTCTTCGCGCATGTGATCAGCCTGCGCCTCGAGTGCCTTACTGCTCGCTGCCACCTCTATGCGCGTTTGCTCCAGTTCCTCCCGTTGGGCTTTCAGTTCAAGCGACTGAATGAACACGGCGATCACCAGCCATACGAAAGCCAACGGTGCTGATGCTCCGGCGAGGAAATCGCCCAACTCATTGGGGGTGAGACAGGAAAATTTATCGAGGAAACCGTTCCAATTGGTGCACTTCCTGGACTCTTCCAGTTTGGTTGGGTTCAACGTTGCTGAAAACAGATACGTGACTATGGCTATGTAGGCGAACGAGCCCACCACACCCAGTAAGCAGCCATCTTCCCGACATCCATTTGGCTAACGCTTTCATTGGCCAACAGAAGGTGTGTGTGTGGCTCTGATCGACATTGCCATCCGACCCTCTACTTCTTCTTATCGGATTTGCCCGGATCGAAGGTCTCTTCAACGGCCTCAAAGGCGTTCAATGCGGCTTGAATGGCCTTGCGGACGCGCCTCACGAGCATCAACAACGGTTTGACTGCTGCTCCGGTTGTCTTCCAGAACTGCTCCAGCATATTCTCTGTGTCTTCAAGCACCAAAGTGACATGCTGCAGAGGCCGCATCGGTTTGAGCACATCCTTTTCAACCGAAACGTCGTGGCGTGCCAGTTCGACGGTTGCAACAAGAATTCCAAGCTCGTGCTCGCTAAATGGAAGCACCTGGGCGTTCGATCTTTCTGCATTCGGTGCATCAATTGAAATGCAACCTTCCAACCGCTCACCCAATTTGACTATGTCTTGTACATTCGGCCTCTCATCAGTCCCTGGGCGTCTTTCTGATGGTATCGGTGTTGGATGGTCTTGCTAATCGATGTGTTCGGAAAAAATGTCGTACTCGCGAACTGGGAATCTTCTGAGCTCCGCATTAATGATGCGCTCGACTATCCGCAAAATTTTTTTTCGGTTATAGGGCCTCACATCCTCGTCGGGGTTGAGTGCACGGCCCACCGTTGTCGCAGATGAGTGGGCTCCCTTTGCTATCGCCGTATGAGTAATTTCGAGAGCCCTGAGCAGAGAGTTCAATTTATCACTGTTCGCTCGAGACAGTTTTTCGAGGAATGGCGTACCGAAATGAAATTGATGAGCGTGTTCGCCCCATGAAATGGAACCAACGCTTTGGAGCATCTCGGCCAATTTGGTTGGCAAACTCAAATCTCGATATTTCGGCGTCATCGGGCCAGTTGTTGTGGTTGAAAACAAGTCATCAACCCTTGCAACCATCCCATGCAGAGTCAACGCGTTACGACTTCCCCTTTTCCGGGGCTTCGACCTCAATCGTGGTGCGCCAGCCATTGTCTGAAAATTCGTTTTCGACCGCGCTGCAGCGCCATTTGCCATTCTCGATCGGGCCGAAATTGATGGCCGTGACATCCATCTCGGCCGAAGCGTCTGTGCGGCCATATTGGGTGAAATGGCCGCTGCCGGTCTTTCGGTTCAGGCGGGCGGCTTCTGCTTCCGCAAGGGCCTTGGCTTCCGCCTTGTGGCGGGCCTTGTGCGGCAACCGGTGCGTTGGTCCATCAAGCCCCGTTTCTGCCTCTTCGAGTTCGGTTTTCGATTTCTTTTCGTCGTACCAGTGGACGCCAACCTTGCTGTAGGACGGTCGTGGCTCGGTCTTGATCTCCCAATCCTCACATTCAAATCGATCGACCGTGATGCCCGCTACCGTGCCGCCGCCCGGCTTGCTCTGAGAGCCGCGCGGCACAAAGATATATTTCCCGCCACCCGCCTTGAATATCGCGTTGTACTTGTCGGCAAGCCGGTTTGCGAAGTCGAGCGCTGGCTGATTGTTGCGGGTCTCATATTCGACCGCTGTTCCCGCAAGCTGGCCATCGATCTCAATGCTTTCTCCGGCCGCTGAGAAAGTCTTTTTAAGCACGCTCCCGAGGGTCGTGTTCTCGAAGTGCTGGGAGCCTTTCTGCTTCAGTTTTTTGGATACGCTTGCCGCCTTGCCCGACACTTCCAACAGGATGCCGTCCGGACCGCCGACAGATCTGATTTTATTGACCTCAAACTTGCCCATTGAGGTGATTTCGCCGCCCGCGTAGCCGAATTTCGGCTCAAGGATTGCACCCTTCGGCGGGGGTGCTATTTCATATTCCCTGTTGTTGAACACCAGGTCGAGCGTGTCGCTGTCCTGCCCGCTTTCATCGCGAATGGTCGCAGACACAAGCGCGCTTTAGAAAATGCCGTTAACCGGGCTCCCATTCTGCAAGACTTCAATCACCGGCCTCATGATCAGCCCCAAAGCCGGTTTGCAGGACGTTCCACGCTGACGAATGGATCAGGCATGATGATCTCGGTGCCAACCGGAATGAGCGGCCCCTTGTCAGCAAGCCCCGGATTGAGGCCGTAGACCTGCTCCACATAGCCAGAAAGATCATTTGCCCGCTGCCGGTCATTCCCCAGAGCTTTAAGGCGATACTTCCAGGCGATTTCCTCGACGGCCTGTGCCGTTCCCGTGACGCGAATTCTGTCCATCTATCCTCTTGTTCCACCGCCTTAAAACTGATCCATCTTTTGTTTGGTTTTGGAGTTTTGAGTGATGGCGAGGAAGCGTTATTCGGACGAGGATGTTTTGCGACTTCTGCGTGAGATTGAACTGAAGCT
>JBCCGR010000010.1:0-121565 GCA_039029195.1 Pseudomonadota bacterium
GCCTTCCTGCTCCCCGGCAAATTCACGACCAGCGTCTTGTCCCTCGTGCCGGCCGTCAGCCGCGACAGCATGGCCAGCGGGGTCACCTTCAGCGACTCGGCCATCATCCTGTGCACCAGGCCCGGCGCCTGGCGGTCCAGCACGGCGATCGTGGCCTCGGGGGTGACGTCCCTCGCCGCCATGCCCGTGCCGCCGGTCGTGAGGCACCACACGACCAACACGGATGTAGCTGCGCTTGGTCGAGGCATAGGCTCGCTGTGCCACAACCCCTTCTCCCCGCATGGGTGGCACGAGGTGGCGCACCAGACCCCGCACTGCTGTGTCCATGAACGCGACCATCGTCAGAAGGAACATCATCTTGTAGTGCGGTGCGGTTTGAAGCAGTTCGAATTGCTCAAAAGCCACCAGCACGTTCAC
The DNA here is from genome assembly GCA_039029195.1 of Pseudomonadota bacterium. Lineage (GTDB taxonomy): Bacteria > Pseudomonadota > Alphaproteobacteria > Rhizobiales > Rhizobiaceae > JBCCGR01. Next base: position 418 of record JBCCGR010000010.1, read on the forward strand.
AATCAGCCAGGTGACGATTGAAACTCCAATACAGTATGCCGGATATATCCGCGCGACCTTTTCCTCCAACGGCGTCACCTCGGGATCGGCACCACGCATCATCATGACCAGACCGTCCCAGACCCGCCACACCAGCCAGATCACATAAAGATGGACGGCGAGGTTGAGCCAGAAGCCCAGCCGCGACTGGCCCATTGAAACGCCGTTCAGGTCGTTGAAGTTGACGATGGCGATTGAAAATCCCATCAGTACAAAAATGCCGATCTGATGACGGTAAGCGATTTTGGCCGTCTCATCGTCGGTATGGACAATTCGGAACTGAGGTGCGTTGGGCGCCAGAATAAATCGGATAAAGGCGGCACCCAGACGCGGCAGCACGACGAGATTCAACATGATCGTTTGGGAGAACGAGTGAAACTCCTGAGGCACCAGATTGACCGTGACGCTTCGGGTCACAATAAAGAATGCAATCAGGCCGTACATATCGTTGCAAAGCCGAAAGAACAAAAAGCGCAGCGTGTCTCTGAGCGTGTCAGGATGTTGCTGGTTGAGAGCGTCAGCATGCCAATTGCGCGACCACCGATTGACCAAAAACTCAACCGTCGCCCCAGCCAGTATCGCCAGCAGCAGAGAACCGAACAAGGTGCCGATGCCGGACCATCCCAGACGGTCATAGAAATTCAAAAAGCTGCGGCTTTGCGATTCCCAAAGTAGCGGCACCCGGACCACGGCTTCAAAGATTGAGTCCCAAATGCCAGTGACGGAGCGCTCGACGAACTGCGCAACACTGGTACCTGCCTCTTTTTCTTTTTCGGCTTTTGCAACAGCATCCAGCCTCTCCAGAAGCAGAGAACGGACCTGTCCATCGCTCAAGGTCGAGACCAGCTCACGAATGGCCTCCGGCGTCAGTGGGTCTGGCAGCTTGATTTCGGCAGGCGCCGTTTCTCCGCCAGCCCCCGGCACACCAACGGTTTGAGCGCGCAGATCCGAACCCGTCCCCGAAATGGCGACAAACATCGCCAAGACGACAGCCGCAATTATTGATTTTGCAAGATAAGACAAAGCGCCCGCCCCCTTGGAGTTTGCATATTTCGGGTTACTGAGGTCAGCCCGTGTTGATTTTGTTCATATCACCTTCGGCCCAAGCCAGCACCTTCGGGTTCATCACAGCAAACCAGATCGGTGGAATGGCAGCCAGCACAAAACATCCTGCATATCCCGACGGAAGGCGCGGCAATTCATCGAAGTTGCGCAGGACCTGATAAGGGCGCAGTGGGTTTGCGTGATGATCAGAATGCCGTTGCAGGTGGAACAGCATCAGATTGGAAACCACGTGGTTGGTGTTCCACGAATGATGCGGCTCACATGGCAGATACCGGCCATTGTCACGTTTCCCGCGCTTCAATCCATAGTGTTCTAAATAGTTGGCTTCCGTCAGCGCGTACCAGCCGATGAAGTTATGGATGATCAGGAAAGGGACCATAATCCAGCCAAAGGCGAAAATGAGTGACCCGTCAACGGCCAGCTTGATGGCCCAGCCCTGCAAAACTTCATTGCGCCAGTGCCAGAACGGCAGCCCCTTCTTGGCGAGACGCTCGCGTTCATGAACTAATCCTCGCACAAGTGTGCCGGGAATTTCACGAACGGCGAACGCGTAAACGCTCTCATTGTATTGTGCAGATGCGGGGTCTTCAGGAGTTGCCACCCAGGTGTGATGGCCACGATTGTGCTCAATGCAAAAGTGCGCATAGCCCGAAACAGCATTTGCGAGCATCGCACCAAACCGATCAACGCGGTTTTGCTTGTGCCCCAATTCATGCCCAACCGTGATTCCGGTCCCCGATGCAAACCCAGTGCCCACCGCAAGGGCCAGCACCGCCCACAAGCTCAGCTCTTGGGTCCCGACAAGCCAGGCTGCAGCAAGAAAACCCGCCCAGAAGAGTGGAATTGATGCGTGAAGAAGCCAACGGTAGTACGGATCCTTCTCCATATGATCCAGCACTTCGGGTGGTGGGTTGGAGGTGTCCTCCCCAAAAATCAGATCTAGAATGGGGATCAACACGAAGGCATGGACCAGTGGCCAAAGAAGAATGAGCTGGTTTTTATCGAACCAGAAGAACGCAATCACGGTAAGGGTGGGGACGACGGGCTCAACCAATGACAACAACCAGAGGTATCGCTTGTTATCACGGTAGGTCAGGATTGACCCATCATCAGACTTCAGTGTTATCAGCAATGCGTCGTCCCTGACGGTATCGAGTTTCTAATCAATTCATCCGGCGAACAATTACATTGCCAACCGAATATCCGGCCCCAAACGAGCAGATGATACCGAGCGCATCTTTCGGCAGGTCGTCGGAGTATTTTGAAAACGCGATGATCGAGCCAGCGGAAGAGGTGTTGGCATAATCCTGCAGGATGTTGGGCTGTTCACCTGGTTCCGGATCGCGGCCCAGGACCCTTTTCCCGATCAGGTCATTCATGCCCTTGTTGGCTTGGTGCAACCACATGCGGGACAGTTGCGATGGTTCGATTCCTTCTTCGTTCAGATGATCAAGAATGAGTTCTGAAACGATCGGCACCACCTGTTTGAAGACCTTGCGCCCTTCCTGCATGAACTGCATGTCGCGGCGGTCCTTCACCCCATCAGGCTTTGATCGGCGAAGAAAACCATTGTTGTTGCGGATATTGTTTGAGAACTGGGTGAGGCAACGGGTCGACAGAATTTCGAATGCGTTGCCATTCTTTGCCTTTTCGGCGCGCTCAATCACAACGGCGGTGCAGACATCACCAAAAATGAAGTGGCAGTCGCGGTCGCGCCACTCCAGATGACCGGAACAGATTTCGGGATTGACCATCAATATGGACTTCACAGAACCTGAGCGAACCATGTCCGCAGCTGCCTGAATCCCGAACGTGGCCGAGGAACAAGCAACATTCATGTCGAACGCAAACCCTCCAATGCCCAATGCATTCTGGATTTCGATTGCGATGGCCGGATAGGCGCGCTCGTGATTTGACGCAGCGCAGATCACGCCACCAATTTCATCGGCGGTACGACCAGCCTTCTCCAGCGCCTTACGGGCGGCGTCAACCGCCATCTCCGCCATCAGGGATGGCTCGTCGTCGTCGCGCTGGCTGAACACCGGGTGCATGATGTCTGGATCAAGCACGCCAGACTTATCCAGCACATAACGTTGTTCAATGCCGGACGCTTTGAAAATGAACTCCTCGCTGGAGTGATCCAATGGCTCGCGTTCGCCAGCCGAAATTTCATCGGCATATTTTTCGTTCTGCCGATCCGCATAGTCGTTATAAGCCGCGACCAGCTCCTTGTTGGTGATAGTCTGTGACGGCGTGAAGACCCCCGTGCCGCTGATAACGGTCTTGTACATGCATGTTTCCCGAGACACTTTACTTTGAAGGTCACGCTACTCTCGCAAAGGGGCGGGTTCAAGGTTTCCCACGCCGTCTGGGTTTAAAGTTGGGCCTTTTCCGGTTCAGGCGGTCTTGTGATGTGTCACACAAAAACTGCCGACTATATGAGACCTAACCGGATATTGGATCAGCCGATTGTCTGATCTTTAAACGCCGGAGTGAGGACAAATTGGTTCCGTGACTTCAAAAAAGTACAGGAAATGTAGAAATTTTATCTCTGCAAACATTTGTTTTTATTCGGCTTTCAAATTTTCTTCACATTATGAACGGAATATGAACTCGGTGTTCGAATGGGGTTCACAGCCAGTCTCATAGTCTCCTCTCATCACACAACGTGATGACAACAGCACACACCCACAGGAGACTACAATGTTCAACAAACTCGCTAAAGCAACCACCATCTCACTCTTCCTGGCTCTTGGCGGCGCTGCCGTCTCAACTGCCCCCGCTCAAGCTTTCGGCCATGGTGTCGGCATCGGAATTGAAGGCCCCGGCTTCTCAGTCCACTTCGGTGAACCAGGCTACCACCGCCACCGTCCGCACTACCGCCCTTACCGTTTCTGTCGTCCTGGTCGGGCGCTGCGTAAGGCCCGCCGCATGGGCGTCCGCCGGGCACACATTGTCCGCGCAAGCCGCCGCGGTGTGGTGGTTGCCGGTCGCCGCTACGGCCACAGAATTGTGGTTGGCTTCTCCCGCGCGCCGCGTTGCCCCGTCCGTTTCGTGCGGCGTGGCTGGTAAGCCCAACCCAATCAGCCGATAAACCCGGCTGAACCTGATCGGCAGAGATGCCGGTCAGGTTTTTTATGGTTCGATTGACCAGCGCGCCTGCACGGTTACCCGGAAAACAGATTCACCGCTGGCAATGGGCACAGCACTGCTGGATGCTTCCATCACCCTGACCCGAACCGGCGCGCGCGGCGACAATGCAGTGCCTTCCTTCAATTCAAGCAGCGACCCCAATTTCACGCCAGCCGCTTCGGACAATGTGTTTGCCTTCGCAATCGCCGACGCCACGGCGCGTTGACGGGCAAGACGGATGACTTCCACTGGATTCTCGACCGTGAATTGGACATTGCCTCCGGCGTTCACCCCCAGTTCGACAGCCCTGTCGATGATTGTGCCCAATCTTGCCAGATCGCGTACCTTGACCGTCAACTGGTTCGAGACGCGATATCCTGCCGACTTATTGTTGTCACGGTGGCTCAGCGAGGATGTCTTGCGCTTGGCGTAGAGCGGTTGAATATTGAAAGAACTTGTCTGCAAATCGCTTTCCGCAATTCCGCTGGCCTTTAATTCGGCAAGCACTTTCCCCATCGCTTCACTGTTCATGTCAAGCGCATCGCGCGCGGTCTTGGCTTCGTGGACACCCGCCAGATCAACAATTGCAATGTCGGGTTTGGCAGAAGCGGAACCGGTTGCTGAAACAGAGATGACCGATTTCGTCGGTTCCGCGGCGACCAACGTATTGGCGCTGGATAGCGAGATAGCGCAGACTGCCACCGCCCAATATATTCGTACCAGAATTGACATGAACCCTCTCCCAGTTCTTGTTCGAAACGACCCCAATTGCGCGCGTCACACGGAATTAAGGTGGAAATACGGAGAGGGCTCAACTGATCCGATGAGAGGCCTTGTTGGCACATCGAATTTGGGCTAGCAGAGGCGATGCCGGGTCTGTAGCTCAATTGGTTAGAGCCAGCGGCTCATAACCGCTTGGTTGGGGGTTCGAGTCCCTCCAGACCCACCATGTATATATCGCCCCAACATCTGTATTTCTTACTGTGGGGCGCGACCGTAGATGTGGGTCGAAGGTCAATCATTGCCAGCCTCAATTTTTCTGCTGAGCAGCTGGCGCCAAACTGATTCAAACAGACTCAATTCACGCTGCCCGACACCCAATTCCGAGTGGCGCTGCCCACAGAACCACTCAGCATTTGCTCAATCAGTAACTGTGTTGGTTATAATTCAGAGTTTCAATCGATTCAGGCGATTCCCTGCGGTTTCTTACTCTGTCAAGATTTGATAGCTGCTCCCGCAAAGCTTCAATTTGAGGGATGCACACATGACGGAGACACTTCAGGATATCGCAATTGCCATGGTGGCAGAGGGCCAGGGCATACTGGCCGCGGATGAATCATCCGGCACCATCAAGAAAAGGTTCGACTCCATCGGTCTGGAAAGCACCGAAGAAAACCGCCGCGCCTACCGCGACATGTTGTTTTCATCGTCCGAAGCGATGAACAACTACATTTCAGGCGTCATTCTGTTTGAAGAAACACTCTATCAGAAATCAGCAGACGGCACCCCGTTTGTAGACGTCATCAAGGCAGCGGGTGCTGTTCCAGGCGTCAAAGTCGACCAAGGTGCGAAACCGCTGGCTGGCCATCCGGGCGAAACTGTCACCGAAGGCCTTGATGGCCTGCGCGAGCGTCTTGCCGGCTACTATGAGGCCGGTGCCCGCTTTGCCAAATGGCGTTGTGTCATCAACATTTCCGATTCCGCGCCATCCCGCTCCAGCCTGCGTGGCAATGCTCACTGCCTGGCTCGTTACGCAGCACTTTGTCAGGAAGCTGGCATTGTGCCAATTGTGGAACCTGAAGTGCAGATGGATGGTGCTGACGCCGTCCACACGGTTGATCAGTGCGCAGAAGCTTCAGCGCAGATCCTTCAGGAAGTCTTTGACGAACTCTTCATCGCGCGCGTGGCACTCGACGGCATGGTATTGAAGCCAAATATGGTTTTACCTGCCACGAACTGCCCGACGCAGGCATCTGTCGAGGAAGTCGCCGAACAGACAGTGAAGGTGCTTAAGGCGCATGTACCCTCTTCTGTACCCGGTATTGCGTTCCTTTCAGGCGGTCAGACATCGCTACAGGCAACAGCCCATCTGGCAGCCATGAACGCTATGTATGATCTACCCTGGAAGCTGACCTATTCCTACGGACGTGCACTGCAAGCCGATGCCCTTGCCGCCTGGGCTGGCAAATCCGAAAACGTCGCTGCTGGAAGCCGCGCTTTTGCTCATCGGGCAAAAATGAACGCAATGGCGGCTCTCGGAACATGGAAATCCGATCTGGAACAGGCTGCATAAAGCAGCACGTTCAAACACTGGTATCGAAAAGGCCGGTGCATGGTCGCACCGGCCTTTTTTGTTATGCCTCACTCTAAAAACCTGACTCATCATCACGACGATCTGCGACATATGTGGTCAGCCGAACGATGAATGGACACGCCGCTCGCCAGATGATCTAGTCTTTTCAGTCGGAGAGGATTGTGACCTTACGTTTCGTGACGTCAGGTGCCGGAGGAGAAAAGCGTGTTATCCACCTATCATGAAGTCTACAGCGCGTGGAAAAGTGATCCGGAAGGGTTTTGGGCAGAAGCTGCAAACGAGATTGACTGGGTCAAACAGCCGGAAACCACCCTTGATCCTGAAGGGGGTGTCTATGGCACCTGGTTTTCCGATGGTATCTGCAACACCTGCTATAATGCTGTGGACCGACATGTGGAGAACGGTCGCGCAGACCAAGCTGCTTTAATCTATGACAGCCCCATCACCGGTTCAAAGAGAACGCTCACGTACACTGAGCTGCGGGATGAGTGTCAAGCGCTCGCAGCATCGCTGATCGACCGCGGTATCGAGAAGGGTGATCGGGTTATCATTTACATGCCCATGATACCTGAGGCCGTGGTCGCCACGCTTGCGTGCGCCCGGATCGGTGCGGTTCATTCCGTGGTTTTCGGAGGGTTTGCTGCCGCCGAACTTGCGACACGCATCGACGATGCAACTCCCAAGCTAATCATTACCGCATCATGTGGTATCGAACCTGGCCGGGTGATCGCTTACAAACCGTTGCTCGATGAGGCGATAGAACTCTCATCATCAAAGCCGTCCTCGGTCATTTTGTTCCAGCGCGAGCAACTGACCGCTGACATGATTGAGGGACGCGACTTCGACTATGCCACGGAGGTGGCTGCCGCAAAATCCGCCAAGCGGGAAGTGCCGTGTGTGCCAGTGGCCGCAACCGATCCGCTCTATATTCTCTACACATCCGGCACCACCGGTCAGCCAAAAGGTGTGGTTCGCGACAATGGCGGACACATGGTGGCCCTCAAATGGTCGATGAAGGCCATCTACGACATTGATCCGGGAGAAGTATTCTGGGCGGCATCGGATGTCGGTTGGGTGGTTGGACATTCCTACATCATTTATGCGCCCTTGCTGCATGGCTGCACGACAATCGTGTTCGAAGGAAAGCCGGTTGGGACACCGGATGCCGGAACATTCTGGCGCGTGATTTCGGAGCACAGTGTCGCTGCGTTGTTTACTGCGCCAACAGCTTTTCGAGCGATCAAAAAAGAAGACTCCAAGGGAGAACTTATCGCGAAATATAATATGTCCTGTTTGCGCACATTGTTTCTCGCGGGAGAACGCGCCGATCCGGACACGATCAAATGGGCTCAGGACCAACTTGGTGTGCCTGTGATTGATCACTGGTGGCAAACGGAAACTGGCTGGACGATTGCCGGAAACCCGGTGGGGCTCGGTGCGCTTCCCATCAAACTTGGTTCACCCACAGTTGCGATGCCAGGGTACGACGTTCAGGTGCTCGATGATGAAGGCCACCCCGTTGAGGTGGGCACACTTGGGAACATTGTGGTCAAGCTACCTCTTCCGCCATCCTGCTTGCCAACTCTGTGGAACGCGGAGGCACGGTTCAAAGAAGCCTATCTTGAAGAGTTTCCGGGCTACTACAAAACATCCGACGCCGGTTACATTGATGAAGACGGGTACCTCTTCATCATGGCCCGGACCGATGACATCATCAATGTTGCGGGACACAGGCTTTCAACTGGCGGGATGGAAGAAGTGGTGGCGACCCATCCGGACGTTGCGGAATGTGCCGTCATCGGTATTGCAGATCAGCTCAAAGGCCAAATTCCAGTGGGTTTTGTTGTTCTCAACTCAGGAGCCGACAGGGACGAAACCGAACTTGAACGGGAACTGATAAAACTGGTTCGCGAACAAATCGGTCCGGTTGCCGCCTTCAAAACGGCACTCTCTGTTAAGCGCCTTCCAAAAACCCGATCAGGGAAAATTTTGCGCGGCACATTGCAAAAAATTGCTGATGGCGAAGACTGGAAGATGCCGGCAACCATCGATGATCCCGTGATTTTGGACGAAATCACAGAAGTGATGAGAGGTCGTGGCATAGCCAGGTGACGGACCTGACCCCAGCGTGGAAGCAACTTTGATCAAAGCTTGACCAAATCCCGGTCGGGCTTCAGGTTGTTTTCTTTTGGATCAGGGAGGGGCAACGCCCTCATTCTATGCCGCTAAATGGGAAATCGGCCGTCATTACAGGCGGTGCCCGTGGAATCGGTTACGCCATTGCGCGCCGATATTTGTCTGAGGGCGTGAAGGTTGTCATCGCCGATATCGATGATGATGCCGGTGAGAACGCTGCTCAGGAACTTTCCGAACTTGGTGACATTCGTTTCAAGCACGCGGACGTGGGCAGCCGATTGGATGTTCACAATCTGGTTGCGTCAACCATCGACCTCTTCGGTGACATCGACATTCTGGTAGCCAATGCGGGAACCATAATTGCCGAAGATTTTCTTTATGTCACCGAAGAGCAGTTTGATCAGGTCATGCGGGTCAATCTCAAAGGGGCATTCCTTTGCGGGCAGGCGGTCGCCAAACACATGGTCGCTAAGGTGGAGGATGGAGGCGCACCTGGAACCATTATAAACATGTCCTCCGTCAATGCTGTGTTCGCGATTGCCAATCAGGTACCATACACGATCTCGAAAGGTGGAGTGAAACAGCTAACCAATGTGATGGCTCAGGCCCTGGCGCCACACGGAATTCGCGTGAATGCGATTGGGCCCGGTTCCATCATGACCGACATGTTTCAAACGGTTGCGACCGATGATTCAGCGCGCCACAGAGTGCTTTCGCGAACACCCATGGGCAGAATCGGTGACCCGGAAGAGATTGCAGGCATCGCTGCTTTTTTAGCCTCTGATGATGCGGCTTATATCACTGGCCAGACAATTTATGCTGACGGCGGACGTCTTGGCCTCAATTACACCGTGCCTGTCCAGGAGAATTGAAGCCTGGCATTTTCTCCTGACAGAACGCTGTCAGGAGGGCTGTGCGATGGTCGAATTATCAACACCAAGCCAAGGAGCAATTCGATGTCGCAATTCACCCCAACAAACGCAGTCGTGTGGTTCGAGATTCCCGTGTCAGACCTCGATAAATCTGCCAGTTTTTATGAAACCGTCCTGAACACCAAGCTTACCGAAATGGACATGGGTGGCGGTGTGACCAAGATCTTCCCAACTGACAATCCGAACAATCCTGCTGGCCATCTATATCAGAGCGACAGCTCCGTGCGGTCGGACATGGTGGTTCACCTCGCAGCGCCCGAGCCACTGGAAGAATCAATGGGACGCGTGATGGAAGCAGGCGGTGAAGTCACAGGCGAAATTACACCACTGCCGGTGGGCCGCTTCGTTTACTGCAAAGACCCTGATGGCAATCAGATCGGTCTTTACACCGCGAACTGATGCGAAGAGCGGATCGCCTCTTTCAGATCGTCCAGCATCTGCGGGGTGGTCGCCTGACGACGGCGGCCACTCTTGCAGAATGGCTGGAGGTTTCCGAGCGCACAATTTATCGCGACATCGCTGATCTTCAATCAACCGGCGTTCCGATTGATGGAGAGGCGGGTGTCGGATATTTGATGCGGGAAGGTTTTGATCTCCCACCACTCATGTTTTCCAGAGATGAAATCGTAGCACTGGTTGCTGGAGCCCGACTGATCCGAGCATGGGGCGGTGCAGCGATGGCCCGTGCTGCCGAAGAAGCATTGGTCAAAATCGAAGCCGTTTTGCCGGATTCGGAAAAAAAGCGAATTTCAGAGACCGAAATTCACGCCCCCTCATACTCGATGGGCGATGAAGAACGCCAGGTCATTGATGTTGTCGAGCGTGCCGCGGAAGAACGTCACGTATTGCTGATCGACTACTTTGACGCGGAGGGCTCAGCCACCACGCGCAGAATTCGACCATTGGGGCTGTGGTATTGGGGAAAAGTGTGGACGTTGGTTGCGTGGTGCGAACTGCGTAACGATTTTCGCATGTTCCGCACGGACCGGATTGATAGCTTAAACAAATCCGGTGAAACGTTTCGCACGGAGCAAGACAAGTCGCTCCGCGCTTTTTATCGAAAGATGGAACAATCCGGCGAGGGCCATCACTGAGTGCCGTTTTTCACCAGATGGAACTCAAGTTTCTGGCTGTTCCGTATTGGTCTGGAAATTTTTAAACACCGATTCTGCATCGATGTTTTCCTGTTCCATCACGGCTTCCGTATCAACCATTTCCTGGGTTTCGCTCGCAGGCATCAGCGTTTCATCCGTCTCAACTACGAGTTCGGCTGGGCGATTCTTCTCAGCTTTCTGAACTTCGAAGTCCAGATCGATCTGGGTGCAGATGCCCAGCGTTACCGGGTCCAGTGGCTGAAGATTGGCTGAGTTCCAGTGCGTCCGTTCACGGATCGCTTCAATGGTGGTTTTGGTCGTTCCAACCAGCTTGATGATCTGGGAATTGCGCAGTTCGGGATGGTTGCGCAAGAGCCACAATATGGCGTTGGGCCGGTCCTGTCGTTTGGATACCGGCGTATAGCGCGGGCCCTTCTTTTTCAGCTCGGGTACTTTCACCTTTGGCTCGGACAACTTCAGCTTGTGATTGGGGTCAGCGATTGCCTTATCCAACTCTTCGCGGGTGAGCTGGCCAGTCTGGATGGGATCAAGACCCTTGATGCCTTGGGCGGAATCACCGTCGGCAATGGATTTCACTTCCAGCGTATGCAGGGTGCAGAACTGGGCAATCTGTTCAAACGTCAAGGGTGTGTTGTCCACCAACCAAACGGCCGTGGCTTTTGGCATCAGGAGAGTGTTGGCCATTGATGCGATCCTTCCTTGTTTGACACCGACGATTGCGAATTCCCCAACTCGATGAGCGCCCAGGTGTCAATTTCGCAGCGTTTCAGACCCAAAATCCAGCCACCTGCTTCTTTAAAACGCACACAGGTTTCCTGTTCGCTCGACCGGGCTTCGGAAGAGACGTGGCAGGAGACCACGATTTCGGGAATTGCCGTCTTATAGTCGGATTCTGGCAACGGCGCAATGTGAAGATTTTACCTTGCCGACTACCAAAATTTGCCTGTGCGGAATCGGTTAATTGTCAGCCAGATCAAGCTGATGAGAAGGAACATTCCGCCAATCACGCCAGCAAAAAACGGAATGAGCCCGTCCATCTCATCAAAGGTCGCTCGCCCTGACTGGGTTTCAAGGCCCCAATACCCGAACAGGAGAAGCGTAAGTGCTAAGATAAAAAGGCTGATCATCAACAACTTGCGCAATTCGGTCTTCCTCAAACACGCAGCATGATCTTGCCGATGTGGTTCCCTTCTTCCATGCGCCGGTGAGCCAGATTAGCTTCGCTCAGGTCGAACATCTGGTCCATGACAGGCACAACCTTTCCAGCTTCGATGAGTGGCCAGACGTGCTCTTTGATCTCTCGGGCAACCTGCGACTTAAATTCGTTGTCGCGTGGACGCAGCGTTGATCCGGTATGCACCAATCGTTTGATCATCAATCGGGTGAAGTCCATTTCCGCTTTTGAACCTTGCAAGAAAGCAATCTGAACAATCCGACCGTCAACCGCCGCCGCAGAGTGGTTTTGTGAGATATAGTCCCCGCCCACCATGTCCAGGATCACATTCACGCCCTGACGATTGGTCTTGTCCTTGATGACATCGACAAAGCTCTCATTGCGGTAGTTGATCACATGATCCGCACCGAGTTTGTGGCAGGCATCGCACTTTTCATCACTGCCGGCCGTGGTGAACACTTCAGCGCCGAAGGCCTTCGCGAGTTGAATGGCGGTCGTTCCAATGCCGGATGATCCGCCATGAACAAGAAAGCGTTCTCCACTTTTCAGGCCACCTCGTTGAAACACATTGTGCCACACGGTGAAAAAGGTCTCCGGAAGCGCTGCTGCCTGAACCAGATCCAATCCGCTCGGAATGGGCAGCGCATGGCCAGCGTGAGCCGTTGCATAGGGCGCGTACCCACCGCCAGCCAACAATGCTGTTACGGGATCACCGATCTGATGATCTGCTACGCCCTCACCGATGGCAACAATAGTGCCCGCGGCTTCCAATCCAGGAAGATCAGACGCACCCGGTGGAGCCGGATACGCCCCTGTACGCTGCAAACAGTCGGGACGGTTTACGCCCGCGAAGGCGATTTTGATCAGAACTTCCTCTGCCGCAGGCTCAGGAACCGGGCGTTCCTGCTGCTTGAGCACATCGGGACCACCCGGCTCCGAAATAGCAATTGCGGTCATAGTGGTAGGCAGGTCGCTCATATCTGGTGCTTTCTTCAAAGGAATGCCAAACTGGTTCGAAACTTGATGGATCACAGATGACGGCGAATTTCAAATATGTTTGACGACGATGCACCTCGCCCGACCAAAGGCATAATCACGATTGGGGAAGACCTCTATGACTTCTCCGTGGAGGAGCTTGACGAACGTGTCGCGGCCCTGAAGGAAGAAATCGAACGCGTCGAAAAGGCTAGAACCAAGAAGAGCCAGGATCTTTCCGCAGCCGAAGCTTTGTTCAAATCATAACGACAATCATAGAATCAGAGTGACTTTCTTAACTTTTTGTTAAGCTTATCGTGCGTTAACTATACACATCCAGTTATCTGGATTTCATTCATCGCCGAACCAGTTTCGCATTGAATGAGCCTCCCTGTTAACTTTCAAGAGCCGCATTTGCGGCTCTTTTTTTATGATTTGGCAACTCTACAATTGCCACCAGCTCTCGTTCACCAATGTTCGGGAATTTCTTCAAGAGCGCTTTACCTCGCTGGCGGATCAGGACTAGAACACCGCAGCGGAGCGAAGGTCCTATGAACGAAAACAATTCCAACGACCATAATGGTGATGTGGCTGATTCTCCGGTGCGACTGGCGGATCGGTTCTTTTCGTCCGGGCGTTTTAAGGCGCTGTTCAACGACGGAATGGCTTTGGTTGAGGAAAGCGCCACCTATCTCGATGGTGAAGGCCGCCGTGTTGCAAAATCACTGACAAGTCCGGCTTCAGTTCTCTACGCGTCAGAATCCATGAGGCTGACGACCCGTTTGATGCAGATGGCGTCTTGGCTCCTTTTACAGCGGGCCGTCAGTGAAGGCGAAATGACCCGCGAACAGGCGATGGCAGAGAAAAACAAAGTGCGGCTCGATCAGCTGTCAAGCAAACGCGACGCTGCTGGCTGGGATAGCCTTCCGGAAGAGTTTATCTCCCTCGTGGACCGTTCACTAAGCCTTCAGGCCAGTGTAACCCGGCTGGACCTTGAGCTGTTTGGTGGTGAAGAAAAAGAGTTGAACGTGGCGAAGAACCCAGTGTCCGCCCAACTCAACCTTCTGTCCACGGCGCTAGGAGCCTCAATCTCAGACTAAGGTGGCTTGAACAAAAAAGGCCGCGCTTCTGGCGAAGCACAGCCTTTTTTTCTGTAGAGCAGCCTTTCGGCCAGCAAATTTGGAAATTTAGATTCCCAGACCTTCATAGCGCTTCTTAAAGCGGGAAACACGGCCACCTCGGTCAACAAGCTGCTGGTTGCCGCCCGTCCAAGCCGGGTGAGAGGTTGGGTCGATGTCGAGGTTCAGCACATCACCTTCGGAACCCCAAGTAGAGCGGGTTTCATATTCTGTGCCATCGGTCATCACCACTTTGATGGTGTGGTAGTCTGGATGGATATCGTTCTTCATAGTCGGCGTCCTTAACGATCAACTGCACACCGGTAACACCCGGAACTGCGCGGTTCAGACTATCTTCTAAGCCATGCATCAGCCGAGTGAGCAGATTAGCGCGAAAATGTCTGGAATTTTGCTGGCGAGCCAATACATCAAACACTGTCATCGCACAAGCACTTTAAGGTGCATGGCGATTGCAAACTCGTAAAGCCAGCGGAACCAATTGCCCAGTTGCGTTTTGGCCGCATCCATTCGATAGAACGCCCATGTCCAGTTCTGAAGAAACAAAGAGCAACCGCAATCTGCGTCCGCTCGCGAGACTTTTTCCCTACCTTCTGCATTACAGATTGCAGGTGGGGCTTGCCCTGTTCTTTTTGGTGGTTGCAGCGGCGGTAACACTGACGCTGCCACTTGCTGTGCGTCGCATGATAGACAACGGCTTCAATGCGAATGACAGCCTGTTCATTCAGAACTATTTCACGATGCTGATCATTATCGCTGCCTTGCTCGCGATCTCCAGCGCTGGTCGCTACTATTTTGTCATTTGGTTGGGCGAGCGTGTGGTTGCTGACCTTCGTTCCGATGTGTTTTCACATATAACAACATTGAGCCCGTCGTTCTTTGATAGCACCCGCACGGGTGAAATCGTCTCACGCTTGACCGCAGACACGACGCAGATCAAATCGGCAGTAGGCGCAACGGCATCTATGGCTCTGCGAAACACCGTATTGATGTTCGGTGCGACGATCATGATGGTCTACACCAGTCCGCGACTGTCAGCGTTGGTTCTGGTAGCAATACCGATCATTGTATTGCCAATCATCGCTTTTGGCCGCGCGGTGCGAAGACGGTCCCGGACAGCTCAGGATACACTCGCTGACGCTTCAGCCTACGCATCTGAGGCCATCGGTTCTGTTCGAACGCTTCAGGCCTATTCGAACACCAAAATGGCCTCAGATCTGTTCTCACAATGGGTGGAGTCAGCTTTCAACGCCGCTAGATCGTCAATTGCCGCACGCGCAATGTTGACGGCGTTCGCCATATTCCTGATTTTTTCCAGCGTGGTCGGCGTTCTCTGGATTGGTGCAACTGCCGTACTTGAGGGCACAATGACTGCCGGTACGCTGAGTCAGTTTCTGCTTTACTCGGTACTGGCCGCCGGAGCACTTGGTGCTCTGTCCGAAGTTTGGGGAGAATTATCGCAGGCCGCGGGCGCGGCCGAGCGGCTTAGCGAATTGTTGCTTAAGGAATCTGATATTCAAGCCCCCGCCAATCCCCAGGTGTTGCCCGATACACCAATCGGCTCGATCGCGTTTGAGCGTGTTTCTTTTTCCTATCCCACCAGAGATTCTGTCGCGACCCTGAACTCGGTCAGCTTCAACGTTGAACCCGGGGAAACTGTCGCCATCGTCGGTTCTTCAGGTGCTGGAAAGAGCACCATCTTCAACCTTCTCCTTCGCTATTACGATCCCAATTCTGGCCGCATCCTTATTGACGGTGTCGACATTCGCGACACGGATCCTGAAGAGTTTCGAAAACGAATGGCGATTGTTCCGCAGGATACGACCGTCTTCGCAGCCAGCGCTCTGGAGAACATTCGCTTTGGACGTCCGGGCGGCACCGTTGAAGAGGTGAAGCAGGCCGCAGAACTGGCACTTGCCAAGAATTTTATTGATGCGATGCCAGATCAGTTTGATGCGGTGCTTGGCGAACGCGGCGTGACGCTGTCCGGTGGTCAACGTCAGCGCATTGCGATTGCACGGGCGATTTTGAAGGATGCGCCAATCCTTCTGCTGGACGAAGCAACAAGTGCACTTGATGCAGAAAGCGAAGCGCTGGTTCAGAAGGCCCTCGACAGACTTATGGAAGGTCGGACCACGATAGTCATCGCTCATCGCCTTGCCACCATATTAAAGGCAGACCGCATTCTCGTCATGGATCAGGGTGAAATCGCAGAACAAGGCACGCATCAGTCCCTCGTGCGCCAGGGAGGCATCTACGCCCATCTTGCGCAGCTTCAATTTGATGGTGCGAACAAGGCGCTGGCTTCTTAGGTAGGCTTATCTTTCCGTGAGTTTCAACTCAATGCGGCGGTTTTTGGAACGCACTTCGTCAGTGTCACCTTCTTCGATGGGCTGAAATTCGCCGAACCCTGCCGCCACCAGTCGATTGGGGCTGACACCTTCTGAAATCAAGAACTCGACGACCGCGATCGCGCGAATTGACGACAGCTCCCAGTTTGACCGAATGCGCCCACCACCCGACAGCGGGATGTTGTCGGTATGGCCGTCAACACGCAGAACCCAGTTGATCTCAGCCGGAATTTCCTTGGCCAGTTCCAGAATGGCTTCTGCAAGCTTACTCATTTCCGCTTGCCCCACTTCGTTCATTTGCGAGGAACCTGAGCCAAACAGAACTTCCGACTGAAACACAAACCGGTCGCCCACAATACGGATATCCGAACGATCGGAGAGAATTTCGCGCAGACGTCCGAAGAAATCAGACCGGTAACGTGCCAATTCCTGCACCCGCTGCGCCAGCGCGACATTCAACCGCTTGCCTAGATCAGCAATCTTGGCTGAAGATTCGCGATCCCGTCGTTCTGACACCTCCAGCGCGTCTTCAAGAGCGGCAATTTGCTGGCGAAGCGCAGAAATCTGCTGATTGAGCAATTGCACTTGAGCGAGCGCCCGCTGACTGACCTGCTTTTCCTGATCCAGAACACCTGAAAGCTCAGCCGCCTTCTTTTCTGCCTCTCCCGCGGCACCTGATCCGGCATCCAACAGCTGTTGCAGGCGTGACCGCTCACCCTGAGCCACGTTGAGGCTTGCCTCCAGAGACTTGATGGTGTCTTCGAGGTCTTGTCGGTTGGAACGCTCCAGCGCGAGCAACGAGGTCAATTCGTTGATCTGCGAGTTCAGCCGGTTCAGTACGGTGTCTTTGCCGGTAATCTCCTGGCTGAGTAGGAATTGTGCGAGCACGAACACCGACAGCAAGAACATGATCGCCAGAAGGAGCGTGGACAACGCATCCACAAACCCGGGCCAGTAGTCGACCCGATTGCTTCCACGTCTTGCTCTTGCCAGTGCCATTACGCCGCCAGGATCACTACGGTTTGCGGATTCTTGTGGACGCGTTTTTGTTCAACGCGGTGTCGAGACCCTCAAGCAGGTTTTTGATATCTTTTTGTTGTTCCGTCTGCGCCTCGACCCAGTCCCGCATCATTTGCTGTTCGGAACGCATATGTTTGACGAGGCCCTGAATGCCCTCTGCCAACGTGGCCATCGCCGCAGTTGCGCGTTGATTGCCTCCACCGCTTGTTTCGCGGACTGCGGCAGCCAACCGTTCCATGGCACCGCTCATATCGTCGGAAGCAGCAATTGGCGCGCCTGAGAGATCGGTTGAAACGCTGGTGACGGACGAAAGCCAGTTTTCCAACTCGGTGTAAAACCGGTTCTGTGCCTGACCTGATTGAAGGTCGAGAAATCCCAGAACCAGAGAGCCGGCAAGGCCAAACAGAGAGGATGAAAAGGCAGTCCCCATGCCATCAAGTGGTGCTTTCAATCCACTTTTGAGCGCGTCCAGAACATCGTTGGCGTCGCCGGATCTTGGATCTAGCGATTGGATCGTGTCACCAATTGATCCGATCGTCGCCAATAGGCCCCAAAAGGTTCCGAGCAGGCCCAGAAACACCAAAAGTCCAATGAGATAGCGGGAAATGTCGCGCGATTCATCAAGTCTTGCACCGAGCGATTCAAGAATAGAACGCATGGACGAAGTCGACAACGCCATACCTTCAGGCCGCTCACGCAGCAATTCCGCCATGGGCGCAAGAAGAACGGGCTTGCGGCGACCTTCCAGTTCCGGGTTGCCCTTTCTGAAGGTGTTCACCCACGCGACTTCTGGCATCAACCGCACGACTTGCATGAACGCAAGCAGCATGCCGACAACCAGCACACCAAGAATGAGTCCGTTCAATCCGGGATTGGTTAAGAATGCTTCGGCAATCTGCCGATACAGTATCATCGCGAGAAAACCGACGATGATGATGAAAATCACCATGCTCCACAGGAACACCTGCGGGCTTGATAATTTATGTGGATCAAACTCCCGTGCCAACCGACAACTCTCCCCGACTCGTCAGGCGAATCGGCGCCAATCCCCATGCTGATGCCTGAATCACCAAGTTCCTGTGTACAGCAGTTTTTCTAGAAAGAGAATCCGCCAATTGTTCATTGGCAAATTTGGCGAGGTACCCGGCCGGTACGGATCCTGATCGACTATTGCTTAAGATCGTGGGTCGAAAACGCGACCTGCTGTACCAGCTCTTGGGCAAACTGATTGAATTGCTGTCTGCGCAAGTTTTCAAAACCCGTCGGATAAACGGCTTCCGGCATAGTCTTGGCAATGTCCAATCCAAACAGAGGCGCGTGTAGCTTTGCTTGCGCACCTCGACGTGTCGTCCGGCTAACAGCCCAATCGTTGATGCGCGCACTGTCGAGATCACCCAGCAACAGCGAGCCATCGCGGTCCGATGGTCCCTTGTCTCCAAAGCGCGAAGTCGAAGGCCACTTCTCAGCCGGTTCCAAAGACGCGGCTTTGCGAGTGTGATCGGTTTGAACGACCTTAACAACTGCGAAACCGGGTTCCTGACGTGCAAGGGATGCAACTTCGATCATCGCCGGCGTAGCAGCAGAGAATGTGTCTGTCTGGTCAAGTGCGGGCTGGTTCTTTGCCGTCTCGAGCGTTCTACGCTTCGGAGTGGCAGGTTGAACCGTTGGATCAATTTGCGGACGAATCTTTGGAATCGAGACCTTGGTTTCGTCCGATGCACTTACGTTGGTGGCAGTTTCAATCCGGGTCGCAATATCGATTGCTGATTGTCCCCGATTTGGTGTGGGAGCTGCAGCGAGAGCTGCGACAGCGACGTTGTCCTTGTCCAGCGTGTCATTCTGGGGCTGTGGACGGACGGTTGGCGTGGTTGGTTTTGCTGGCTCGCCGAATCTAGCGGCGACGATCGTCGGATCGGGTTTGCTTGCTGGCGTTTTGCCATCGTCCGCTGAAGCGAGCGCAAACTCAGCCGGCCTCGGCTTCGGAACAACAGCTCCCTGTTTCGCTAGCGCCAGCCGCAGCTTGTCGTTTGAAGCGCTCTCAGCCACCGGCGGTTGATTGTCGTCGTCCCAGCGCGCCAGGGCCGCTGTCACAGTACGCGTATAGTCGTCGGTGGTTTCCGGCACCCGTTTCGACGGATCAGCAGGTTTTGGACCAGCAAATCGGTTCCCAACATCCACTGGCGGGCGCCGCACATCAGGATTGGCGACCTTGTTCGGCGTTTCATTTCCTGTGTCGGTCACCAGCGCGAGAACCGTTGATTGTTGCGGCTGCTCATCCGAAGACGTTGGCCTGCTTGTTGGAATCGCAACTCTTCTCGGCAAAACAACCGCGACAGTTGTTGGCTCTTCAACTTTTGGTTCAGAATCAGCATTTACGCCCGGCAATTCGGTCTTTGTCGGCTTTTTTGCAGGTTCCTGCTTGGCAACACGCGTTGTGGTCGGTTTCTTGGGTGCTTGCTTCTTGCGTGGCTCAGACTTTGGAGGGCTGTCTGCGGAATTTCCCCGGAACAGTCCGGCCAGCAAACCACCACTTTTTTTCTTTTTCTCTTTTGCCAGCAGAACCGGGCCACCTTTCTGCTTCTTGCGATAATCCGCTTTTGCAAGCTGATAGTTTTTGAGCGGCTTACCATCGGATGGCACATGAAGGGTACGTCCACGAGGGAAAATCCGGGCGAGCTGGCGACGGCTCATCCTCGGCCAGTGCCGCACGCGACCTGTATCGAAATGGACAAAGGAATTGCGATAATACCCCACGCCCCCGACACCGGCCTTCAGACCCAACGCCCGCAGTTTGTCCACCGAAACATCTGGTAGAAAGAAATCAAGAGCCCTGCCACGCATATGCTGGCTTTTGTTCGCCACCTTGCGCCCGCGGCGGCGCAGCATGGTGTTTGTTTTCGGAGAGCGATAGCCGGAAATCACATGGATGTGCTTGCGTGATCCGGACTTGCGGTAAACCTCCCAGACAAGATCGAGAAGCTTTGGATCCATTCTGGTTGGCTCATTCCGCCGCCAGTCACGCAGGAAACGATTGATTTTCTTGAGACCACCGGGGAGATATCGCCCGTTGCGTTTATATGTGATCGTCGCGCGTTCTTTGGTGTGGGTGAAGTAGAGTTTCAGGGTTCGCGTTTCTGCCTGCGCCACGGAGGTGGGCACGAACATGCCTCCAGCAAACGTCGCTGCAGCAAGCACAAAAAGAGCCATCGGCGCTAAGGCCCTTAGCGCACGGCTCACTCTCCAGTCACTTGCTTCAATAAGCGTCAATTCAAAGATCGCCCGCTTCCCGATACCCCAAACTCGTACCGCACAAACGTAACTCAATCTACGTCATAGCGGGGATTGTCTCTCGATCCAACCGTCGGCAGATATTATGACAAATAAGGTCATTCGATGACAGCCGGAATTTTAAAACCGTTAAGGTTAAAATTCCCTTGTCAGCCTGCAGAAACACGCCAGCGAATGCTCTTGTTGAGGAGCTTTACTCGGCTGCCTGACGCTCTTGATCAGGATCAATGCCGAGCTCCTTGAGGCGCCGATAAAGCGTTGATCGACCAATGCCCAAACTTGAGGCCACTTTGGTCATACGCCCCTTGTGATGATCAATTGCAAAGCGAATTAGATCTTCTTCGACGCTGACAAGATCGCGGACCGATCCGTCGGTATCCATCATTGGCACCATCGCAAAAGGGGTGGAAATTCCTGCGAGCTTTTCCACAGCCCGGCTGTGAGTGTCTAATTGACGTTCGTCGGATGCGCTTGAAACGGATTGTGGCAACGCCTCTTTTGGGGCGACCTCTTCCGTCAAACTTGGCTCAAAGTCGGGAAGTTGTGCCACGATTTGCGGAAAATCATCAATCGTGAGTTCCTTGCCATCGCACATAACAACAGCCCGGAAGACGGCATTTTCCAACTGTCGAATGTTGCCCGGCCAATCGTATGCCAACAGCAACTCAATAGCTGACGCGCTTATCCCTGTTATGTGACTTCGACCCTCCTCAGCACCGATCTTCACCAGAAAATATCGCGCGAGATCAGCTAAATCTTCCTTGCGGTCGCATAAGGGAGGAACGCGCACCGGCAGTACGTTGAGCCTATAGTAGAGGTCTTCGCGGAAACGGCCGGCTTCGACCTCTTTGATAAGGTCTTTGTTGGTCGCAGAGATCAGTCTGAAATCAGTCTTGACGGTTTTGTTCGCACCGATGGGATCAATTTCTTTTTCCTGGATGGCTCGAAGCAACTTCACCTGGATGTCGAGCGAAAGCTCCCCGACTTCGTCCAGAAAGAGAGTTCCCCCGTTTGCCTCCTGAAACTTACCAATGTGCTTCTCTGACGCCCCGGTGAAGGCCCCTCTTTCATGGCCGAACAAGAGGCTCTCCACCAGATGTTCAGGAATGGCACCGCAATTCATACTGATCAGCGGACGACCTGAGCGCTCACTACCTCCGTGGATCGCCCGGGCAACAATCTCCTTGCCGACACCGGATTCTCCTTCGATGAGAATTGGAATGTTCGATGCGGCAGCGCGTTTGCCGAGATCAATCACCCGCGCCATCGCGGGAGAACCCGCGATCATATCATCGAAGCTAAGCCTACCAGACGCAGATCTTTTAACCCGCTTTACCGCTCCCTCAAGCGCGCCCAGCTTCAAAGCGTTCTGGATCGAAACATGCAGCCGCTCCGGGGAAACGGGCTTAACCGCAAAGTCGAACGCTCCAGCCCGCATGGATGAAACGACCAGATCAATACCGCCTTGTGCCGTTTGCACAATCACCGGAATATTGATGCCGTTTTCGCGCATGCGTGAAAGGACACCCATTCCATCGAGATCAGGCATAACCAGGTCGAGGATCACCACGGCGATCTTGTGATCATCCGGCCGTGCTAGAATGCCAAGCGCTTCCTCTCCGCCGGTCGCAAGGACCGGCTCAAATCCGAACTTGCGAACAGATGATTCCAGCAATCGGCGTTGGACGGCTTCATCATCGACGATGAGGATTTCTTTCGACATCCGACCTCTTTCGGGACAGGTTCGTTCGTGCTTTTTTTGTCGCATTACCAATGCGCAAACGCTGTGGAGAAGGGTTTCACAACCGCCTAAATATGGCTTTAAATGCCAAGCTGAATGATCTCTAAAGAGATTCGGTTAACAAGTCTGGAAAACCTACATGCCGCTGTCCGATAAGATGCTCAACGCCGAAAAAAGCCTTAGATCTCAGGCGGAAGTGGCGAGTTCCAAGCCTGATCTCGGCGACCTGCCCGAGTGGAATTTGACCGATCTGTACCCTTCAATCGACAGCGACGAGGTTAATCGTGATCTCGATTTAGCGTTGAAGCGGTCGAAAGAGTTTCAGGACAAATTTGGTGGCAAACTTGCGAAAGTGTTGGAGCAAGATGGCGGCGATGGTCTGGCCAAACTGATTGCCGAGTATGAGGAGATCGAAGAGCTGATGGGGCGTCTTATGTCCTACGCAGGCCTCATCTACACCGGTGATTCATCCGATCCGGAACGGGCGAAATTCTATGGTGACGTGCAGGAAAAACTGACCGCAGCCAGTTCCCACATCCTGTTTTTTACACTTGAACTGAATTCGATTGAGGAAGACGCGATCAACGCCGCATTGGAGTCAAGTGAGAACCTTGCCCGCTATCGTCCCTGGATCGTTGACCTTCGACTCGACAAGCCACATCAGCTGGATGATCAGCTCGAAAAGCTGTTTCTCGAAAAGTCGGCGACTAGCCGGTCGGCCTTCAACCGGCTGTTCGACGAAACCATGTCGGATTTGCGTTTTGATGTTAATGGAGAAGAACTTGCGATAGAGCCAACACTCAATCTGCTGTTGAGCAAAGATGGAGAAGTTCGAAAGTCAGCAGCGGCAGCACTTGCCAAGACATTCTCCAAAAATCTCAAGCTATTTACACTCATCACCAACACACTTGCCAAGGATCGGGAAATCTCTGACCGCTGGCGGGGATTTGATGATGTCGCCGATTCACGCCACCTGTCGAACCGGGTGGAGGGTGAAGTTGTCAACGCACTAGCAGATGCCGTTCAAAAGGCATTCCCGCGGCTTTCGCATCGATACTATGCCTTGAAGGCAAAGTGGATGGGCAAGGATGTGCTGGACCATTGGGACAGAAATGCACCACTTCCAACCGAAACAGAACGGGTGATCGGGTGGAATGAAGCCAGACAAACGGTTCTGTCCGCCTACTCCGGTTTTTCGCCTCAGATGGCGGAGATTGCGGATCGATTTTTCGAAAACAACTGGATTGATGCGCCAGTGCGCGCCGGGAAATCGCCTGGTGCATTTGCCCATCCTACCGTCCCGTCAGTCCATCCCTATGTTCTTCTAAATTTTCAGGGCAAACCCCGGGACGTGATGACCCTTGCTCACGAGTTGGGACACGGCGTGCATCAGGTTCTTGCCGGGCAACAAGGTGCGCTCATGGCGCAAACTCCGCTGACATTGGCAGAAACAGCCAGCGTATTCGGTGAGATGCTGACGTTTCAGTCACTGCTGAACAAGTGCGAAACACCAACTGAACGCAAACAGATGCTTGCACAAAAAGTTGAGGACATGATCAACACAGTCGTTCGACAAATCGCATTCTACCTTTTCGAGCGTTCTGTTCACACAGAACGTCTCAATGGCGAACTGACGTCAGAGAAACTGTGTGAACTGTGGATGGCAGTGCAACATGACAGTCTCGGCCCAAGTATACGCCTTGGAGAAGGATATGAGACCTATTGGACCTACATTCCCCATTTCATCCATTCACCATTTTACGTCTACGCCTATGCGTTTGGCGATTGCCTGGTAAACTCACTGTACGCAGTTTACCGGAACGCAGAATCCGGATTTCAGGAACGGTACTTCGAGATGCTGGGTGCAGGAGGCACCAAGCATCATTCCGAGCTATTGGCTCCCTTTGGGCTGGATGCTTCTGATCCCGCATTTTGGGAGAAAGGGCTTTCCGTTATTGATGGCTTTATTACCGAGCTGGAGGAGCTCGACGCAGCGTCTGCTTGATCCCAAACAGTGAAAAATTGGCGGGTCTCGAAATTATCGAATTTCCGTGCAATAATTCGAACAACGACAATCGTCTGAAGTTGGAGAGGACAAGACGCATGTTGAGTAAAGGGCGTTTTAGTGCAGCAATTCTAGCCGGTGTGATGGCTGCTGTGCTTTCCGGGTGTTCGAATGGAAACCAGCCTCGCCCGGCAAAACTTCAGGTAAATACAAAACCGACAGATTTGCGGGGAGAATGGGTGCAGGTCGGCGGACCGCTTCTGGCGAAGTTCACAGGAAGCGAGTTTGAATCGATCAACACCCAGACAAATGATGTGGTCGCTGCAGGAGCCTATAAATTCAATTCCGAGAGCGACATCCAACTTGAATGGGTAGGCGCGATATCACAGGGCAAGCAAACCGCGACCTGTGCACTCAGCACTCCACAATTGTTGAGTTGCAAGCCTTCAAACGGATCCGGGTTTCAGTTGCAACGGGTATCCACCTGACGCGCAGCACATCTCGTGTGTCGAACAAAGCCGACTGACGATCTTTATTGAAAGTTCGATACTGATCGTCATTCTAGATGCATGACGATTTGACGCTATTCGTACGGCATTCAGCTCTTGCTGATCAGGGCCTGGTTGATGTAAGCGGTTGCAAGGTCGCGAAATATTGTAGGAAGCTGTTATGGCTGATCAAAACCCGGTTACAGATATCCAGGTTGGTGCTGAGATGGATTATCCCGAGCACGAGAAGACCTACAACATTTTCCTCGCCCTCTCTAAGTGGGGTGTGATCTTCAACGTGGTCCTGCTGATCCTGATGGCCATATTCCTGCTCTGATCACTTCCGATTCCCTACAACAAGCTGAAGCGCGCGCGTCGATTATCCAACCATCGCGTGTGTATGGTATGATTGGTGCACCGTGATTCCTCCCAGGTGCATGAAGCCTTGTCAGACCAAACGCCCACTTCTTCTCCAAAATTGTCCCCCCGAAAGGGAAAGCAGGCCGTTGTGGTTATCCATGGCATGGGGCAACAGCGCCCCATGCAGACAATTCGGCATCTCGTGCGATCTGTTTGGAGTCTTGACCTCTCCCTGACAGATGGCCTGTCTCATGATCATGCGCGCACTCGAGATAGCGACACCGGCGAGGAAATCAACGTTCACTGGGCGGTGCCGGACAACCGAACCGGTTCGGCAGAACTTCGTCGCATCACAACGCCGCGCAACGACAGCGGGTTGAGAACGGACTTTTACGAATTTTATTGGGCTGACATCATGGTCGGCAATCAATTGTCTCAATTGGGTCAACTGGTTAAGCAGATGCTGTTTCGGAAGTGGAGCGATGTGCCGGACAATGTTCGCTCACTTTACATCCTGTACTGGATCGTGGTGCTCGCATTCCTCGCCCCTGTATTCATCTCGCTTTATTACGCAATTGCAGCCGGCAAGTTGCACTATTTTGTTGCCTGGTCGATGGTTTCAGCGATTGGCTTCTGGATGGTGAACGCATTTGTTTTACCAACCTACGGAGATGTTGCCAGGTACGCACTTGCCACACCTGAAACAGTTGGGAAGAGGCAGGAGGTGCGTGATCGAGGGCTCAGGCTTCTCAAGTCTCTAAATGATGACCCGGATTACGATCGGGTGGTGGTTGTCAGCCATAGCCTGGGGACAATTGTAGCTTATGATGTTCTCAATCTTCTATGGTTTGAGTGTCGACCGGATCCTGACAATCCTCCGGGCCAGAAGGCCGTCAAGGCGATGCGAGATGTCAACCGCTTTGTGAAGGATATGCCAAATTCGGTTGAACAGCGCGACGAATTCATTGCTGCGCAAAGAAAACTGTTTCGACAACTGAGCAATCCTGAGTTGGAAGGCACAAAACCCTGGAAAATAAGTGATTTCATAACCGTCGGTAGTCCGCTGACCCACGCCAATTTTCTTCTGAGCGCCAACGATAGAGCTTTTGCGGATGAAAAAGCGGAACGCCTCTACTCGCTTTGCCCGCCCGCACCGGACAAGGAAGGCGGTGACACCTATCTTTACCATCCCCGTGGCTCCAGAAAGGCCTACGCCCACCATGCGGCTGTATTCGCAGCCACCGCCTGGACTAATATCTATGATCCAGCTGACAGAATATTCTGGGGAGATTTCATCTCAGGCCCGCTGCGGGAGAAGTTTGGATACGGCATCAACGAAATCGCCGTGAAAATGAAATGGCCTGGCGGGTCTAGGTTTGTCACCCATACTCTGTATTGGAACGACGACGCGGACAGCACACTGGTTTCGGCAGACCATCCCAACACGGTCTTGAGCAGGCACAAAAAACCACACATTTCCACCTTAAGGGAAGCAATTTCGCTTGAGGGAATTAACGGGTAACAGTCCGTTTAACCGCGTCGGGTTCTGTCAACTCCTGCGACAGCCGGAGCATAGCGGGGATTGAGCGACTTCGCCCGTGCGTAGGAGCGGAATGCCCGCTTTCGATCTCCGCGCAATTCATAAACGAGCGCCTGATTTGCCCAGGCTTCGGCGTATCTGCCATTCAGCTTCAACGCTTTGTTGAAATCGTCCAGCGCATTTTGCTGAGAGTTCAGTGCGAGATAGGAAACGCCTCGCGCATTGTAAGGAGCGGCGGCCGCATCATTTAGTGAGATGGCCGTCGAAAAATCCTCAATGGCAAAATCATGCTCACGGCGCGTCTGATAGATCAGACCGCGGTTGTGAAATGCTCTGGGATCCGTGGTATCAAGTTGAATGGCGCGATTGTAGTCGGAAAACGCCTGATTGACGTTGCCGGAATCCCGATAAACGTTGCCCCTGCCGATGTAGGCTACATCATATAGAGGGTTGATGCGGAGCGCGCGGTTATAGTCTTCAACTGCCTGCTTGTACTGTCCGGTTCTGCGATAAAGCAGGCCCCGGTTGGCATAAGCTTGATAAAACTGGTTATTGAGTTGGATCGCCTTGTTAAAATCCTGGAGCGCTTCGCGGTTCTTCCCTGCCCGACCGTAAGCCGTTCCCCGCACATTGTAGCTCTCGGGGTCGTTTGGATTGCGCTCAACAACCGCTGTCAGCGAAGCAATATTTGCCTCAGACCCCTGCTCTCGCTCAACATTGATCGCATTGGGTACGGTTGTGCCGGTGCATCCAGCCAGTCCCAACAGCAAAGCCACGCCGATCAGACCGCTGCATTTGGAACGGAACACTGATTTGGTCATCGTGTTGGGTCCGGTCGGATGGAAAGAGCCGTCCAAAACACTTCGCTCCACTTACAAAACAAGGCGGCCAGCTTTTTGCCGAACCGCCTTTCCAATGCTCTAGCGATAAAAGTGGCGAGACCGCGGCAACCTAGCGAGAGGCAGATTTACCCGGAATCAAACCTTCACGCTGCGCCCGCTTACGAGCCAGCTTACGTGCGCGGCGCACAGCTTCAGCCTTCTCACGAGCGCGTTTCTCTGAGGGCTTTTCATAGAAATTCCGCAATTTCATTTCGCGGAACACGCCTTCGCGCTGCAATTTCTTTTTCAGAGCACGAAGGGCCTGATCAACATTATTGTCTCGTACGACGACTTGCACGTTGCTTCCGTTCCTTATTTCCGAAGCCAAATTGTTGAGAGATTTGAATGCCAGTCAGGGATTTCAAGAACCTGCGCATTGGCAATACCAATTCCCCCTGTGGCACTGGTGCCACAAGTTGAAGCAGGCATTAGCAAAGGTGTCAGTGGTTGTCCAGCGTTTTTAAGAACGGTTGCACTTAAATCAAACCGTCACCATAGGCGTTAAAACGGTGTAGTGTCCCATCTTTCGCCCGGGGCGAACCTCTTGTTTTCCATAGAGGTTTAGGACGGCATGCTCCAAACCAAGTAGTTGATCGAGCTTCTCAACATCATCGCCAATCAAATTGAACATCTCACAATTGCTGTGCCGATCTATTTTGCCCAACGGCCAACCAGCAATTGCCCTGATATGTTGCTCGAACTGAGTCACATGGCAGACGGCTTCTGTCCAATGGCCGGAATTATGAACCCGGGGTGCGAATTCATTGGCGACGATTGATCCGTCCTGGCAGGCAAAAAACTCGACACCTGCAACACCGACATAGTCCAATGCATCCAGCAGAGCCCTTGCCTGCGCGATGGCAGAACCAACTTGCTGCGGTGACAGGCGAGATGGCACCGTCGACTGGCGCAGAATGCCGTCTTCGTGTCGGTTTTCCGGTAAATCAAAAACAGCAAACTGACCGGAGCAAGAGCGCGCAGCAATCACCGAAAATTCGAAATCGAAGTCGACAACGCTCTCCAGAATGCAGGCAGAATTCTCAACAAGTTCGCTTGCAGCATCTTGGGAAGCCGGATCAATTGGGTCCACCCTAACCTGCCCTTTGCCATCATAACCAAACCGACGCGTTTTCACGATGCCGACTCCCCCAAACTCCACAAGCGCTTTGCGCAACTGCTCGGGATTGTCCAAGGCCCAGAACTCGGCAGTTGAAATACCAACTTCTTCAAGAAAGCGCTTCTCCGCCAGCCTGTCCTGACTGGTCGCCAACGCCTTTCGACCAGGCAAGACAGCCACTGAGTCAACAATCTGGTCCACTGCAAAAAGATCTACATTTTCAAACTCAAAGGTCACAACCTGGCATTGGCTGGCAAACGCGCGCAACGCGTCTGCATCGTCATACGGGGCTGAGACATGGGCATTCGCACATTGCGCGGCAGGACAGTCTTCTGATGGTTCAAAAATTACGGTGCGCAAACCCAATTTTGCTGCTGCCATTGACAGCATCCTGCCAAGCTGTCCTCCACCCATAATGCCAATTGTGTCGTTGGCGGACAGTTTATGCGCTACCGTTGCCATGGGTGTTCATCAACCTCTTGCCGGTTCCAGAGCCACCGATTCCGATTGGCTTGCGCGCCAGCTGTCCAGACCGTTGGCGACATTTTCATCTGAAAGTGCCAATACCGAAGCTGCAAGAAGAGCAGCGTTGACAGCGCCCGCACGACCTATTGCCAACGTTCCCACAGGAATGCCGGCGGGCATCTGAACAATAGACAGGAGGCTGTCCTGTCCTGACAGTGCTTTTGATTGAATAGGAACACCGAAAACCGGCAATGAGGTCATTGATGCCGTCATCCCCGGAAGGTGAGCTGCACCGCCCGCTCCGGCAATTATAACGTGATATCCACTCTGCCTGGCGTTCTTTGCAAATTTAGACATTCGCTCCGGCGTGCGGTGCGCGGAGATGATTTTGCAATCATATTCGATGTGCAGTGTTTCGAGCGTTTCGCAAGCATGCCGCATCGTGTCCCAGTCAGACTGGCTCCCCATTATGACGGCAACGCGCTTGGTTTCTGGCATAACATATCCTCGCTGCTCGTGAAGAGCGCTATTGCCTAGGCAATGATATTCGGGATCACCCTACTCTCCAGCACCGCGATGCGGTCCTTGATATCGAGTTTCTTTTTCTTCATGCGCTGGATCTGAAGCATATCGCATTTGCATGTGATCATCGCATCGATCGCCGCGCCGAAATCATCATGGTTTTGACGGAGCTTGGCGATCTGCAGCCGCAACTCAACCTGATCCTGATCTGACATTTGATTTGACCACCGCAAATTTCAGGCATTGCATCGACGGCAAAAGCACCCAAATCCGATAAATCTGCTTATAGGGTCACGAATCAACAATTCACAAGACGGTCGCTATAACTATTGGGAAATTTTCCCCGCTTGAAACGAGGTTCGACAGAATCACCGATTTATGACAGTTTTGTAGCGTTGAATCCAAAAAAGGAGACGCCAATGTCAGTTGAAGCACACATCAGCCAGTTGGAAACCCGTCACAGGAAACTGGACGTCGAGCTCTCGCAAATTTCGTCTAATCCGGCGGTGGACGAGCATGAACTGGCATTGCTGAAACGACAGAAGCTCCGAATTAAGGATGAGATTAATCGACTGAAGGCTGATCAACACGCCTGACGCAATTGGTTCGGTCAGTCCAGAAAACCCGACACACCGTCAAAAACCAATTTCATTCCGACCAGCAAAATCGCGATATGGACGACTTTGTAGAATGTGTGCTGCGGGACAACCTTCACCAGCCAAGCACCGGTTATTCCGGCCGCAAATGCGGGTGGTATCAAACAGGCAGAGATAACCAGGTTTTGCGTCGAAAACTGTCCCAGCGCGGCATAGGGGACGAGTTTGATGGCGTTCACTGTGGTAAAGAACACGACGCCCGTTCCAGCGAACAACAGTTTGTCGAGCTTTAGCGGCGCCATATAAATCTGCCACGGTGGGCCTCCCGCGTGAGCAACAAAACTCGTGAACCCAGCAAGGCTACCGCAGATCGCAGCTTTTCTTGGATTGTGCGAACGTGGTGGCAGATTTGCCCGATCGAAAACGAAATAGTCCAGCCCGAACAAAACTGCTGTAACGCCGATCAAAAATCGAATTGCGTCATCGTCTACATAGGCGGCAACTGACCATCCTATTCCGATCCCTACGATCGCACCGGGCAGCATTAAGGTCAGACTGCGAACGTCAAATCGATGTCGGTAGAGATAGAGACCAAGCATGTCCAATCCGACCAGCACCGGCAGCAGAATGGCGGCGGCCTGAACCGGTGGAACCGCCATAGCGAGAATTGGCGTACCAAAAATCGCCAAAGATCCGCCGAATCCACCTTTGGACAAGCCAACACACAACGTTGCAGTGAGAGCCGCGACAATAAAAACCGGGTCAGAAAGCATGATCGAATTTCGGCGTTTTCCCTTGTCATAGCCTTGTGGCGAGCGGCTACGCAACGTGCTGGACTCCTTTGGGAACTAAATCTATTTGAGCCCGATGAGCACAGAAAACCCAACTGCAGAAGATCGATGTCGACTGGTGATTGTCGCCAGTGACGATCAGCTTGACGCCTATTCGGATCAATCGGTTTCGGACTGTCTCAATGCCGCCGACATTGCAAGCATCATCATATATTGTTCACCGGAAAGTCCGCACTTTGCAGCACAGTGTGAGAGAATTGTCGGTATTGCCCAACCAAAAGGATGCCCAGTTATCGTTGCAGATGACAGCCAGGCAATGGGTCGAACTGGCGCAGACGGGCTTCACATATCTTCCGGTTTGGGTGATGTGCGGGACGCGGTTCAAAAATTCACACCGCAAAAGATGATCGGTGGAGGTGGATTACTAGACCGCCACAACGCATTAATACTGGGTGAGGCACAACCCGACTATGTGTTTTTTGGTCGGCTTGGTGGCGATACTCATCCCACCGCACACAAAAAGAACCTCAAGCTTGCGGAATGGTGGGCAGCCCATGTGGAAATTCCTTGTGTTGTAATGGCTGGGACCGATCCGGAAAGCGTAGTTGATGTTTGCCGAACCGGGGCAGAATTTGTCGCTCTAAGTTCTGCCATCTTTCCAACCGATAGCTGCTCGCCGAGCCACCCGGCTGAAGTCGCTTTGCTTGTCAACAAACTGCTCGATGAACATGGCCCTCGATTTGATTCAGAAATCTAGAACGCTGTGTTTGGCAGCAATTGTCGGAACCAGCACCATTTTTGCGACTGTTGCGGGGACGCAAGCAGCTCAAAAACGGGGCGTCCCAGCCGAAACGGTTCTCAAAACACCGCGCCTGCCAGCACCGATTGAAAAATCGAAAAATCAAGAAGAACCAACTGATGCGGACCGACGAAGTGTTGAAAACGGGGCGGACCTCGCTTTCGGAGCATTTCAACGCGGCTATTATCTTACTGCACTTAAACTCGCTTTGCCGAGGGCCGAAAGCGGCGATCCAGCCGCTCAAACGCTGATCGGTGAGATATATGATCGCGGTCTTGGTGTGGCCAAAGACAGGAAGCAAGCGGCATTCTGGTTCAAATACGCGGCGGAGTCAGGAAACCGCGAGGCTCAGTTTGCTTACGCGAACCTGTTGATTGAGGGGAAAGTTGTTGAGTTCGACAAGGCTGGTGCACGTGCATTGCTTGAGAAAGCGGCACAGGCGGGCCATGCCAAAGCATCATTCAACCTTGCACAGATTATCGTAGCTGATCGACCAAGTGCTGGCGGATTTAAAGATGCGGTTAAGCTATATCAGTTCGCGGCTGAGGCCGGCGTACCGGACGCTCAATATGCAATGGCCAGCGTCTACTCAAATGGGCTCATCACGGGCGTTCCCGATTTCAAACAAGCCCGATTTTGGATGCAGCAAGCCGCAGCACGCGGCATTGACACTGCCCAGGTGGAGTTGGGTATCTGGATGGTCAACGGCAAAGGTGGTCCCAAAGACGAAAAGGCCGGATTGATCTGGCTCAAAGCCGCCGCCGTTCAAAGAAACGCGATTGCTCAAAACCGTCTGGCAAACATATACCTTTCCGGCATCGGCGTTCCTCCTGATCCTGTAAAGGCGGCGAGTTGGCACATTCTTGCAAAACGCCAGGGTCACGTGGATACAAGACTGGAAGCCGCCTTCCAAAGGCTTCCGGATATCGACAAGAAAAGAGCAATTGAAATTGCCAATCGTTGGCGTTGACCGGCTTTCTCTTGAATCCAAAATGAAAGTGTGTTGAACGAGGCGCGCTCCGAAACTGGACGGCTCTTCGCGTCAGGATCAAACAATGAAAATCAACGGCAATGAAATCAAACCCGGCAACGTCATTGAGCACAAGGCCGGCCTTTGGGTTGCGGTAAAAACGAATGCCGTGAAACCTGGCAAAGGTGGCGCGTTCAATCAGGTTGAACTGAAAAACCTGATTGATGGAACGAAACTGAACGAACGATTTAGAGCCTCCGAGACGGTTGAAAAGGTCCGACTTGAACAGAAAGACTTCCAGTTCCTCTACGCAGAAGGCGATGCTCTCGTGTTCATGGACCTGGAGACATACGACCAATTGGAGCTCCAAAAGGATTTTGTTGGCGACCGTGGAGCCTTTCTGCAAGACGGCATGACTGTGACGGTAGAAATGTACGAAGAACGACCAATCGGCATCAAGTTGCCAGATCAGGTGGTGCTCACAATCACAGAGGCCGACCCGGTTGTTAAGGGTCAAACGGTGTCGTCATCCTACAAGCCTGCTGTCATGGACAATGGGGTCAAGATTATGGTCCCACCATTCATTGAAGCGGGCGAATCGATTCTCGTTGACACCAACGAGATTGCCTACATCCGCCGTGCCGAACAGGCCTGATTCCAAAACTTCAACCATCGCTCGGAGGCTGGCATGGCCCGCTCGGCAACGCTCAACGTTATGGTGCAAGCGGCGATGAAAGCCGGGCGAGGACTCGCACGTGATTTCGGAGAGGTGGAGAACCTTCAAGTGTCCGTCAAAGGTCCGGGCGACTTCGTCTCCAACGCCGATCGCAAAGCGGAAAAGGTAATCTTTGAAAGCCTGACGAAGGCACGGCCAAGTTACGGATTTCTTGGAGAAGAAGGCACTCATTTGGAAGGTGACGGCCAGCACCGATGGATCGTTGATCCGCTGGACGGGACCAACAATTTTATTCATTCGATTCCAATTTTCGCGATTTCGATTGGACTTGAAAGTCAGGGCCAACTGGTCGCGGGCGTTGTCTACAATCCTGTCATGAATGAGCTTTTTACCGCCGAACGCGGGAATGGCGCCTTCATGAATGACCGGCGTTTGAGAGTGTCGGGACGCAGACAGCTCGCGGATGCCGCAGTGGCAACAGGTGTTCCTGCGCTGAGCAAAACCGGTCATGCGGAATTTATTGCGAAGCAAACAGGGCTGATGCGCGAAGTTTCTGCTGTGCGATCCTGCGGCTCTGCAGCGCTCAATCTCGCCTGGCTCGCCGCTGGTCGATATGACGCCTATTGGGAGTCCGGATTGAAACCTTGGGACATTGCGGCCGGAATCGTACTGGTTCGCGAAGCCGGTGGCGTTGTCACCGACACAGAAGGCGGTAGCAATGTTCTGGCCAGCAGCAAACTGCTGGCTGGCAACGAACACATGCATGGCGGCCTGAAGAAGTTGCTATCGGCCAACGCCTGAGCTTCAGACGCGCTGTGTGACTCGGTTAAACCTGAAATCCGAACTCTGATTGCAGCTTCTCCTGCAACTCCATAGAGGATTGCTCGTTTGCAGGTAACAAAGGCGGTCGCACGTTTCGCCAGCGATTATCTCCTGTTGTCAAAGCCAGCAAACCCTTCTGTGCAGGAATCGGGGCGTAGTCCTGCAGAAGCAGTCTGAACGCCTTTACGCTTTTGGTCAGCTCATCGACGTCGTCCTGCGTGGTTAACTTCTTGATCAGCTCAGCGATAGATCCCGAATTGATATTTGCTGTCGCGGATATGCATCCTGACGCACCAAGTGCCAAAGCCTCTGCCAACGGCAACTCGGAGCCCGGAAACACAATCAGATCATCGATCGACAACAGTCCCTCAGTGTTTTCCCACACGCCGGAACTGTCTTTTATCCCGACAATTTCTTTAGGGAATGAGTGCTTCAGCCTTTTTACCAGCGAAAGCGGGAAACCAACCCCGGCCATTTGGGGAATGTGGTACAGATAAATTCCAATCGGTGTGTCCGAAATCTTAGCGATCAACTGTTCGAAATAACTAAAGAGCCCCTCCTCCGTCGGCCCTTTGAAATAGAACGGCGGCAGGATCATCGCTCCTGCGCAGCCCAAACTTGCAGCATGTCTCGTGAGGCGGAGTGTGTCCGGCAAATTGGTGAGACCCGTTCCTGGCACCAAGCGTTTCGGATCAACACCAGCAGATACAAGTGCATCAAGGGCTTCAATTCGTTCTTCAATTCCTACGGAAAGTGCTTCACCGGTGGTGCCAAATGGCGCCAATGCGACGCAATGGCCCTCAAGGAGGCGAATTGCATGATCCACATACAAATCCAGTGCCACCGAGCCATCGTCGTTGAAAGGTGTCAAATTGGGCGCGATAACTCCACTTGGGAAAGGTGTGCTCATTGAGGTCGTTTCCATATTGCCTTTCGCAAATTCTGGTATCACCAAACTCCGCGGAAACAAGCAGGAAATCTCCGCGTGTTGCGGAATTGCCAGAAACAGCAGCGCAATGCTCTATTGATTTTGAACAGGAACTTTGTTCGAGTGCACAATTCGCACGATGCCATTCAACAGTTGATCGCAATGCTCGTACATATGGCCAGATTTAAATTCTGCGCAGATCGCTCTTCAGATTAAGGTCGACTCAACTCGCATGAATTCAGAGCCCTCCTTCGCAGAGCAGAACAAGCCGCTCGACAAGCGTCTGTTGCGTTATGTGTGGCAGCACACGCGCAGAGATCAGATTTGGGTGATCTTTGTGATTTTGGCTTCAATGCCAACCTACTTTTTCGCATTGGACCTTCCAAAGCAGATCATCAACCAACCAATTCAGGGTGTTGGATTTGAAGATGCGACGGCAACGGCAACGTTTATGCGCCTCGCGATCACGCCGCCGTCCTTTCTGTCCTCTGCAGACGAATGGGTGCTGTTTGGTGGTTTCGACATGGAGCGCTTGCCATTCTTAATGGCTCTGAGCCTGACCTTCCTGTCGCTGGTCTGTATCAACGGCTTGTTCAAGTTTTACATCAACACTTACAAAGGCAGGCTCGGTGAGCGCATGCTGCGACGCATGCGTTATGATCTGGTGGATCGTGTGCTCCGGTTCCCCATCTACCAATTTCGCCGCGTAAAGGCGTCTGAAATCGCCAGTATGGTGAAGGACGAAGTCGAGCCATTTGGTGAATTTATCGGTGATGCATTCGTGCTGCCGGTGTTTCTGGGCGGGCAGGCGATTATCGCTTTCACCTTCATCATGCTCCAAAGCTTTTGGCTTGGAATGATGACGATCGCGACCATCAGTGTTCAGATGGTGTTGATTCCTTATCTTAGAAAGCGCGTTCTGGAACTGGGGCGCCAGAGGCAGCTCACCGCTCGGCAGCTGTCAGGACGCATTGGTGAAATCGTGGAAGGGATCACCGCAGTACATGTTAATGACACTTCCAACTATGAGCGTTCGGAGATTTCGAGCCGATTGGGAAAGATATTCTTCATCCGGTTTGAATTGTATCAGCGGAAATTTTTTGTAAAATTTATCAATAACTTCCTGGCTCAATTGACACCATTCCTGTTTTACGTGGTCGGCGGCTATTTCGCCATTCGCGGTACCCTGGATATCGGACAGCTCGTCGCGGTAATTGCCGCCTATAAGGAACTGCCCACCCCCATCAATGGCTTGATCGTTTGGGACCAAAAGCGTCTCGACATCAACATCAAATATGCTCAGATCGTTGAACAGTTCAACGTCAACGACCTGCAGGACGCAGAACAGCAAGCATTGACCAAAGAGCCGGTCGCACCACTGAAAGGCGAGGTTGTTGTTTCGAATTTGGTGGTTGAGGACGAAACCGCATCAGTTCTGATCGAGGATGCGGACTTCATCATGAAGGTGAACGATGTTGTGGCAGTCGTCGGCCCATTGGGTTCAGGTGCGGGCGCTATGGCGGAGACACTCGCTGGTCTTCGGGAACCCACACAAGGTCGCATGCTTATCAATGGATCTGCGATGAACGACCTGCCCGAGGCAATCACAGGTCGCCGCCTGGCTTATGTGGGTAGTGAATCTTATCTACCCCAGCAAACGCTGCTCAACACGCTTTTGTATGCTTCGAAGCATCAGCCAATCGAAGAAAAAGAGTACGAAGGAACAGAACTCACGACGCGAAATCGGGAAATTGCCGAAGCAATATCTTCCGGAAATTCGCAACTCGATATCAACGCAAACTGGATCGACTTTGAAAGTATGGGAGCAACGTCATTTGATGACGTTCATCGCCCAATCATGGAAGTTTTGAAGACCGTCGAGTTGGACAACGCAGTCTACGAGCTCGCAATGCGGCAGACGCTTGATCCGGAGCTTCAGCCGGAATTGTGTGAAAAACTCATCGATGTTCGCCACATATTCCGTGAACGGCTGGAGGGTTCCGACATCGAGCAATTCGTCGAGCCGTTTGACGCAGGAGCCTATAATCAGCAGGCGACCATTGCCGAGAACTTGCTATTTGGAACTGCCGCAGACGAAACATTGGCACCGGAGAATCTGGCGGGCAACGAGTATGTTCAACAGATTCTGAATGAAACCGGATTGGATCGCCTTCTGTTCGAGATGGGAATTGAACTGGCCGAAACTGCCATCGAATTGTTTGCAGATTTGTCTCCAGATAATCCGTTCTTTGAACAACTCAATTTCATGAGTCCAGAGCTCCTTGAGGATTATCCGCCGATCTTGGCCAGGGTTCGCCAATCCGGACTTGACGGCGCTGGCGAGTTGGATCGCAAAATGCTGATCATGCTGCCGTTTAGCTACGTGGAACCGCGCAACCGTCTGGGACTGCTGAAAGAAGAACACCATGACATTATCCTGAAAGCGCGAAATAGCTTCAGGGAGAATCTGCCTGATGAGTTATCCTCCGCAATCAGCTTGTATGCGGCAGATGAATACAATGATGTGGCTTCGGTGCAGGACAATATTCTGCTGGGCCGCATTGCCCACGGTTTTTCCGATGCGACCGAGAAAGTTCAGCAGGCTATCAAGGAACTGTTGGATGAGCTGGGACTGAACGAAGAAATCTTCAAAGTGGGGCTCTCCTTTGACATCGGAACAGCTGGCAAACGTTTGTCTGAAACCCAGCGCCAGAAAGTTGCGCTCGCCAGAACATTGCTGAAGCGCGCTGATCTGGTGATCATAAATCGCGGGATCAACACATTGGATTCGCGCGCTCAGGAAAGAATTGTTAAAAGACTGGTAACGCTCGCCAGCGGGAAGGATGGAAATGAACCATTTGGATTGCTTTGGGTGTTAATGACACCGAGCTATGCGAGAGAGTTCGATCGGGTGTTGGTGTTTGACCGGGGACGGCTGGTCGAGAAAGGGTCACATGAGGACCTTTTGCAATCGGGAAGAACCTATGCCGAATTGGTTTCCTAAGCTTACGAGACAGACAAAACCGGACAGTCCGGGAGGTGAAAAACATTGAGCAAGCTGAAAGACGAGGTGGATCTTCTCAGATCGATACCGATGTTTGCGAAGGTGGAACCAAGCAAGCTAAAATTGTTGGCATTTGCATCCGATAGGCTCACATACAAAGAAGGCCAAAATGTCTTTCTACAGGACGATGCGCCCGATGCAGCCTATGTGATTATCGATGGGTCTGCCGATGTTATTGTTTCCACTGAACAGGGTGGAGAGTCAAAAGTAGCGGAACTGGGCCGGAACGCGTTTCTCGGCGACATGGCGGTGCTCTGTGATATTCCAAGAACGGCCACTGTTCGAGCCAGTTCCACACTTGAAGTTCTTAAAATCAAAAAAGAACATATGATGGAGATGGTGATCGATACGCCGGCCCTTACAATGGCAGTGCTTCAAACCCTGGTGAATAGGCTCGCCAAGACGACCAAGGACCTGTCCGAAGCCCAGCAGGCTCTTGCAAAGCAGTCTGCCTAGCCGCATATCAAAACAATGATGATAGACAGAACCTCAGCCAACACGTCTCTTCTGTTGGCCGGAAGCCTGTGACTAGAACGAATTTCTGATGTCGTCGGGCAAGATCACGGTACGTTTTTGGGGCACTCGCGGTGCGGTTGCTTCGTCAGAACCCGAGTGTACCCACTTTGGTGGAAATACATCCTGTGTCGAAATGCTGTGCGACGATCATGTGCTGATCTTTGATGCCGGCACGGGCATTCGACGCCTTGGCGAGTCATTGTTGAAACGGGGTATTTCAAAGTACCATCTGTTTTTTACGCACTGTCACTACGATCACATTTCGGGATTCCCGTTTTTCAAGCCCCTATACATGCCTACTACCGATATTGATATCTGGTCGGGACATCTGAAGCCTCCGAAATGCACAAGATCCATGATCGCCGATTTCATGGTGCAGCCGTTTTTCCCGATCGGCCCTGAGGTGCTGCAAGCAAAGGTTGCTTACATGGACTTTCGTCCTGGAGATACGATCGACAGCTTAAAGAACGTCACGATCAAGACGACACTGCTCAATCACGATCAAGGTGCAGTGGCTTACCGGGTTGAATTCAATGGGAAAGCCGTGTGTTACGTCACTGACACCACCCACGTCATTGGAGCACCCGACCAGAACATCGTGAATTTGATCAGAGGCAGTGACCTGGTGATTTATGATGCCACCTACACCGACGATGAGTTTGACACCTACAAAGACTATGGTCACTCCACCTGGCAGGAAGGAATACGCCTGTGTCAGGCAGCCGAAGTAGACACCATGGCCTTGTTCCACCATTGCCCCGGGCGATCAGACGAGCAACTCAAAGAAATCGAGCGACAAGCACAGGCATTGCTCCCCAAGGCATTTGCCGCCTACGAAGACGGCGAAGTTGTGGTGTAATCTGATCGGCACGCTCTCATTTTTACGCGCCAATGTGAGCGGAGTTGAGGTTGATGAACGGATGCTTGTGGTAAGCGTCGGCTGCGGACATGGTCCGACCATCCACTCGCTTATAATCTTCGGAACGATGTAGCATTATGGTGTTCAATCAAATCACCCAAACGATCTCTGCTGCTCTGGCCAATATTCGTGGAACTGGCCACCGAAAGATTCCGGCGCGGATTTCGGATGCAATTGCTCACAATGATAATCTCAGTGAGGTGGTAGTCAGGCTTCTGCAGCTAATGGTTTTCGGTGCGTGGGGCGTCCTCTATGCGGCGTCACCTCAACCAGATCCGAGCACCTCTTCACTGTTTCCGACTGTTATTTCTGCCTACCTGATTCTGACTATCATCGGGCTGATTTGGGCTTGCTACAGACACATCCCCAATTGGGCGATCTATTGTTCTATTTTGTTCGATATCTCCCTGTTGATTTTTCTGATTTGGAGTTTCCACATCCAATATCAGCAGCCACCTTCGTTTTCATTGAAGGCACCGGCGATGCTGAACCTGTTTTTGTTGATTGCTTTGCGTGCACTCAGATTCGAAAGCCGATTCGTCATTGCAGCTGGCACTGCTGCAATTTTGGGATGGTCAGCACTTGTGGGTTATGTCGTGTTCAGTGATCCGGCAGACCCGATGGTCACCAGAGACTATGTCACTTATCTAACCAGCAATTCGGTCCTCATTGGCTCTGAAATTGCCAAGCTCATTTCGCTACTGTTTTTCACACTCATTCTCGCTATTGCAGTTCGACAGGGCCACAACTTGTTGGTCAATTCCATCTCAGAACAGGCTGCAGCTCAGAGCCTGTCCAGATTTTTTGACGAATCTGTTGCAGATACTATCAAGAG
This sequence comes from Pseudomonadota bacterium, assembly GCA_039029195.1. GTDB lineage: Bacteria > Pseudomonadota > Alphaproteobacteria > Rhizobiales > Rhizobiaceae > JBCCGR01. The sequence continues at coordinate 41,130 of JBCCGR010000010.1, forward strand.
TTCAGATCAGCAGATTGAAGCAGGTCGAGGCATATCGAGGGACGCTGCTATTTTGATGGTCGACATTCGCGGATTCACTCGCCTGGCCAGCCAAATTCCGTCCGATCAGGCAATGGCGCTGTTGTCGGAGTATCAATCAAAACTTGTCCCAATCATTCAACGACATGGGGGGACCATCGACAAGTTCATGGGTGACGGCATCATGGCGACATTTGGCGTGGTACATCCGAGCGCGACCTATTGTGCCGACGCACTCAAGGCCGTGCAAGCTTTGCTTGATGAAGCGTCTAGTTGGCAAACCGACCCATTGCTCGGCACATTGCAGCCACGTGCAGTCAATGCTGCGGTCGCGTCAGGCCCTGTTATCTTTGGAGCCGTGGGAAACTCTGAGCGTTTGGAGTATACAGTGATCGGTACTCCTGTGAATCTCGCGGCAAAAATCGAAAAGCTGAACAAAGACCACGGAACATTGGCGATCGCCACACATACGGCATTTTCAACCGCACTCGATCAAGGATTTAGAGCGCTAGCCAATCCTGAACCACTGAATTTTGAGGTCGGAAAGGAAGCCGATGCCGTGCCGTGCGTGGTTTTGGCACGATGAAAGCACTGCTGCAGGCGGTTTCCATTCAGCTTAGGATCGGGTCTGGGCTTGTCCTTCTCCTCTTTGTTTTCCTCCATTTATCGAACCATTCTCTTGGGCTGGTTTCAGCTCAAGTCATGGAAAATGCCGGTCATCTGTTTCGCCTGATCTGGAGATCCTGGCCAGGAACTGTGTTGCTGTACGGTGCCCTGATTCTGCACTTTACAATCGCAATCCATCACTTGGTGACGAAACAAAGTTTGCGTTTGTCTGGCCGAGAATGGTCCCAGACCGTTTTGGGCCTGAGCATCCCGATAATTATGGTCGTCCACGTGTTCGGGACACGGTTGGCGAACACTGTACACGGTGTCGACGACAGCTACATATACATTTTGGTTGCTACGTTCGCACAGAGTCCGATGTCGGGTCTTCGCAACGCGCTTGGTCTTGTTGTCGTTTGGGTTCATGGCTGCTGGGGTCTCTTTGAATGGAGCCGCTACAAATCGTGGTTCAACAACAAGGTGGCAATCGCTTACGCTGCTTTGTTCCCTTTGGTACCCATATTGGCATTGTTAGGTTATCTGTCCGCCGGTCGTGAGATTGCACCAAAGACACTCGATGGTGAGTGGATGGAGCAATATTATGCCAGCTTAGGAGTCGAATCCTTCGAATGGATTGGGGAAATCGGTCGAGCAATCGATTTATTCTATTGGGCGTTTTTGATTGTGCTGCTTTCAGTTCCGATCGTGCGGTTCGTACGAATTTTGGCACAACGCCGACTGGACCTTGTTGAAATAGACTATCTGGATGGCCCCACAATCAAACACCCCCAAGGGGACAATCTTCTCGATATCAGCATCAAGCATGAAGTGCCGCACGCTTCGGTTTGCGGTGGAAAGGGTCGCTGCTCCACCTGCCGGATCAGATTGCTTCAGCACTCTGGCCAGAATCCTCCAGGTGAACGTGAAAAACGAGTCCTGGAAGGTGTAGATGCAGGTACAGGTGTTCGCCTCGCTTGCCAATTTGTCCCGACGGGGTCCGTTCAGATTGCCCGACTCTTTCCAGCCGAAGCGAGATCAGAGGATGCTCAAAATCACACTGCTCATTCGTCAGGGGTGGAGAAAACCGTAGCAATTCTATTCGCTGATATCCGCGACTTTACACAACAGTCAGAGCAAAAATTGCCGTTCGATGTCGTCTACCTCGTCAACCAATTTGCTGAATCTATGGGAGAAGCCATCACAAGGTCCGGAGGCCGTATCGACAAATTCTTGGGCGATGGATTGATGGCACTGTTTGGAATTGACACCAGCCCCCAAATCGGGTGCAGGCAAGCTTTGAAGGCTGCCAACGAGATGTTGGTGGAATTGGAAGCACTCAACACAAAACTGGCATCGAGCCTGGACCGTCCGCTCAAAATGGGGATTGGAATTCACGCGGGGCCGGTGGTACTTGGCGATATGGGATACGGCAAAGTTCGATCATTGTCGGCAATTGGTGATGCGGTAAATACCGCGAGCCGCCTTGAATCTGCCACAAAGGAAACCGGTTCTGTATTGTGCATCTCAAAAGATGTGTTGAACTTTGCCGATGTCGAATTGCCCGAAGCTGCAGCCCGGTCAATCTCAATACGCGGGAAGCAGAAAGAGCTTTCAATTTTCGCACTGTCATCAATGAACGACATTGCAATTCATAGAACTTAGACTGACAACTACCAAAACAACAAAACGCTGAAACCGGAGATGTATAATGGGGTTCACTGGTATCCGGAAAAGAAAACCACTGGCGCCGAACACCAAATTCATGTGCAACTGTCTCTCAATCGTGACCTACCTCGCGCTTGTGGTCGCGTTCTTTGGCTTTGCAGCAGAGCTTTCGCCCGCGCAAGCAGGATGCAGCAGTTCACCTGGACCTGGCATAAACTGGTCGAAATGCAGGAAGCGCAACCTCATTCTCAGCGGCAACAATTTCGAGAAAGCCAATCTGGGTCGCGTTGACATGATCGGCTCCGACCTACGTGACACCAATTTCAATCACGCAAACCTCGAGAAATCGATCCTCACACGAGCAAACTTTTCCGGATCCACACTTAACTCTGCGAATTTTTCAAAGGCCAATGCAGGACGAACGAGTTTCTCGAACTCACAACTCAAACAGGCTGATTTTTCGAAAACGGAAGCTCTTCGCGCTGTATTCAAGGCGTCGATACTTCAGGGTGCAAATCTGAGCAAATCAGAACTCGGACGGGCTGACTTTTCTGGAGCGGATCTCAGCGGCACCACCATCCAGTTTGCCAACCTGGCCCGTGTGAATTTCACGGATGCCAATCTCTCAGAAGCAGATCTCACCAGCTCATATATGTATCGCACACAAATAGAAGGTGTGGATTTGAGCGCAACGAAGGGCTTAACCCAAGATCAGATAAAACTCGCCTGCGGGAATGCTGAAACGAAGCTGCCAGATGGGCTGGCGATGCCTCAAAACTGGCCATGTGCCCAGGACGACTGATTTCAGTTAGTCTTCCGTTTCAACTTCGTGCGGAGCCAAGCTGGCTAGCGTAACTGGCTTGGAAAAATGCTGATTTGAGTTGCGTCGCTGTTCAGCAATCGTTTTGTGGGGGTCACGCGATTGCCGAAAGATAACTTCGCCACCATTGCCAAAGACACGTTTCAGGTGAAACAGACCGCATGTTGATGCAATCATAAGCCCTAGATGATGTAGGTGCTGTCGCTCGTAGCAAAACGCCGCAAGACGTGCGCGCTGGGCTTCGGGCAATTCAGAAGCAACAGCGATCGCTTCTACCGGATTCGATTCTCGCAGATCGCCAAGCGCAGATTCTGAAATTGGGCAAGGATCTTCGTTGAGACTGTGTTTCTTGACTGCAACCATCATCGGCCTCATTGCATAATGTTACGGGGTACGCCGATACAGAAGCACCAAGTTTTGCAGGATTATGGTTAACGGTGTGTTGACGTGGCCAAAATCTGACACACTATAAGTTGGTTTTGGTCTCAGGAATTCCTTCCACATCGACCTCAATTCGGAATGTTTGTCCGGCTTGTGGCTGAGCTTCTAAATCTTCGTCTGAAAGACCAACGGAAGCTGAAGTAACATACAATGTCCTCAAATCGGTGCCACCGAATGCTGGGCAGGTTGGTCGCGACACCGGCATCTCGATAACTCTGTCTTGTGAGCTATCAGGCGCATATCTCACCAATCTCCATCCGTCCCATTGGGCGTTCCATAAATACCCTTCAGCATCGCAGACCGAACCATCGGGAAAATGCCCGTCATCCCTCAAATCGATGTGCGGGACTTTTTCTCCAACTGGATTGCCATCCGAATCCAGTTCCCACTTCCAGATCACCTGTCCCGGCGTATCTGTAAAGTAAGCCAAATCACCCTTGGGTGAAAAGCAGATTGAGTTTGGGACAGTGATGTGGCTGGCAAGTTTGTTCAGCTGTCCATTATTGAAACGATATATTGAACCAAGTTCACTTTCCGATTTCGATCCCATTGTTCCAATCCAGAAAGATCCATCTGGACCGCAACGTCCATCATTTGATCGGGTCAGAGGCTCATCATCTTCCAGCGCCGCGACCGGCTCCCAAACTCCGGTCGTCAGATTAAAATCTTGCAATCCACTCGCGGTTGCCACGAGCAGCCGGTCTTCGTCAATCCAACCTGCAGCCGATGCGGGCTCGCCAAAACTCCAACCACGCTGCTGGCCACCAAACGGGTTGGTGGAGATCAATCGACCCTTCGGAATATCGAACCAAAACAAACGGCTGCGTAAGGGATGCCATAGTGGTCCTTCACCAAGCTTGCAGTTTGGCCCAAATGCTTCCACCAGTTCGCCCCCTCTTGATTCCCTAGTGATTGTCGCGAGGGACAATCTTTGCAACATCCCGATACTTGGTTGCGGGCTTCAGCACCATTCCATTGTCGAACTGATCAACAATGGAGCGCTGGATTTCCTGCCAAGGCGTCTGGCTCGCCGGAACATAGTCCAGACCTCCGGTAGACAGTTCCTCTGCTATTGCAGCTCTTCGCGACACAATCTCGTCTTCAGAAATCAAAATGTTCGCTGTGCGTTCGTTCAGATCGATACGGACCCTGTCTCCTGTTTGAACAAGCGCCAGACCACCGCCCGCCGCCGCCTCCGGCGACGCGTTCAAAATGGATGGCGACCCGGACGTGCCGGACTGGCGTCCATCGCCGATGCATGGGAGGGCTGTAATGCCGTGCTTCAACAACTCGTCTGGTGGCTGCATGTTTACGACCTCGGCGCCACCAGGATAACCTATCGGCCCGGCTCCGCGGATAAACAGTAGAGAAAACTCATCAACACCGAGGTCCGGGTCGTTTATCCTCGCGTGATAATCTTCTCTTCCATCGAAGACCACCGCCCGGCCTTCGAAAGCGTTCGGGTCTTCACGATTTGACAAGTACCTGTCTCTGAATTCGTCTGAGATAACGCTGGTTTTCATAATCGCGGATTCGAAAAGGTTACCCTTCAAATTCAAGAACCCGGCCTTATCGAGCATTGGATCATCGAATGCCCGAACCACTTCGCGGTCTCCCGTAAATTGATCGCGACAGTTTTCACCAATGCTTTTTCCATTGACCGTCATTGAGCCAGTGTGCGGCAAGCGACCAGCTTTGATGAGTTCAGCAACAATCGCTGGCACACCTCCAGCGCGGTGGTAGTCCTCACCTAGAAACCGTCCAGCGGGCTGTAAATCCAGAAGAAGCGGGACGTTATATCCCAACGCCTCCCAATCATCATTGTCGAGTTGGACGCCAAGGTGCCGCGCAATGGCCGCCAAATGAATAGGAGCGTTGGTTGATCCCCCAATTGCCGAATTGACGACGATGGCATTCTCAAAAGCCTCTCGCGTCATGATATCGGATGGCTTTACGTCTTCCCAAACCAGATCGACAATGCGCTTTCCAGTTTCGTACGCCATTGCTGCCCGCTCTTTGTGAACCGCCGGAATGGCTGCGGATCCCGCAAGGGACATACCGAGCGCTTCGGTCAGCGAGTTCATCGTTGTGGCTGTTCCCATCGTGTTGCAGTAACCCGGTGACGGAGCCGATGATGCAACAATATCGGTGTACTCAGCGTAGCTGAGATTTCCGGCGGACAGTTCTTTTTTTGCGTGCCACTTAATTGTTCCTGAACCTGTTCGCTGCCCCTTGTACCAACCGTTCAGCATTGGTCCGACGGATAGAGCGATGGCCGGAATGTTGGCCGTTGCGGCAGCCATCAGACAGGCTGGTGTCGTCTTGTCACAACCGATGGTCAGTACCACACCATCAATTGGATAGCCAAACAGCGTTTCAACCAGACCCAGATAGGCCAGATTGCGGTCCAAATTTGCCGTGGGTCGCTTACCCGTTTCTTGAATCGGATGAACCGGAAACTCAAACGCAATACCTCCAGCTTCCCTAATCCCTTCACGGACGCGCTCCGCCAACACGATATGATGACGATTGCAGGGAGACAGATCAGACCCTGTTTGAGCAATACCGATGATTGGTTTGCCGGATTGCAGCTCTTCTCTGGTCAACCCCCAGTTCATGTAACGCTCGATGTACAGCGCTGTCATGTCCTGATCATCTGGATTTGCGAACCAAAGTTTTGATCTGAGATTTTCTTTAGATTTTGACATTGGATTTTTTCCGAGTTTCATAAGAGCTCTATTGATTCTCAGCCCATGCCGAGATCAGGTGATTGGCAATCGCCATGGTTGGAGGCACAGAGAATGCAGGGTCAATTTGATCTGGTGTTGCTTCCAAAGCCTGCAGCACGCGCGCACGATCAAACCAACGACAATCGTCCAGTTCGGTTTGATCCATGTTGATCTGCTCAGACAAAGCTTCACCTATACAACCGATCATCAACGAATGAGGAAATGGCCAAGGCTGGCTGGCATGATAGCGCACATTTCCAATCACAATGCCTGATTCCTCCAACGTTTCCCGTCGCACAGCATCTTCAATTGTTTCGCCGGGCTCCACAAAACCCGCGAGGGTGGAATATACGCCGGGTGGAAAATGATGGGACCGGCCGAGAAGACATCGGTCATCCCTTGTTGCCAGCATAATCACAACCGGATCGGTTCGCGGAAAATGCTCTCGCCCGCACCCGGTGCATGCTCTTTTATATCCGCCAGCCTGAGCTTCTGTCGGTGCGCCACAACGGGAACAAAACAGACAATTTGCGTTCCAGGCCAGCAGGCTTGATCCTTGCGCGATCGCACCCAGATCTTCCCGGGACAAAAAACCCTGCATGGCAAGTGATCGCACGTCGATCGCCTTGAATGGAGGCAGTGGATCTTCGACATCGGCCTCAACCGGACTGGCGAACACGGGTGTCTCACCTTCAAAACCCAACAACACGCTGCGATCCGACTTGATTTGTAAGGCTTCGACGTCAGACCTGCTCAGTCTGCAGATTGGTGGATCGGCAGATACATCAACGAAAACCTTTCCCTTACTGAACGCGATATGCTGCTGAGTCGGATTGGAACGCGCATTCTCAAGCAATTTGTCAGAGCGCTCCTCTGACCTTCGGTCCAACGCATTTCCTGCAAACCCAACAAAAGCACTCGCCTCGCTGGCTGCCAATTCCTTGACGATTGATTTCATGTAGCGGTCTTTAAGGGTGGGCAGTTCTAACACAAACCTTGATATGACCAAATCGACCACAATCTCGACCCCATGTCACGTCAGGATTTTCACAATCTCACGATTGGTCAATTTCGTTGCCGTTTGGGATCACTTCGGATTTTGATTCCGAAGTGCTTGCATTTCCTTAGAAGAGTCGCGATATGATCTTGATGGGAGGTTGGTGGTGGACGAGCCACTCGCCAACCGGGTCAGGTCCGGAAGGAAGCAGCCCCAACGAGATCCGGCACGGGTCATCGTGCCAGCCTCCCGCTTCACATGTGACCGTGGCGTTTCATTGGCGCGTCGCGAATGAAAGTGTACAGGGAACCGGGATTTCATGAGTGAATATCGGGTTCTTGCTCGAAAGTACCGGCCGACTTCGTTTGCAGAGCTGATTGGTCAGACGCCGATGGTGCAGACGCTTTCCAATGCGTTTTTGTCCGGGCGAATTGCTCAAGCCTACATGCTGACGGGTGTACGTGGTGTTGGCAAGACGACAACGGCTCGAATTCTGGCACGCGCGCTGAACTATCAATCCGAAACAGTCGATCAACCTGATATTTCACTTCCGGGTACAGGAGTCCATTGCCCTGACATCATGTCGGGCAACCACGTCGATGTTATTGAGTTGGATGCAGCATCTCACACTGGCATTGGAGATATTCGAGAGATCATATCTTCGGTCAGATACCGGCCGGTGTCAGCGCGCTACAAAGTTTACATCATTGATGAAGTCCACATGCTGTCCAACGCAGCTTTCAACGGCTTGCTAAAAACTCTCGAAGAACCACCAGAGCATGTGAAGTTCATTTTCGCGACCACCGAAATTCGCAAAGTACCGGTTACCATTCTATCGAGATGCCAGCGGTTTGATTTGCGTCGTGTGGATGTGGAACAGATGCACGCCCATCTCGCCAGCATCTGCGAGAAAGAAAATGTCGATCCGGATTCCGAAGCGCTGTCAATGATTGCCCGCGCTGCGGATGGCTCAGTACGCGATGGATTGTCAATTCTTGATCAGGCGTTGGCCCATGCATCATCCGGCAATTCGGCAAATGTGGTTTCGCTTGATGGAGATAGCGTTCGCGGAATGCTTGGCTTGGCGGACCGGGCCCGAATTGTTGATCTGTTTGAACAGGTTATGAAGGGTGAAATCGCCAAAGCTTTGGTCGAACTAGATTCTCAATATGATGCTGGCGCAGATCCGGCAACTATATTGTCAGACTTGGCTGCGTTCTGCCATTTGGTGACAAAGATGCGCGTCCTCCCGGAGTTTGCCGACGAGAAATCACTATCTGAAATTGAGCGAAAGCGAGGTGCAGTATTTGCCGAAACACTAAGCTTGTCAGTGCTCAACCGTTTTTGGCAAATCGTGCAAAATGGCATATCTGAAGTATCTTCGGCCACCAACCCGCTTCAATCCGCCGACATGGTTATGGTGCGACTTGTGCATGCTTCCACACTCCCATCGCCAGAGGACCTACTCAAAGATCAAAACGGGCAATCGGTTGGAAGTACCGATCTATCGTCTCGTTCCATTGTCAAAGCAAAATCGGCGAGTCCATCGAGCCCGTCCACCGTTTCAGGGGCTGGAAACGTGGTGCCGATTGCGAACAGGGGCTCTCGTGCCCAATCTTTAGCGACTGAAGCAATGCCAAACTCTGAGCTGCCTGAGCCCGAAGCTCAACCAGCTGCCCGCCAGTGGGAAACAATTGCATCGTTTGAAGATTTGTTGCGCGTGGCAGAAGAAAAACGTGACATCGCATTCAAACTGGCGCTTCGGAACAACATTCGACTGGTGCATTTCGAACCCGGAAAAATGGAGGTGAATCTGGTGGGCACACCGCCCAGGAACCTTTTGTCCGATATTTCAAACAAGCTGATGTCTTGGACTGGCGAACGCTGGATGATCGCTACCAGTACTCAGGAAGGCGCTCTGAGTTTTCGGGAACAAGAGGATCAGCACAAGGCCGCGCTAATGGAGGATGCAGAGCAAAATTCTGCAGTGACGGCGATCCTGTCGCACTTTCCCAAGTCGCGGATCATTGATGTGCGGGTCTCGGAAGCAATTGACAGTTCCACCGCCGACCCTGGCTCCGTTCCTCTGCCAGACGAAGATTCCGACTAGGAACGGGCGCTGGTCAACCGATCATACAAATGCGGAAACGCTTGGAGAAATTAGATGAAAGATATCATGGGCATGATGGGCAAAGTTAAAGAGATGCAAGCCCGCATGGAGGAAATGAAGGCATCAATTGAGGCCACCGAAGTCGAAGGCCAGTCCGGCGGCGGTCTTGTCAGTGTTCGATTGTCAGGCAAAGGCGAAATGCGAGGTCTGAACATCGACCCCACCCTTTTGGTTCCCGATGATCAAGAGATGCTTGAGGATCTGATATTGGCTGCTCACAATGATGCAAAATCGAAAGCCGAAGCAATGCTTGCTGAGAAGTCGAAAGAGATCACAGCCGGACTACCCATTCCTCCTGGCATGAAACTGCCGTTCTAATCAGACCGGTAAACTCGAACGGCATGGAAATTTGTGTCATTGGTTTCGAACGCACGAATCAGCCACCGGCCAGATAATGCCCAAATCCGTCACCGGACCTGAAATTGAACGACTCATACAACTGCTGGCCCGGTTGCCTGGACTGGGGCCTCGATCAGCCAGACGCGCGGCATTGCATCTGATTAAAAAGAAAGAGCAGTTATTGCTACCGTTGGCGACCGCAATGCAGACGGCTGGACAGTCGATTGTCGAATGCGAAGTCTGCGGCAATATCGACACAAACAGCCCATGCACCATCTGCAGCGACCCTCATCGTGATCCGTCGGTTCTAGTTGTCGTTGAGGATGTTTCCGATCTATGGGCGCTTGAACGCGCCAGCGCGACGAAAGCCAGATATCATGTTCTAGGGGGCTGCCTATCACCTCTGGATGGCGTTGGCCCGGACGATCTTAACATATCATCTCTGATAAATCGTGCTTCGCAAGATGATGTGAATGAAGTTATTATCGCCATCAATGCCACTATCGAGGGTCAAACCACTGCGCATTTCCTAACAGACCAGCTCGAAGACTTGGAGTTGAGCGTAACTCGACTAGCTCATGGCGTTCCTGTAGGCGGAGAACTCGAATTCCTTGATGAAGGGACTCTGACTGCCGCCATGCAGGCGCGAACTTCAATTTAATAACCTGCCGCGAGGCTTCGCGATGAAATCGTCAGTAGTGCGGTGGTTTGGTCACCGGAGTATCCGAATGGCCGCGTTCAACTTCTCCGAGGCGATCTGCAAACAGTTTTATTGCGATTTTGACATCTTCGAGTTCGCGCCAGTGTCGATCCACCGTTTCTCTTAGATCGTCAATCTCGACCTGCTGATGTGCAACTTGCATTTCAAGATTTTCGATTTTTTTTGCTTGTTCATCCGACATCTTGCGGGCTCCCAATGGTCATTTACCGTTGGCTGAAAGTCAATTTTTACAGCGGGTTGGTCAGCAATCTCAGTAGCGTATTTTTCATGACGGCCCAGCGTCGCCAATCAAATGCTAGTCGGACCTTACAGCGATTTTTTGAAAAACAGTTCTCATTTGCTTTGGAATGGGCACCGGCCTTCGATGATCACGATCCACCAAAACATGCACAAACTTCCCTTGAGCGGCGGCGGTTTGGAAGTCTTCACAGAAAATCGCGATGTCAAACACGATAGATGTGTTACCCAGTTTACCGATGCGAATGCCAACATTCACGATCTGGCCAAAGCGGATCTCTCGAAAATACTGGCACCCCGTTTCAACGACAAGGAACACCTTGTCCGAATGGTCCAGATCAAGAACGCCTTGCTCAATGTACCAACCATTGACGGCCGTATCAAAGAAGCTCAGGTAGTGCACGTTGTTAACGTGGCCATAGACGTCCACGTCCATCCAACGCAGATTGATCTGTCTGAAAACATCAAAATCTGAACGGTGAAGCGGGTTGGCTTTGCTCATCTTCTATTGGCTCGTTTAAGTTTGATCAGGATTCAGTGGCTGGGCAGACCCTAGTCAATTCCATGAGCCTGTTGCAACACCGGCCAATTTGAAGAACAATAACAGAACATTCTTCAAATATCTGGGTCGATTCATGCAACAATCTACCATTTCGATGATCACTTTGGGCGTCGTTGATCTGGACCGATCGGTCGCTTTTTACACTGCCCTTGGATGGCAGGATTCGAAACACAGCCAGCCGCAGGTGAAGTTCCTGCAAGGACACAATATTGTTTTAGGCCTTTTCGGGATGGAAGATTTGGCGAAGGACGCAAATTGTACATCAGCTGGAGATGGGTTCGGCAACTTCGTTTTGTCAGCCAACCAAACCAGCAAGGAAAACGTGGATGTCTTTCATCAAAGAGCGTTGGACGCGGGAGCAACGTCTCTGAAAGAACCCGGTGAAACGTTTTGGGGCGGATATGCGTCTCATATTCAGGATTTTGACGGGCATGTCTGGGAAGTCGCGTACAATCCGTTTTGCGCTATTGATAAGTATGGTGTTCTTGATCTCGATTCATAAATTGAGATTGCCAAATTCAATCTTCGCGGGCACGCTATGGTCGAACCAATTGCCGGATGGAATTGGTCGAGTAACCGCGGAGTGCCCCAATGTTGGATAAGCTGTTTGAAGCCGCATCAGCAGCGATGAAGAAATCTTATTCGCCATATTCGCAGTTTCCGGTTGGAGCGGCAATTCTTGCCGAGAGTGGTGCCATTTATTCGGGATGCAATATCGAAAATGCGGCCTACCCTCAGGGTTGGTGCGCAGAAACGAGCGCAATTTCGCACATGATTTTGGGTGGGGATCATTCCATTCGGGAAATTGCTGTCATTGCGCAAAAGAAAGACCTCGCAACACCGTGCGGTGGCTGTCGGCAGAAACTCTCTGAGTTCGGTTCGGCCGATACAAAAGTGCATCTTTGCAATCAGGCGGGTATTGCCGAAACGGTGACGCTGGCTGAACTGCTTCCATTGGCTTTTGATCTGGAGGCGTCATGAACGACGCGGCCAAACTCATTCGCGCAAAACTAGGCTCGCTGGAACCCTCCTATGGCATGATCCTCGGTTCTGGTTTGGGTGGCCTCGTAGATGCGATGACGGATACCGTTGTTTTTCCTTTTTCTGATTTGCCCGGATTTCCAGAAAGCACTGTGTCTGGGCACGCGGCTGAAGTCATCATAGGCAATATGGAAGGGGTGTCAGTCACGATGCTCTCCGGTCGCGTTCACTACTATGAAGCCGGTCAAGCTGACGCAATGCGGACGCCGATTGAAACACTACAACAAATAGGGGTGAAGTCGCTTTTGTTGAGCAATTCCGCCGGGTCAGTCGATGCAAATATGCCGGCTGGCTCTGTAATGATGCTAACAGACCACATCAACTGGTCTGGCATGAACCCTCTCATCGGTGAGGCGACAGACGACAGATTTGTGAGCCTGTCGCAGGTTTACGATTTGAGCCTGCAGGAGCGCTTTTTAAAGGCGGCTAGCGCATCATCTGTGGAATTGAACAAAGGCGTCTATATGTGGTTTTCCGGGCCGACTTTCGAGACACCCGCGGAAATCAATGCTTCCAGAATTCTGGGAGCAAACGCCATCGGCATGTCTACCGTTCCCGAAGCAATACTGGCGCGATTTTTCGGCCTGCGCGTGGCGGCATTTTCCGTGATTACGAATCTAGCCGCTGGTCTTGCAACTGGTGATCTCAGCCACACCGAAACCAAAGAAATGGCCCCTTTGGGCGGTTCAAGACTATCTGATGTCCTCCGTACTTTTTTTGCTGAGGAAGCGAACTCCAACTATGACTAGTTCCAGCGAATCCACTCTCCCGAACGTGCATGCCCGCAACGAAGGCATTGAATTGTCTGAGAAAGTGCTGAAGCGCCCTGAAATCAATCTATCCGCCGTTAAGCGCCGTGCATCAACGATCCCGACGCGCAGGAGCATCAAGAAACAATGGCAGGCTGCTTGGTTGGTTCGGGCAATTCAATGTCTTGATTTGACAACACTTTCGGGTGACGACACTCCCAATCGGGTCCACAGGCTTTGTGCCAAGGCTAGAAGGCCGCTTCGAAGTGATCTTACATCCGCGCTGGGTCTTGAGCATGCACCCCCGAAGGTAGGAGCTGTTTGCGTCTACCCGTTGATGGTCCAATCAGCCGTCGCGGCGTTGGAGGGTGCAGGGATCCCTGTCGCTTCAGTTGCGACGGGATTTCCCGCTGGATTGACACCGCTGGAACAACGGCTTGAGGAGATCAGATATGCAGTAGCCAATGGAGCCCAGGAAATTGACATAGTGCTGAACCGCCAGCTCGTTTTCACTGAAAACTGGCCTCTACTTTATGATGAGATTCAACAGATGAGAGAGGCCTGCGGAAACGCCCATATGAAGGCAATCCTTTCAACCGGTGATCTCAAAACGTTGAGCAGGGTCTTCAAGGCGGCGATGGTCGCCATGATGGCAGGATCCGATTTCATAAAGACCTCCACCGGAATGGAATCCGTCAACGCGACCCTTCCTGTTAGCCTCGTCATGGTTCGAGCCATCCGAGATTACGAGCTGGAATCTGGGTTCAAAGTTGGCTTCAAACCTGCAGGTGGTCTTCGAAAAGCCAAAGACGCGCTATCCTGGCTGATCCTAATGAAAGAAGAACTGGGCGTTGAATGGACCAAACCGGACCTGTTCCGGATCGGCGCTTCTTCTTTGTTGACGGATATTGAGCGACAAATTGAGCACAATGTTACAGGTCGATATTCATCTGCAAACCATCATGCGATGGCATAGAAGGGTCAACAGTTTGCGATTGTCGTTCACTCAATTTCATACTGCGTGGGAGTCCAAATATGACTGATATCGCTGGCATTCTGTCCTCCATGGAATATGGGCCGGCACCCGAAGATCAGTCCCTCGCCGTTCAATGGCTTGAGAGTCATGATCGGCAATTTGGACACTTTATCGACGGAAAATTCATCTTCGCGAAAGATTCGGAGACGTTTGATTGTATCAATCCAGCGACGGATGAACGTCTGGCGACGGTTTCGCATGGAACCAAGGAAACAGTCGAATTTGCTTATCAAGCCGCGAGATCCGCATCCCCAAATTGGGCTGCGATGAGCGGGCACCATCGCGCACGCATACTTTATGCCCTGGCGCGACAAGTGCAAAAGCACTCACGGTTGGTCGCTGTTTTAGAAAGCATGAACAACGGGAAAACCATTCGAGAGTCCCGCGACATAGATATTCCTCTGGTTGCCAGACATTTCTATCATCATGCTGGTTGGGCAGAACTATGTGAAACAAAGTTTGCGGGTCGCTCGCCGGTTGGGATTTGCGGCCTGGTCATCCCGTGGAACTTCCCACTGCTTATGCTTGCCTGGAAGGTCGCACCTGCTCTGGCCGCTGGATGTACGATGGTTCTGAAACCCGCTGAGTACACGCCACTGACCGCGATGCTGTTTGCAGAAATATGCAAGTCCGCGGGTCTACCCGATGGCGTTTTGAATATCGTCAACGGCGATGGCCGCACCGGAGAAGCTATTGTAGCTCATGATGGGTTGTCGAAAATCGCGTTCACAGGATCGACCGAGGTTGGTCGGAAGATTCGGAAAACGACCGCCGGAAGTGGCAAGAAAATCTCCCTGGAGTTGGGCGGCAAGTCGCCATTCATCGTCTATGCGACAGCTGATCTCGATAGCGCGGTCGAAGGCGTCGTCGACGCCATCTGGTTCAATCAGGGAGAAGTTTGCTGTGCAGGCTCACGCGCCTTGGTGCAGGAGGCCGTGGCTGAAACATTTATCTCAAAACTCAAAATGCGGATGGAGAAGCTGCGCATTGGCGATCCACTCGACAAAGGAATGGATATCGGAGCGGTGGTCCATCCTGTTCAGGTTGAGAGCATAAAGAGCAGAGTGTCTGAAGCGATGTCCGATGGGGCAAGCATCTGGCAGCCCGAACTTCAAATGCCAGAGAAAGGAAGTTTTTATCCCCCCACGCTGCTGTTGAATGTCGAACCCTCATCGCCAGCAATGCAGGAAGAAATATTTGGCCCGGTGTTAACTGTCACGACTTTCCGAACCCCGGACGAAGCCGTAGCGCTTGCCAATAATTCAAAATATGGCCTTGCAGCATCAATCTGGTCACAAGACATTGATACGGCATTCGAAACTGCGAAAAATGTCAATGCCGGTGTTGTTTGGATCAACTCGACCAATCAGTTTGATGCCAGCGCAGGTTTTGGTGGTTATCGGCAAAGCGGCTTTGGTCGTGAAGGCGGCATGGAGGGTATGGAGGAGTACTTCAAACCCCTATTCTCGCAGGCCAAGAAGGGTCGCAAAACCGGCTCATCGAAAGTTGGTGCTGGCCCTGCAAAAAGCGCATTGGTTGACGACATTGATCGCACAATCAAACTGTATATTGGTGGCAAGCAAGCTCGCCCGGATTCCGGCTACTCGTTCATTGTTTCAGACAAAAAGGAACGACCATATGCCGAAGTTGGATTGGGAAATCGAAAAGACATCCGGAACGCTGTGGAGGCGGCTGAGGCGGCAAAAACCTGGTCCGGCATGACAGGACACCAAAGGGCGCAGGTCCTTTATTTTCTCGCAGAGAACCTGGAGCTGCGTGCAGACGAATTTACGTCCCAGCTTCAAACCCTTTGCGGATATAGCGCTAAAGCAGCGAACGCAGAATTTGATGCCAGTATCTCAAGAATTTTTCACTACGGGGCTTGGGCAGACAAGTTTGATGGTTCCGTCCGCGCGCCCCAATCAGACATGCTGACCGTTGCCTTACGCGAACCTTGGGGCGTTGTCGGAGTTTGTTGCCCTTCGGAGCAACCGCTGCTTTCGATGATTTCGTTAGCCATGCCGACGCTCGCGATGGGCAACCGGATCGTTTTGGTACCCGACCAGCAGTCATCACCCATATTGGGCAATTTCTACCAGGTTCTTGAGACCAGCGATGTTCCGGCGGGCGTCTTCAACATCATAACAGGTGTTGGCAATGAATTAGCAAAGACGCTTGCACAGCACGATGGGATAAATGCCGTCTGGTACTTTGGCACCGGTGAAGGCATCGAAATGGTTGAACGAGAATCAGCCGGCAATATGAAGTTTACTTGGGTTGAAGACGGTTCGAATCGTGACTGGCACGACGTCAGCACAGCGCAGGGCGAGGGCTTCTTATTCCGTGCCTCACAAATCAAAACAATCTGGACCCCGTTCGGCGTCTAGGGACAACTATCAATGCGAAATACTTCTTTATCTTCACAGGCTGACGGTGCCACTCCGGTGTACATCGCGTCCGAAGCCGAGCTTTCTTCAGTGGCAGCACAGCTCGGCCCAGTTGCTAAGCAATGGCTTTCCGCTATTAATTTTAAAGCGCAGCCAGGGAAAACCGCTATTTTGCCTGCTCAGGATGGTTCTATCGAATGTGCAATCATTGGGGCACCGCTCGACAACGATCCGTTTGCTCAGTTTAAGTTTGCCAACCTGATCAAGACTCTACCAGCCGGGAACTACTGCCTGGCATCAGAGACATCTTCGAAGGATGCAATTGGATTGGCCTGGCTCCTCGGGGGCTATAAGTTCGACCTGTATTCTGCAGGAGAAAACGCATCGCGATCGCTCTTCATACCTGACAACGCCTCTCAATCGGAGATCGAGTCCATCGCAGATGGGGTGTGTCTCACGCGCGACCTGATCAACACTCCTGCGAACGATATGGGCCCGTCTAAACTGGAAGAAGCAGTGAGCAAGATTGCTTCTGATTACGGTGCGGAATTCAGTTCAGTGGTCGGTGATGAGTTGCTAACCCAGAACTTTCCGATGATCCATGCGGTCGGACGCGCAAGTTCTGACGCACCAAGGCTGCTTGAGTTACGGTGGGGCAATCCAGATCGGCCAAACATAACGCTCGTGGGAAAAGGGGTAACCTTCGACACGGGCGGATTGAACATAAAGTCCGGCAACAACATGCTGCTCATGAAAAAGGATATGGGAGGCGCTGCAAACGTCCTAGGCTTGGCGTCGATGATCATGTCAGCAAACCTTGCGGTCAATTTGCATGTTTTGGTGCCGGTGGCAGAAAATGCTATTTCAGGAAACTCTTTTCGCCCAGGAGATGTTCTTTCCAGCCGCAAGGGCATCTCTGTTGAGATCGGCAACACGGATGCAGAAGGTCGGCTCATTCTGGGTGACGCGCTTGCCTACGCCGACGAAGAACATCCCGAGCTTATAATCAACATGGCCACCTTAACAGGAGCAGCGAGGGTCGCGGTCGGTCCGGACCTCGCTCCGTTTTATAGCGATGATGAAGACCTCTGCTCGGCGATTGTGGCTGCTTCAGAAGAAGTCATTGATCCGGTTTGGCGCATGCCGATTTGGCCCCCCTACTCCAGCATGCTCGAATCCAAAGTTGCTGACATCAATCACACCTCGATGGGCATGTTTGCGGGGTCAATTACTGCCAGCCTCTTTCTTTCAAAGTTTGTCGAGAACTCCAAATCCTGGTGTCACTTCGACATATTTGGTTGGGTTCCCGTTGCAAAACCTTGGGCGCCCGTTGGTGGCGAAGCGCAAGGAATACGAGCACTATTCAAAATGCTGAGTAAAAAGTACCCAGCGGTATAGCCAATGACTGCTCGTCGGTCATCTTGTCGAAGCCTCTAGCAATCTGGTATTGGTTCGGGACCGAAACGAAACAGTTGACTGTCACTTGATAAACTTTAGACCATCGCAGGCGCTGGAACTTTGGCGATCAGTGTCGCTGTCCATGGTACTTCAAGACATTCCAGACTTGTCACCCCGTCAGATGTCTATCTTAATGACGATCTACCTTGATCCGCCGCCGCACACGGTGCGCGCGCTTGCCGCGAAACTGAATGTTACAAAGCCAGTGATTACTCGGGCACTGGATTCAATGGGGCAGTTTGGATTCGTGGATAGGAGAAGAGACTCCAGTGATCGGCGCAATGTGGTTATTCAACGGACCGTGGCGGGCTCCTTGTTCATGGAACGTGTGGCAGACCTCATTTGCGAACAAGCTGAGAGACTTCCCCATTGATTGAATTGGACAAAAGGCTGAACGCATTTCGTTCCGATCTGGCCGATGCAAAACTTCGGGGAAAACTGGAGTGTAAAGCATTCGTAGAACCGGAGCTAGGCCAAATAGATGTCCCAGTAGCTGATCTGCTTTCTGCACCGGATGCCCACTCCGGAATTCAAGCCCAAGCACTACTGGGTGAGTTGGTCGATGTGTTTGAAGTGGGATCTGACTTTGCCTGGGTGCAACGTAAAACAGATGGGTATGTTGGATATATCGCCACCAACCATCTCTCCCGAACCGTTCGCTCAGCGACGCACGTGGTTGCCGCTCCCCGGACGTTTCGGTACTCGAAGCCAGATCTTAAATCTCCACCTGTCGATGCCTTGTCGATGGGCTCTCATCTGAACGTGGTAGGTGAGCAAGAAGTCAGAGGCACTCTATACTCCGAACTCATCGACGGTCGTTTTGTGATTTCACATCACATTAGAGAGATATCAAACTCATGCTTAGATTTCGTGGTGGTCGCGGAACGCCTGCTTCGCACGCCCTATCTCTGGGGTGGAAACTCTGCTTTTGGGCTCGATTGTTCTGGCCTAGTGCAGCTGTCTATGTCGATGGCGGGAACGCCATCCCTTCGCGACACTGACATGCAGTTCCAATCGTTTTCAGATACCGTCAGCCAGGCGTCAGACCTGTGGCGAGGAGATCTGGTCTTTTGGGATGGACATGTGGGAATCATGTCCGATCACAAGACCTTGTTGCACGCCAATGGCCATACTATGGACGTTTCACAAGAACCACTTCAGCAGGCGATCGATCGTATCGGATACTTGTACGAGCAGCCGATTGGCTTCAGGCGGCCTAACGCGAGAGCTCTTTCATAGCGTCCGAAATTCCCGAAAGCGTCAATCCAAACATCCTATTTTCCATTAGGTTTTGGACCATTTGAGTCGATTGGGCATATCTCCAACCATTTTCGGGCACCGGATTAAGCCAGACGACCGATGGCCACTGGTCTCTCACCCGCCGAAGCCAGACTTCTCCCGCCTCTTCGTTCCAATGTTCTACAGAACCACCAGGATAAGCGATTTCATAAGGCGACATCGCCGCATCGCCGACAAAAATCACTTTATAGTCGGGTCCGAACCGATGCAGCACGTCCCATGTGGATATCTGCTCACCAAATCGACGGCGATTGTCCTTCCACACACCTTCGTACAAGCAGTTGTGGAAATAGTAATATTCCATGTGTTTGAACTCGGCTCTGGCCGCAGAGAACAACTCCTCCACAAGCTTAATATGCCCGTCCATCGAGCCGCCGACATCCAGAAACAGCAGCAGTTTCACTGCATTTCGACGCTCCGGGCGTGTTTTGACGTCGAGGTATCCGTGTTCCGCGGTTGCGCGAATGGTGCCATTGAGATCAAGTTCATCCGCAGCACCTTCCCGAGCCCACCGGCGGAGGCGCTTTAGTGCAACCTTGATGTTGCGGGTGCCCAGCTCCACCGTGTCATCAAGGTTCTTGAATTCACGCTTGTCCCAAACCTTCACCGCGCGACGATGGCGACTTTCCTTCTGGCCAATCCGGACACCTTCTGGATTGTATCCATAGGCACCAAACGGTGAAGTGCCCGCTGTACCAATCCATTTGGAACCACCTTGATGGCGTTTTTCCTGCTCCTCAAGCCGCTTTTTCAGCGTCTCCATGAGTTTTTCCCAGCCACCAAGAGCTTCGATCTGTGCTTTCTCTTCCTCGCTAAGATGCTTTTCGGCGAGTTTTTCGAGCCATTCTTCTGGAATTGACACTTGTTCCACGCCAGACTCGTCGGCCTTCTTCTCTAACCCTTTGAAAACTTGAGAAAAAACCCGATCAAACTTGTCGAGGTTGCGTTCGTCTTTCACGAGCGCGGCGCGCGCCAAATAGTAAAATCCGTCGACGTCAAATTGCTGTTCTCCTGCCTCAACTGCCTCCAACAGCACCAGATACTCACGGAGGGTAACCGGCAGTTTCGCCGATTTGAGACCGAGAAACAGATGGGTAAACAAGGGTTATCCTCTCTTCCGCCTGGCCATAAATGCCAAACGCTCGAACAAATGAACGTCTTGTTCGTTTTTCAAAAGCGCTCCATGCAGCTTGGGCAGCGCATTTGAGGCATTGTTCCTGAGTGTCTCAGGGTCAACGTCTTCAGCCACAAGCAGCTTGATCCAATCCAGCACCTCAGATGTCGATGGCTTTTTTTTGAGGCCCGGTGTCTCACGCACTTCAAAAAACTGCGTCAGCGCCTCATGGATCAGTCTTTTCTTCAGACCAGGAAAATGCACCTCCACTATTTGCTGCAGCGTCTCGAAATCAGGAAATCGAATGTAGTGAAAGAAGCATCGCCGCAGAAACGCGTCCGGTAGTTCCTTTTCGTTGTTCGAGGTGATGATGACAATCGGTCGCTGTCGTGCGGTTATCGTTTCGCCGGTCTCGTAAACAAAGAACTCCATTTTATCGAGTTCCTGCAGCAGGTCGTTTGGAAATTCGATATCAGCTTTGTCGATTTCATCTATCAGCAAAACAGTCTTGCGATCTTCTTCGAACGCGTCCCACAATTTACCGCGTTTGATATAGTTTTTGACATCATGAACCCGCTCGTCCCCCAGTTGGGAATCACGCAAGCGGGACACAGCATCGTATTCATAAAGTCCTTGTTGCGCCTTGGTCGTTGACTTCACATGCCATGCAATCAGGTTCAAATTGAGCGAACGTGCGACCTGAAGTGCCAATTCTGTTTTTCCGGTTCCAGGTTCCCCTTTCACCAACAATGGGCGCTCAAGTGCGATTGATGCGTTGACTGCGACCGTCAAATCGTCAGCTGCTACATAGGTTTCAGTGCCCGAAAACTTCATTCAGTTGGTCCCAAGAAATGTGTTTCTCTCACAATCAGCAAACTAGCTTGGAGTGCAAGTTATCCATTCGCAGCAGTGGCCCTATCGAGTGCTTTTGGCAGTGCGGCTGCAAATGCTTGTAAGTCATTCTCTGTTCCTGCGCTAACGCGAATGCATCGATCTAATGGAGCGACGCCGGGCATTCGCACAAAAATCCCCTGATTTAGCAATTCGTTCAACACAGCCTTGGCGAAAACCCGGTCTCGGCCACAATCGATCGCAACAAAATTCGCGGCTGACGGCAAAGCCGTCAGTCCATTTTGAGTAGCAATATCGCTGATCTTCTGGTTCGCAATGCTAACCCGCCTGACCACAGAATTGAGCCAAGACTCGTCCCTCACGGCCGCCAAAGCGCCAGCTTGCGCGATGCGGTTCACCCCGAAATGATTGCGAATTTTATCGAAAGACTGGATCACCGAAGCTTCGCCAATCGCATAGGCGATCCGCGTTCCAGCCATCCCGTGAGCTTTTGAAAATGTCCTGTAGCGCACGACATTTGGGTTGCTAACGTCCAACTTTGGCAATGTCCCATCCGGCGCAAATTCACAATAGGCCTCATCAAGGACTAGCAAAGCACCGTCTGGCACCTGATCGATGAATTGTTGGACTGTGTCAGCACTCCACCACGTTCCCATCGGATTGTCCGGATTTGCAAAGTAAATAAGTTTCGCGCCGGTCTTTGACGCGGCGTCCAGCAACCTTTCAGGATTTTCCCGGTCGTCTTGATAGTCAACGAAGCTCAGATCTCCGCCAAATCCTGTGATGTGGAAGTTAAAAGTCGGATAGGCTCCTTTTGAACTGACCACCGGTGTACCAGGCTCAACGAACATTCGAGCGGTGTAGCCAAGCAGTCCATCGATTCCCTCGCCGACAACGATGTTCTCAGGCTTCAAACCGTGTTTCATCGCCAGCTCGTTCTTGAGATCATAATTCTCCGGATCGCAATATTGCCAGCAGTTCAGGGCTTCCTGTTGCATGGCGGCAATCGCATTTGGTGACGGACCAAACGCGCTTTCATTGGCGCCAATTCGCGCTTGAAATCTCTTTCCTGATGCTCGCTCCTGTGTCTCCGGCCCCACAAATGGCACGGTTGCGGGCAGACCGGAGACCAAAGGTGTCTGTTGAGGTGCAGTCATTTCATCTCACCTTCAGGTTCCAACCTCTAGACGTTGGCGATCAATCATCCATTTTCAACGCTTGGATAAATGCTTCTTGTGGAATTTCAACGCGCCCGAATTGCCGCATACGTTTTTTCCCAGCCTTTTGTTTTTCGAGCAGCTTTCTTTTACGCGTCGCATCGCCACCATAACATTTGGCCGTTACATCCTTGCGCAGTGCCGCGATGGTCTCCCGGGCAATCACGTTTCCTCCTATTGCCGCTTGAACCGGAATCTTGAAGAGGTGGCGGGGGATCAATTCCTTTAGCTTTTCGCACATTGTCCGTCCTCGACGAACGCTCTGAGAGCGATGCACAAGCATAGATAGGGCATCGACAGGCTCCGCATTCACAAGCATGGAGAGTTTCACCAAATCGCCAGCTCTGTGTTCAATGATCTCATAGTCAAAGGATGCGTAGCCGCGCGAAATTGACTTAAGCCGATCATAGAAATCAAACACAACCTCATTCAACGGCAACTCGTAGCTGAGCATTGCACGGGTACCGACGTAGGTCAGACCGGTCTGAATTCCACGCCTGTCCTGACACAACGCCAAAATTGGTCCCAGATATTCGTCCGGCGTCAGAATTGTGGCTTTGATCCAGGGTTCACGAATTTCCTTTATCTTCATGACGTCCGGCATGTCAGCGGGATTGTGAAGTTCTATTTCCGTCCCGTCGTTCATGGACATTTCATAGACAACGCTTGGTGCGGTTGCGATCAGATCCAGATCAAACTCTCGCTCCAAGCGTTCCTGGATGATCTCCAGATGGAGTAGTCCCAGAAATCCGCATCGAAATCCAAACCCTAGCGCAGCAGACGATTCCATTTCAAACGAGAAACTAGCGTCATTCAGACGAAGTTTGCCAACGGCGGCACGAAGGTCTTCAAAGTCACCGGCATCAACCGGAAACAAACCACAAAACACAACCGGTTGGGCGGGTTTAAATCCCGGCAGCATTGTGCTTGTGGGGCGCTTGTCTTCAGTGATCGTGTCACCAACCCGGGTATCTGCAACTTCCTTGATGGATGCCGTTATGAAGCCAATTTCGCCGGGTTTCAGTTCATTGCAGCTCTCAAGCTTCGGCGTTATTACACCCACTCGATCCACAGGGTATTTTGCATCAGTACCCATCATTCGGATAGTGGCGCCCTTCTGGAGTGTTCCGTCGATTATTCGAACCAAAACAATCACTCCAAGGTATGCGTCATACCAAGAATCGACCAGGAGGGCTTTCAATGGATCATCGGCAGAACCAACGCTCGGTGGAGGGAGATCTGTGACAATGGCCTCAAGCACGCTTTCAATACCGAGACCCGTTTTGGCAGATATCTCCAGCGCGTTTTGAGCATCAAGACCAATCACCTCTTCAATCTGCGCTTTGATACGCTCAGGCTCCGCTGCAGGCAGATCGACCTTGTTGAGCACGCAGACGATTTCATGATCATTTTCAATAGCTTGATAAACATTTGCCAGCGTTTGCGCTTCAACACCCTGACTCGCATCCACCACCAACAACGAACCTTCACAGGCAGACAATGACCGCGATACTTCGTATGCAAAATCAACGTGGCCGGGTGTATCGATAAGATTCAACACATAGGATTGCCCATCTGTGGCTTGATATTCCAGCCGAACAGTCTGAGCCTTGATCGTAATGCCACGCTCGCGTTCAATCTCCATATTGTCGAGCACTTGCTCCGACATCTCACGTTGAGCAAGACGTCCGGTAAACTCGATCAATCGATCTGCCAGCGTTGACTTGCCGTGATCAATATGAGCGACAATCGAGAAATTTCGTATGTTTTCAGCGTTCATGGCGGCGTACTATCACCACATCCGTCCCAGTCAAACTCCGAAATCAACGAGGCATGCGAAATGACGACCCGGTTGCGGTTCAGTCTGGCGTCTTGGCCCATTCAAGAGCTCGATAATCAAATCCTGACTGGACTGTCGGCTTCACTATCTCGAAATAGGGAGAAAGATCAAAGTCGCGTGGCGTGAACAGTGAGTGATGGCGAATATGCAAAATTTCCCGTTGGGAATAAGCTGAATTGGCAGGAGCTTTTTCTTCACCCTTTCGCTGTGCGTCAGGAAGGATAGGGTAACGAATCGACTGGAATGCTTGCGCTATCAACGTCGAGCAAATTGCTCTTGTCGGTTGCCCCGAACCCAACGCAATCATGCGACGTCTCCAGCGCACTGGAATGGGTGGGGTTGGGAATAGGTATCTGGCCAAATCAAGAATATTGCGCAGATCATATTCTACACCCAATTTCCCGATCATAAATTCCACGACCTTGCGGCGGTCATCGGAACTAAGGTTGACCGGACGGCAAATCCGCGTGTTGTAGCTTTCATATTTGGATAACGGCACGGCAACACAGCCTTCCCCCAGATTGACTTCAATTAGTCTCGGCCGGCTAGGATCCGCCTCGACAGATTGTTTCTCATCAATCAAGGCTTCGCCCACATACAGTGCCGCATGAGACCAGGTCGATTGAGTGAGGTATTTTATTGCTGCTGAGACTTTTTGATTCCCCTCAATCAACAGCACGTCACCCGGCTGCAGAACGGCACACAGAGTTCCAAAATCAGAAGGTGTATATGGTTGATAACCCGACGATTCTGTTCGCAGACGATCAGCGATCCAGTTTGCTATTCTGTCACCAATTCCGCCACTCATTCACGCACTCTTTTTTGCAAGCATTTCCTCACTTCCAATCCGAGCTAACATCGACATCGCCATCTTCGATTTCAAACCGGCTCACGCATTACTGTTCAGTTTTGAGGTCGACTTTGCACCAAACGCTCGAGGCACGACTCCATCTTTGCGATGTCCCAAGGCCGCGATAGTCGGTGATCCCCATCTGCAATCAGATTGAACGAGATATCTGTTCCAACCAAACAATCCATAGCCCGAATTGCATGCTGATACGGGACATCTGGATCGTTTTTGCCCTGCAGTATTTCAACAGGACATCGTAGGTTGATCACCTTGTGTAGAACACGGTTTCGCTCACCATCGTCGATTAGCTCCCTGGTGATAGTTGTCGGCTCATCTGAGTATTCAGAGTGTTGCTCAATGTATCCTTTTGAGTTCAATTGCTCACGTTCTTGGTTCGTGAATGCTGGCTGCATAAGTTCATGAGTAAAGTCTGGCGCCGGTGCAATAAGCAGCATGCCAGCAAGTCGGGAGAGTTCATCAGACTTCTCCAGAATTTCGGCCAACCTCAACGCAATCCATCCACCCATTGAAGAACCAACAAGTATCTGTGGACCTTTGGTGAGCTGCTCAAAGACGGTCAGGCTATCAGCAACCCAGTCAGAAATTGTGTGGTCTGCAAATTCTCCGCCTGATTCACCGTGACCAGCATAATCGAACCTCACGCTTGTAAGGCCATTTGACGCTGCAAATCGGCTCATCGACTCAGCCTTTGTACCGGTCATGTCCGATTTGAAACCACCCAACCAGACCAGACCGGGACCAGAACCTTCCCGCTTTCGAACAGCAATATCTCGGGAATTTCTACCCTCGCCCACGCGAACTGTTTGTCTTGTTTCGCGGTTCATTCTATCCCCTTTCGGGATTGCACTTCTAACCTTGGTTTCGAGACCATATGACGAGATCCGACAACAAGCCACGGACAATTCTGCAGGTTATTCCGGGCTTGACGACTGGCGGCGCTGAAAAAACGACACTGGACATCAGTCGAGCCCTGGTGGAGCGGGGATACATTTCCATTGTTGCCTCCAGCGGGGGGCGCATGGTCGAGCAATTGGAAGCGGAAGGGGGAACTCATATAACGCTACCTCTGGCGAGCAAGAACCCATTCAGAATGCTTGCCAATGTTTTCGCGCTGAAACAGATATTTCGCGATTGGTCGGTTGATTTAGTTCATGCTCGCTCTAGAGCACCGGCCTGGTCTTCTTTCTTCGCTGCTAAGCAATCCGGCCTTCCGTTCGTGACCACTTATCACGGGGCGTATAACGAACAAAACCGTCTGAAATCTCTCTATAATTCGGTAATGGCCAGAGCTGATGTGGTCATTGCGAACTCGCAATGGACATCGAACCTCATAACTGAACGATACCCTTGGTCATCCTCTCAACTTCACATAATACCGCGTGGTACAGACCTTACTCAATTCAATAAGCATGAGATCTCGGCCAAGCGACTTGACGCAATGAGAGATCACTTTGGCGCAACTGCAGATCAACGCATCATTCTGAACCTGGCAAGGCTGACTCCGTGGAAAGGGCAATTGGTTCTGGTGGATGCATTTTCGCAGACCGCAGCCGATTTTCCAGACACCGTATTGGTTCTAGCAGGCGATGCGCAGGGGCGTGATCAATATGTCAAAAGAATCGAAGAACTGGTTCAAAAGCACGGTTTGACTGACAGGGTTTTTCTTCCCGGGCATTGCACTGATCCAGCCGCAGCTTTTGCGATCTGCGACATTTCAGTTGTTGCTTCAACAGAGCCGGAGGCTTTTGGGCGGGCAGCCACCGAAGCAGAAGCCTTGGAAATTCCCGTGATTGTTTCAGATCTGGGCGCGGTCAGAGAAACCGTTGTTCCTCACAACGAGTGCCAAGAAGACCAATCAACAGGGTGGATCGTGCCTCATGGCGATCCTCAACAACTGGCCAATGCCATGCAGCAGGCCTTGAGTTTATCCACCCTCGAACGCGAGAGTATGGGAGCCAGAGCTCGTCGCCACGTCGAAAGGAACTTTTCGTTGGAACAAATGGTGGAAAAAACTCTTCAAATCTATGAGGAACTGAGCTTCTGAGTCGAACCACAACGAAAGCACAAACGGAAAACAGCCGTGATTTTCCGATTGAATTGTGCTAACCAACGGCCTAACTGCCGGACTGGAACTGCTACAGTAAATGAAGCTTGGCGCCATCCCCGACCGCAATAGTGTTGTAAATCTAAGGAGAATCCTACAATTCGTCGTCCACACCGAGCCGCCGCTCCACAAAAAACTGGCCCACGCGCAAATCGCGAAATTAACGTCCCAGAAGTACAACTGATTGATTCAGAAGGTGAAAATCGAGGTGTCGTCTCTATTGACGAGGCGTTGGCAATCGCTGACGAAGCACAACTCGATTTGGTGGAAATCTCGCCCAATAACCGTCCACCCATCTGTAAAGTTCTAGATTTCGGCAAATACAAGTATGCTGCGCAAAAAAAGGCCGCCGAGGCGCGCAAAAAGCAGAAAACAATCGAAGTCAAAGAAATTAAGATGCGGCCGAATATCGATACGCATGACTACGATGTGAAAATGCGGGCGGTGCAACGCTTTTTTGAGGCCGGTGACAAGGTGAAGGTGACACTGCGGTTCCGTGGGCGCGAAATGGCTCACATGGAGCTCGGCATGGAACTCTTGCAACGGGTCAAGAGCGACACCGAAGAGTCAGCGAAAGTTGAAGCGGAACCGAAACTCGAAGGACGCCAAATGATGATGGTGTTGGCTCCGAAGTAGGAATTCCATTTTTTCTGGTTCGGCATCTGAGTTTCAGACTTCACTTGAGGTGATTGAAGCCAGTTTGTGCTGATTTGGCTTACACTGCCTTGGAATAGATGCCACACGCCGGCGATCAGTGAGCGGGTGTCAGTTGGGTCGTCATGAAGCTTTCACATTTATTTCTACAATAGGTTGCAAACTCGAATTCGTTCTGATAGATTGGCATGTGGCTGCCGATTGAGTGATGAACAATGTTCTGGGCCTACAGCTCCACAATCAACTCCACGCGTGCCTCTCATATAAATCATTGATATTTAAGTTAATATTTGATTTCCTGCGTGGATTGACAGGTTTTCTGCCTCCAAAATTGATGATCACCTGAACCTCCACAACAAGGAGGTCAATATGATCAAAATAATACACGCACACAACCGGAAACACTATCCACACCACATTCACCAGATGCATGTTTTGCGAAAGGAAACGTTTTCTGATCGAATGAAATGGGACGTTGATGTTCTGGGTGGCTGGGAGATAGACGGCTTTGACGCATGTGATCCGTTGTACGTTCTATCGGTTGACGCTTCTGACAATGTCCGAGGCTGTCTCCGCCTCCTGCCAACCACCGGGCCAAACATGCTGGCAGATGTGTTCCCTGATTTACTCAATCGAGGGCAACCAAAAATAAGCCACCCGAACATTTGGGAAAGCAGCCGGTTCTGTGTGCGCCTGGGAAACCTGAGGGATTCCAGATCGCTCAAGGCTTTCAATCGTGTGACTGCTGAGTTGATAGCAGGAATGGGCGAAGTTGCACTGCATTCTGGTGTCGACCAGATTGTGACAGTTTACGATCATTTGTTGCGTCGAATTATCGGGCGCGCGGGATGCCAAGAGACCTTAGTTGGGGGTCCAAATATGATCGGTGGTGTCAAGACCTATGCAGGTCTCTTCGACATCAACAAAGATGAGTTGGAAGCCTTCAAAAACCATTGGGGAATTGAAGCCTCGGATATCGCACAGGCTCTTTCCCGCGAGCTGGAGATAGCCGCTTAGGCGCCGCGTCACCAGCAACTCCACACGTCAAAACCACTCAATCAAATACAAGGTGTCAGCCGCTGGTTGGTTGGCTGGCACCCGCTGGCGGCCATAATCATGACAGATGTCAAATCGATCCTCAGCCAAATCTATGTCGATGCAGTTAAAGCTCGCATGAGATTTTTTTCAAACTGGTACGAACGGCGCAAGTACTACGCTCACGAATATTTGCCCGATGAGGTCTCCTTCCTGGCGACTCGCGGAGTTCCGTTGGACGCCATTGAGAACTCCATCCAGCAATCGAAAGAGTCTGCTCTTTCACCCGCCCAACTATTAATCCTAGATGGAGTCATCACTGAACGGCAGTATTTTGTAGCGCTCGCCGATCACTTGCAGCTGAGCTTTGCAGATCACAACCCGTCTGGCCGCCTTTATTCCGGACCAGAATTGGAAGGCACTGAACTTGGTGAAGCGTCCAGAATCGTGTTGTCCAGAGATATTGGTCCCCTGCCCCACGTATTCATCGCTCCACCATTCTCTCAGATCGCCAACATTCGAAGGCTCATAGAAAAGAGCCCAGAATTGAAGCAGCGCGTAAAAGTCACCACTCCCAGCTCCAATCGAGCTGCATTGATCGAGAATTCGTCGGGGTCTCTTCTTCGGCGCTCAATTCGGAATCTTGCCGAGCGGTTTCCAACTTTGTCCGCTGATGTTGTTGCGACACCGCAACAACAATTGTTCGTCGTCTCGGTGCTGCTCATCACCTTTGTGTTCCTCTTTCACGTTCCGTTCTGGAGCCTCTTTGCCCTGCACTTGTTGTTCTCAGTATTCTATCTCGGCTGCGTCCTGTTGAGACTTGCAGCGGCGGTGGGCATGCGACCCAGTTCTCAACCTGATCTAAATCTCGAGTATGTGGACGATTCTTCTCTCCCAACCTATTCGGTTCTGGTTGCACTATACGGCGAAGCAAATCAGGCCGAAGAGCTGGTGAAGAGCCTCAACGCTCTTGATTGGCCAAGACATCGTTTGGAAATTAAACTTATTTGCGAAAGTGATGATGCCGAAACAATCGCAGCACTTGAACGAGCTGTTCCCGGCCCGCCGTTTGAAATTGTCCGAGTGCCTGCAGCGTCTCCCCGCACAAAGCCAAAGGCGTTAAACTATGCGCTGCCGCTTTGCACCGGCGATCTTCTTGTATTGTACGATGCTGAGGACAGACCGCACAAATTACAACTTAAAGAAGCCTGGAGTGCTTTCGCGACATCCGACAGCAGCCTCGCTTGTGTTCAAGCCCCCTTGATCATCGATAATCCCAAGGAAAGCTGGTTTAGCAAACAGTTCACGCTAGAGTATTGCGGATTGTTTGATGGACTCCTGCCGGTGCTTGCGCGGTGGAGAGCATTGCTGCCTCTTGGTGGCACTTCCAATCATTTTCGCACAAGGGCTCTGCGTAAAGTGGGAGCTTGGGATCCCTACAATGTCACTGAAGACGCCGATCTCGGCATCCGACTGGCACGCATGGGATACTCGTGCGGCACCATACGTCTTCCAACCTATGAAGAAGCTCCCATAACATTCGCTGTTTGGATCAAGCAGAGAA
Source organism: Pseudomonadota bacterium (assembly GCA_039029195.1). Taxonomy (GTDB): domain Bacteria; phylum Pseudomonadota; class Alphaproteobacteria; order Rhizobiales; family Rhizobiaceae; genus JBCCGR01. The sequence goes on from JBCCGR010000010.1 coordinate 71,656, forward strand.
GCCGGTGGTTCAAGGGTTGGCTACAAACTTGGCTGGTGCATTTGCGTAACCCGGCCCAGCTATTTAGAGACTTGGGCCTGCGAAACTATCTGATCTTTCATTTCCTCATTTCCGGCATGATATTTTCGGCGATTTCGCACATATTTTTCCTCGTTTCACTTTCAATCATAACTTACATGCTTCTCACCACAGACGGTCAGAACGTATGGCTGACTGGCTTGTTCGCCATTGACTTCATTAATATCGTCTTGGGGTACATGGCATTTGGAATCTTAGCTTGGCGAGCGTTACCCGTGCGCAAACTCTCACATCTGCGCACACATTTGATTGGCATACCGGCTTATTGGCTGCTCATCTCTCTGGGTGCCTGGCGCGCACTTTGGCAACTCCTTAGAGATCCATTCACTTGGGAAAAAACACCTCATGGAGCATCGAAAAGGCGACGACACCATTCGGCGCAATAGCTAATGACGATCGGAGCAAATGCGGAGTCAATCCTGCGATGCACTGCGAAAGTGCTTAGAAAGTTTCAATCCCTGCTTCTGGTAGTGCGAACCGAGATCGGATCCATAAAGCTTTTTTGGTCGTTCCAACATGGTTTCGTAAACCAGACGGCCCACAATTTGACCGTGTTCGAGCAAAAACGGAACTTCGTGGCTTCGGACTTCAAGAACCGCCTTGCTGCCGGTCCCACCGGCAGAAGAATGACCAAATCCTGGGTCGAAAAATCCGGCGTAGTGAACTCTGAACTCTCCGACCAACGGATCAAACGGCACCATCTCTGCTGCATAGTCTGGCGGCACATGGACGGCTTCTTGCGAGACGAGAATATAAAACTGATCCGGATCGAGAACTAGCTGCTTGGATCCGACCTGGATGATCGGTTCCCAAAATGCCTCAACGTTATAAGAGTTGGGTTTGTCTACATCTACCACCGCTGTGTGTCGTTTCCCGCGATAGCCAACCAACTCGCCTTCTTCACCCGCAAGATCAATGGATAAGCCAATGCCTCCACGCGAAATCTCGGGATGTTGCGTGTCCACCAGAATTTCCCGTGCCTGCAGTTCAACTAAGCCTGCTTGGCCAATAGAGCACTCCCCTGTCCGCAACCTCAGTTGAGCTAGACGCGAGCCAGTTCGGACAATGATCGGAAATGTTCTGGGAGAAATTTCCAGATACAGTGGCCCCGAGTAGCCTGAGGTGATTGTGTCGAATTGAGGCGAGCGATCCGTTATGACCCTCGTAAAAATGTCCAGCCGACCAGTAGAGCTCTTTGGATTCGTGGACGCCGAGGTATCTGAGTCGAGGTTCAGACTCTCCAGTAAAGGCACAATGTAGACGCACCCTGTCTCCAACACAGCACCTTCCGAGAGATCAAACTCGTGGAGTGTGTGTCGCTGTAGTTTCTCTGAAACGCTGCTTGCGGCTCCTGGCAAGAAACTCGCGCGGACCCGGTAGGCTTTGTCTCCTAGCCGAAGGTCGAGGCTAGCAGGTTGAATTTGGTCAGCGTCCAGTGGCTTGGTGCTCAATACCGCCCCTTGATCGTACAAATTTGCGATCATACGATCACTTAGTATTCCTGGCGCTTCACTCATAATGCTGTCACTTCGGTTCGACCCCTCATTCTGGTCATAAGCAATCTGCCAGTTGACGCCAACAATGTGCCGAACTAAACCTTTGCTTATCCCGTGGTGATTTGGCCGGTCGGCTTGCAGCCACGTAAAATAATTCGCTAAAAGTGGCCGAGATTTGCACCGGCTTGGCGATATTCGAGCTGTGCACCATGCGGCTCGGTTCTGAAGAATGGAGTCGAATGTGAATAGACATCAAGATCATATTTCAATTGAGGATTTGTCAGCGGAAACGCGACTTATCCATGGCGGCACTTCTCGCTCTCCATTCGGAGAAACGTCGGAGGCATTGTTTCTCACTCAGGGCTTTGTTTATCCCAACGCAGAATCAGCGGCCGCTCGGTTTGCCGGCGACGAGCCCGGGTTCATCTATTCCAGATACGCTAATCCTACTGTCCAAATGTTCGAAGACCGTATGTGCCTTCTGGAGGGCGCAGAGGCCGCGCTTGCGACAGCCACCGGAATGGGCGCCGTTTCTGCTGCAATACTCTGCCAGGTTTCGGCAGGGGATCACGTGCTTGCATCGAGGGCGCTGTTCGGATCCTGTCGTTACATCATTGAAAAGCTCCTGCCCAAATATGGCGTCGAATCGACGCTGATAGACGGCACCGATGTCTCTCAATGGGAGAAGAACATCCGACCAAACACCAAAGTGATGTTTCTCGAAAGTCCTACAAATCCTACTCTGGAGTTGGTGGATATCGAAGCGGTGGCGCAGCTCTCGAATTCTTGCGACGCATGTCTGGTGGTCGACAATGTATTCGCAACACCACTTTGGCAACATCCGCTTAAGCTCGGAGCTGATGTGGTGGTGTATTCCGCTACCAAGCATATTGATGGCCAGGGCAGGTGTTTGGGAGGGGTGATCTTGTCATCAAAGGACTGGATCGAAAACCAACTGTTCGACTTCTTTCGCCACACCGGGCCAAGCATGTCCCCATTCAACGCTTGGGTTTTGCTTAAGGGACTGGAAACTCTGTCCGTCAGAGTCCGCCAGCAGACCGAATCTGCTTCGAAGCTGGCAGATCGCTTGGCGGAAATTCCGTCAGTAACCGAGCTGATATATCCGGGAAGAGGTGATCACCCCCAAGCGGACTTGGCAAAGCGTCAGATGAAAACAGGCTCTACTCTTATCGCTTTTGACGTCGGCCAAACTCAGGATGAAGCGTTTGCGTTTTTGAACAGACTGAGAATCGTCAGCATTTCCAACAATCTTGGTGATGCGAAGAGCCTTATCACTCACCCGGCGACTACTACGCACAAGAATCTCTCCCTTGAGGATCAGTCGGCGCTTGGTATAGGCCCGGGCCTTGTCCGGCTCTCGGTCGGTCTTGAGAATGTTGACGACCTGATCCGAGACATTGAACAGGCGCTACAGATCTAGGCGCACGAAACAGCCGTTAAAACCCTATGCGATCGCGTCGCACGACGATGCTGTTCGTCGGCTAACCCTTGTTTCGTGCAGCAAGGGTTGGTCTGTATTTGCTTCTATTTCGCTATGTAACAAATGTTACATCAACAATCAGCGTCTTATCCTATCTTGGGCTCATCAGGACACAGCACAGTCCAACTAGCAAACAGGAGAGAGACCATGATGAATTTTAAAGTTCCAGCAATGGCAGTCGCCATCGCAATCGCAGCCGGTTCACTGACATCCATTGCAGCACCTAGTGCTGCGGAAGCAGGTAGCCGCTTTTCTATCCACGTAGGTCACGGTTATGGCGTTGGTTACAAACGCTACCCAAAAAACAAATGGGGTTGCCGGATCTACAAGAAGCGCTTCCATCGCACCGGTGATCGCTATTGGCTTGGCGAATACTATCGCTGCCTCCACGCCCACGACTACGATTGATCTGAATTCCAGCTTAGACGATCTCCAGTCAACTAAGCTTCAACTGCCCGGCCATGGTCATCCCATGCGCCGGGTTTTTCTTATCGTCGATGAATAATCCGACCAATTGCATTCATCAGAATCTGTGCTGCCAGAATGGCAGTTGTTCCGGTGTGGTCGTAATCAGGCGCGACTTCCACAAGATCAATTCCGACGATTGTGCCTTGTTTTGTGAGCCCATCGATCATTTCGAGAACCTCGTAATAGAGGAATCCCCCATGGCTGGGCGTGCCAGTGCCAGGTGCAATTGAGGGATCAAATCCATCGATATCGATCGTCAGATAATATCTGCTGTCATGGGGTATTCTGTCCAGAACCGATTCAACACCCGCCTTTCTGAACTGCCGGACGGACCAGATTTCTGACCCCATGGAACGGGCATCGTCATATCCTTCCTTGGCGGTAGAAGAGACATTGCGAATCCCAATCTGGCTGAGGCCAGAAACGTATGGTTTTTCGGCAGCGCGTCGCATGGGATTTCCATGTCCATAGCGAACGCCATGTCGTTCATCCACAAAATCTAGATGCGCATCAATCTGGACAAGGTGAATCGGGCCTGACTTTTCACAATCCTCATCGAACGCATTGACGCACGGAATGTTGATGGAGTGATCGCCGCCCAGAACAACCGGCAATGCACCAGCGTTCAAAATTTTCCGAACACCCGTCTCGATATTTGCGTGGCTTTTCATTGTGTCGGTGTGAACAATGTCAGCATCCCCGAGATCAACGATCTTAACCGCATCAGCAGGAAGGTACGTGACGTCGTCCTCGTGATCATAGGCTCCGCCATGGCCAAACGAAAATAGTGTCGAAGCTTCACGAATGGCCCGGGGTCCGAAGCGCGCACCCGAACGCCATTGCGTTCCAAAATCGAAAGGTGCGCCAAGAATGGCGACATCTGCGTGTATTGAGTCCCAATCTTCCACGTAGGGATTTTTGCCAAACGTCGAAATTCCGACAAACGGCAAATTGAGACGTCCGGTCGAATAACCGTGGTTTGACATGGCTGCACCTTGCTTATCGAAGAATCTCGACCATTTGAACGGTCTTGGCGATCCAAAATCCGAAACCACCCATAACGCTCTTCAGCAGTTAAATACACTACACATGACAACCGCAACCAAATCACCAACCTCCGCCTGTCGATTTACCCATGGTCCGATTTTTTGGAAAAGGACCGTTCAGGATCAGTGCTATGCGTATTCCGGCAAACCGGGTGAATCCTCATTCAAATGAAGATGCCGACGTGATTCCTTTGAGAGCCATAGGGTTCCTGCTGTGGAAGTGATTCAACTTTTACTCATTCTGTTTGTCGCGATCTAACCAATTGTTTTAGCCCGATGTTCAACTCCGAGTGCCATTAGTCGTCTGGGGGTTGGAAACAACCGGCGGAGAGCTTCATGGTCAAGCTGGACGAACAAGAGAAACCAGCACTCATAGCACCGGCAATTTATGGCCTGTGTTTCTTTCTGGTTCTGGCATTTGCATTTTCAAACTTCACGGTGCTTCGCTCAGCTTCTGACATCGCTGATGGGGTGCGTCGCGATGTCGAACGAAAGTTGGTTCGAAACGAAATTGATCGCCAAATTGAAGTTCAAGCCAACCAGCAGTCTCAGATCGCGCAATGGGACGATACCGTGAAAGCGCTGGGTCCCAAGATTGACGCGAAGTTTGTCAAGGTCGAAGTCGCAGATTGGCTTTGGGATGACTTTGACATCCAAAGCACGGTGATCGTGGCACCAGACTTCAGCGTCAGGGTGGCCATTTATGAAGATCGTGTCATGGATCCGAGTGCCGGTTCCACGATGGTTGAGGAGAATCTTGACCTTATCAAGGAAGCGCATCAACGCTACATGAAGCTGCGCAAGCCCGCTAATCAGGGATTTGTTGTCGTTGGCAATCCGCTCTCGTCAGAAAACCCACTGTACGCCTCTGTCATACGCAAAGTCGAAGGGCAGACTGGCATACTGGTCGCCCAGGCAATCGTTGGAGACGACGACGCGGCTATTCCGGATGGGCCGCCACACACTCTGATCACCTTCAAACCGCTCAACGAAGCGGTTCAAAAGGGAATCGCTGATAAACTGGCGTTCTCAGGATTTTCCATTGTCCCAAAAAGCCCGGTAAATACCGAGCAGCAGAGATTGGTGTTTGACAACCTTTCCAAGTCCGTTGGCTACCAAGCGGTCTGGAACAGCGAAAAACCCTCTGGAATCATTTGGTCCCACACCCTTCCCATCTTGTTCGCTCTCTTGGCAGTGGTTGCAGCCAAGGCGCTGTTCGTTTCCTGGCGTTACGCCGACGCTCTAAAAAACCTGGTCAAGAGCGAGGCACAAAACCGGTTCCTCGCCCTCCACGATGCACTGACCGGACTCCCCAACCGTTTGCACTTTGATAGAGTATTGGACGAAACGTTTCAGGACGGTGCCTGCGAACAGTTTGCAATCCTTTGTCTGGATCTCGACAAATTCAAAGCTGTGAATGACACCTATGGCCATCCAGCAGGCGATACTGTGATTGTCACAGTCGCTGAACGTATTTCCGAAGCCATCGGCGAGGATGGGATTGCGGCACGCGTTGGTGGCGATGAGTTTATAGTTCTAATGCGTCGAAGGCTCGAACGAGATCAGATGATGTTGATGTGCGACAACCTGATCGAGTCCATTTCTCAAGAAATTTTGTTTGACGGCGGGAGTTCAAGCGTAGGTGCCAGTATTGGCGTTGCCTGGTGGCCTGACGATGCGAAATCTCCAAAGAATGTGATCCGTGCCGCCGACGCTGCCCTTTATAAAGCCAAAGAGCATGGACGTGGTCGGACGTACTTGGCCTGCGAACCCGTGCAGGGTGCGGCAGAAGCTAAGGCGTCGGACAAGGCGTTTGGTTGAAAACTGAAAAAGCCCAGTGGATCTGCTCCACCGGGCTTCGACGTTGAATTTACGAGTTGAATTGCGCTTTATGCGGACTCGAGCATCTCCTGGTCCTCAGGCTCTCGCAGAACATATCCACGACCCCAGACCGTCTCGATGTAATTCTTGCCACCCGTTGCGGATGCAAGCTTCTTGCGCAGCTTGCAGATGAACACATCGATAATCTTAAGTTCTGGCTCGTCCATACCGCCATACAGATGGTTCAGGAACATTTCCTTGGTGAGCGTGGTTCCCTTGCGAAGCGAAAGAAGCTCCAGCATCTGATACTCTTTGCCGGTGAGATGTACCCGCTGGCCATTCACTTCAACAGTTTTCGCATCCAAATTGACTTTCAGATCGCCGGTTACGATGACCGATTCAGCGTGACCTTTTGAACGTCGGACAATGGCGTGTATGCGCGCAACCAACTCATCCTTGTGGAAGGGTTTGGTCATATAGTCGTCTGCACCAAACCCAAGACCGCGAACTTTGTCTTCAATGCCTGCCAAGCCGGAAAGGATCAAAATCGGCGTCTTAATTTTGGAAAGGCGCAAAGTACGCAAAACTTCGTAGCCCGACATATCCGGCAGATTCAAATCCAGCAAAATAATGTCGTAATCGTACAGCTTTCCGAGGTCGACACCCTCTTCACCCAGATCCGTTGTATAGACGTTGAAGCTCTCAGACTTCAGCATCAGTTCGATGCTCTGAGCGGTAGCGCTGTCATCCTCAATCAGCAATACACGCATATCATTCCCCTTTTTGCCGCGCGGCCTCTGCCCCCAAATCGGGCCCCGGAGCAGCGCAAAGCCGTGTTACCAATCACGAAGCTGCCACCGAATGGTTAACAAAATATAATTCCCTTAGACAAGAGCTAATATTTTGTTTCAAATTGTGGCGGCATACCCATAAGATTCAAAGAGGATTCCGGGTTGCACATATTTAATGTTCTACATGAACAAACCGGCCTAAGTGATTCTACGGAATCGTGCCAAAGACTGACGGCATGGAAAAACTCATCGCGTTCCGTGCCTTAAGTCGCCATCACCATGATTAACAGCGCGGGTTAACGAAGGATTAATTCAACCCTTCTGCACACACAAAAATTAACCGACATAGATCGATCAAATAGCGGGTTGACACTTTTCAGCTTCACCACTTTTCCCTTCGGCTTAAAGTTTTTCATCCCAAGTGGGGAGAATTTTAACGGTTCTCGGCAATGCTGCCCGGAGAGTTTGAGTATCGCGTTGTTCTTGGGAGTATTGAGTCATGAAATCGCGTGAAAGTGCCCTGCGCCTGAAACGGTTCCAGGAGCGTGAAAAACAGCGTCAGGTCCAACAGATTGAGACTATGATCGCTGAGTTTGACCGAATGGTTGCAGAGCTAGATGGCCAAATCGCCTATGAGGAAAAGAAGGCCGGCATTGATGACGTAACTCACTTTGCTTATCCAACTTTCGCCAAAGCGGCCCGCCAACGCCGGGAAAATCTGGTGACATCCGTCGACGAACTCAAAGAGCAGCTTGTCGGCGCTCAGGAGGCTCTCTCAGAAGTCGCTGAGGAGCTTGAGAAGGCGGAGCTTCTTGAGGTTCGAGATGGCGGCAAGACTCGTGACAGTGTGGCTGAAGGTGAAAGCGATTACAGTCGCCACGCAATGATAGGCTAACTCTCCGTTGTTTCCAACCAATTCGCATCTGTGATCTGTTCCAGATGGAAAAACTGATGTATTGAGGCGCGATGCTTGTCGAGCGCCTCATACCAGTATCTCTTTTGGCGGCTTCGGTTTGCTTCGGGTTGGGAATATGTTTGCCAATCGTTCACTTTGAGAAGTTCTATTTCTTTACAGAAACTCCATCGCTCATTGAACTGATGACTGGCCTTTGGGCATCCAAAAACTACTGGATTTCAGCGGCTATTGGTTTGTTTTCGATCCTTTTCCCGTTAGTCAAGCTCACCACGGTCTTCTTCTCAGCATTTGCGGGCTCGATCAAACCAGTCCCAAGATGGTCGGTGCACCTTGCAAAGTGGTCCATGATGGATGTCTTGATTGTCGCGCTCGTCATATTCGCAGCAAAGACAACCGGAGTAGCGAACGCCATAGTGCAACCTGGACTGTGGTTCTATGGGGCCTCAACTGTTTTAGTGACAATCGCGGCGGAGTGTTTGAGCCGTTTCCGACCCGAATTGGTGCATCCGACTGATGGCTAAACAACATCTTACCGAAGTTGGCGAGAGTTAGCAGTTCGTACTATTTGTTTGCTCGGTGACTTTATCTGTCTCGTCAGTGAGCAGTTGTCGTGCTTGCGCTGGATGCCCGCCGAGCGCCAATGGGAATCATAAGCCCCTGAGCGGAGTATTGTTGCAACTTGTTTCGCAACGTCCTGATGGAAATTCCCAGAATATCAGCGGCCCACGTCTTGTTGCCACCACAATGCATCAAGGTTTGAAGAATGAGCTCTCGCTCCACGTCAGACAGTTTCTGACCAATTGGCAAACCCCCGGTTCCCAGAACAGGATGTCCCATTTGCAGCGAATTGTTTGGCTCCAACACAGAGGCTTGCTCGCTGAAAACAGGAGTTTTAAGTCCTGCCGCTTCGACAGCAACGCGCAGTTTCTTTGCATCTACTCCATTGGAGGCGATGATAAGGTCCACCGTTTCGTCAAGTGTCGGATGCTCCAAAAGTGAATCAGGCTCGTCGACGTGTGTGACCTGATCTGATTGAGCCGAGTAACCGGCTGCAGCCTTTAGGGCGGTGGCACTGATTTCTGAAGCAGCACCAACAACAACAATTTTCATTCAACGAGCCTTCTGGATATTCTGGTATTAAGTGTCGGCGCCGCTGAACAATTGCGAGCACAATCTGCCGATCCATACATGCGCTCTCTCTTAAAAACTCTCTGCGATTATGGTAAACCCGCCGTTAACAGAGCGGGACGTTTGCTCCAGATTTATTGCAAAACAACGCTAAACAGCGCCGAAGACCGAACTGCGACGCTGAAACATTTTTTGTTCTGAATTTGAGAGTTAGTGGCGGTACTGCTGGATACGTGTGGTCCGCAATCCGGCCAGACCGAAGTCCTCAATTGAAGCTTGCCAGGACAGGAATTCTTCAACTGTCAGTGTGTAACGCTGGCAAGCTTCTTCCAGGCTCAAGAGTCCACCGCGTACAGCTGCAACAACCTCTGCCTTGCGACGGATTACCCAGCGTTTTGTTGAGGCAGGGGGAAGATCAGCCACGGTCAACGGACTTCCGTCCGGTCCGATGACGTACTTCACCCTTGGGCGCACCTGTTCGGTCATATTACTCTCTACTCAATACTCTACAAAGACCTTCAAACACCCTAGCTCCAAGCGCTTAAAAAAGCGCTAAACCGCCCGAAACCATTCGGTAACGGATTGATCCGCCATATTCTGAACCACTACCAGCTTGTGACTTCCGACTTACCGCCGCCCTGCTGAACTCCCTTGTCCGAACCAATGCCGCATGCCATATAGCAGCAGTCAAAATCGTGCCCCGTATACAGCCTGATCGGGGAGGCGGAAAATTCCCATGTTGAACAGTCTCGATCTTACAGGTGCGCCAGAAGGCACCCGCGTCGTAGTGGCGATGTCGGGAGGCGTAGATTCATCGGTCGTTGCCGCCCTTCTCAAGCGTGAAGGTTATGATGTCATTGGAATGACAATGCAGCTCTACGATCACGGAGAGGCCGTTCATCGCAAAGGGGCCTGTTGCGCCGGTCAGGATATTCACGACGCGAAGCGCGTCGCCGAGGCGCTCAATATTCCCCACTATGTGTTGAACTATGAGGAAAAGTTCCGTCAGTCGGTGATCGACCCTTTCACCAGAAGTTACATTGAAGGGGAAACACCAATCCCATGCGTTGCCTGCAATCAAACCGTAAAGTTCTCCGATCTTTTGACGACAGCAAAAGAACTCGGCGCTGATGCGCTGGCGACAGGTCACTATATCGATAGCAGAAAGAACGGAAAACGTCGCTCCCTTCACAGACCTGCAGATTCAGACCGTGACCAGAGCTATTTCCTCTTTGCAACGACACAAGAGCAAATTGATTTTTTGAGATTTCCTCTTGGCTCTATAGGCAAGGATGCTGTTCGCGAAATTGCCCGTGAGCTTGGTTTGATTGTGGCGGAGAAATCTGACAGTCAGGACATTTGCTTTGTCCCAAAAGGGCGCTACTCGGATGTTATCTCCCGACTCAATCCCAATGCTGCCGAACCGGGCGATGTGGTTCACATCAACGGTGAGGTGTTAGGACGGCATGAAGGCATCATCCATTACACCATTGGCCAACGGCGCGGTCTGGGAGTTGCTGCAGGTGCGCCCCTGTACGTGATCCATCTTGATGCATCCAATGCCAAAGTGATTGTTGGACCACGAGAGGCCCTCGAAACACGCCGACTGATCCTGCGTGATGTCAACTGGCTTGCCGACGCGCCACTTTCTGAGTTGCCAGCAGACGGCATCGAACTGTTTGTAAAGGTGCGCTCGACCCGTCCACCTGCCGCAGCGAGGCTGTTTTCAGTCGACAACAAGGCCGTGGTTGAGCTTGCAGTCGGAGAGGACGGGATTGCGCGCGGTCAAGCGTGTGTATTTTACGAAGACGAAAGACCGCAAACACGAATTCTTGGTGGCGGTTGGTTAGAGCGAGCCGAAAAAGCCCAAATCACTGAATCTGCAATCCGCGCGATAACCGATTGCGGCCAGCAGGTCTCAGCTTCCATTTAGCGAATCAATATTCCTTCAAATCAGGTAAACACTGCCTCATATCCCATTCCATCTGCGAAAGGGCCGATAGGGACAAGAAACAGGGTCACATCACCAAATGCATCGTTTGAGACAGCGTACGTGCCTTGCTCAAAGTGCACATCGTTCGCTGTGGTGAAGACCAGCGAAAACGAGCCACCCTCACGAGTGCCACCTCCTTTTCGCTCAATTTCTGCAAGGGAAACGTGAAGCATCACACCATCCACATCAATCTGAAACTGTGAGTCGATGTGAGGCTCAAACCGATCCGCCGTTAGGGTATGTTGCATATTTCCTCCAACGCCATAAGCACGGTTCGCTATAATTGGATCGCCTTGCTGATTCAGTTTCCGGCGGATGGTTCGGCAGCTGGAGTTCCATCGCCCCAGGCCGCTAGTGCATCCTCAAAGACTTTTCGTCCGGGCACGCCTTTTTCAAGCGTGATGAGCGCCCTACGTCCGGTGCGGTAACCAAGTGGAATATCAATCCATTCCTGGTTGCTCATCAGGCCGGTGTTGCGTGCCACGGCCTGCTCAAGATTATTGAGGGCAATCAAGAAATATCCGTCCGCAATTTTTGCCGGAACAGCGATCAGCGCTTCACCTCTTGCTTGCTCGCTCTCCTTGAAAACAAAACGTTGAACGTTCTCTATCGCGCCACCGGAGAAATCATCTGGAACCGTGAAGACCAGTTCAACAAGATGGCTTGCCGGGAGAGCGGCATCCGCGTTTTTCTTGATTTTGACGATCATAACGACCTGACGCTCGAGAATCTCCACACGCGCCTTGATAACCGGCTGCTTAGGTTGGCCCTCTTCAGGAGCCTCTTGCTCCAAAGTCCATACCACGGCGCCAGCATCAACGGTGTTTTTGCTAGCGTCAGCGCCTTCTTCGTAGAGAAACGCTTTTTGCGCAACCACCGCGGCAGGCTGAGTATTCGCCTGAGAGTCATTCGCAGGTGGCTCGTTCGTTGCCGACGTTTCAGGTGTGTTGGCAGGTGGAGTGGCCGCATCCGAGCCGGAGGGCTCTGTGTCGCCGGAAATGCCCCCGCCGGCAACCGGCTGCAGCGCATCCTGATCGATTGGAGGCGTCGTCGTTTCTTCGTTCCCTGATTCTGTTAAACGCTGATTGAATTTCTCAGCATCTTCTTCTGGAGCGGAAGCATTTTCGGGCTCCGGATTTTCTTCCTCGGCGACCTTGATCGCTGCGGATGTTGGCTCCTCGCTGTCAGAAGTGCTGCCTGCGAACAGCGGAAGGATGGCGTCGCGATTGAGCCAAAGCGCAGTTCCTCCACCGGCAACAAACAAAAACACCAGCGCAATTGCTACGATGAGGCCTGTTCGGCTCGACTTTTGCACCCCATCCACGCGGCTCGGAATAGGCGGAGGAGATGGCATCGTCGCCTGAGGTGGTAGTGAACTCGTCGCTGCGGGATCCACCATCGGCTGAGATGGAATTTGCTGAGTACCACCAGGGCCTTGCGCTGAGGCAGTTGGCGCAGGTTGGGTCTGCGTTTGTGCGACGGAATGCGATGGAGCCGCAGGAGCAGTACCGCTCGGAGCTTCGGATACCGGTTCAGTGGCCACCGGCGCGGATGGCGCGGGTGTTGGAGATACCGGAGCTGATGATGTCGGGGCCGGCTGAGATTGAGAAACCGGTTGCGGTTCTGCTTGCTGTGGTACACTCGCCGATCCGCCCGAGAACTCTTGCTCGATACGCGCGATGGCGTTTTCTAGATTGGCTTTCTCCGTCGCCAATGCCTCCGGTGAATGCGGCGGGTTCGCAGACTCCAACTGTCGCCCGATGGTCAATCGGGCCCGCTCGTAGAGTTTTTGCCTGAGCTCCGGTTTTGTTTCACCGAGTCCGTCAAGCGTTCGTTTCAGGACAGCGTAGTAATCCGCCATGCTCTATCCGTCGCTGGATTAAATTCACCCCCGGCAAATCACCCGAAGCAGTTGATTGCAAACTTAATCTTGAAATGGGTCGTGAACAAGTATCGTATCGTCTCGTTCTGGACTAGTGGACAACATTGCCACCTGTGCACCAATCAGTTCCTCAACATGACGGACATATTTCACCGCCTGCGCCGGAAGATCATTCCAGGTACGCGCACCAGCCGTCGATTCTTTCCAGCCTTCCAAGGTTTCATAGATCGGCTCAACCCGTGCCTGCTGCCCTTGGCTGGCGGGAAGATGGCTGATCTCTTCACCGTCCAGCCGATAACCAATACACACCTTGATTTCATCAAGCCCGTCGAGCACATCGAGCTTAGTCAGGGCAATGCCGGAAATACCGTTTGCCGCCACCGACTGGCGCAGCAACGCCGCATCAAACCAGCCACAACGGCGACGACGCCCGGTGACGGTACCGAATTCGCGCCCGCGTTCACCCAGGAACTGGCCGATTTCATCATCCAATTCGGTGGGAAAAGGCCCCTCCCCAACGCGCGTGGTATAGGCTTTGGTAATTCCCAAAACGTAGTCAAGCCCACCGGGGCCCATGCCTGAACCAGCAGCAGCCTGTCCGGCCACAGTGTTTGACGAGGTCACAAACGGATAGGTGCCGTGGTCGATGTCGAGTAACGAACCCTGCGCGCCCTCAAAAAGGATGCGCATGCCGGACTTGCGCTTGTTATCCAGCAATTTCCAGACCGTTTCTCGGAATGGCAAGATACGCTCAGAGACGCTGTTAAGTTCATCAAGAACAGTACTCGCTTCAATTTCGTTCCGATTTAGACCACGCAGCAGCGCATTGTGATGGGTGAGCAGCCTGTCCACCTTCGTGGGCAGCGTGTCAGGGTTTGCGAGATCCATCAGGCGGATAGCGCGGCGTCCGACCTTATCCTCATAGGCCGGACCAATGCCACGCCTGGTGGTCCCGATCTTCAGACCTGAATTTGAATCTTCACGAAGAGCATCAAGATTGCGATGCAGCGACAAAATCAATGTCGCATTGTCCGCGATTCTCAGATTGTCCGGAGAAATCGACACACCCTGCTCTGCCAGGCGCTCGATCTCGGCAACCAGGGCATGCGGGTCAATGACCACGCCATTGCCGATAACACCCATTTTTCCTGGTCGCACCACTCCCGACGGCAACAGGCTCAGTTTGTAGCTGATTCCGTCAATGACAAGCGTGTGGCCAGCATTATGACCACCCTGAAACCGCACCACCAGATCTGCACGCTCAGACAACCAGTCGACAATCTTGCCTTTGCCTTCATCGCCCCATTGCGAACCGACAACCACAACATTTGCCATTCAACACTCCTGCACATGGAAAGCCCCGCTGAACGCGGGGCGAAACGGGCGGCTGTGCTATAGAGCATTGCAAGAGGAAGGGAAAGGTGAACGACAACACTAAGGTCGTTTATGCCCCGCTAGATGAGACCCCACCGGCGACGTGCCTGCTATAAATCAAACTCCAGAGCTTTCGCCTGGATAATTGCCGGATTTGAACGGACAACCTCCAACACATCATCTGGCAATGGTTCGTCCAGATATAACAGCGCGATAGCGTCACCTCCTGGCTCATTTCGACCCAGTTGGAAGTTGGCAATATTCACGGCGGCCTGACCGAACACGGTGCCTAATTGACCAATGATGCCAGGGACATCTTTGTTTGTCGTATAGAGCATATAACGGCCAGCCTCGGCTTCCAAATTTATGCCTTTGATCTGAATAAATCGCGGTTTGCCATCTGAGAAGACAGTGCCAGCAATTGAGCGAACCTGGTTTTCCGTGGTTACTGTGATACGGATGTATCCATCAAAAACGCCAGATTTATCGCGCTTCACTTCGGTCAACTTAATCCCCCGTTCCCGAACCATAATGGGCGCAGAGACCATATTCACATCGGCCACTTGGGGACGAAGCAATCCCGCGAGCGCTGCGCTGGTCAGAGCTTCCCGGTTTAGGGATGCCACATGGCCATCGTAGAGAATTTCAATTGACGATATGGGAGATTCGGTCACCTGACCGCAAAATGACCCTAGAACGTCGGCAAGCTTTACGAACGGCGTCAGCAGCGGAGCTTCCTCGGCGGTAATTGAGGGCATGTTCAATGCATTGCTCACCGCACCGTTGACCAGGTAGTCGGCCATTTGCTCCGCAACCTGAAGCGCCACATTCTCTTGCGCCTCGGTTGTTGATGCCCCCAGATGCGGTGTGCAAACAACGTTTGGTAGCCCAAACAACGGACTCTCTTTTGCTGGCTCAACCTCAAAAACATCAAATGCCGCACCTGCCACTTTGCCGTCGGTGATCGCGGCGGCAAGATCTGCCTCAACAACCAGACCGCCACGGGCGCAGTTGATGATGCGCACACCATCTTTCATCTTCGAGATCGCTTCTGCGTCAATAATTCCACGAGTTTTGTCGGTCAAAGGCGTGTGGAGCGAAATGAAGTCGGCCTTGGTAAGCATTTGATCGAGATCAAGTTTTTCGACACCAAGTTCTGCGGCCCGTTCTGTAGAAAGAAAGGGATCGAATGCTGCCACCTTCATCTTCAGCCCCAGTGCCCGATCAGCGACGATCGAGCCGATATTCCCGCAACCGATCAGTCCAAGTGTCTTACCGGTGACTTCGACACCAAGAAATTTAGACTTCTCCCACTTCCCCGCCTGGGTAGAAGCATCCGCTGATGGCAACTGTCTTGCCAAAGCCATCATCAGGGAAATCGCGTGTTCAGCCGTTGTGATGGAATTGCCAAACGGCGTGTTCATCACGATTATGCCCTTACGGGACGCGGCCGGAATATCAACATTGTCGACACCGATGCCAGCGCGGCCAATCACCTTCAGGTTTTGCGCAGCGGTGATGATCTTTTCAGTCGCTTTGGTTGCCGAACGAATAGCCAGTCCGTCATATTTTGCGATGATGGAATGAAGCAGATCCTTGTCCTTGCCGACCTCAGGTTTGAAGTCTACTTCGACGCCCCGATCTTCGAAGATCTGAACCGCGGTAGGAGATAGTGAATCCGAAACCAGCACACGAGGTTTGGTCATTTCATACTTCCTTGTCTGGATTTCTGTCTGATCAAATTCGGGTTTGCGATCCCGATTGAATTAGACAGTCCAACCGCCAATTCGGCGGCATTTTCTGTTGGTTGGTTGAATTTGTCAGGATTGGTCAGAAAGCGTCTCGGCGAACGCCCAATCAAGCCACGGCAATAGTGCTTCGACATCCGACAATTGAATTGTGGCACCGGTCCAGATGCGCAAGCCGGGAGGAGCGTCACGATAGGCACCGATGTCAAAAGCGACATCTTCTTTGTCGAGCTTGCCCGCCAGACTTTTGGCAAACGATGCTTGATCTGCAAAATTCAGTGCGGTTACCCGTGCATCCATAATCTTCAGGCACACCGATGTATTTGACCGGGTGGATGGATCTTCGGCTAGAAATTCAACCCAATCGGTTCGTTGCACCCAATTGGTGATGGCTTCAAGATTGGCATTCGCACGGCCGATCAGTGCGTCCAAACCGCCGATGGACGCTGCCCAGTTCAACGCATCCAGATAATCTTCAACACACAACATCGAAGGTGTGTTGATCGTTGCTCCAGAGAAAATTCCCTCAATGAGCTTGCCACCTTTGGTCAGCCGGAAAATTTTTGGCAATGGCCATGGCGGCGTATAGTTTTCCAATCGTTCGACCGCACGGGGCGAGAGGATCAGCATGCCGTGGGCAGCTTCACCGCCTAAGACCTTTTGCCATGAGTATGTGGTCACATCCAGTTTTTGCCAAGGCAGTTCCTGTGCGAATGCGGCAGATGTCGCATCACAAATTGTAAGGCCGAGACGGTCATCTGGGATAAAGTCACCATCCGGCACACGCACACCAGAGGTCGTGCCGTTCCACGTAAACACCACATCATTGTTGAAATTGACTGCGCTCAAGTCGGGTAGTTTACCGTAGTCGGTTTCATGCAGACACGCATTTTCCAGTTTGAGCTGCTTGACGACATCGGAAATCCATCCGGCCCCGAAACTTTCCCAGGCGAGGAGGTCGACCCCACGATTTCCCAACAACGACCAAAGCGCCATTTCCACGGCCCCGGTGTCGGAGGCAGGAACTATGCCTACCCGATAGTCTTCCGGCACACCAAGAATGGTACGGGTCAGCTCGATAGCATGATTGAGTTTTTCTTTGCCGATCGCTGCGCGATGGGAGCGCCCGAGCGCTGCGTCTTCCAAGTATTTGAGGTTCCATCCCGGTCGCTTTGAGCAAGGTCCCGATGAAAAACGCGGGTTTGCCGGACGCAAGTCCGGCTTGGTATTCTCTGTCATGATCTACCCTTACAGATAGTTTGCCTCTCGTTGGGGAGAGGTGTCCCACTAACCGGGTTAAGCTTAATTCATGACAGGATCAAGATATGATTTGTCGCATTCCGACAATTTTGAAACGTGTGGCAAACAGCTGATTAACAGCACTGCTTCGACCTCTAGATGAAAAAATCGCCGACGCATCGGCCGGCGAAAATAATATTGAATATTGGATTTTACCTACCAGATCGCATAACGCATTCCGAGCTTCACCTGATGGATGTTCAGCGCACCCGTTGAAAACTGTGAAGTAAGACCAGCATTTGTAGCGCGAGTGGGATCCGTGAATGCACCGCCGTTAATTCGAGTCCAACGATAACCTGCGTCAAAGGTCAGCTTGTCGTTGACTTGAACAGAGAGCCCGGCAGCCAACGCATAGGTAAGCCGCCACTCGCCATCAGCATCATAGGATTGATTGGAGAAACTTGTTGGTCCCCGCCCATTCGATCGGCAGTCTCGGCCATTCGTGCCGATACAAGACGTATCGACCGTCAAACGAGTCCAGTCCACATAAGAGGTTCCGATTCCGCCACCAATATATGGAGACAAACCAAAAAACCGGGGCGCATCAATGTAGCCGTTTAGCATAACTGTAGTTGCGGCAATCTCAGTGAAACCGCCATTATAACATGTGCCCGTGACCGGAATGTCCGGGGTGAGAGCATCGTTATCATTATCCCACACGCCACAATCGGTGACCACACGCTCACCCGCCTGCAAGTTGAAAAACCGTTCGGCTGTCACGTCAGCCCGGAAGTAGTTGTTGAAAGCGTATCCTGCACCAACACCAACAGAGGCCGCAAAACCAAAATTGGGGTCCCGAGGCCAATCCGGCACGGTGAGCGAAGTGTTCAGCTCATTGTGCGTTACGGCCAGATCACCGCGAAGATACCATCCGGTACCAAATTCAACGAGCGTTTGCTTCGGAGGCTGATATTCAACCACCTCTTCCATGACCGGAGCTTCGTCGAGATCAGCTGCCCAGCTTTCACTGTTTGCTGTAAGGGTGGTGGCCATTGACCCGGTGGCCAGCACTAACGACAATTTTTTAAGCATATTCATCGTGTTTTCCTTCACAGACTGAGACTAAACTCAAACCGTTTTGTCTGTGTGCACGTCAGATTAACTGCAAGCTCATAGCCCCGGTACCGGGTCGCCGCGTTTACCAAATCTGGTAACGCAGTCCGACGCGAACTGAGTGGACTGTAAGGTCGTCGTGATCGACATTCACGCCACCACCACCAAGGTTGGAGATGATCGTACCTGAGGCAATGCTCTGATACCGGTATCCGGCATCGAGCTTCAGATTGTGGCTCAACTCGTAAGAGATGCCTGCCATCAGCGCATAGCTGAAACGCCAGGAAGATTCAGTTGACTCCGTCCGGGAGGTTACGTTTGTGAGGGTCTGACCCGGAGCGGGATCGTAGTACCAATCCTGTCCTGGATTGCCGCAGCGATCAGTATCGGTGTTCAGCGTACATGTGGTGTCCGTACGCCAGTTATCGAATGAAACGTAAGCGGCACCTACACCTGCACCGACATAAGGCGTAAAGTGTTTGAAGTGACCAATGTCGATGTAGCCATTCAGCATGGCGGACCAGGCTGAGAATTCAGCACGCTCAGAAGAGACACAGGAACCGATCAGGGAGTTTCCCCCCACATCGAATGCACAGTTTCCAGCAGTTGAACCGGAGAAATCTGACCAGAAGCGATCGACCGTTATGTCTGCACGAAATGTGTCGGTGAACTGATATCCAACGCCAACCCCAACATTGTATCCCTTGTCGATGGATGCGCTGGTGAAGGAGTTGCCGCCATAATTGATATCAAAATCATCCACCCAATCGTAGCTGATATCGCCACGCAGATACCAACCGCCGGTTTTGGTCACAACTTCAGGCGGTTGCTCAATTATTGGTGGTTGCTCGATAACCGGTGGCTCCGGCAAAATGTCAGCTGCATTGGCCGATAATGATGTTGTAGTAGCCAGTGCAAGAGCACCAATCCAAGACAGTTTGTTATGGCTGCCCATTACGACGTCCTTCCTTACTCACCCAAACTTCAAACGCTTTGGGAGCGTTCATCTCGAACGCATACTGATCGGAATTGGTTAAGGCGCACTTAACCGTGTTTATTTACCTCGTTTCTTAACCCTAACGGTTTGTTGCAGACAGATAGCGGCCGTTTATCCATCTGAATTGGCTTGGTTTTTAAGTTGGTGGGGGATGCGGACGATATTCGATTGTCTGGTTCAGGAGAATAGAGCCCGGAAATGATCAGCCAACACTTTTATTGGCGATGCCGGATTTTCACAAAGCTTCATTCCAAGAATGTAGGTTCCCAGTGGTGGTAAACCGTGTTCGGGACCAAGCTCGACAACGCGATCATCGCAAGAGGATATTGGAAGTGGCGCAATTGCCAGATCCGCAAGAATACCCGCCTTTTGCCCGGAGATCGCAGCGCTCTTGAAGTTGATGCGATATTCCCGCCCTTGCTCCTCAAGCCCGGCAAGCGCTGTTTCGCGCCAGATACAACCTTCTTCCCAAACTGAAACCGGAATCGGTGTCTGATCTGCAGCAACACCGCCCTTCAGTCCTGCCCAAACCAACGGTTCATTGAACAGGGTTTCAATTCCTCGGCTGGCAGATTCTTCTTGTCCACAAGTCACGAGGACTAGATCCAGTTGACGCCGGTCCAGCAATGTGTGCAAGGCCTGCGAGTTTTCAACGGTTACATCAACAACGATGCCTGGATAAGAATCTCTGAAGCGACAAAGAGCGCTGGGCAGGAACTGCTCAGCAGCATGATCGAGCGCACCCATCCGCACTGTGCCAGTCATGTCCGGCGCTATGAAGTTAGCGAGAATTTCCCGGTTGAGCGCCAACACCCGGCGGGCATGGCTGAGCAACAGTTCGCCGTCGGTGGTCAGAGTGACTGATCTTGCATTGCGAGTGAACACGGGCCTTCCGACAATCTGCTCAATTCGTTTCACCTGCATTGAGACGGCTGAAGGAGTGCGAAATACGGCCTCAGCAGCGGCGGAAAAATTCCCTGTCTCGGAAATTGCGACAAGGGTTCGCATCAGATCGAGATCGAGCAACGGTAGCTGAGGTTTGGTGGCGACGTTCATTCAGAATCAATTTATCAATTTTCCTGACAGTATACATCAAATCTATTCGTTTGATTGATGTCAATATCTCCCAGAGAGTCGTCCAACACAACGGAGCGATCATCATTCATAACACGGAGTATTGAGATGACTTTGTACCTGCCACCTGTTCGGACTCCCGAGAACTCTTCAAAAATCGGTTCTTTGGGGCTCCAAAACCTGAACCACTTGCGCAATTGGTTTACGAATGCCTGGCATGAATTCTCAGGTCAGTTCAAACGCCGAAAACAAAAGCGGCTCGATAGGCAGTCGTTTCAACAGCTGCTGTTCGCCGAAGACTTTGTTCTGGAAGATATTGGGGTGACCCGGGCTGATGTGGAATGGGCCAACAAACTCCCGATTTCACAGAACGCCGCGTTGGAGCTACACAATCTTGTCCTACAAAATAGACAAGTCAGAAACTAGAAAGAAATAACCCGCTCTGCGGGCACAGAGCGGGTTTGTTGCCCCAGAACTGCAAAAGGTTCCGGTCAGAAAGTGTTATGCGGCAACCGACTTCAGGACGCCGCAAATATCGTTCACAACTGAATTAATCAGCTTTTCATCATCTCCTTCCGCCATGACGCGGATGAGAGGCTCCGTTCCGGATGGTCTGATAACCAGACGTCCGGTGTTGCCAAGCTGCGAGCGACCATCGTCGATTGCTTGTTTGACGTCACCGTCTTCCAGGGGTTGGCCGGATTTGTATCGAACATTTTTCAAAATCTGCGGGACAGGCTCAAACCGACGGCAGACCTCTGAAACCGGTTTGCCGCTCTGCTGTACAACAGCCAAAACCTGAAGCGCTGCGACAAGGCCATCCCCAGTGGTGGCATAGTCGGAAAGCACGATGTGGCCCGACTGCTCACCACCAACATTGTATCCATGCTCGCGCATGTGCTCTACCACGTAACGGTCACCAACAGGAGTACGCGCCAGGGACAATCCGATGTCTGACAAAAAGCGCTCAAGACCAAGATTTGACATGATGGTCGCCACAACACCGCCAGCCGCTAGGCGTTCATCCTTGTGCCAGGATTGGGCCACTAGGCCCATCAACTGATCACCATCGACCACATTGCTCTTTTCATCAACGATGATGACCCGGTCGGCATCGCCGTCGAGCGCAATGCCGATGTCGGCACGAACTTCATTGACCTTACGTGCCAGTGTTTCCGGTCGGGTTGAACCGCAATCAAGATTGATGTTTGTACCATTGGGCTCAGTGCCAATTGTGATGACCTCAGCACCAAGCTCCCAAAGAGCATCTGGGGCAACTTTATAGGCAGCTCCATTTGCGCAATCGATAACAATGCGCAGCCCTTCCAAAGAGACTTTTCGAGGCAGTGTGCGTTTGGCGAATTCGATATATCGGTCGTGAATTCCTTCAACGCGCTTGGCACGTCCCAGACGCTCCGGGTCAGCTAGACGATCGGTCAAATCCTGATCAATCAAGCCTTCAATGCGGTTCTCAATAAAATCAGAAAGTTTGTACCCGTCTGGGCCAAACAACTTTATCCCATTGTCATGATACGGATTGTGAGATGCTGAAATCATCACCCCGATGTCCGCGCGCATCGAACGGGTCAGCATGGCAACTGCTGGTGTCGGCACTGGTCCAAGCAAGAACACATCCATTCCAGCGGATGTGAAGCCGGCAACAAGTGCGTTTTCAATCATATACCCGGACAGGCGTGTGTCTTTACCGATGACAACACGATGGCGATGATCCCCACGTCGAAACGCAATACCCGAGGCCATACCGACCTTCATTGCGACTTCTGCTGACATGGGATGCGAATTGGCCAGACCGCGAATGCCGTCTGTGCCAAAATAGTTCTTTTTCATATGTACTCGTCCCCGACGACTCAATACGCTCCGCCCTTTGGCGGACATTTTAGCCTGATATGGATTACCAAGAGTTCAATAATTGTGACGATTTATGTCAGGCAAGCTTTGGGCAGATTTTCATCTAGAGCCTGTCGCTCATGTATGATTTCAGATGGTTTGAAGCAGTGCTGCTAAAAATAAGGATGCCACCGTGAACGGTGGCATCCAATGTTTCAATTCAATGGAAGCGATCAGCTCTGCGGCTGCGGCTCCAGCCCCCCAGCGTCAGGCGCTTCATCTCCGCCTTTTTTCGCGGTGGCACCGGATTTCGGCACAGCAGATCCTCTTGACGGCGGAGTGTCATCACCCAAATCTCGCGACGGCGGACGTCCTGACATCAGATCGAGAATTTCATCACCAGTCAGGGTCTCATACTCCAACAGTCCCTGTGCGATGGTCTCGAGATCATCGGCGCGTTCTGTGAGTATCCGGCGCGCTTCGTCAAAGCCTTCATCAACAAGGCTGCGGACTTCTGTATCGATGGTTTGAGCGGTTTCCTCAGACAGGTTCTTTTGCTGCGTAACCGAGTGACCAAGGAATACTTCCTGCTGGTTCTCGCCGTATGCCACTTTCCCGAGCTTGTCGGAGTAACCCCATTGCGTGACCATCATGCGCGCGAGACGGGTTGCCTGTTCGATATCTGATTGGGCACCGGACGTGACATTCTTCTTGCCGAAAATCAGCTCTTCGGCGACGCGCCCACCCATCATAATAGCCAAGCGCGACGTCATTTGCTCATAGGTCATCGAGATTTCGTCGCGTTCCGGCAACTGCATGACCATGCCAAGCGCACGACCGCGAGGAATAATCGTCGCTTTGTGGACGGGGTGTGCAGCTGGAACGGTCAGCGCGACCAGCGCATGACCGGCTTCGTGATAAGCAGTGGTCTTTTTCTCATCTTCGCTCATGGCCATGGAGCGACGCTCTGCACCCATCATGACCTTGTCCTTGGCGTCCTCAAATTCTTGCGCCGTCACCAGTCGTTTGTCGCGACGGGCAGCGAGGAGAGCCGCTTCATTGACGAGGTTCATCAAGTCGGCGCCAGAGAATCCCGGAGTGCCGCGAGCGATAACCTTTAGATCGACATTCGGAGCCAAAGGCACATTGCGAACATGTACTTTCAGAATCTTTTCTCTGCCCATGATGTCTGGATTGGGTACCACGACCTGACGGTCAAAACGACCGGGACGAAGAAGGGCAGGATCCAACACGTCCGGTCGGTTGGTCGCGGCAATCAGAATGATGCCTTCGTTGATTTCAAACCCATCCATCTCGACCAGCAACTGGTTCAGTGTCTGTTCGCGTTCATCATTGCCCCCGCCTAGGCCGGCGCCACGGTGACGGCCAACCGCATCAATCTCGTCAATAAAGATGATGCAAGGTGCGTTCTTCTTGGCCTGCTCGAACATGTCGCGGACACGACTTGCACCAACGCCGACGAACATTTCAACAAAGTCTGAGCCGGAGATCGTAAAGAACGGCACGTTTGCTTCGCCCGCGACAGAGCGAGCCAGCAGGGTTTTACCGGTTCCCGGAGGGCCAACGAGCAACACGCCGTGTGGCATCTTACCGCCCAGGCGCTGGAATTTCTGCGGATCACGCAGGAAGTCCACAATCTCGACGAGGTCATCCTTGGCTTCGTCAACTCCGGCAACATCTTCAAATGTTACTCGGCCATGCGCTTCGGTCAGGAGTTTGGCTTTCGACTTGCCGAAACCCATCGCTTTGCCGTTGCCAGCCTGCATCTGGCGCATGATGAAAATCCAAACGCCGATGAGCAAAAGAATTGGCAACCAGTTCAACAAAACTCCGAAGATCGAGGTTGATCCATCGCTTACAGGACGCGCGTTAATCTCAATGTTCTGTGCTTCCAGCCGCTTAACCAGTTCCGGATCGAAGGGAGCGTAGGTCTTGAAAGACGTTCGATCCGTATATTGTCCAGTGATCTGTTCCCCGACGATAGTGACGGATTTCACGCGGTTCTGATCTACAGCCTCGAGAAACTGCGAATATGCAATTTCACTACTCACAGACCGCTCGGGCGACGACTGAAATAGTTGGAACAAGGCAATCAGCAGTAGTGCGATTAGACCCCAAAGTGCGAGATTGCGAAAATTCGGATTCATATTTTGGTCCTGATGGGCGGAATTCCGCCGTTATCAACGTCAGTTGTTGCGGTCAAGATAGGTGTGATTTCACGCTGTGCCAAGGCCAGGTTACTCAAAGGTTCAGGAGTTTGACCCAATTTTTGGAAACAGCGTTTATTCAAAGATCTCTGTGTCTGCATCACCGATCCCGATTTTACGACAAGAATTTGCCCGCAGATCACTCAATTTTGCGCACTTTTTTCAGAAAACTGGCTCCACAGCCGCCCAACGGCAAAGCGAATTTCGGCGTCCCAGATCGGGCTATAGCGTTCAATCGAAGCACAGTATCTTCGCAACCGAATCCTCGGTGATTTCTGGCAGCTCAAAAGCCCATCTTGATCCGAAAGCGGCAGCTGGTAAGAACCATCCGGCTGGCAAATCACTGGTTGAGAAAGCACGTCCGGACGGTGCTTGTTGTGTTTTAATCGGCCAACAAGCAGACTTCGATCGCAAACATCAGCGCCGTTGCAACTCAAATTCCCAAGTGCTGTCACGAAAACCGGCTCGCAGCCTTCGACATTGGAAACTGCGAGCCGCCCGTCCCAGATCTTTCGCTCGCCGGGCTCAACTGAGATCACTGGCAGATGCCGCAACTCTCTCTCTATCGTGACCCCGCAACGCTGATTGCCAACTTTCGCTCTTCCCAACGTCAGGCTAGACATTTGCGCCGCCAAGATCATGTCCACAATGGGCTTCACAGCAGTTGCAGTCGGGCGATGCCTGCCCCCTCCAGAAACCCCGACAAGACAGCTCAACAAACCCGTTAAGGCGGATCGGTCCAAGTCTGAGTACTGGCCGATCTGGATTCTTCCAGTGCCGTGCGTTGAAACCCGTGTATCAATCAGGCTCGCCACCGTCTGAGCGCGCAGCTGCCGCTGTCTGGCGACGCAATCACCGAGCACCACAATCTGTTGAGGAGGCGGCATGTTAGTATGACCGAGTTCCAATCGGATACGAGGGCGCTCGTATGTCAGATTGTCGTTTGTCGGATCGTCAAGCCATGGCGTTCCCCGGCTCCGGAGGTGATTTCGCAGCTCATCCCTCTTCGTGCTTAAGAGAGGACGCACAAGCTTGACCGCATAAAATCCGCTGGGATTGTGATGAGAAACGGGCGCAATTCCAGCTAAGCCAGGCATGTCCCCGACAGAATTGTCGTTAGTCCGCCTCGCACGCATCACAATGGTTTCAACTTGATCATCAAGTGTGTGCCCCAACAGGATCGCCCCAGCCTGATGCGCCTCAGCGAGACCACACAATAAATCGTATCGGGCATCGCGCGCAGCTTGCGAACGGCCCGTCTTAGGCTTAGGGCCGACCCAGAGAAGAACATGATGTTCAATACCTGCCGTCATGCATAGACTGGCAACCCAGTCTGCTTCACCTGCTGACCCATTTCGCAGCGCATGATCTACTGTGGCAACGATAATGCGAGGTGCATCTGGCCTGTCTTTGGACCAGGTCAAAACTAAATCGAGAAGAGCAAGCGAATCACCGCCACCCGATACTGCTACAATGACGGCTTCGACACCGGAAATTTGAGCCATCGTGGCTTGATTGAGCAGAAACCCTTCACGACGTGGTTCGGTGCCGAAGCTCAACTGCACTTGGCACTTTCTTGCTGAATGGCCACCTGCTGTCTAATCGCAACGTCAGCTTCAGGATATTGCTTGAGCACTTCTGCGTAAGTAGCACACGCAACGGCTCGCTCGTTCAGCCCTGCCATCGAAAGGCCCAGCTTCAACAAGACTTCTGCGCCACGTGGGCTAGCCGGATGGGTGTTATGGTGGTTCAGGAACATTGTTGCTGCGCCGTGAAAGTCACCGACGGCAAACAGGCTCTCGCCAAGAAGGATTTCCATTTGAGGAACGTCGGCATGCTTGGGGTGCTGTGAAAGATAGAGGCGTAACGTTTTGGAGGCGAGAGCATAGTCACCGGCCTGATAGTGATTGCGCGCGGTGCGGATCAACTCGGTCGGCTCACTTTCCACCCCATCCTGAACTGCCAACGGCGGCTGTGTGACCGGACGGGTCAGGTCCAGCGGCTTACCGACAGCACTATCGATAACGTTTCCCTGTTCATCGAAACTGAGGGTGCCAAGGCTGCGCGGCGGTTCTCCCCGCGATGGTTTCGCTTTGTCATTTGGTTCGATTGGTACGATGCGCGTGATTTTTCCGCCTGAGGGTGTTGCTGACGCTGTGTCCTCAGACGGTTGGGATTTTCCCAGGCTGGAATCCTCCGTTTCTGCACCAGCCGCCACATTTGAATTTGGCTTTGTCAGACCGGATTTCTTTTCCTCCAGTTCCTGGAATCGGAATTCATTGTCTTCCTGCATTTTTCTGATCTGCTCCTGCAGCTGCAAAAGCTGGAACGAGAGATCTTCAACTTTACCGTTGAGTTGACGGACCTGCTCCTCAAGTTGATTGGTTCGTGCTGTCATCTCGGCAACACTCGACTGGGAGAGCGCAGGGCTGGCCCACGACAAGAACAAAAGACAGACGACTGGCGAGCCAAGCCGGTAAAACATCGGGATCACCTGTTTCAAGTTGAAAAGATCGGGAGTTTGGTAACTTCATATTACGCAAAATTTGCGGCAATTACCAATTCAACATCCCGTCACATCAGCACGTGTCTTGACGATTGAGCCAACATGCCAACTACCCGCCCTAAGAACTTGGCGCACTCAAAACCGTCACAGCTCGCCGGTTCTGGGACCAGCAAGATATGTTGTTGCAAACCGCCACCGGGCGCTCTTTTCCAAAGGAGATTGTTCTGATGCGCGAACCGGGAACTCCCTTAGCCATCAGGTAGGATTTTGTGGCGGCCGCACGACGACCGCCGAGCGCAAGATTATATTCCCGCGTCCCGCGCTCATCGGCATGCCCTTCAATTGTGATTGGGTGGTTGGGATACCGGATCAACCAGGCGGCCTGCCGATCCAGCGTCGCCTGCGATTTGACCGTCAATGACGAAGAGTCTGTTTCGAAAAAGATGCGGTCACCCACATTGACCGTGAAATCCTGCGCCGAACCGGGGACAGCCTTGTTCAAACCAAGCTCACCCGCGCTGTCAGGAACCGTTTTCTTGGTCGAGCATCCCGCAACGACTATCATTGCAGCAACGAGGGCGTATCGACCAATTCGGTTTGTCAATGTTGGGATCATGATCGAAAAAACTCCCTGGCCGCATACCCGAATGAAATTTCGGCGGCGTTGATTTGGATTCTGCTAACCAACAATCGGTTAATGGCGACAAAAGATGTTTGGTAAATCTTTCACAAACATCACTGCGCCCACTGACCGAACTCTGTCTCTGGAAACGTCCCACACGTCCACGACCGGGCATTAAGCGTGTAAATGAGGCAGCACAAGGGCACCAACAGCAGCCCGAATTTCACAAGGTAAACAAATTCTTACCAATTTTGAAAGTAGGCACGAATAGCCAGGCTAAGCTCAATCGAGCGGCGGTGACCAAGCGGGATCAGAAGCGAAACTAGAAACCTGAACCGGCTGCTCGTTGTAGCCTGTCAAATCAATGGTGAAGAGCTTTGGTCCTCCGGTCGCACCGGGTGTTTCACGAAAGAACATCAGCGTTCTCCCGTTTGGTGCCCAGGTCGGTCCCTCATTGTGATACCCTTCCGTGAGAATGCGCTCACGTGAACCATCGGTCTTCATAACTCCGATCAAAAATTGTCCGCCGGACCGTTTGGTGAAAGCAATGAGATCTCCGCGTGGTGACCAGACTGGTGTCGAGTAACTTCCGGTGCCGAATGATATGCGCCGTTGATTGGTGCCATCTGCATTCATCACATAAAGCTGCTGCCGACCCCCACGATCCGATTCAAATACGATTTGTGCGCCATTGGGGGAGTAAGACGGGCTCGTATCAATGGCTGCGGTGTTGGTCAGGCGCGTTGTCACCCTTGAGCGCAAATCCATTGTGTAGATGTTCGCGTTTCCGTCTTTTTGCAGGCTCATGATCACGCGCTGACCGTCAGGGGAAAACCGGGGGGAAAATGTCATGTTGGGAAAATTTCCAACAATTTCCCGCTGACCGGTTTCAAGTTGCAACAGGTAGACACGCGGCAAACCACCTGCGAAGGACATGTAGGTGATTTCCTGCCGGTTTGGAGAAAAGCGCGGAGTTAAGACCAAATCGCTACCATTCGTCAGATATCGCAGATTGGCACCATCCTGATCCATCAATGCGAGCTTTTTGACTCGCTTCGATTTTGGACCAGATTCGGCGACGAACACGATGCGAGTGTCGAAATATCCCTTCTCTCCCGTCAATTGCTCGTAAATGGCATCAGCGATTATGTGCGCCACGCGCCGCCAGTTCTGAGAGTTTGTAAAATACTGCTGACCGGTAATCTGTTCGGAGCCAAAGACATCCCAAAGGCGGAATTCTGTCCGCAATCGGCCGTCTGTTTCACGACGAACCCTACCTGTTACCAGCGCCTGGGCGTTAATCACCTTCCAGTCGGCAAAACGCGGGACATTGTCGGGGTTTGAAATCTTCTCAATGAACGCCGCCTGGGCGATCGGGGCAAACAGCCCTGACCGCTTCAGATCCGCTTCAACTACAGCCGCTATGTCGGCTGCAATCTTCGCTTCATTGCCCTGCCCCACAAATTTAGTCACGGCGATCGGAAGTGGTTCAACATTGCCCTTGGTAATATCAATCACCACTCGGGCATGAGCTGAGAAAGTGATCATCAGCCCCGCAAATAGGGCAACACTCAGGCGCATCATTTTCATCATCTGATCTTTGTGAACCTCTAAAGCATGTCCTGGAGTGAGAAGTTGACCTCAACTTCTGCCCAGTCGGCATATTTCTCTATTGGCAGTTTGTACGGGGCACATCGCAACACGGCGCGCTTGGCACTTCCAGCCAGCGCGCGACGGGCGACCTTGTTGCCACCTTGCGCTGAAACGGTCGGTCGACCCTCAAGGGCACCGCTTTCGTCCAGTCGAAATTCAACCTTCACCCGAAGATCTTCGGCGTCCGCCATTCCACCGGAGACCGAAAAACACTTTTGAATTTGGCCACGTAGCGCATCAAGTTCGCTTTGGGACAGTTTGGCATTGGTGTTGGTTTTCGTCCCGCCGAGTGCCGCAACCCGCTTTTGCTGTTTCGCACCACCGCCCTTCGGCTTCTGCTTGTTGAGAAGCGCTTCGATCTGATCCTTGGTGTTTTTCTGTTCTTTTTTGGACTCCACAACCTGCTTCGCCGGTGGCTTTTCAGAAATCTTGCGCTCGTTTGTGCGAGCAATCTGCGGTTTTGGAGGCGTTGGCTTCGATTTCGGCACGGGAACCCGTTCCGGAAGCTTGAAAGCTTCTTCAGCCGGTTCTGCTTCCGAAGCAGGCTGTTCATCCTCGGCAGGAAGCGTCGCAACCTGCACTGGAGCTTCGGGTTCGGCGGCTAATTTCGGAGTGGAAACAGGTGCCGCCTCCTTTGCTGGCTGCGGTGCGGATTCTTCAGCAGACTTAACTGGTGCAGGCGCCGTTTCCTTCACCGGCTCGTCGGAAATGTCCTTGTCCGCCTCGCCAATGAATTGTGCGGGCTCTTCAATTTGCGGTCGCAATGTTGGCTTGGGTGCCGGACGGTCTGCAATACTTGCGTCTTTTTCACCCTTGATGATGCGGGTCACGTCCGCCTGAGTCACAATTTCAATTGGAAGAGCTTCCACATCCGCCACTTCCAGGGCACTGGGTGCAGTTATGGTGAAGGCACCAAATGCGATCAAGGCCGAATGGGCCGCAGCGGATGTCAGCATCCCGGCTTTCACTGGGGCCTCCAATCCGCTTTTTTTGGAGCAAGTTTCACCTGGTTTGCTCCTCAAGAGTGACCAAACCGATACGACGGTATCCTGCCGCCGAAACCCGGGCCATGACCCGCATCACAGTGCCATAATCTGCCACGCGATCACCGCGCACATAGATGCGCTCGTCATAACCGGTCTTCGTGATCGCATCGAGTTTTGGAACTAACTCCTCAAGTGGAATTTCCGTCTCCTGAAGATAGACCTGACCGGCTTCATTTACCGAAATGGTGATGGGTTGGGTTTCGGAGTTGAGCGCTTTTGCCCGGGTTTCAGGAAGATCGATCGGCACCCCAACCGTCAACAAAGGAGCCGCCACCATAAATATGATAAGCAGCACCAGCATCACATCAACAAACGGCGTGACGTTGATCTCACTCATTGGCTGATGACGGCGTCGACGACGACCGCCACGCCCATTGCTTCCCGATTGTGCGGTTGACATTGCCATCGCCGAGACGTCTTTCCCTTCAGCTTTGCAATTGATTAGGTACTGGCTGATTTTTCATCGATTTGCCGCGAAAGTATGGCAGAAAACTCGTCAGCAAAGCTCTCGAGGCGGGTGCCAATCTTTCCGACGTCCGATGAAAGCTTGTTGTAGGCGATCACCGCAGGAATAGCCGCAAGCAGTCCTAGAGCCGTTGCAAGCAAGGCTTCGGCAATGCCGGGAGCTACGACAGCAAGGTTGGTGGATTTGGACCCGGCGATCGCCTGAAACGATGTCATGATCCCAATCACAGTCCCGAAGAGACCGACAAATGGCGCGGCGGAACCCAGCGTTGCCAGAAACAGCAAACGCTTCTCCAGTCGCTCCATTTCTTTCGCGAGGGAAACGTCAAGCGCTTTTTCAATTCGGGTTTGCAAACCAATTGGTGAACGGGCTCCGCGCTCGAACGACCGTTTCCATTCGCGCATGGCGGCGACAAAAAGCGCACCCATTCCGTCGGGTTCGCGTTCAGACAGGGTGCGGTACAGCTCTTCCAAAGACGTTCCCGACCAAAACACCTTCTCAAAACCGTCGATCTTCTTTCGAACTCGGCGGAACAAAAACGTCTTGTCGATGATAATCGCCCAGCACCAGATCGAAGATAGCAACAGACCAATCATCACCAACTGAACCACCAGAGACGCTTCCAGAAAAAGAGAAAGCAGTGACGTGTCGGCGGTAGCCAATGTTGAGCCAGAAAGAACGGTGTCTTTAAGCATAAAACAATTTCCCGTTGGTGGGTGCCCAGCTGGAGAGTTGGTCCTGTGCCGCGATCAGTTTTGATCGCACGAAAGCCGGGCGGGTCCTTTTGGTGTCAATTTTGTTCAAAGGATGACCATCCCAACCACAGAAAACTCCGTTCAATCCTTGGGACGTCTATGGTTAATAATGCGTTAGGATTTTCCGGTGGTGGTGACCAAATCAAAGTCGGTTCGCTCGGGACTGGACGGCTTTTTCCGCCTTGCCTATAAGGCGCGACAAATCTGAAAAACGCCGAGCAAACTCCCATGGCAGGACATTCCAAATTCAAGAACATCATGCACCGCAAGGGCCGGCAGGATGCCGTGCGGTCAAAAATGTTCGCAAAACTGTCAAAAGAAATTACGGTCGCTTCCAAGTTGGGTGGTCCGGATCCAGATGGGAATCCCCGCCTTCGCCTCGCCATTCAAAATGCCAAGGGCCAGTCGATGCCCAAGGACAACATTCAGCGGGCGGTGAACAAAGGCCAGGCAGGCGACGGTGACGATTATTTCGAGATCCGCTACGAAGGCTATGGTCCGGGAGGGGTGGCTTTCATCGTTGAAGCGCTGACCGACAATAAGAACCGTTCTGCGGGCAATGTTCGAGCCTGCTTTACAAAGAATGGCGGGCAAATGGCTGAAACCGGCTCGGTTTCCTTCATGTTCGACCGGGTTGGTGAGGTCAAATATCCGGCCGATGCTGGTGATGAAGATTCCATGATGGAAGCCGCAATTGAAGCCGGCGCGGACGATGTGACGTCAGATGAAGACGGTCATACGATCACCTGCGCTTTTGAGTACCTCGGATCCGTCGCAAACGAGCTGGAGATTGCGCTAGGCGAACCTGAGTGCGTCAATCCGACATGGAAACCGCAGAATCTGGTTCCCGTTGATGAGGACAAGGCTGGTACACTGTTGAAACTTGTCGATGCGCTGGAGGATGATGACGATGTTCAGACCGTTCATGCGAACTTTGACATCGACGATGAGGTGATGGCGAAGCTTGGCGGATAGATTTAGCTGTAGTTAACCGCCTCTGAAAACTCCTCCTTTTCGTGCCACTTCCAATAGGTTTCTGAAATCTCCCGCGTGATGTTTCCGGGCGCACCGTTTGAAAAGATGCGATCGTTGATGCGGGTCACCGGCACAATGCCGCCACCGGTTGTTGTGACAAACACTTCGTCCGCCTCCAGCAAATCCTCAACATCGAAATTGGCGGCTTCGACGTTCAACTGAATGCTTTCAGCAATTTCCATCGCTGTCCGTCGAGTCAGGCCTTCCAGCACACCGTGGGGCGGGGTTTTGAGAAGGCCGTCTTTCACGATGAAAAGGTTGTATCCCGGCCCTTCCGTGATGTTTCCTTCCGCGTCTGCCAGCAGAACGGAATCGAACCCGGCTTCCTTTGCCTCAAACAGGCCAGATGTGAAATCACCCCAATGATAGTTCTTTGCCGTTGGGTCGACGCTCTTTGTTCCGATCCGTTCAACACTGTTTGAAAGATAAAGGTGCGCGCCGCGCTCAATTACCTCCGGCTGGAAGACCCAAACGAAGGGAACGCACCAGGCGTAGAAATGGTTCTTACAATATCTTGGATCTCTCGTGCCTGGCACAATTGGCTGTCCGCGGCTGGCGACGAGAGAAACATAAGACTCCTTAAGCCCGGATCGAGCGACGATCTCATGGACAATGCGGCGCATATCTTCCCGTGACTGATCAACCGAAAGCCGCAGTTTTCCAATGGAGAGTTCGAAGCGATCTAAATAGTCGTTCAGGCGAAAGAACCGACCATTCCAAACATGGACCACGTCATAGGTGATATCCGAATGGGTCAGGCCCCAATCCAGAACGCAGATTGACGCTTGTTCGATGGGAACGATCTTGCCTTCCATCCAGGCCGCGCCTGCTGCCCAGTCTGTGTTAGCACCAATCATCTAGTCATCCGAGTTTTGCCTGTTCATCGTGGGTAAGAGAGATCATCCTTAAGGCCATGAACCAACCGATTCGCATAATTGGAATAGATCCGGGACTGCGCAACACCGGATGGGGTGTGGTTGAGTCCCTCGGCAACTCGTTGCGCTTTGTTGCCGCCGGGACGGTGAAGCCGCCGACTGACGCTGAGCTCGCAAGCCGATTGTGCGTTTTGCATGATGAGCTGGCATCTATCATACATAAGCATATGCCACACGAAGCGGCGGTGGAACAGACATTCGTTAACCGCGACGCAGCAGCTACGCTAAAACTCGGTCAGGCGCGTGGTGTTGCGATGCTGGTGCCCGCATTGGCTGGGCTGAGTGTGGGTGAGTATGCGCCAAATGCGGTCAAAAAGTCAGTCATCGGCGTTGGGCATGGTGACAAGAAGCAGATCAAGTTGATGGTCTCCATGCTTCTGCCGAAAGCGGAGTTCGATTCAGATGATGCCGCGGATGCGTTGGCGATTGCCATCTGCCACGCGCATCACCGAGGCAGTGCTGTCGCCCGTCGTGCCCCTCAAACTGGCTAAATGTTCTTGACTTGTTCCCATATCATTAATAAGTAATACCTTGGAGGTATTACTCATACGTGTCACCAGCAAAGGCCAGGTAACAATTCCGAAAAACATCCGCGAACGTCTTGGCATTTCCCCTGGCGACGAAGTTTCTTTTGTGGAGGGGGATTTTGGCGTGGAACTTGTTGCGAGTGGCGAAGATAGCGATCGGGAAGGGCGCCTCAGGCAATTTGATGCAGCTCTCAAAAAGTACTCAGGTTCGCTCCGTCTGGGTATGACAACAGACGAATAAATGGCGCTGATCCGGGATCAAGACATTCCCGATCCCCTTGAAGTACCTGACTATTCGGACATTGGCGACAAGAAGCCGGACTCATGAGCGGTTTTCTACTCCTCGATTCAAACATTTTGATTGATTTGGCATCGTCAGGAACGACGTTTCGCCGCTGGTCGATGACGACCCTCAGGAACTTCACGGGAAGCGGAATGAAATTCTTCGTGAATCAGATTATCGTTTCGGAAACGATTGGAAACTTCTCCAGTGAAAACGAACAGCAACGCTTTTTGTCAGACTTTCGAATTGCCAAATCGAACCTACCCTTTTCCGCCGCCTATCCTGCAGGTAAAGCACATCTGGCTTACAGGAATGCCGGTGGTTCCAAGTTGCGAATTCTGCCAGAATTCTTGATAGGCGCACATGCTCTTGTGGAAGACCTGACACTGATGACGCGCGATCCCAAGGTGTATCGGGCATATTTTCCCGATCTGAACATCATCTCTCCGGAGACCCATCCACTATGATCGGGAAGCTCAAGGGAATCATCGACAGCTACGGAGATGATTGGGTCATCGTGGATGTTCAAGGGGTTGGCTATCTGGTGCATTGTTCAAGCCGAACTTTATCGATATTACCGCAAACCGGTGAAGTAACTACGCTTGCAATCGAAACCCACGTTCGCGAAACCGAGATCAAACTGTTTGGTTTCATGAGTGATCTGGAGCGGGACTGGTTTCGCTTGTTGCAGAATGTTCAGGGTGTTGGTGCCAAGGTGGCGCTCGCCATATTGGGCACGCTAACACCGTCTGATCTGGCCTCGGCAATTGCAT
This sequence comes from Pseudomonadota bacterium, assembly GCA_039029195.1. Taxonomy (GTDB): domain Bacteria; phylum Pseudomonadota; class Alphaproteobacteria; order Rhizobiales; family Rhizobiaceae; genus JBCCGR01. The sequence continues at coordinate 106,998 of JBCCGR010000010.1, forward strand.
TGCAGGATAAGGCCAGCGTGGCACGTTCGCCGGGTGTGGGCCCGAAGGTAGCCGGGCGCATTGTTTCTGAACTCAAAGACAAGGCTCCGGCTTTTTCCGGCAGTGCAAGTGCCGAAATCGGCTTGCAGCAGGAGATTGGCGAAGGTGTTGCGTCTTCGGCCGTCGCAGATGCCGTTTCCGCTCTCACAAATCTCGGCTATTCCTCGCAGCAAGCAAGTGTTGCAGTCTCTGCCGTTCTGAAAAACAACGGAGAGCAAAGTGACGCGGGAACTCTCATCAGGCTGGGACTGAAGGAACTTGCCGGATGAGCGAGAGTGGAATTCTATCCCCACAAAAGCAGGGTGAGGACGCGGAGACCAACCTGCGCCCACAGTCCCTTGCAGAATTTGTCGGTCAAAAACAGGCGCGGTCCAATCTTTCCGTGTTCATTGAAGCCGCCCGTCAACGTGGTGAAGCTCTTGACCATGTGCTGTTTGTCGGACCACCAGGGCTTGGCAAAACCACGCTTGCGCAGATCATGGCGCGGGAACTTGGGGTCAACTTCAGGTCCACGTCCGGCCCGGTGATTGCCAAGGCAGGCGATCTTGCCGCCCTGCTCACCAATTTGGAAGATCGAGATGTCTTGTTCATCGACGAGATTCACAGGCTCAGCCCGGCAGTTGAGGAAATTCTCTATCCCGCGATGGAGGACTATCAGCTCGATTTGATTATCGGCGAAGGTCCGGCAGCGCGTTCTGTGAAGATTGATCTCGCCAAATTTACATTGGTTGCCGCGACCACCCGACTTGGCTTGCTGACAACACCACTTCGGGATCGTTTTGGAATTCCAGTTCGCCTCAATTTCTATGAAATCGAAGAGCTGGAGCACATCGTCAATCGTGGTGCGCGCATATTGGGGATTGGCATGTCTGAAGACGGTGCCAAGGAGATTGCACGCCGGGCTCGGGGCACGCCGCGGATCGCTGGCAGATTGCTACGACGCGTGCGCGACTTCACCATTGTGGCCGGTGAGGCTGAGGTGACGCGCAAATTGGCTGATCGCGCACTTGGTCAACTGGAAGTGGATTCCATCGGTCTTGATGAGCTCGACCGTCGTTATCTGAATGTGATCGGGGCCAATTTTGGCGGTGGACCGGTGGGGATCGAAACGATCTCCGCATCACTATCAGAACCCCGGGATGCGATTGAAGACATTATCGAACCTTATCTCATACAGCAGGGTTTTGTTCAGCGAACACCACGTGGCCGCGTTCTCACCCGAGCAGCCTTTGGTCATATGGGACTTGCGGTGCCCACTGCACTATCGGATGTTCAGGCAAGCCTGTTTGAGGAGGAATAGACAATGGCGAAAACGGACCTGCCGATCCTTGAGCAGCGGCGCATTGAGGCAAACATCATCAAGCCAATCTTTGAGGAAATGAAAGAGCAGCTTGGCGGTGATCAGGCGGCTGAAATTCTGGGCAAGGCTATCATCAAAGACTCCATCGCGCAGGGAAAGGCCTATGCAGCATCACAAGATGGCCCCACAAACCTGATGTCATTTCATCACTTGCTTCATCAATGGAAGGCCGATGGTGCGCTGGAACTTGATATGCTGTCGGAAGAAGAAACCCAGGTCGACTATAACGTGACGCGCTGCAAATATGCGGAGATGTACAGATCGTTGGGGCTGGAAGAAATCGGGCACCTGCTTTCCTGCAATCGGGATGGGACATTCTGCACCGGCTACAATCCAAACATTCGCCTTGAGCGAACGCAAACGATCATGGGTGGAGCCAGCCATTGCGATTTCAGATATTCCTGGGTCGGGGATGAGTGAAATTTCTGATCTAGAGAGCGACCTCTCCGGCGAACTGACGGCAGAAGGTCATTCGCTTTTCCAGCGCATCTACTTTGAAGACACCGATTTTTCCGGTGTGGTCTATCACGCGCGGTACCTGCACTTTCTGGAACGTGGCCGAAGCGATTTCGTTCGGGTTCTGGGCGTACATCATGCTGCACTTTACGCTGGAGAACACGGCGAACCCCTAGCCTTTGCTGTTCGACACATGGACTTGGATTTTCTTCAACCGGCCCGTATCGACGATATCATTGAGGTGCGCACCCAGCCGGCAATAGTGAAGGGTGTCCGAATGATTCTGAACCAATCTATCCGTTGTCAGGAAAAAGAGTTGCTGCGCGCAACAGTTACTGCGGTCCTGATAAACGACGAGGGCCGCCCACGGCGGTTCCCCAAAACCATGTTGAAACAGTTACTGCTGGACGATGATGATTGAAATCAACCTCCCTCCCCTGCCAATGTCGGGTGGGTGCCAGTGCGGTAAGGTGCGTTATCAGGTGACCTGCCGCCCTCTGACGCTTTATGCCTGCCATTGCAGTGAATGCCAGAAACAAAGTTCGAGCGCATTCGGCATGTCGATGCGAATTCGAACGGCCGATCTAATATTGCAGGGCGAAACCAAAGCGCGTCGTCGCGATATCGGCCTTCCAACCGAAGCGGAGGGGATATTTTGTCCGAACTGTGGAACACGGTTGATTCACAAGCGGCCAGGTGCGACCGAGTTCGCAACGCTTAAAGCGGGCACGCTTGATGACACAAGCTGGCTTGTGGTTGCTGGCCACATTTGGACCGACAGTGCTCAACGTTGGTCGAAACCGGAAGCGGGTGATCTGATCTTTCCAAAGCAGCCTGAGAACTACGACGCCCTGATAGAGGCTTGGCAATCAGCCCTAATCTGCGCCTGACTCACCAGAAGCTGGGCCTGACGTCCTGCAACCGCCCACCCAGACGGACGGGCTCAATTGCTTTTGCAAGACCAGTGCCGTCATCAATCTCGACACAGACGCCGCAAATCGTTGCGGGACCCGAAGCCGCTTCAAAGCGGCCCTTGCTCACTTTGGTGAGGAACCGATTCAACGGTTCTTCCTTGTCCATACCAAGCGAGGAATCATAGTCGCCACACATACCAGCGTCCGACATATAGGCGGTGCCACCGGTCAGAATTTGATGATCGGCGGTTGGAACATGGGTGTGGGTGCCCACAACCAAACTCACCCGGCCATCGACAAAGTGTCCGAAGCACATTTTTTCGCTCGTTGCCTCGGCGTGAAAGTCCACCACGATAACATCGGCATCCGTGCCCATTGTGCAGGCACTCAACTCTCGTTCGATCGCCTGGAACGGGTCATCGAGTTCCGGATGCATGAACAGGCGCCCCATAATGTTGATCACCAGAACGCGAGCGCCGTTGCGGGCCTCATACATATTGCTACCGCGCCCGCTGGTTCCTTTTGGATAGTTAGCAGGTCTGAGAAATCTGTCCTCGCGATCAGCAAAAACCAGGGCTTCCTTTTGGTCGAAAACATGATTGCCAGTGGTCACCACATCGGCACCAGCCCCAATGGTTTGCTTGAAGATCGCTTCTGTTATGCCAAAACCAGCTGCCGCGTTTTCACCGTTGACGATAACGAAATCGAGCGCGGCTTCCTTGATCAAAGTTGGCAGCGCTTCAATGACCGCCGTCCTGCCGGTCTTGCCCACCATATCACCCAGAAACAAAAGTCTCATGAACGGGTCCTTCTTGTTGCTGGTTGAATGACTTCCTTTTCTGTGACGATGGCCTCAAGCAACTGATCGTGCTCCTCAAGCGGGACCTCATCAACCTGCTGATCTGCAAATGCAAAACCGATTAGCCTCGGCGACTTTCCAACGGACCACATGCGAGAAATGGCACGATCGTAAAATCCGGCCCCATAGCCCAATCGTCCGCCCGATCGATCAAATGCTGATAATGGTATGATGAGAATGTTAGGCTCAAGAACGGTTGCGGGCTCATCCGGACCATGGGTGCCGAAGCCGGTTTCGACCATCGGAGCGCCACGCACCAGTTCACGGAAAACAATTTCGGATGGCCCTACGACCACTGGTAAACACAACGTCGCACCCAATTGGCGCAGTTTTGAGAGAGCCGGTCTCGGGTCAATTTCCGAACGGATCGGCCAAAAACCCGAAACAACGGTCCCCGGATTGAACGAGAGCCATTGAGTCAGATTTTCTCCAGCCGTAAGGCTGGCTTCGATACGATAGGTCGGAACAAGTTCGTCACGCACTTTCAAAATGCGTTTGCGAAGCTGTTTCTTTTGATCTGCAATATCGCGGGTGGGTGCATCGGTCATTGGCAGGCTTCTCCAATAGCCGATGTGGTGTGTCAACGTCGCTGTGCACAAATTGCAGGTGATGGCGAGCCGCATCGGCCGTCAGATCGAAGCGATCCTGGGAACCTACAAAGTAGGTGGGCGCCGTTTGTCCGAACCCACGAGCCCGGCCAGGGACAGCTCCCTCAGAGATCGGTAAGGCCCCAGGGAAAGAAATCCAACGCACCGCGCAGCACGCCAGAGCCGAATATAGAGGCTGGTGATGTCGGATACCAGAAAAGAAATCGTGCCGGATTTATGCGTAGGCTCCTGACGCAAAAGAATCGATGATAGGACAATCGGCGCGATCATCCCCACTACAGGCATTTGCGAGGTTCGCGAGTTCATCGTGGAGCCGTTGCAACTCCCGCATTCTTGCTTTGATTTCGCTGAGTTTTTCGAGCGTAAGATGCTTTACATCAGACGAAGAGCGGCTTTTGTCTTCAAACAGATCCAGCAGTTCCCGACACTCATCGATCGAGAAATCAAATGAACGGGCCCGCCGCACAAATGTTAGCTTGCGAACAGTCTCCAAATCGTAGTCGCGATATCCGTTTTCGTTGCGGCCATCCGGTTTCACGAGACCGACATCGGCATAATATCGCACCGTTTTTACGGGCAGTTCCGCAAGTCGGGCTGCTTGGGATATCTTCATGTTACACCTCCTTGATGTGCTCAATTGACCTTCCACAAACTGGAATGTCTAGAGTGGATGCAAATCTAACCAGACTTTGAACAGCCCGAGCCCAAAAATGAAACTAACAACAATATCAGCTGGCCTGCTTTTAGCGATGTCGACTGCGGCTCTTTTTGCACATAGCGGCGCGACGGGGATCGTTAAAGAACGGATGGATGCGATGAAGTCAATCGCATCGCACATGAAGATCATCGGTCAGATGGTTTCAGGGCAAAAAACGATGAAACCAAAGAAGCTCTCAACTGCAGCAAATGAGATTAAGCATCATGCTGTTGCGGTCAAATCAATGTTTCCAGAAGGATCGGATCACAGCCCGTCGGAAGTTGCGCCGGAGATCTGGACAAACTCAGTCGAATTCAACCTTGAACTGGAAAGATTTGAACAGGCCGCAGCAACATTTGCAAAACGGGCGGAAGAAGCGACCGCAACAGACAGCTTAGCTGCGCCGTTCGCAGAGCTCGGAGGAACCTGCAAGTCCTGCCATCAGCAGTTTCGAATTGAAAAGCGCTGACGTTCAGCCAGCCACCGGCTCGGTCAGACGTGTCGCCAAACCCTCTACACGCTCTGCGGTCTTGTTAAGCGCGCTTGTGAGGCGTGTTTCCTGCATTGACAGTTTTTCAAGTGCCTTGTCGCGCTCATCTCGAAGCTCGGCAACTTCCGCCTCAAGCCCCCGCGCCTTACGCTGTAGCTCGTGCAGTTCGTCTGTCACCATTATTCCGGCCATGACACCCAGCCTCTGGTCACCAATTTCGCCAAACTGCTCCTTGAGATGCCCCACATAGCCGTCAAATCGCTTTGCGAGATCAAGAAGATGAGCTTCCTCACCTTCAGAGCAAGCCATTCGGTACGTCTTTCCATTGATGACAACAGCAACCTGGGGCATGGTTTTCCTTAATCACATAATATTGTGGGGGTTCACTGATTGGCGGCAGAACAATCGAGCACAGTTCGGATTGTTTCCATAGCGTTCACAAGGCGGCGCGAAACTTCACGATTTGTATCTTCCAACCGCTTGGCCCGCGCTTCGCTCGCATCAAGCGATTGTGCAAGGTCCGTTCGGTCAGAGTTCACTCGCTGAACTTCGGCTTCAGCCTCACCAATGTCGCGTTGACCCTCGATCCGACCGTCTATCGCCGTTTCCAGACCATCCAAAGCTCTATTAAGCCGCTTGATTGATTCGGCGAACGCATTCTCCGCATCGTTCGCAGCACTCATATCCGCACTCACACATCTTCCCCAACGTCAGTGCCCGGTGGATCAATGCCCCCACATTCCACCGACCGGAATTGACGCCCCTCTCATCAACCATTCCGAATCATTGAGCAGATCGAAGCGGTTAACCCGAAAAGATTAGACATCACGCGAATTGCCGGTCAAGCACCCAACCGTTGTAGGACCAGCTTTTCACCAATTGGTTCAGGATAAATGATCAAATACGGCAAAATGAGGGGCCATCTTCACGTCTCCACCCGGCAATATCCGCCTCTCCCATTCGCTCTCATTGACTCAGTCTGCGCACCTGCTATGTGTCCGCCGCGACCCCGCAACCTGAAGCAAAATTGGCGCAATCAACAGTTCTGACCCTTCGGCGGCTTCCACTGTTTTATCCTATAATTGCGAGCACAAATGACCAGCAAAGCCAAACTCACCCGCATGGCAAATGCCATTCGATTTCTGTCAGCTGACGCCGTTCAAAAAGCGAACTCTGGTCACCCTGGCCTTCCTATGGGCGCCGCGGACATCGCAACGGTGCTATTCTCCAAGCATATGAAGTTCGACCCCAAGCACCCAAACTGGCCTGACCGTGATCGGTTTGTCCTGTCGGCGGGTCACGGATCGATGCTCCTCTATTCATCGCTTTATCTTCTCGGGTATCCCGATATCGATCTGAATGAGATCGAGGACTTCCGGCAGATTGGCTCGAAAACAGCGGGGCACCCGGAGTTCGGCCATGCGGCCGGTATCGAAACCACCACCGGTCCACTTGGTCAGGGCCTTACCAATGCAGTGGGAATGGCGCTTGCAGAACGCAAGCTCGCCGATGAATTCGGTTCAGAGATCGTTGATCACTATACTTACTGCCTTGCCGGCGATGGCTGCCTGATGGAAGGCATCTCGCAGGAAGCGATTGCGTTTGCTGGCCATCTGAAACTGAACAAACTGATAGTCTTCTGGGACGATAACAACATCTCTATCGACGGCGAAATTTCTCTGTCGGATTCCACAGATCAAATCGCCCGGTTTGAAGCCTGCAATTGGAACACGATCAAGATTGACGGTCATGATCAGGATCAGATTTCGTCGGCAATCGAGCAAGCCAAATCCTCTGACAAGCCGACCATGATCGCCTGTAAGACAGTAATCGGATATGGCGCGCCGACCAAAGCCGGTACGAAGGGTTCGCACGGTGCTCCTTTGGGTAATGAAGAAATCGCAGGTGCCCGTGCAGCGCTCGACTGGGACTACGCGCCTTTTGAAGTCCCATCCGACGTGTTGGACGACTGGCGGATTGCCGGATTGCGATCCGTGCATGATCGCAAGGATTGGAACTCGCGCCTTGACACACTGGATCCCAAACTGCGCGGTCGCTTCGAGCGCCGGATGGAAGGCGATTTGCCGCAACGGTTTGATCGGGCGCTTCAGGACCACAAAAAACAGATCGCCGAAGACCTGCCAACTGCTGCAACGCGCAAATCGTCACAAGCCACGCTTGAAGTGGTCAATGGCGCAATCATCGAAACCATCGGTGGGTCGGCTGACCTGACCGGATCCAATAATACAAATTCGAGCCAGACCCTACCCATTTCGCCGGACGATTTTTCCGGCCGCTATGTGTACTACGGCATCCGCGAGCATGGCATGGCCGCCATCATGAATGGGGTGGCATTGCACGGCGGGTTGATTCCGTATGGCGGAACCTTTCTTGCATTTTCTGACTACAACCGCCCGTCCATTCGCCTCGCAGCACTCATGGGGATCCGGGTCATCCATGTGTTTACACACGATTCCATTGGTCTTGGAGAGGATGGTCCAACTCACCAACCCGTTGAGCATCTCGCCGCATTGCGCACCATTCCCAACCTGAACGTGTTGCGGCCGGCAGATGCCATGGAAACAGCCGAATGCTGGCAGATTGCGCTCGAAAGCGGGAGCCGTCCCAGTGCGCTCATTTTGACGAGGCAAAATCTGAAACCAGCCCGTACCACGTATGATAAAACCAACTTGTGCTCGCGCGGTGCGTATGAAGTCGCAAGCAGCGACGATGACGCGGCGGTTTCAATTTTCGCGTCCGGCTCTGAAGTTGAAATCGCGCTGGAAGCCAAATCCAAGCTGGACGATCAGGGAGTCGCGACCCGGGTGGTTTCTGTTCCCAGCTTTGAATTGTTCGGTCAGCAGCCAAAAGACTATCGGGATTCGATACTCGGCACTTCTCCTGTTCGCATCGGCGTGGAAGCCGCCGTGAAGATGGGCTGGGAGCGCTTTATTGGTGAAGATGGCATCTTCATCGGCATGGAGGGGTTCGGGGCGTCCGGCCCATACAAGGAACTCTACGAAAAATTTGGTATTACAAGCGACGCGATTGTTGCTGCCGCATTGGAAAATCAACCTCAGAAATAATCCAACACCTTGAAAGGTGTGCCAACAGGAGAATGAAATGACCGTTAAGGTTGCGATTAATGGCTTTGGACGTATCGGCAGAAACGTGCTGCGCGCGATCATCGAGTCCGGCCGCACTGACATTGAAGTTGTGGCCATCAACGATCTGGGTCCGGTCGAGACCAACGCTCATCTGATGCGCTACGACAGCGTGCATGGAAAGTTCCCTGGAGCCGTGAAAGTCGATGGCGACTCTATCGATGTTGGGCGCGGACCCATTCGCGTCACCGCAATTCGCGACCCGAAAGCGCTGCCCTGGTCCGACGTTGATATCGCCATGGAATGCACCGGCATTTTCACCGCGCGCGATAATGCGGCCATGCACTTGGAAAATGGTTCGAAGCGTGTGCTGATCTCCGCACCGGGCGCCAACGCTGACAAGACAATCGTATATGGCGTGAACGACGATACGCTGACGGCGGATGACCTTGTTGTGTCCAACGCCTCCTGCACCACCAACTGCCTTGCACCAGTGGCTTACGTTCTCAACAAGACTGTGGGCATTGAAAAAGGCTATATGACCACCGTGCACGCCTATACCGGCGACCAGCCAACGCTGGATACAATGCACAGTGATCTGTACCGCGCGCGTGCCGCTGCTCTTTCGATGATCCCAACCTCAACCGGTGCAGCACGTGCTGTTGGTCTGGTGATGCCGGAGCTTGCTGGAAAACTTGATGGCTCTGCGGTTCGTGTTCCCACACCAAACGTCTCGATGATTGATCTGAAGATTGTGTCATCTCGCGATGTGACCGCAGAAGAGGTCAACGCCGCCATGAAAGAGGCAGCCGAAGGACCGCTCAAAGGCATTCTGGACTATGATGAGGAGAGCAAAGTCTCTGTTGATTTCAACCACGATCCACATTCTTCGAACTTCGCTTCGCAGCAAACAAAGGTGCTGGAAGGCAATCTGGTTCGGGTGCTTTCCTGGTACGACAATGAATGGGGCTTCTCGAACAGAATGTCCGATACAGCGGTGAAGATGGGATCGATGATCTGATCATCACGTCCATTCTTTTTTGAATTCCAGAAAGGGGTGCTTCATCACAAGCGCCCCTTTTTCGTATCGGTTTACGATCCAGCCATGTTCAACGCAGGCTGGCATGTTCATTTGCTAGCCAACTTGGGATAGGACATACCAACCCGAATTTCGGGCCCTCACCAAGTCGAATTCAAGTCGGCATGGTTGATGATTCGAAGCACGGCACCGTTGTTGGTCAGGATCAGCCGTCACCGCCTCAAATTTCCTGATTTCCTGCGTTGACAGCATCATGATGGCTGCTTAAACACGCGCAGTTGCAAGCCCCTGTGCCCAGGTGGCGGAACTGGTAGACGCGCTGGCTTCAGGTGCCAGTGGCCTCATGGCCGTGGAGGTTCGAGTCCTCTCCTGGGCACCATCTATCCTTCTCATAGACACTCAAAACCCTTGAAAAACAAGGGTTTTTTTGGTACTTGACTGCTCATTGATGCGCACTCATACCCAGTAAATCACCCCCATTTCTGGGTACAAAACTGGGTATATGTACAAACCAAAGAGATTCGAGCAATTCCGTACCCAAATGCCGTTATCCGACCTTAAAATACGCAAGGCAAAACAGAGAGATAAGGGCTATCGCCTAAGTGACGGTTTGGGTTTGTTTTTGCTGGTTCGGTCCAGTGGCTCAAAAACTTGGCAGTTTCGTTACCAGTTCATGGGCAAGGAAAAGTTGCTCACTCTGGGAACGTATCCAGCGGTTTCGTTAGCGACCGCCAGAACAAAGAGAGACGAAGCGAAGGCTCAGTTGGCCGATGGCACAGATCCTTCCCTTCAAAAACGTCTCAACAAGATTGAGGCTGAGCACAAGTCCCGGATCACATTCAAAGCGGTGGCTGAAGAGTACTACGAAAGCCTCAAAGATCGGGGATTGGCTCCCGCAACGCTTCGAAAAAAGCGCTGGCACATCGAAGATTTAGCAAAACCCCTGCACACCCGGCCCATTGATCAAATCACCGCCGCAGAACTACTGCATCTTCTCAAACCAATCGAAAAAAGTGGCAGGCGCGAGACTGCAAAGAAGCTGCGCGCCACGATTTCAGCGGTGTTTCGTTTGGCGATGATTACGTTACGAGCACCTGCTGATCCATCCGCGGTCCTCAAGGATGCTTTGCTTCCGCCAAAGGTAAAGAGTCGTGCGGCAATAACTGACGAAACGGAGTTTGGTGAACTGTTGCGTCGGTTGGACGATTACACCGGTTGGCCGGTTATTCCTTCCGCCATGAAGTTTCAGATACTCACCTGCACGAGACCCGGTGAAACTCGAGGAGCCAAGAAACAGGAATTCGATCTGGACAATCGGGTTTGGACCATTCCACCCGAGCGCATGAAGATGCGTCGTGAGCACAAGGTGCCTTTATCCCAACAGGCATTTGACATCGTTTTGGACAACTGGTCCGAAATAGATCAGGTGGAACTCATCTTTCCGTCCCTTGTCTCCACTCGAAAATGGCTATCCGAGAACGCGTTTAACACGGTTTTGCGTCGGCTCGGCTATTCGGGAGAGGAAGTTACCGCGCACGGTTTCAGAGCGACCGCCAGCACCATACTCAACGACCGCGGTTTTGAACCTGATGTCATCGAAGCAGCTCTGGCTCATCAAGATACCAACACAATCAGGCGTACTTACAATCGCGCTACGTATTGGGACCAGCGTGTCAAGCTGATGCAGGATTGGGCAGATTTGATAGACGGTTTTAGGAGCAAGAAACCCTGAATCCAGAAAGAGCGATGCACTTAATTGAGGTTCGCGCTTCGTCACTTCAGCGTTTTACCTGTGAAGGCCTTTGTCTGCGTTCCACTTACCATCAGTTTCGCGAAGAATTCGAAGTTTGCAAGATTCACAAGATCGCGGGGTTGTGGGGCATCAGAAGCGAACTGCTTCGCGAGTTTCGGTGCATCTGTGGCTCCAAGTCTGAACGAGAACAGATTGCCCACATTGCCCATGATGGCTTCAAAGATATCTGCATCAAGCTGGTTGGTATGCTGATGGGCAAGGATCAGCCCGAGCCTGTATTTGCGCAGCTCTGAAAGAGCGTCCGCAAAGGCGGAGGTTGTGAATGAGTGAAACTCGTCGACATAAAGAAAGAACGGTTGTCGTTGCTGCTCAATGATTGTTTGACGGCTATAGGCGGCGTTGATGATATTTGAGACAATCATGCCACCGAGAATGTTGGCTGTGTCAGACCCCAACCTACCCTTAGCCAAGTTAACGATGAGGATCTTGCCGTCATCCATGACTTGTCGAAAGCGAATGGGAAACTCAGGTTGGCAGACCGCCGTCCTGACGAGCGGATGTGAGAGGAAAGCTCCGAGCTTGTTTGCAATTGGTGCCACACCATCCGCTGCGGACTTGTAGTTCATCTTTGGAAATTCGGTGGTCCAGAATAGCCGAACCTGTTGGTCTTTCACTTGGGCAAGCACGCGGGTGCGAAAGCTCTTGTCGAAAAACATCGGCATGATGTCTTGAAGGGTGGAAGAGGGGCGCTCCAACAAGGCCAAAAGGGCGTAGCGAAGAAGATGCTCCATTCGGGCACCCCACGCGTCAGCCCATTGCTTCTTGAGCATGTCGATAAGGCCAGAAACGACCAACGGTCTCAGCTCAGATTTCACGTGGGTGAGTGGATTGTACCCATACGGACAAGTCGGATCGGCAACATCCCATTGGATAGCTGCCTCACAATCCATCTTCTGTCCAACCGCGTCAGCTAAATCCCCATGAGGGTCAACCAAACAGAAGCCTCGCCTGGCTTCAAAGTCCTGCAGCATCATGTTCAAGAGCAATGTAGATTTCCCCGTCCCGGTTTGACCGATGACGGATTGATGAAACAGCCGGTCTGATTGTTGGATGCCAAACGCACGATGTGGGGGACGACCCCGCGTTTGCCCAAGCACCGTGTGATCTCCATCAGCTATGTTGTTTTCGAGTAGCGGGGGCATTCCCACATAGTGGGGCCTCCAGGTTTCATTCGGTAGGCCATCGAATGTGCCGAAGTTGACTACGAACACAGACGTTTGGCATTCAACTGAGGAGACCAACGACTACGGTTGAGCTAGTTGGAAGGCCGATCCCATGTCGCGTAATTCGGCAACTTGCGCTCAACCTGCTCAATGAGCGACTCAATGTACTGATCGTCCGGTGGTGATTTTGTTCGAGAAGTGGGTCGAGTGTCTCCACACGAAAAGACACCCACCAAACTATCGGCTGCCTGAAGCCAGTTTGATGGCTTCAGTTCAACGTTTTTGGCCCAAACCGTTTTGTCCGAGAACGCCATCTCAATGATTTCCCGCTTTTCATCGCGAGTTGCGATTTCGTAGTGCTGGGCAAGGTTTTTCACGTGTTCGAGAAATTTCTTTAAACCGTCGAAATCAAGTCGAATTGAGGCATCCAAGCGCAACTCCTCTTCCAATTTGGATCTTTCCAGAAGCAATTTCTCGCGACGCTTGCTAAACGCGGCTTTGTCAATCAGGCCATCAATCACCGCATCCGTCAGTCTTTCTTCCTTGGCGTTGATATGTTCAATCTGTAGCTGAATCGCTTTTTTGGGGTCATGAAGCTGTCGGGTCTTCCACCATTGGGTGAAAGCCGCTTCAAAGGCTTGGAAATCAGTTTTGCCGATCTGGGTCTTTTTCAATCCCGCGCTGACAGTTCGATCGATTTGTTCCTCTCGAATGGAATTGGTGGGGCAAGCTTGTTTCTGACATCGATAGTACACATGCCCTCTCTTTCCTTCAGGGATCATGCTGGTTTGACATTGTCGACATCGAAACAATCCTCGGAACAGGTGATCATGCCGAGTAACCTTCTTGTGGTACTTTCGTTTTTTGGTTTCCTGAACAGTCTCAAACAACGAAACCGAGATAATGGGTTTGTGTTTGCCTTGATAGACATCGCCAGTGCGACGGACATGGATCACCCCAGTATAGAACGGATTGGAAAGCAGACCCTCCAGACAGCCCTTGGATACCGGGCCGCCCTTTTTGTTCCTCAAACCTCGTTGGTTCATCTCGATCAGCAGACTGCGAATTGAGTGACGCTCAGAAGCGTACAGTTCGAAGGCCAGCCGAACCAAATGAGCTTGCTCGGGGTCAGGGGTCTTGAGCTTTCCTTTGCCATTGTCTCTGTAGCCTATGGGAGCGGAGAACGGGTAGTATCCGGTATCAAGCAACCTTCTTTGGCCTTTTCTGATCTCGTCCTTCAGATTGCGGATATAGTCCGCCGCGATGACTGCCTGAATATCCGCAGACAGACGCCCCCCTCGTGAGCGAAAATCAAGGCTCTCCGATGCAAAGTGAACATCAATGCCTGCATCAGACAAATCACCGATACGAGCCCAGTCCCGAAAGTTTCGGGCAGACCGGTCAATCTTGTGCATCACAACACCTTCAGCTTTGTGCGCTCGGAGAGCCTTCAACATCGCTGAGAACACGGGCCTGCCAGACTTCGCAGCGGTCTGTTCTTCTTCAAACCATTTGGTTATTCGGATGCCATTCTGTTTTGCGAAGCACAGGATTGCATCCTTCTGAGCTTCAAGCGAAACGCCTTCACCCTGTTTTTTGGTGGAGACCCGCACGTAGCCAAAGCACTGTTTCATAGATGGTTGGGTTTACCTTCCGATTCTACCATCTCGGTTGACATTGGGGAATCTTCGGAAGCGGACATCCATGGCCATGAACCATTGCGTTCCATACGCGCATAGACTCGTTTGCAGTGGGCAAGATAGCGCTCCAGTTGGGGCGACAGCTCTGAAATAGCCTTGCGGTGGTTTTGTTGTGACATGCACAAAGGATACCTGCAGGAATAGACGACAGTAGGCCTGCAAACGCTAATCATTCAGACAAAGACCGGCCTTGTATCAGTGGACCCAATTGATAGCCTGTCTTCAACAATTGCTTTTTGAAGGCCCCAGAACCAACGGACAGTCAATCGGCTCGGTGCCAATCAGGTCTCGGTATAGAGAGGGGTTACACCCCTCTCATTGCTAAA
>JBCCGR010000011.1:0-117367 GCA_039029195.1 Pseudomonadota bacterium
AAAAACGCCATGTAACACCTGTTCCTGATCTTTCCTGATATCTCCCCCACATTGTGGTCATCGGAAGCAAACAACAGCTTCCAAACATCGAGACAGCACACATCGCCTCATCGATCTGCTGTTCCGGCCCTCGCCCCCTCCCAACCACCCACAAGGGTACGTTCCAGGGTGGTTGGGAGGGGGAGCGGGCCGGTTCGGACAGAAAGAAAGGCACACTTAGGAGAGAGACAATGAAAACCCTGAAACTGACAAGCTTCGCCCTCGCCGCCGCCATGATGATCGGCGCTGCAGGTTCGATCGCTACCCCATCCAATGCTGAAGCAGGCGGACGTCTGTCCATTCACTTCGGTCACGGTCACAGCCATTTCTATCACGGCCATGTTTACCGTCCGCATTATGGCAGCCCTTACCGCGCTTGCCGCTGGCTGAAGCGGAAGGCCCGGTACACCGGTTCACGCTACTGGTGGAAGCGCTACCGCCGCTGCATCCGCGCTTACTACTAAGAGCTTCAGGTGGTGATCCTAACCGGCCCCTACCTCTCACCACCTGAACAAACCCCGGAGACCTCGGTCTTCGGGGTTTTTCTTTTGTGGCACCCACTCTCCACCGTCATCCCGGGCTTGGCCCGGGATCCAAGCGCGATTGCTGCAGGAGGGATGCGAATTGTCTGGTGTAGCGAGGAGAAGAGCCAACGCGCTGCAACTTCTTGGACAACGACAAACATCTCATCCGAAGCCACCGCACTTGGATCCTGACCTTCGTCAGGGTGACTGAGCTAGGAGAAAGATTGGCAAACAAGAAATTCGATATAACCGCAGCACGTTCGCGAAGCAGGAGACGAATGCCGCGTGAGAATTCACATCACCAACTACCTGCGCTATCTTTGTCATTGCCGCTACAGCGGCAATCTAGTGCTACAGGAGTGTTGTTAAGGGAGAGGTTGGGAGCCTGCCGCCCTGGGCACCCGCTGTCAGCGGGTGTGACAAATTAAAGGAATTCGGTTGTCATTCTCGGGCCATTCGAGCCCTAGCGAGAATGAGTCCCGGGAACCTATTCCGTGAACACTCGGTTCGGGAACGACAACTGACGCTATGAGCAGAACCTCAGACAAGCCACCGAGTTGACCATTTGCCGCCATCGAACTTTTCAGATCAGGAATCAGAACCAGCTTCCGGTACATCACCGTCCACATCGTCATCCTCACCGCCATCAACCTCGCTGATGCGCTCTGCTGAGACCACGTTTTCGTCTGCTGCCGTCTTGAATATGGTCACGCCTTTGGAAGCCCGTCCTGCGAAGCGAATGCCATCCACCGGCACCCGGATCAACTGCCCGCCATCGGAAACCAGCATGATCTGATCACTTTCATCCACCGGGAAGGCGGCAACCAACCGACCGATTTCCTTCTCTTTGCTCTGATCCGTGGCCTTGATGCCCTTGCCACCACGACCGGATATCCGGAACTCGAAACTGGAGGCACGCTTGCCGAAACCTTTTTCGGAAACGGTGAGAACGAACTGTTCCGCAGCACCCATTTCCACATAGCGTTCGGGGCTCAGGCTGGTTTCGAGATCGACAATCTCTTCATCATCGCTACCGGTGTCGTCCTCAGCGCCATCCGCCACACTGGCTCGCCGAATGGCCGACGCTTGTTTCAAGTAGGCCAGCCGCTCAGCCGGATCGGCATCGAAATGGCGCAGGATGGTCATCGAAATAACCTCATCATCCTTGCCCAGCTTGATGCCTCTCACACCGGTGGAATCGCGGCTCTGGAACACCCGTACATCGGACACGGGAAAGCGAATGCACTGCCCCTTGGCGGTGGTCAGCAGAACGTCGTCATCCTCGCTACAGGTTTCAACGCCAAGAATGTCCATGCCTTCATCAAGCTTCATCGCAATCTTGCCGTTCTGCCGAATGCCGACAAAATCCGACAGATTGTTTCGCCGCACAGAACCGGTTGATGTGGCGAACATCACATCAAGTGTCTGCCAGCTTTCCTCGTCCTCCGGCATCGGCATGATCGTGGTGATGCGCTCCCCCGGCTGGAGCGGCAACATGTTGATGAGCGCCTTGCCCCGCGAATTGGGTGCAGCCACAGGCAACCGCCAAACCTTCATTCTGTAAGCGATGCCACGGGAGGAGAAAAACAGCACTGGCGTGTGGGTATTCGCCACAAACAGGCGAACCACAAAGTCCTCATCCTTGGTGGACATGCCGGAGCGGCCCTTGCCGCCGCGCTTCTGCGCTCGATAGGTCGCAAGCGGCACCCGCTTGATGTAACCGCCGTGACTGACGGTCACGACCATGTCTTCCCGGGCGATCAGATCCTCATCTTCCAGATCAAATCCACCGTCCAGAATGACCGTGCGACGTGGCGTGGCAAACTCTTCCCGAACAGCAATCAACTCATCCTTGACGATGCCAAGCACACGCGGGCGCGAACGAAGTATATCGAGGTAGTCGCTGATTTCAGCAGCGATCTCGTTGAGTTCGTTGTCGATTTCATCGCGGCCAAGCGCAGTCAAGCGCTGCAGACGAAGATCAAGGATGGCACGCGCCTGTTCTTCGGAAAGATTGTAAGTCTCATCATCGTTGAGCCGGTGTTTCGGATCATCAATCAGCGCAATGAGCGGTGCGACGTCGCGAGCCGGCCAGTTGCGCTCCATCAATTGCGCGCGGGCAGTCGCCGGATCCGGTGCGTTGCGAATGAGGTGGATCACCTCATCAATGTTGGCAACCGCAATGGCAAGCCCCACCAACAAGTGCGCCCGGTCGCGCGCCTTGGCGAGCAGGAATTTTGTGCGCCTGGTGACCACTTCCTCACGGAAGGTCACAAAAGCCTTCAACAGATCGAACAGATTGAATTGTTCCGGCTTGCCACCGGAAAGGGCCACCATGTTGCAACCAAATGATGTTTGCAGCGGCGTGAAACGATAGAGCTGGTTCAATACCACGTCTGCAACCGCATCGCGCTTGAGCTCCACGACAACACGGTAGCCGTGCCGGTCGGATTCATCGCGGATATCCGAAATGCCCTCAATGCGCTTGTCGCGCACCAGTTCCGCAATCTTCTCGACCATTGCGGATTTGTTGACCTGATACGGAATTTCATTGACCACCAGCGCCAGACGGTCACCGCGCATGGTTTCCGTCTCGACCTTGCCGCGCATCAAAACCGATCCGCGACCCGTGCTGTACGCCGAACGAATGCCGCTGCGGCCTAGAATTTCACCACCGGTCGGAAAGTCCGGCCCCGGCACGATTTCAATCAGTTTCTCAAGCGAAATCGCCGGATCATCAATCAAGGCCAGACAGGCATCAATCACTTCGCCCAAATTGTGCGGCGGAATGTTGGTGGCCATGCCAACGGCGATGCCCCCTGCCCCATTGACCAGCAGATTGGGGAACCGCGCCGGCAGAACCTCAGGTTCCTGCTCGCGACCGTCATAATTGTCCTGAAAGTTGACAGTGTCCTTGTCGATATCCTCGATCAGATTGTCGGAGAGCTTTTCAAGACGGCACTCGGTGTAGCGCATGGCGGCGGCTTTATCGCCATCGATGGAGCCAAAATTGCCCTGTCCATCAATCAGCGGCGCCCGCATGGAGAAATCCTGCGCCAGCCGCACCAGCGCATCGTAAATCGCCTGATCGCCATGGGGATGGTATTTACCCATGACCTCACCGACCACACCGGCTGATTTTCGGTACGGCTTGTTATAATCGAGCCCCATTTCGCTCATCGCGTAAAGGATGCGCCGATGCACCGGTTTCAAGCCGTCGCGAATGTCGGGAAGCGCGCGTGAAACGATGACACTCATGGCGTAGTCGAGATAAGAGCGCTGCATCTCCTCAATGATGGAAATGGGCTCTATCGCGCCGTCATTGCCCGATGGCGGGTCTTTGGGAGTGTCTGATTGATCAGCCAAAAGAAACTGCTGTTTTCGTTGTCAACATTTCTCACGCCATCATAGTTGATTCTGCCACCAAAGCCAAATTTCGACACAAGAATTGCACTCATTTTCCTTATTATTTTCAGTGGCTTATTTGGGAAAAATGACACCGCCGCAATTCATTTTCAGCAAACATGGAATTTGTCTGGAATATTCCGGTTTCGACCAGGAAAATTCGTCTCGTCTTTCTACCGATTCACGACTAAAGAAGACAAATGAGCATCACAATTGACGTCGCCATCAATGCCTTTGTCACGCTGTTCGTGACCATCGATCCACCGGGTCAGGCCGCGATATTCCTGGCGCTGACGGCCGGTATGGTGCGGCGCGAGCGATCGCAAGTCGCTCTTCTGGCGGTGCTGACGGCCACGGGCATTCTCGCCATGTTCATGTTTGCAGGCGCGGCTATATTGAACGCGCTTGGCGTGTCCCTGGCAGCGTTTCGGGTGGCTGGCGGTCTGCTGCTCTTCTATACAGCCTTTGAGATGGTGTTTGAAAAGCGCCAGCAGCGGCACAAAAAGAGTGCCAAGCGCGCCATCACCATTGATGACATTAAAAATGTTGCGATTTTTCCGCTGGCCGTGCCGCTGATTGCTGGCCCTGGCGCCATTTCAGCAACAATCCTTCTCTCTGCCCAATTCAGCAGCCTGACGGAAAAGCTTGCGCTGTTCGCAATCATCGCCAGCGTGTGTCTGATCGTCTATCTGGTGCTCATTCTATCAGAGTTCATCGAGCGCGTGATCGGCGACACCGGTCGGAACATTCTGACCCGGCTGCTGGGCATTCTGCTTGCCGCCCTTTCGGTTCAGTTCGTGGCCGATGGAATTCTCGCCCTAGCGGCCGGGTAGATTGACGGTCATTTCCTTACCGGAATAGCCGTGGACACTGTCGCCGGCACGCACCAGAACGGACGTCACGCCTGCGGGGATCTTTATGCCGGACTTGGACCGGGTAAAGGGTTGTTCGTCCACATGAGGATGAGCCAGAACGCGGGTTCCGAACACAGTGCCATCGCTACCCAACACCTGCCAGGAGTCCGCATAATGCTCCCAGCCCTCATCACCGTGGGCCACCGTAACGGAAAAGCTGAAACTGTCGTCCGATTGCGCCCTCACCTTCACATCCACCACATCAGCTCCACCAGCTTGGGCTGTACCTGTCATCAAACCAGCCATTAGCAGGCTTGAAATCAGTTTTTTCATGAAAATTCTCCTGAATTCGAACGGGAATCCGCCCAACGCATGATCCGTTTAAACTGAATCGCCCGATGCCTTGGTCGACAGTTTCCACGCATACTTTTGCCCGAAAAACCTATCAACTTTTCGGAAGCATGCTGTAGACTTCAACCAGTTTGCAAATTGAATGAGCCACAGCAATGGCGTCCGGATCAAAAAAAGTTATATACGCCGCCCTGATCGGCAACGGCCTCATCTCCATCACCAAATTCATCGCCGCTTCCATCACCGGGTCGTCCGCCATGTTGTCGGAGGGGATTCACTCACTGGTGGACACAGGCAATCAGACGCTGCTGCTCTATGGCATTCGCCGATCAAAACGCCCGGCGGACGAAAAACACCCGTTCGGTTATGGCTCGGAAATCTACTTCTGGGCGTTCGTGGTCGCGATCCTCATTTTCGCGGTTGGCGCGGGCGTGTCGATTTATGAAGGCATCAGCAAGATCATTCACCCGCACCCGATCACCGATCCAACGGTGAACTATGTGGTTCTGGGGCTCGCCATGATCTTTGAGGGCGTCGCCTGGTATTTCGCCTACAAGGAATTCTCCACCACCCGCGGCAAGCGCAGCGTTTTTCAGGCGGTTCAGGAATCAAAAGACCCGACGGTTTTCACGGTTCTATTTGAGGATACCGCAGCTATGCTGGGGCTGATTGTTGCCTTTGTCGGGATATTCTGTGCCGTGCACTTCAACATACCGATGCTCGATGGGGTGGCCTCGCTGACGATCGGTCTCATTCTTGCTGGCACCGCCATGGTGCTTGCTTATGAAACCATGGGGCTGTTGATTGGTGAGGCGGCAGCGCCAGAAATCGTTGGTTCGATTAAGCGGATTGTCGAGGCGACACCCACAATTGACGCGCTGAATGAAATCCGTACCCTGCATAGAGGGCCGAATGATGTGCTGCTGGCGCTCTCGGTCGACTTCGAAGACACCCTGACCGCTGGTAAGGTTGAAGAAGCCATCTGGCAGCTTGAACAAGCGATCAAGGCAGAGTTTCCTGTCGTGAAGCGCCTTTTCATCGAAGTGCAGTCGAAAGAACATCACGCAAAAGAACTGGAAATGGCGCGCAAGGCGCGGGAAGAAGAGAACAAAAATTGATGATCTCTTTAGCTGAATGCACCATGCCAATCGGCTTTGCAGCGTCAGCCGACACTACGCGATCTGAGCGACAGTCCTGATCTCCACCAGTGCCCCCTCGCGCCTCAAACGGGCAACCTCAACAGCTGTCCAAGCGGGGTAAGGCGCTTGGAACAGTTCGACGCGAATTGAATCGAACAGGTCAAAATGAGCACTCAATTCAACATGATAGCTGGTCATCTCAATGACCGAATCCAGCGTCAGCCCCGCTTCGCTGAGAACAAGTGCGATCTTCTGAAAGACCGATCTAAACTGCTCTTCTGGGTCAAGTGGCATTTCTCCGACGCTGTTACTGCCCGTTGTCCCGGTCAGAAAGACATGATTGCCAGAAACCAGACCAGGAGACATCGCGAGTTGCTCGGCAGCGGCGCTGAATTCGGCCGGACAAAGCAACTGTTTTTCCATCACTTTTCATCCTTCAGCGGATGCCCATCCGCAAACTGCAGAAGATCCCAGCGATTTCCGTAAAGGTCTTCAAAAACAGCGACGGTACCATAGTCCGCATCAAGCGGCGGGCGAATGAACGTGATGCCAGCCTCCAGCATGCGGTTGTAGTCGAGCCAGAAATCATCGGTTTGCAGAAACAGGAACACCCGACCACCAGCCTGATTGCCGATGAAGGCCTCCTGTTCTTCATTCGATGCGCGAGCAAGCAACAGATTAGTGCCGGTGGCTCCCGGTGGACGAACCACCACCCAGCGCTTGTCCTGCTCGGGTTGATAGGTATCATCGACAAGCATGAAATTCAGCTTTTTCGTATAGAATTCAATCGCCTCATCATAGTCGCGCACGACAAGTGCGATGTGAACGATTGATTGCTTCACGCGTCCGCTCCCGCCGCATTCAGTCCCATCTGCCAGAAATCAGCCTCCAGCAGGGTTGCTGATCGGAAGTTTTTCAACAGACGTGGATACCTCTTTTCAGTCAGGAGCTCTTCGGCCAAAGCGTCAAGCGATGCCTTGGCGGCGTTGGCCACATCAGCGTAATCAGGGCCGGAATATTCATCGATCCATTCGGCGTACGGATTATCTTTGGATGAATTGGGCTTCAGCGCCGCACCAATCTCGGCATAGCCAATGACGCACGGAGCGAGCGCCGACTGAAGGTCCAGCAAATCGCCCGCAAGCCCGGCTTCAAGCACGAACCTTGTGTAAGCCATTGTCTCGGATGCTTCCGGTGCCGTTTCAATATCGGCCGGTTCTAGTCCCCAGCGCCCACAAAGCTTGATGTGAAGATCCATCTCCACATCCAGAATGGCCTTTACACTCTCCAGACCGCTCCGCATTTCCGTAAGCGACCGGCTTTTGTAGATCGCGAGTGCGTAGGCGCGCGCGAACTGGATCAAAAACAGATAGTCTTGAACGAGATAATGCCGGAATGCTGCCTCGGGTAGCGTACCGTTGCCCATCTGCTGAACAAATGAGTGCCCGGTATAGGCCTGCCAGGCGTCCTTGCTGTCGGCTTTCAGCCGGTCAAACAATCCGCTCACGAGGATCGCCTAGAACGGAATCTCGTCATCCGGCTCGCCCGAAGGTGGCGAGTAGCCCCCTCCTCCGCCGCCGCCATAATCGGAACCAACGGAACTCTGGCCACCACCGCCGAAGTTTCCTCCGCCGCCACCAAAGTTACCGCCTCCACCGCCTTCTGCACGGCTGTCGAGCATGGTCAGCGATGAATTGAAGCCCTGAAGCACCACTTCCGTGGTGTAGCGGTCCTGGCCGGACTGATCCTGCCATTTGCGGGTCTGCAACTGGCCTTCAAGATAAACCTTGGACCCTTTGCGCAGATATTGTTCAACGATCCGGCACAGACCTTCGTTAAAAATGACCACGCGATGCCATTCCGTGCGTTCCCGGCGCTCGCCTGTTCCCTTGTCGCGCCAGTTTTCAGACGTCGCCACGTTGAAATTTGCAATGGGCCTGCCGTCCTGGGTCCGCCTGATTTCAGGATCAGCCCCCAGATTGCCGACCAGTATGACCTTGTTGACGCTGCCCGCCATGCCACTCTCCAACTCTGATATTACCCGCTTGCCGCCATGGCGAACCGGTTCAGGCGTACGACGCCCGTTCAAGAATCCAATCTATCCCACGCCAGCCGCAATTTGGCGCTTCAAATGATCTATCCACAGGGTTTGTTGCCCTTGCAAGATCGACAAATGTTCTCTATTTGTTCTTGTAACAACAATGCTCAGTCATATGCAAGCATTAAGTGCGCAGCATTGGAAAACACGCCCCAATTCCGGGACACAATTGTCAGGCAGATTTGCTGCTTGCCAGACGCAGGACATCAAAATAGCTCTGCCCGATTTCCATCTCCGGCGCATATCCGCGTTCGATCATCAACCGATGCAGTTTGGGAAGCTGCCAGCATGGCACATGCATGATCAGGTGATGTTCAAGATGGTAATTCACATAATATGGCGCCACAAACAGGCGCATCAAAGGCCCGGCGAGGGTCGTGCGGACGTTTTTCAAGGGATTGTCGGAAAACTCCACCGCCCCGTGTTCGGCAATGTTTCGAAGGCGCACAACGAGCTGATACCAGGTGAGAAGCGGCAGAAGCCATAGTGCGGGGTAGAGCCACCAATATCCCACCAATGCCAGGCTCGCGAACAAAATGGCATTGATAATCAGTGACTTGCCCAGTCCGGGGTCGGCAAAGCTCTGAGACAGTTTGGCCTCGTCCATCGCGTCTTTGTCACCCGCCAGCCGATACCACGATAGAAGCTGTTGCTTGCGCAGTTTGAAGCCGGTTTGACCCGTCAGATCCCGCACAATCTTGCGCCACAGACTGGACCGCGTGGTCGGAAACGGCTTGGAGAGGACAAGATCCGGGTCCTGCTCTGTCTGGGTGTGCTTGTGATGCTGCAGATGATAGCGGCGATAGGCGTGAAGCTCCGCAAACACCGGGCGGCCACACAAATACTCTCCTGCGAACTCATTCAATCTTCGGCTTTTAAACAGAGCAGAATGAGCCGCATCGTGCATCAGTATGGCGAGCCCCAGCTGGCGGGAGCCGATCAACATGACAGCCAGAATGAATGTCAGCGGGTTGGGCCACCAAATAAACAGAGCCATCGCGCCGAATATCAGCGCCCAGCAATGGGCAATCATCAGCGCGCCCATGAAATCAGAGCGGCGGGCGTAATGCGCAATCTCGTCGGCTGAAAAAAAGCTCTTTCGGCTTTGATAGGACGACAAATCGCCCCTCCCCTGGCAAAATGATGGCCGGATATGAGTATGCCGCAATTGGCCCTCAATGGCAAAGTCAGCAGCGTGTCAGCACGAATTTGTTCCTCTATTGTTCTCAAAATTAACGGACGCTATGATCCATTGCGAGTCGCCTGAAGTAACAGGTGGAGAAACAGGCCAAATTGATCCGCAAACGGTGGTATCTCTCCGGGTCCATGGCTAGTGTTTCAACAACAGGTTTGAGTTGCGTGCGAAGGCGGTCATGGCAGCGAAAAAGAGAGCGAACAGCACGTTGGAACGGGACCAGCGCATCATCAGTGTGCGCGGTGCACGCGAGCACAATCTGAAGAATGTCGATCTTGATCTGCCGCGTGACAAGCTGATTGTCATGACCGGGCTTTCCGGGTCCGGCAAGTCGTCCCTCGCATTTGACACGATCTACGCAGAGGGCCAGCGGCGCTATGTGGAAAGCCTGTCTGCATATGCGCGGCAGTTCCTCGAAATGATGCAAAAGCCGGATGTGGACCAGATTGATGGTCTGTCACCGGCAATCTCGATTGAACAGAAAACCACGTCGCGCAATCCGCGCTCAACTGTCGCGACTGTTACCGAAATCTACGATTACATGCGTCTGTTGTGGGCGCGCGTGGGTGTGCCCTATTCGCCGGCCACGGGTCTGCCGATTGAAAGCCAGACCATCTCGCAGATGGTCGACCGCACGCTCGCACTGGAGGAAGGAACCCGGCTCTATCTGCTCGCTCCCATCGTTCGAGGCCGCAAGGGCGAATATCGCAAGGAATTCGCGGAGCTGATGAAGAAGGGGTTTCAGAGGGTCAAGGTTGACGGCGAATTCTACGAAATCGCCGACGTCCCCGCCCTCGACAAGAAGTATAAGCACGACATCGACGTGGTGGTGGATCGCATCGTGGTGCGCGAAGACATGCAGACCCGGCTTGCAGACAGTCTGGAAACCGCCCTTCGACTGGCCGATGGGCTTGCGGTGGCGGAGTTTGCAGACAAACCTTTGCCGCCCGAAGATCTTGCTGGTGAAGGCGCCAACAAATCAAAAAACGAGACCCATGAGCGGCTGATTTTCAGTGAAAAGTTCGCCTGCCCGGTCTCCGGCTTCACCATTCCCGAGGTCGAGCCGCGACTGTTTTCGTTCAACAACCCGTTTGGCGCATGCCCGTCTTGCGACGGGCTCGGTACACGACAATCGGTCGACCCGTCTCTGGTCGTGCCCGACGAAAAGCTCACCCTTCGAGGCGGTGCGATTGCGCCCTGGTCCAAATCCAACAACCCCTCCCCTTACTACGCCCAGACGTTGGAAGCGCTGGGCAGGGTCTATGGTTTTTCCATGGGAGACGCCTGGGAGGAGATTAACAAAGACGCGCAGGATGCAATCCTGTTCGGCACGGGAAAGAAGCCCATCGACTTTCTGTATGATGATGGTTTGCGTTCCTACAAAACCACCAAGCCGTTCGAAGGAGTGATCCCCAATCAGGAGCGACGCTGGCGTGAAACCGACTCGGCCTGGATGCGCGAAGAGATCGAAAAGTTTATGTCCCGCACCCCATGCGAGGCCTGTTCCGGGTATCGGCTGAAGCCGGAAGCGCTAGCTGTCAAAATCGCTAACCGCCACGTGGGCGAAGTGGCGCAGTTTTCGATCCGCGATGCTGACAAGTGGTTTGCTGATCTTCCTGGCAGTCTCAACGACAAGCAGCAGGAAATCGCGACCCGCATTTTGAAGGAAATTTCCGAGCGCTTGAAGTTTCTCAACGATGTGGGGCTCGACTATCTGACCCTTTCCCGCAACTCGGGCACGCTGTCAGGAGGCGAAAGCCAGCGCATCCGGCTCGCTTCGCAAATTGGCTCGGGGCTGACCGGCGTGCTCTACGTGCTTGATGAACCCTCAATCGGCCTGCATCAGCGCGACAATGCAAGGCTGCTGGAAACGCTGGTTCACCTGCGCGATCTCGGCAATACGGTAATTGTTGTCGAACATGACGAAGACGCCGTGCTTTCTGCGGACTATGTGGTGGATATTGGCCCTTATGCCGGCATTCACGGCGGCGAAGTGATCGCGCGCGGAACACCGGCTGACATTATGGCGAGCCCAAAATCGCTGACCGGGCAATATCTGTCGGGCAAAATGCAGATCGAACTGCCCGCCGAACGCCGAAAGGTTGACAAAAAGCGCCAAATAAAAGTTGTTGGCGCTTCCGGCAACAATCTGAAAAACGTCACCGCAACCATTCCGCTGGGAACCTTTACAGCGGTCACCGGAGTTTCTGGTGGCGGTAAATCAACGTTCCTGATTGAGACGCTTTATAAAGCCGCGGCACGGCGGCTGAACTCTGCCCGCAACGTGCCGGCCCCTCACGAACGTATTGAGGGGTTGGAACATCTCGACAAGGTGATTGACATCGACCAATCGCCCATCGGTCGTACGCCGCGATCCAATCCTGCCACCTACACGGGTGCGTTTACGCCCATTCGCGAGTGGTTTGCCGGTCTCCCGGAAGCGAAAGCACGCGGATACGCGCCGGGCCGGTTTTCTTTCAACGTGAAGGGTGGCCGGTGCGAGGCCTGTCAGGGCGATGGCCTCATCAAGATCGAAATGCACTTCCTGCCGGATGTTTATGTGACCTGCGATGTCTGCAACGGCCAGCGCTACAATCGTGAAACCCTTGAAGTACAATTCAAGGGCAAGTCTATTGCCGATGTGCTGGATATGACCGTTGAAGAAGGAACCGAGTTCTTTTCAGCGGTTCCCGCCGTTCGCGACAAAATGCAGACGCTGAAACGCGTCGGGCTTGGCTACATCAAGATTGGCCAGCAGGCGACGACCCTATCGGGCGGCGAAGCGCAGCGCGTGAAGCTCGCAAAAGAGCTTTCAAAACGCGCAACCGGCAAGACGCTCTACATTCTCGATGAACCGACAACGGGTCTGCATTTTCACGATGTGGCGAAACTGCTTGATGTGCTGCATGAACTTGTGAGCACCGGGAATACAGTTGCCGTGATTGAGCACAATCTTGAAGTCATCAAAACGGCAGACTGGGTTCTGGATCTGGGACCGGAGGGTGGCGATGGCGGTGGTGAGCTCGTTGCTGCTGGAACACCTGAGGAAATCGCAGAAGTCGATCGCTCCTACACGGGCCAGTTTCTGAACACGCTTTTCGAGCGCCGACCAATTCCACCCGATTCGGTCGTTGAAGCCGCTGAGTAGAACCACACGCGGCCGTTATCGCTGACGATTCTCGCGCTGGATTCGTGAACAAGAACTGCTTTGAGCTGTCCAATCGGGGTGATCATCCGCGCTGATGCAGCGATGTGCGAACAATTGATGACATTGTTCCGCCGTTTTCCAAATTTCCGCATTGCAGCGAAATCACAAGCTCGTGATTATCGTTATATTTCAATACAAATCCGTGATTTTAAACGATTCATGCGGCGTTGCAGCAAATGCATCGCTGCCATGCAAAAATAGCACTCCAAATCCTCGAGCCATGCGCTACATATCGATCATCAGCAAACAACGGACCGCATGGAAACGATCCAAAAGCTGAAAGAAATAGTGGAATAAGACAATGAACCTGCTGGAAACATACAATAACTGGAAACTCGTCCGTCAGACTCGCAATGAACTGAATTCGCTGTCCAACCGCGAACTTTCCGATCTTGGCATTCACCGCAGCGAGATCGCATCCATTGCTCGCAGCTGTGTGAACGGCCGTAAATGAACAATTAAGGAATTCAACCCAAGCTTATCCTCCTCCCAAGCTTGAGTTGGACAGCTTGTCGATACTCCTCCTCCCATCGACAAGCACAAAAAACGACACCCGCTGGATCCTCCTCCCCCAGCGGGTGTTCGTTTATCTGGAGGTAGGAAAATTCACCAGAGCACCGAAGGCTGACTGGCTCATCCCGCCGGAAGATCGACTATCCGTCTTCCGTGCGCTTTTTGCGCCATACGCTCAGCGGTTCTACATCAGGTGCGGCACCACTGTTTTTGGTCCAGCTGTCCACTGACCATTCCACGCCCGAATTTTCCTTAATCACCGCCGTTGTGTGCGGGTGCCTGAAATCAAGCAAAAATCCACGCGTTGCCGTGCCCTTCACGGAATGGAACTTCAGCAGTTTCTCGCGCGCCAAAAACTGCAGAAACGCCAGCGTGTTGTTCGATTCGTCGATACAGTCCATGTGGCCGCGAATCCCGCGATATGGCTGGTAAGACAGTTTTACATCTTTCGGAAATCGCAGTTTCCGCTCGGCCAATTTTTCCTTCCAACTCACCAGTTTGGCGATCGCAGCCCTCTCCTGCTGAGCATTTTTGGAACGCTTCAGGGTATTTCGAATGTGCCCCATATCGCGGGCTGCCAGTGACAGGCGAGAGGTGTACTCACAGCCATAGCCTGAACACACCATGACGGAGTAGGTTTTTGCGCTGGTGGTTGAGACACCTGACGTCGATGTGCAGGCGGAAAGCGTCACCGCCGCAATCAGCAATCCTGTTTTCGTCAGTGTCCTGCTGGGAATCATCATCTTTGCCACGCTCTTTCAGCCGTGAACTTGCATAAACCCACTTTCGAACCGTTTCAATTCGCCACCGTGATCACAAGAACTGGAGCAAAGGCACTGTTGCCATCATGTCAATAGAGGATATCGCGCCCGAAGGGTGTATGCGTTCATCAATTGCTGCCTGAATGTTGCGGTGTGGAACGAATGCGCCTATCTCCGGGCGCATGTCAGATCAAACTATTCACATCATCGGTGGCGGCCTGGCCGGTTCAGAAGCCGCCTGGCAGATCGCCAATCGGGGGATCGCCGTCGTTCTCCACGAAATGCGTCCGGTCCGCGGGACGGATGCCCATCAAGGAGATGGTCTGGCTGAGCTCGTTTGCTCGAACTCGTTTCGCTCCGATGATCATGAGCAAAATGCGGTGGGCCTTCTGCACGAGGAAATGCGCCGCAGCGGCTCGCTGATCATGCAGGGCGCCGATGCCAATAAAGTTCCTGCGGGTTCCGCACTCGCGGTGGATCGTGTGGGTTTTTCAGACGCGGTGACCAACGCGCTGGAGGAGCACCCGCTCATCAACATATCGCGCGAGGAGATCACGGGCCTTCCGCCTGCCGAATGGGGCAAAACCATCATTGCCACCGGGCCCCTCACCGCGCCGGACCTTGCAGATGCAATCGCAGCCGAAACTGGTGAGAGTTCGCTGGCCTTTTTTGACGCCATTGCGCCAATCGTTCATTTCGACAGTATCGATTTCGACAAGGCCTGGTTCCAGTCGCGCTATGACAAAGTGGGTCCTGGTGGGACAGGCAAGGACTATATCAACTGTCCGCTGGATCGGGATCAATATGAAACCTTCATCGATGCTCTGATTGAGGGAGACAAGACCAATTTCCATGAATGGGAAGGAACGCCCTACTTTGATGGCTGCCTGCCCATTGAAGTGATGGCCGAGCGGGGTCGCGAAACCCTGCGCCATGGCCCCATGAAACCCATGGGTCTGACCAACAGTCACAAACCGGACGAAAAACCTTATGCGGTCGTACAACTGCGCCAGGACAATGCGTTGGGCACGCTTTACAACATGGTGGGATTCCAGACGAAGCTGAAATATGGCGCTCAAACCGGAATTTTCCACATGATCCCAGGACTGGAAAAGGCGGAATTTGCGCGACTTGGCGGGTTGCACCGCAACACGTTCCTAAATTCGCCCGTGCTCCTTGATGAAAGCCTGCGCCTCAAATCCCGTCCTGATATCCGTTTTGCCGGACAGATCACCGGATGCGAAGGCTATGTGGAATCCGCGGCAATCGGTCTTCTGACAGGTCGCTTTTTTGCGCAAGAAACCTCAGGCCAATCAGCTTCGCTTCCACCCGAAACGACAGCTTTTGGCGCGCTCCTCAATCACATCACCAAAGGCCACATTGCCTGGGAAGAGGAAATGGGAAAGCGCTCGTTCCAGCCAATGAACGTGAATTTTGGTCTGTTTCCGCCACCGGATTCCGATGCAATCAAGGCGCAGGCAGACGGCAAGCGGCTGCGCGGCAAGGAAAAGACAATCGCCAAGCGCCGCGCCATCACCAAAAGAGCGCTGGCCGATCTCGATCAATGGCTTACTTTGAGCGAACCAAGCGGATTGCCCACGGCCGCTGAGTAGTTGTCATCAATCCATTCGGGGAGTGCCCGACACTCCTACTCCGCGGGGTGACGTGGAGCCTCAAAGCTTGGCAATCCAGGTTTTCCAGATTCCTGCGGATTTCTGCGAACAAACTCCTGCTTGAGCGCGTCTGATCCCCATTCGCGACCTTCTTCTGCCGCCTTGTGGTTCCAGCCCGGCGGCGAAACCAGATAGAGAAACCGCTGCCGCAGTGTGAGCCCAGGCTGAGAAGCATCTCGGAACATGTCAATCCACTCGTGAAAGGCCACGCGAAATGGGTTGAACGTTCCGATGTTTTTCACAATGCCGTAGCGCGGCATGTCCTCATCAAGTTCGGGGACAAAGGTCCCAAACATCCGGTCCCAGATGATCAGCGTTCCGGCATAGTTGGCGTCCAGGTAACGCGGGTTGGTCGCGTGATGCACCCGGTGATGTGACGGCGTGTTCATGACCGCCTCAAACCACTTCGGCATCCGCCCGATGGTCTCCGTGTGGATCCAGAACTGATAAAGCAGATTGATCCCACCGACGAAAACGATCAGCGCGGGGTGAAAGCCGATCAGCACAAGTGGAATTCGCAGCACAAACATGCCGGTGAACGTTCCCGTCCACGATTGCCTCAGGGCGGTCGACAAATTGTAGTGCTGGCTGGAGTGATGGATAATGTGTTCCGCCCACACCCATCGGCACCGGTGAGCGATGCGGTGATACACATAATAGCGCAAATCATCGATGATGAAGCAGATCAGCGCTGCCCAAACACCCACACCCCAGTCGAAAAGCCGGAATTGCCAACACCAGCTCAGGACACCATAGGCTACAAAGCCAAACAACAGCCCGGAGACCACGTTCCCCACACCCATGAAGAGCGAGGTCGCCGTATCCCGCGTTTCAAACTCACCCGTGGCGCGAAACCAGCGCTGGGCTGCAAGCTCTGCCAGAATGAGAACGATAAAGCCTGGAATGGCCCATTGGGTGACTTGGGGAAAATCAGGCATGGACAGGAAACGCTCCGAGGTCCACACGTCCGCAACCGACAAACATCAACCGCCCATCCCTCGTTTTAACTGGTCTGCAATCGCAAACGCGCTATGCAGATCGTTCAGCTTGAAAACTAGCGCCGGCAGCCCGGCATCTGCAAGGGTGAGATGGATCTCGGCGCCCCTGCAATCCACGGATGTAACCTTAATTCTGTCCGCATGGCGGGTGAGAATTTTCGAGCCCATTCGTTTGGCCACCCCCAGCCAGGACTGATCGTCAAGAAACAAAAGCGCGCTCATGCCGTCAGCCGAAACGATAATTCCTGCAGGAGCCTCGGCCGGAAAATCAGCAGCGAACCTGGCCCGCACTTTATCCTCAGTCAGCCCGGCCTTGGCTGATCCACCCGACAAGTGAACCGAGCCGATCACCAAAGTCAGGCCAACAACGACCAAAATGACCAGAATCTCAAGCGGCATGGCGGTCTATCCGTCTTGCTGCACGCCAGAGTGTGATCTGCCGCCGCCATTGCGGATAGGAGGTCGGTCGATCCAGAAGTGCCGCCCCATCTCGCTTTTGCCGTTTCAGCCTTTGTTCGCACAAGCTCAGTGGCAGGAAGACAAGGTGAAACCGTCGATCGAGTGGCTTCAAGCCTGCACGAGCCAGTTCCACATGCTCAAGTCCTCTTGCGGCGAAACCTGACAGCGCACCGCCCATCGCTGCGGACTTTTCACCTGCCCACAACTGTCCGGGCGTCAGCCCGGCGTCATCCAGAAGCGATTTTGGCAAATGCAATTGCTGCTTTCGGCGCTGGAGCTGTAATCGATCAAGTGTGGTCGCGATGGCGACTGCCACGGCGGCATGGCCGCTCGCTTCTCCCGCATTTTGTGATGCATCGCCACCAACGATCTGGCAGCTCAACTGAAACAATACGCCCCAGCTGTCGCCCGCATGACCGTCAAACGTGTTCTGATCCGGCATAGGATCACTGTAGAGATCAAAGCGTCGAACATCGATGAGATTCATAAACGCTTGCTTTGGCAGCGTATGGCGCTCATTCAGGTCCAAAAGCGCCTGCGCCAGAGGGTTGGCAGCCGCCTCGCCGTCTCGGGCGCCTGAAATCACTTCCTGCCACCATTGCAGCCGGATTTCACCTGGCATGGGCTCGCTGACCTTGTTTGAAATCTCCGCAAGTTCAAAAAAGAACGTCTGTAGGAAGCTCAACTCCATTCGCTGTCTCTCAGGCAGAAACAGATCGGCAAGATAGAAATCACGATTGAGATCGCGAAGCTGTGCATGAAATTCGCCGCCCATGGCGATATCAATCGACAGCGATGAGTGCTGCGCCAACCGCCCTGCGTTCCGCAAGCAACACATTGAAAGTGCGAACGGCGGCACCCGTACTCATTGGATCAGCGGAAATCGATGCGGCGCGCAGCTTCTCATGCAAACGCTGCGGCAAGGGAACAAGGTTGTCGCCAGTACCGACCAGAAGCACTTCCAGATCATCACATTCGGCGAAAACCCGTTCAAACGCGTTGATGGTCAGATCGTCAAAAGAAGCAACGTTCCAGCCATAAATTCCCGATGGCAGACACAGAAGGCTGCCGCGGTGAGACATCTCAGCAAAGCGAAACCCGCCATTTCCGTATGCGTCGATTGGTGCCCGACCCGGGAAATGCGCTTCCCGGATCACGGTTCCCTGTGTCATGCCGCGCGATCCATCGTCTGGATCAGGCCACTTCCTGCGCTTCCTGACCCGTGTAAGGCGAAGGATCCTTCGGATCGAGTGCACCAGGGCGCAGCTTGAACAGGATCAGCAGAGGTGCCGCGATGAACACAGATGAGTATGTGCCGACGAACACGCCGAAGATCATGGCAAAGATGAAGGATTTGAGCACCTCGCCTCCGAAGAAGAACAGCGCCAGCAACGCCAGAAGCGTGGTGACCGATGTCAGGATTGTTCTGGAGAGCGTGTGGTTGATCGACATGTCGAGCAGATCGCTCACGGCCATCTTCTTGTATTTTCGAAGATTCTCGCGAATTCGGTCATAGACCACCACCGTATCGTTCAATGAGTAACCCACGATGGTGAGAATGGCGGCGATTGACGAGAGGTTGAACTCAAGCTGCAACACCGCGAACATGCCGATGGTCATGATCACGTCGTGTGTGGTGGCAAGCACTGCACCCACAGCAAACTGCCACTCAAACCGGAACCAGATATAGCAGAGAATGGCGAACAGAGCTGCCAACACCGCGATAGTACCTGCCTGTGCAAGTTCGCTAGAGACCGTCGGTCCGACGACTTCGACACGGCGAAACTCAAAGTCCGCCTCAAGTGCATCTCGGGCCTTGGCGATCACCGATTGTTCGGCGTTTTCACCACCACCCTGCGCTTCAATGCGGATCAGCACATCAATTGGCGTACCAAAGGCCTGCACCTGCACATCGCCGAGATTGTAGTCGGAAAGTGCCGCTCGAATGGCCTGCGGATCAGCCGGCTGCTTATCTTTGGTTTGCACCTCAATCAGCGTGCCGCCCTGGAAATCAATGCCGTAGTTGAGATCAACGGTAACGAACATCACCAACGAACCAATCAGCAGAGCTGCTGAAGCCGGAAAGGAAATCTTGCGCAAACGCATGAAGACAAACGAAGTCTGTTCCTTGACCATAACGATGAAACGACGCGGCAGTTCCGTTGGTCGGGCATTTCTGATCCACAGCGACACCATCAGGCGTGTCAGCGTGAAGGCTGTAAACACTGAGGTCAAAATACCGATGGCGAGCGTTACAGCGAAGCCACGGATCGGGCCGGAGCCGAGATAGAACAGGATGACGGCCGCAATCAGCGTGGTGATGTTGGCATCAAGAATGGTCGCGAGTGCCTGTTTGAAGCCGATGTCAAACGACTGGATGAGTGAACGCCCTGCCCGCCGTTCCTCTCGAATACGCTCAAATATGAGCACGTTGGCATCCACCGCCATACCCATTGTAAGCACGATACCGGCAATGCCCGGCAGGGTTAGCGTCGCTCCAAGCGCTGACAATGCGCCAATGATGAGGATCATGTTGGCGATCAGAGCAAGGTTGGCAATGATACCCAGAACGCCATAAGCGAGGATCATGAACACCAGCACCAGCACGCCAGCGAGAATGGCTGAAATGCCGCCAGCCTCAATCGCGTCCTGACCAAGGCTTGGACCCACGGTACGCTCTTCAACGAAGGTGATATCGGCTGGCAGAGCACCTGCGCGCATCAGGATCGCCAGATCGTTTGCGCTTTCAGGCGTGAAGGAACCCGAGATCTGGCCGTTACCGCCAAGAATTGGCTGACGGATCACAGGATCGGAAATCACTTCATTGTCGAGTACGATCGCAAAGGGACGCCCCACATTTGCCGAGGAATAGTTACCAAAGCAGCGTGCACCCTTCGTGTTGAACCGGAAGGTGACGATTGGCTCGTTGGTCTGCTGATCGAAGCCGGGCTGTGCATCTTCAAGATCTTCGCCCTTACAGACCGGAATGCTCTTGATGAGAAGTGGGCGCGGTTCCGGATCAGTCGACATCATGACTTCACTGCCGACCGGCGGACGACCGGCGAGCGCGTCGGTCGCGCTCATGGTCAAATCAACTTCGTGGAAGTTGAGTTGCGCCGTGGTACC
This sequence comes from Pseudomonadota bacterium, assembly GCA_039029195.1. GTDB lineage: Bacteria > Pseudomonadota > Alphaproteobacteria > Rhizobiales > Rhizobiaceae > JBCCGR01. The sequence continues at coordinate 20,344 of JBCCGR010000011.1, forward strand.
GATGATACCTTTCAGGCGCTCAGGGTCGTTGAAGCCGGGGACCTGAACAATGATACGGTCTTCGCCCTGACGCTGAATGTTGGGTTCGGTCGTACCCAGTTCATCGACGCGATTGCGGATCACCTCAATCGACTGGCTGACGGCGGAGGCCAACCGGTTGGCAATCCCTTCATCAGTCAGTGAGTAGCGGAAGAGGCCTGCCTCTGGTTCTTCAAATTCCAGTTCGGTGATGCTCTCACCACCCAGAAAGTTGTTGCTGACCGGACGTGTGATCTCTTCAAGCTTGGCCTTGGCTGCATCAATCTGTGCAGCATCGCGGATACGCACCTGTACGGTGGTGCCTCGCGCGGAAAGCCCGGTATATCCAATGCGGTCCTCGCGCAGCAGGCGGCGGATATCAGAGCGAACTGTCTGTACACGCTCTTTGATGATGCCATCCCGCTCGACTTTCACCTGCAGATGCACCCCACCTTGCAGGTCGAGCCCCAGGTTCATCTTGCTGCTTGGAATGAAATCGGGGAAACTCTCAAGCGCCTCATCGGTATAGAGATTTGGCTGCGCAAAGAACGCGCCAATCATCACCGCAAGCAGGATGAGCGTGGTTTTCCAGGCAGTAAAATGCAGCATTTTGAACCCAAGCTTGTTTTCAGGAACCGCTCAACGGGCACGAATACACTCGGCCCTCGCAGTTCCGGACATTGCGGCAAATCTACCGCCCTATAGCATGTTGCGCACCAGAGGGCGCGCAACGTTCCCGTTTAGTGTCTTCTTTCATGCTGCCGCAATTGATGCTGCGGCAAAAATCACAAAAGGCTTATTTCTCTTTCTTCGCCTTTTTATCGGCTGATCCATCTGAAACCGGCTCGCCCTTGACGCGCACTTCAGCGATCATTGAGCGCAAGGCTTTCACCTTCACGCCGGACGCAATTTCCACTTCCAACTCAGTGTCCGCGGCCTTCACCACCTTGCCAATCAGGCCACCGCCGGTGACCACCATGTCATTGCGGCGGATATTGTTGAGCATTTCTTCGCGCTTCTTCATCTGCTGTCGCTGCGGGCGGATCAACAGGAAATACATAATCGCGAAGATCGCAACAAAGGGAAGAATGCTGACGAGAAGCTCGGAGCCACCGCCGCCTGCTGCCTGCGCATAGGCCGGGGTCACAAACATGGACCAATCCTTTTTCGTTTCGCACGCGCTTCAAGCTCCGTGCATTTGTTCTTGAGTTTGCCGGCTTTGGATGCGCCGTGTATTCGTTGATTGCAAATGGCCTGAAACGTCTTGTTTTTCAAGCCTTGGCAGCAAATCCGACAGGCTTTATGTGGGCAAGCTGGCGGTGGCATTGACCAACAGGCAACTGGCAATGGCCAAAAGACGGTAGTTGAGGAAACTGGTTTTGGAAAAAGAACAACTTAACGCAGTGATTGCCCATCTTGATCACCTGAACGAATTGATCACCCGAGCGGTTCCGCAGGCGCAAAAGCCCAACGATCCGAACGCCTCCGACGCCTTTGTCTGGTCAGCATCGGATAACTGGCTTCAGCCTGTTCCAAAGGTCAACCGGGTCGAGATGGTCCTTCTAAAGGGTATTGACAGGGTGCGGGATATCCTGATCGACAACACGAAACGTTTTGCTGACGGTCTGCCAGCCAACAACGCCTTGCTGTGGGGTGCACGCGGCATGGGAAAATCGTCGCTGGTGAAAGCGGCTCACGCTACCATCAATTCCGGTCTGGACAGTGGCAAATCGCCCCTGAAGCTTGTGGAAATTCACCGGGAGGACATCGAGACGCTGCCTTCTCTGTTGGCAATCCTGCGGCCATCATCGTTTCGCTTCATCTTGTTTTGCGACGATCTTTCCTTCGACACTGATGACACCTCCTACAAATCGCTGAAGGCTGCACTGGACGGTGGCGTGGAAGGACGACCCGACAATGTGATCTTCTATGCAACGTCCAACCGGCGTCATTTAATGCCGCGGGACATGATCGAAAACGAGCGTTCCACCGCAATCAATCCATCCGAAGCCGTTGAGGAAAAAGTGTCACTTTCAGACCGTTTTGGTCTGTGGCTCGGGTTCCACAAATGCTCGCAGGATGAATATCTGGCCATGATCGAAGGCTATATTGATCACTACGATCTTGGCGTGTCGCTGGAAGAAATCAGACTTGATGCACTGGAATGGTCAACGACCCGCGGCAGTCGATCAGGTCGCGTTGCCTGGCAGTATGTGATGGATCTGGCCGGAAGGCGCGGCGTGACGATTTGAGTTCTGATTTCTGAACGTCATCAACCCGTTTTGCAACAACCGAACAAGCCATTCTCTACTTGTCACCTTCGGGCCATTTGAGCGCCAGCGAAAGTGAGACCCGGAGGCCCATTCCGTGACATCGCAGCATATGGTCGAATTGAAGGTGAACGGGATAGGTTTCCCGGATCACGATCTCGCGGCTTCACCGCTCAATCGGTCCGGGAATGACACAGATGGGTGGTCGCTTTTGCTTGAAGCTTTGACCGCGCGGTCCTCGCTGCGCTATCCTCGTCCCAGATGCTTCACCGGGTTCACTGGGTTGGAGTTTTTGCGCAACTCAAAGTGCAATTTTGGGCGTTTGGCTTTGCCTGTACGACCGGATTTGGCGATCGTCTGGCCACGTTTCACCGTGTCACCTCGTTTGACGAGGTTCCGGCTTGTGTGTGCATAGGCAGAAACCCAGCCATTTGCGTGACGCACCAGGATCAGGTTGCCGAACTCTTCCAACTCGCTGCCGGAATAGATCACCTTGCCGTTTTCTGCGGCCTTCACCGCGGTACCGACCGGAACCGAAATATCGATACCGTCATTGGTCTGACCACCCTGCTTCGATCCGAAGCGTGAGATGATGCGACCACGCACTGGCCAGCGGAAGCGGTCGATGCCGGTCTGCTTTGGCGCAGTTGTCTTTTCAGAAGCACGGCGCGCAATCTCGGCAGAGGTTTCAGGAGACGTGTAGGTCGCCTTGCGAGACTTCGATTTCGCCACCTTGCTGGCCTTGCGCGATTTTGTGCCCGCAGTTCCCGTCACAATCGGATCGACCGTGTTTCCCTGTGTCCGTGCAGCAGCAACACGGGTGCCACCGCCTGCGCCGGGCTCAATGCGAAGCTTCTGGCCAAGGCGGATATTGTCGCCCTTCAGGCCATTGGCCGCGCGAATGTCTGATATCGAAATTCCGTAGGTCCGGGAGATTTTTGAAAGCGTGTCACCGGCAACAACCGTGTGCTGACGAGCCGAAGAAGTACGCTTCGCGCGCTTGACGGATCCTGTGGTGATCGGGTCCCGCTTGACAATAGCGACCTGTGGGCGCTTGCGGGGAACCGCAACGCGGCCCCGAACGATTTCACCCTGATTGCCAGTCGAAGACCGCGCCGCACGCGCACCGGCATCGCTGTCAGGCGCAGAAACGTTGGTGTTCCGGCTGTATGTGTAAACCGGAATGAGAACTTTCTGGCCTTCACGCAGTTCCTGATTGTTTGAAAAATTGTTCGCCTTGCGGATCTCTGTGACAGGAACGCCATAGCGCCGGGAGAGATTGTTCAGCCCCTCACCTTTTTGAAGGGTGACGTAGGTTCCACCAACGTTGGTCCACCCGGACCGACCCTTGACGGGCGTCGCATTTGCCGCAGTGTTTGCCGTTACAGGCTGGTTTGCCCGCAATTGCGCCTGCTGCGGCACATAGGGTTTGGGAATTGACCCTGTGGTGATCGAGCGATCAACGCCCCTGGATGGCAGAAGCGAACGTGGTTTGGCTGTCGTGCGTTGAACCCGCTGCTGAATGACGCCAGTCGGACGTGGCACGCCTTCACCTTCTGCCGCCGCGATTTGCGCCGGTGTCAGATTGTCCTGGATCACAGTTCCGGAGCGTCTCAGATTTCCAGTCGGGTAGCGTCGAACGTTCCCTGTTGCGTTGACCACGCCAGAACGTGCCGCTGAGGTGGATGCTGTCGTGATCGGATCAACATCGCCGGGATAGGGTTGAGCCGTTGGCGCCTTGCGAACAATCGCCACCTGATTGTTGGTCGCTCGACCTTTGGCAACCGATGCCGTGGTTACCCCGTGGTCAAATCTGGAAAAATCAGAGCTACAACCCGCAACCAGCGTCATCAGGGCAAAAGGCAGCGCTGTCTGACAAATTAGTCTGGTGCGAAGAGACCGAATTCTACGCATAGGTGCACCCGCAATTACTCATACTCGCGGGTGATTAGACATCGTTAATATTAATTCGGAGTTAAATGAGCACCAAACTTCGACCGCCTCTGAAATTGCGATTGCTACAGCGCCTTCGCGATCCCAGGCACCAGCGGCTGCATGCGCACCGGAAAGAGGTTCTGGCGATCGAACCGGCTTCCCACCTTGGTGAGCTGGACCAGCATTTGTTCTTCACCCGGCTCACCAAGCGCAGTAATCAGCATGCCGCCGGACGCCAGTTGATCAAGAAATTGCCTGGGCAAAGCTGGAACCGCACCATTTATGATAATACGGTCGAATAGCCCCTCACCAGTGAGCCCGTCCCGGCCATCTGCCTGACGAACTGTAATGTTCTTCAAATCCAGCCGCTCAAAAATGGATTTGGCGCTCTCCACCAAACCGCGATAGCGCTCCACGGTTTGAAGTTTTTTGCAGAGCTTTGCCATGAGCGCGGTCTGATAGCCGCTGCCGGTTCCGATTTCGAGAACCGAATGAACCGGGGTTAAATTCAGCCGGTCTATGAGGGCAACAACCTGATCCGCTGACGGCATGGATTGGCCGCAGGAAAGTGGAACGGAACGCGGCGCGTAGGTGACGGCCAAATGTTGCGGGGGAACAAACGCATCGCGTGGCACGCTTTCCACCGCTTCAAGCACCGAGCGCGAATGAATGCCCGCCGAACGCAGCCGCAACATCAGGGCCATCAGGCCATCCGACTTGTTGAGGGCGCTGTTCAAGATCGCCTTCGTCTAACTGGAAAAGCTGGATTTCAGAGCCGCCATGCAACGCTCCTCAGTCAAATCCAGCTTGAGTGGCGAAACGGCGATTTTGTTGTCGCGCAACGCTTCAACGTCGGTTTCAGGCTTCACGTCCGGTGGCGGACCACCAAATGTCAGCCAATAATAGGAAACGCCGCGCCCGTCCCGGCGTTTGTCGATAAACAGACCATGTTCAAACTTGCCCTGCGAAACAACCACCGTCTCAACAATCTCCTCAGGCGCACAGTTTGGAAAGTTGATGTTGACGAACACGTCTGCCGGCAGGTTTGCAGCTAAAACTTTTGAGATCGCCTCTGATGCGGCCGTCTCGACTGTGTTCCAGGGAACCGTTCTCGAACCGCCAAAATCAAACGCCTGTGACAGTGCCATGGCCGGAATGCCTAAAAACGCACCTTCCATGGCACCAGCAACCGTGCCGGAATAGAGAACGTGATCGCCAATATTCTGCCCGGCATTGACACCGGAAAGAATAAGATCTGGCTTGCGATCCAAAACCTCACGCACTGCCATTATCACGCAATCTGTCGGCGTTCCGGTGAGCGCGAACTTCTGATCGCCAACCTTCCGCAAGCGCATGGGTGCGCTGAGTGTCATCGCATGCCCGACGCCTGACTGATCGGTCTCCGGGGCCACAGTCCAGACATCGTCGCTAAATTGCCTTGCGATCCGCTCCAGAACCTCAAGGCCCGGTGCGTTGATGCCATCATCGTTGGTGAGCAAAATTCGCATTGCTTCAGGCGGCTCCAATTGTGGTCAAACCACCCAGATAGGGGCGCAGCGCCTCTGGTACTGTGATTGAGCCATCTTCGTTCTGATAGTTTTCAATGACGGCAATCAATGCCCGCCCCACGGCGATGCCGGATCCGTTGAGCGTATGCACAAACTGTGGCTTGCTTTCGGCGTCCGGCTTGTAGCGTGCATTCATGCGACGCGCCTGAAAATCTCCGCACACTGAACAGCTTGAAATCTCTCGGTAAGCATTTTGCCCTGGCAGCCACACTTCGATGTCGTAGGTTTTGCGAGCGGAAAAACCCATATCCCCGGTGCACAACGTGACAACGCGATAGTGAAGACCAAGTCCCACCAGCACACTTTCAGCACACTTACGCATGCGCTCCAATTCTTCCAGTGATTTGTCTGGTTCACAAATGGATACAAGTTCGACCTTGGCAAACTGATGCTGCCGCAACATGCCACGCGTATCTCGCCCCGCCGACCCTGCTTCAGAGCGAAAACACTGGGAAAGCGCAGTCAGGCGCTTGGGAAGATCCCCCGCGGCCAAAACCTCTTCACGCACAGAGTTCGTGAGCGGCACTTCAGATGTGGGGATCAACCAACGACCATCGGTGGTTTCAAAGGAGTCCTCGGCGAACTTGGGCAGTTGCCCGGTTCCGAACATCACCTCTTCCCGCACCAGCAACGGCGAGGAGACTTCTTCATAGCCATTTTCGCTGGTGTGCAGATCAAGCATATACTGGCCGAGCGCCCGCTCCAGACGGGCCAGCGCGCCCTTCAGCACCACAAAACGCGAACCGGAGAGTTTTGCCGCTGTTTCAAAGTCCATCAGGCCCAGAGCTTCGCCGATATCATAATGTTCCTTCGGCGAAAAATCGAAATGGGGCTTCTGGCCGGAGAGGTGCAATTCCTCATTGTCAGCCTCATCCGCACCTTGCGGCACATCTTCCAGCGGCAAATTTGGGATCTCGGACAACCGGTCACGAAGCGCCTCGTCGATTGACCGCCCCTGCTCTTCTCCGGCCTGAATTTCAGCTTTGAGCTTGGCCACACTTTCAATTGCGGCTTGTGCGGCAGCTTCGTCACCCGAAGCCTTGGCTTTGCCGATTGCTTTGGAGGCAGCGTTGCGTTTTTCCAGCGCTTCCTGAAGTGAGGCCACGTGGGCGCGCCGTTTGGCGTCGAGTTCAATCAGTTCTGCAGAATGCGGCTCGAGCCCGCGTTTGGCCAAGCCTGCGTCAAAGGCTTCGGCGTTTTCCCGAATCCATTTGATGTCGAACATTCGTCCCGTTCCCGATGCAAATGAGGCGCTGGAAAAATCAGGAGGTCGCGGCTTCGGCTTCCGCCTCGCGCTCCTCGCGCTTCTTTTCGATGAGTCGTGCAAGATAGATCGACACTTCGTAGAGAAGCAGCGATGGAACCGCAAGACCAATCTGGCTCACCGGATCGGGCGGGGTGAGAACCGCCGCCATCACAAAGGTGGCAAGCACCATATACTTGCGTTTGCTCTTCAATCCCGTGGATGTCACAAGCCCGGCCCGCGACAGAAGGGTGATGACAACGGGCATCTGGAACACCAGACCGAACGCAAAAATCAGCGTCATGATCAGCGACAGATAAGTGCCGACAGACTGCATGTTTTCGATTGAAGCTTGCCCCTCCCCACCAATCTGCTGTTGCGACAGGAAGAAGCTGGTCGCCAACGGCATGATGAGGAAATAGACGAGGCAGGCACCAATCAGAAACAGGATCGGCGTCGCGATCAAAAACGGCAGAAAGGCCTGCCGCTCGTTGCGGTAGAGCCCGGGAGCCACGAACTTATAGATTTCGCTGGCAATCACCGGGAACGCGATGAACAGCGCGCCAAAAAGCGCAATCTTCAACTGCACAAAGAAGAATTCCTGCAGTGCGATGAAGACAAATTTAACCTCCTCAACACCGGCCCCCCGCTGATAGGGGATCACCAGAATGTTGAAGATTTCCTGCGCAAAGATAAAGCAGATCACGAAGAAAACGGCGATTGCAATCACCGCACGCATCAGCCGCTGACGCAGTTCAATCAGGTGCTCAATCAGCGGCGCGGCGCTGTCTTCAATATCCTGCTGGCTCATGAGGCACCGGAAGCGTCAGCAACCGCCTTGCTGGCGGTTCTTCGTGTGGCCGTTTTACGGGTGGTCGTCTTTCGTGCAGTAGTTTTCGGAGCCGCAGTCTTTCGGGTGTTGGTTTTGCCTGCGCTGGACGCCGCCGTTTTGCTTGCAGTTGTTTTGGTCGTTGCATTGCCTGAAGTGCTGCCTGCGGATTTTGCTGCAGTCTTCGCTGCAGCGGATTTGGCAGCCGGCTTCCGACCCGATGCAGCAGATGAACCTGTCTTGGCGGTGGATGATCTTGTCGTTGATCCCGGCGCCGATTTGCTTGTCGTGCCAGTCGAAATCTTGCGAGCCGTGGTCTTTTTCGCGGTCGTAGATTTGGCCGCTGCAGCCGGTTTTTTGACCGTCGTGCGCTTTGTGGCTGGTTTCTTGGCGGTGGATTTCCTGGCAGGTGTCTTCTTCGCCGGCGCCTTTTTCGCAACCGCCTCATCGGCTGGAGGAGCAGACGCGAAGCCCGGAACAGCCATCTCACCTGATTGTTTGGTCGTATCGCCATGCTTGGCAAGCGCGGCCTCAACGTCAACCTTTACCGGTTCAGCAACCTTTGGCGCCTTGTCTTCGTCAAAAAGTTCGTCCGGATCATAGTCGAACGAGCTTTTCACCTCGCTCTCGACGTTTTCCAGATCAGCTTTGAGAGGGTTCAGCTTGTCTTTGATGGCGTTTGCCGGGTTCATGGATTGAACATCGGCAATGGTATCTTTCACGCCGTCGAGCTCAGCATCTTTCAGCGCCTCGTCGAACTGGCGTTGAAAATCGCCAGCCATGCCGCGAACTTTTTTGATGGTGCTCCCGATGGTGCGCAACATGCCGGGCAGCTCCTTTGGCCCGACCACAAGCACCATCACAACGGCCACGACAAGCAGCTCGGACCAACCGATATCGAACAAGACTGGAACCTATCATCCTGAGTCGGAGTTCAAGAGCCTATCTGCGGTTCATAAACCGCCACAACAGCCTCAGGAGGAACTCTCAACTGGTTTTGGTTTTCTCGCTGTTGACTTCGGCCACCGTCTCGCTCGGATTGTTTTCAATCGTCTTGGCGGTGCCGTCATCGTTCAGGCCTTTTTTGAACGAATTGATGCCCTTGGCGACATCGCCCATCAGTTCTGAAATCTTGCCGCGTCCAAAAAGCAGCACGACAACCACTGCGATGATGACGATCTGCCAGATGCCGATCTGTCCCATGGTGAAACTCCCACTCAATAGCGCCGGAATTCGGCGTTCTGTGCTGTCATAGCCTAGCCCATCAGCAAGGCGGCTCGCAACACACCCATTCGTTTGATATCAGGTATGAGTTCAAATGCGGCGATGCAAGGATTATTTGGTTAACGCCGCCGTGTTGCGTGCCACTCAATCTGTCGCATCTGCTGGGAAAACAAATGTACCCGCCATTGAGGGCGAAACATAAACGTCCTCCCGCCCGGTCATGGCCTTTTCGCTGAGCTGACCCGCTGGATGTTTTACAATGACCGGATTGTCCAGACCTTCGACCGCCAGACTCAAGAGGTCATAATCTCCCATAAAGCGGCAAAACGAAATCCGCGCCCGCTTGCCGGATCCGGTCCGTTTGCTCAGGTTCAGGGCGGATTGCCGCACGCAGACGGTCACTTTGGTTCCGTTGTGAAATCCGGGCGCTTCCACCACGCCCAGGGGCGTATCGACCTCAAAGTCCTGCACCCTGCCCTGCCAACTGTTCACTGGTGAGAAAAAGCGCGCCACGAACTGGTTCTGAGGATGATCATAAAGTTCCTGACCCGGCCCTAGCTGCGCCAATCGACCCCGTCGCAACAGCGCAATTTGATCGCTCATCATCAGCGCTTCTGCCGGGTCGTGTGTCACAACGATTGACGTGGCGCGGGTTTCGCGAAGCACAGAAAGGGTTTCGCCGCGCACCGTATCGCGCAGTCGGCTATCCAGGCCGGAAAACGGCTCATCAAGCAGCAATATTCCAGGTCGCGGCGCCAGGGCGCGTGCCAGCGCAACACGCTGTTGTTCCCCGCCTGACAGCGCATGGGGATAATCTTGTGCCATGGTTTCAAGGCCAACGCGGGCCAGCAACCGCATGGCCTGCTCGGTTTTTTCGGCAGATGCCATGCCCCGCAAGCCAAAGCGAACATTGTCCAGAATGCTCATATGCGGAAACAGCGCGTAGTCCTGAAACACCATGCCGATGCCGCGCTTCTCCGGAGGAACGAAGATATTGGGCCCGGCAACTTCGCTGCTGTTCAGCGACACCACGCCACTCGTCTGACGTTCGATTCCAGCAGCGATACGCAACAATGTGGTTTTGCCGGAGCCTGAAGGTCCAAGCAGGCAAGTCACCTTACCCGGTTCAATTGTCAGCGATACGTCATCAAGCGCCGGGCCGCTGCCGAAATCATGGCTGATGTGCTCAAAGGCCATCGAAGCGGCGATGGAAACGGCAGCCGTGTTATGACGGCCCCATGAACTGTCGGCACGTGCGCTGGCCGCAAAGCCGGTGCTTGTGCCCGTTTGCTGCTCAGATTGACCGCTGGTTTGAATGTCACTGCTCATAGCGGCCTTTTACTCAATCAGGCCGCAAATGGAAGCCGTGCACCGAAGGGCCCGCCCGTAAGTGCTAGTGACGTTCCTCGCCCAAGGGTGTCAGTAGGCCCAGATCTTCCACATCATCGAGCGCAAACGCCTCCTCATCTTCGGTGAGATCATCGCCTTCGTGGGGCAGCGGCACACTGAAGTTGGAGGGAATGCGAGTGCTCAGAAGCCCGGCGCCTTTGAGTTCATCCAGACCCGGAAGATCTCTGATAGTTTCCAGGCCGAATTGATCGAGAAACGCGTCAGTTGAACCATAAGTCACCGGTCTTCCCGGCGTTTTGCGACGGCCGCGCATTTTGATCCAACCGGTCTCCATCAGAACGTCAAGCGTGCCTTTTGATGTCGCAACGCCGCGAATATCTTCAATTTCGGCGCGAGTAACTGGCTGGTGGTAGGCAATGATGGCAAGCACTTCCAGCGCAGCGCGCGACAGTTTGCGCTGCTCCACGGCTTCCTTCTGCAGCAGATAGGCAAGGTCTTCCGCCGTTCGGAACGCCCAGTTGGTGCCAACCTGAACAAGATTGACGCCGCGTGGCGCGTAATCGGTGCGGAGACGTTCCATCACTTCCGCAAGATCAACATCGTCCGCCAACCGTTCGCGCAGCATTTTTTCAGATACGGGTTCGGAAGAAGCAAACAATATCGCTTCCACAATCCGAACGGCCCGCTGCAATGCCGCCGCCTTGGAACCCGCTTCTTCCTGAAACTGTGGAAACGGCAGCACCGTTGCTTCGTTTTGTTCCATTCCCCCGGCTCCTAGTTCATGGCGCTGCGATCAGCCAGACGTGGCCGCCGCAGGTAGATCGGCTCGAAATTTGCCGACTGTTGCATTTCAAATTCGCCTTCCCGGACCATTTCCAGCATGGCGGCAAACGCGCTTGCTTTCAAACTGGCCCGCATTTCTGGCGGCGCTGAATAGTCGATGAGAAACGCATCAAGCGGCGTCCAATCAGCGATTTCACCAACCAACCGCACCAGAATATCGCGCGCTTCCTGAAGCGAAATCACCGGGCGTGCGGCAATCTGGACGGTGGTGTTTGAACCGCGCCGGCGCCCGGACGCGTAGGCCGTCAGCAGATCGTAAAGCGTGGCAGAAAAATCGCTTTTTCGCTCAATCATCACCGGCTCCGGCATGCCGCGCACAAATACATCGCGACCAAGCTGATTGCGCTCCATCAGCTTTCGACCCGCTTCGCGCATGGCCTCAAGCTTTTTCAAACGAAACGCGAGCTGGTTGGCCAAATCTTCGCCCGAAGGTTCGTCATCACCGGGTGGATCAGGAATGAGCAGCCGCGACTTCAAATAGGCAAGCCACGCCGCCATGACGAGATAGTCGGCGGCGAGCTCCAGCCGCAGTCTGCGCGCTTCTTCAACGAATTCAAGATACTGGTCAGCCAACGCCAGAATGGAAATCTTGGCTAGATCCACCTTTTGCGTGCGCGCAAGACCCAAAAGAAGATCAAGCGGCCCCTCGAACCCGTCGACATCGACGGTGAGTTGCGGATCGCTGATGGCGCGGTCCACCGGTGCGTCAGACGCCCAGGGGTCGGGACTTCTGTCAGGTGTGCTGTTCATACCGCCAACACCAAGCGCTTAGGCAGCCGCGGAGATCGCAAGCAAGGATTCGAATTCAGCCCGCAGCGTCTCAATATCGCTCGTGCCGAGTTCCCCGATATCATCCAGCGCCACCCCTGCCCGTTCCAACGAACGGCCCGATAACATTGGCGTATTTTGCGCCACGAGCCGCATCTCATCCAGTTTGCCGTTGCAATGAAGCACAAGATCACAGCCACCTTCAAAGACAGATCGCGCCCGTTCGCCACAATCCCCAGAAAGTGCATTCATCGATAGATCATCGCTCATCAGGAGGCCATCGAACCCGATAAACCCGCGCACGATTTCCTCAACCACAACCGGTGAAATAGTGGCCGGGCGTTCAGCATCGAGCGCTTCGACGACGATATGAGCAGACATACCCATTCTCATATCTGATAGGGCCTTGAACGGCAGAAAATCGTGCGACTTCAAGTCTTCCAGACTGGCTGAGGCACGTGGAAGTTCGTGGTGGGAATCGCACTGTGCCCGACCGTGGCCGGGCATATGCTTCATAACCGGAGCCACGCCGCCATCTCGCAACCCTTGAGCCGCTTCGGTGCCCAGGGCGATCACGGCATCCACGGAACCCGAGTAGGCTCGGTCACCGATCACATCGTGCGAACCAGGGCTGGGAACATCGAGTACCGGAAGGCAATCCACCGTGATGCCAAGATCAAGCAGATCATGGGCGATCAACCGGGCAGCAAGCCACGCCGCGCGCAAACCGGCTTCGGGATCGCGCTCATAGACCCTCCCGATGTGACGTGCCGGAGGATATTGCGGCCAGTGCTGGGGTGACAGGCGCTTCACGCGCCCGCCCTCCTGATCGATCAGGACTGGCGATGCGGGGTCACCCACAGACTCCCGCAGTGCCGAAGTGAGATCACGAACCTGCTGTGGTTCCAGCAGATTGCGAGCGAACAGGATGAAGCCCCAGGGCCGTTCATCTGCAAAGAAGGCGCGTTCGTCGGCGCTGAGTTCAGCGCCGAGACAGCCGGAAATAAATGCCTTTCTGGTCATGATTCGGCACTATATCACCATTCCGGGAAGATTTTGGCCCCGCTAAAGCGCTATCGCGATGCGAAGCAGGAACCGCCTGCCCGCTCATAGCGCTGACAAAGCGCGATTGCGTCGTTGCGGGATTTGGCGTGAACCCGAACCCGGTAGAACACACCTTTTTCACCCACCGTTGCGCGGCGAATATCATATCCGCGATCACCAATCACGCTTGAAAAGCGACGACGCAGATTGGCGTAACTGGCCTTGGCATCAGCCTCGCTGCGCTGTGAGGAAATCTGCACAGCCCAGGCGCTCGTGGCTGCAGAAGGAGCCGGCTGGCTCGTTGCAGCGGGCTGCGGCTGCACGGCAGCGGTCTGAACAGGTTGTGCCGGTGCGTCATTCGGATTTCTGAATGTCGGCAGAGGTATCTTGCCCGTTGCCGGACTACCACCTTCGAATACAGCCGTGGTTGGCTCAGTCGACGACGTGGTCTCCGTTCCGGTTCCCGATGTGCTGGACGCCGCAGAATTCTGCGGTTGAGTGCCGGAATCCGTCGCGCGCGGTTGGGGATTGATGCCGCGCGTGAGTGCTGCAACTTCGGTGGAGGGCTCTGCGGTATTCGGTGCAGCCCCATCGGCCGCAGGAAGCAGGATTGTACCGTCAGGCTTTACAACAACCGTGCGGACCCGACGCGGCGTAACGGCATCAAGGCCTTGCTTGTTCTCGTCATTTGAACTTGCCGTCAGCCGTTCAGTTGACTTGTCGCCGGCGGGTTCGAGAGCAATTGGCTCTGTGGAACCCGATTTCAACGCGGTTTGCGGAGGCTTGGTTTCGCCTTCACCGGAAACTTCATTGTAAACGGCCTGATCCTGATTGGGGATGGTCTGGCCACCCGGCTGTTCTGGCTTTACCTTGACCGGATCATCAGAGGCGAGCACGATTTTTGCCGGCTGAGCAGTTTCACTGCCACCCACAAAGTTCCAGGCAAGCGCACCCAGACCGCCAAACAGGGCCACGGCCAGAATAACGGCAGCAACTTTCAGACCACCACCGGACCGTTGTTCATCTTCCCCGTCCTCTTCCCCCACATAGTCGAAATTGTCATCGACTGCCGGATCAAGCGCTGTGGCGCCAACCGCAGCACCTGTGGTCGCCAGTTCCGGCGCGATGTCGCCTTGTGGCGCACTTTGCTCGCCAACCGGTTCTTCAAACAGGGGTTCAACGAAACTTGCGTCACTTGGCGCAGCGCCCGAAGACTGGGCCTGGTCTGTTGTCGCAAAATTCGTCAGTTCAGCCAGTGCGGCTTCAACCGGATCAATTGTCTGGCCAGTCTGTTCAACCGGACCGGATTCAACAACCGGGTCTGCCGCGAGCGGTGGCTGCGTGACCTGTGATTCAAACACCGGTTGAGGTGCCACAGTTTCGACCGGCGTTTCAGCGGCCCATTGAACCGACTGTTGTGGAACAGGCTCCGTGCCAACTGCTTCGACACTTTCCGGTGCGACGGTGGGCGCCGGCGTGTGAAGTGGTGCGCGTTCGGTTGCCGGTGGCGATTCTAGCTCCGCAAGCGCTGCGGCGAGCGGGTCTGACATGCTGGTTACAGGCTCAGCCGGAGCCTGTGGCACGGGAGGTTCGTTGTGTTGCGCTGGAACAGGCTGCTGATCCGCCGGTGTCAGATCAATCTGAGGCGTTGGATCAAGTGAGGCTGCCATTTCAGCTTCGATTTGCGCCTGAAAATCGGCAGTCGCGAATTCTGGAGCGGCAGGAGCCGCAGGAGCGACAACAACTTCAGCTTGCTGTGCAGGATCGGCAAAGGCCGATTGCGGCGCACCAGTTGCTGCCTCGGGTGGGTTTGGCGGTGCAACCTGCGGCTCATACTGTGCGGTTGGTTGCGATTCAACGGCATCCAATTCCCGCATGAACGCATTTGCAAATGCTTCATCACCCTGATCTGTCGGAGCAGGTTGGACACCAATCTCTGGCGCTTGCTGTGGAACCTGCGCAGGCGCAACACTCTGTGCAGCATCGCGCAATGCGGGTTCAATATCGCCAGGATATTCCGGGTCGCCGGGATGAACCTCCCGGGGAAGCTGTTCCAATTCAAACCCGCCATGAGAGGTGTCGACCACATGAGCCGCGCCAAAATCCGGACCTGGAGCAGGGGATTGTGGATGAACCGGAGCAACGGGTGCCGGCTGTGCATCAAACTGGGCCATGTCAGCGGGTTGAGAAGGAACCGTCTCGTCCACTTCCGCAGCAAAGGCAGCCTCAAACGCTGCCATATCGGGATCCTGCGCCGACGCCACGTCGGGAGAACCATGAACCGGCGCGACTGGCTGCGGTGCAAATTGATTGGCGGGTTCCACATGCTGTTGAGCAGCATCAGCCGCGCCTGGCACAGGCGCCGTTGCCACTGGCTGCGGGTCGACAGACAGTTCCTGCATCAACTGATTTTCAAGATCATCAACCAGCCTGTTGCCATCAATGGCCGCAGGATTGGGCTGAGATTGCGAAACCTGGGTTTCCTGCTGAATGATGCGCGCCAGTTCCATCAGCGGATCATCTTCAAGATCAGATCCGGGCTGCGCGGGTTGCGAATAGTTTGGATCGCTGGCTAGGTTTGCTCTGCTCATCTTATACTTTGCGGTGGCGTCGTATTCGTCGGCCATACTCAATCTTCCCGTCCCCAAATCCGCATCCAGCTCGTGGATGTCAGCCCTGATATAGCCAAGACTTCGGTACGCGGGACCCTTTGGCCACCGTATGTGGTACGCGAATGCGGCGAAATTACCGCATCTCGTCTGGCGCGCCCGCCCCGATGACCCCCAGTCCTGAAGCAAGAACCGCGGAAACCGCCAGAACAAGTGCGAGCCTGGCCTGTGTCAATTCTGGTTGA
Source organism: Pseudomonadota bacterium (assembly GCA_039029195.1). Classification (GTDB taxonomy): domain Bacteria; phylum Pseudomonadota; class Alphaproteobacteria; order Rhizobiales; family Rhizobiaceae; genus JBCCGR01. The sequence continues at coordinate 36,290 of JBCCGR010000011.1, forward strand.
TCGTGGTTAATAAAGCGTAATTCCGGACGATCCTTCCCCCTGCTCCACTGAGCGTGCAGCAGACTGGCGAGTTCGTAAAGATAAAATGCAACCCGGTGCGGCTCGTGCGAAGTCGCTGCACCTTCAATGGTCCGCGGGAACCGGGCCAGCATTTTGATCAGAGACAGTTCACCTTCGTCGGTGAGGCGATCAAGCGCCACTGATGCAAGATCATCGCCGGATACCGGCAGGTCCGGAACTTCCTGTGCCGCCTGCCTGAAAATCGATTTACACCGTGCGTGGGCGTATTGAACATAAAAGACGGGGTTGTCCTTTGATTGTTCTGTCACTTTGGCAAAATCAAAGTCGAGCGGCGCGTCATTTTTGCGATAAAGCATCATGAAACGCACCGCATCGCGACCCACCTCGTCGACCACCTCGCGCAGCGTGATGAAGTCACCTGAACGTTTCGACATTTTGACCGGTTCCCCATCCCGGAACAGTTTGACCAACTGGCAAAGCCGAACGGTCAATTTCACCGTATCCTGCGAGACAGCCCGTGCGACGGCCTGCAACCGCTTGACATAGCCGGAATGATCAGCCCCGAGAATGAACACCGTTTCCTTGAACCCGCGTTCAAACTTGTCGAGAAAATACGCTACATCCGACGCAAAATAGGTGTAGTCGCCGTTTGACTTTGCGAGCGGGCGGTCCATGTCATCGCCCACATCAGTTGAGCGGAACAGCAATTGTTCGCGATCTTCCCAATCTTCAGGGACCTGGCCCTTTGGCGGCGGCAAGGTGCCGTGATAAACAAATCCCTTGGATTGAAGATCGGCGATAGCGCGAGCGACCCTACTTTCGCCCCCGCTTTGGTCTGGTTCATGCAAGGTGCGTTCAGAAAAGAATACGTCGTGGCGCACACCGAGCGCGTTAAGATCCTCACGGATCAGATCCATCATCGCGTTGATCGAAAATGGTTTTACAATTGCCAGCCATTCGTCTTCGGACATCTTCGTCAGAGCATCGCCATGCGCGTTGGCGAGCGCCTCACCAACCCGCACCAGATAGTCGCCAGGGTAAAGTCCCTCCGGGATCGTGCCGATCTCTTCGCCAAGCGCCTCGCGATATCTCAAGAAAACCGAGCGGGCGAGCACATCAATCTGACCGCCGGCATCGTTGGTGTAATATTCGCGGGTGACATCGAACCCTGCGAAATCCAGCAGATTGGCAAGCGCATCGCCCACCACCGCGCCACGACAATGGCCCACATGCATCGGACCGGTCGGGTTTGCCGAGACATACTCCACATTGACCTTTAGCCCCTCACCCAGACCCGTACGGCCAAAGGCGTTAGGGTTCGCGGTAATGTCGCTGAGATTTGACCGCCAAAAAAATGGATGGAGCCGCAAGTTTATAAACCCAGGACCGGCCACTTGTACCTCGCTAACATCGGGCTCCTTCGCCAGCTCAGCGCAAAGTTGCTCCGCCAGATCGCGCGGCTTTTGGCCGAGCGGTTTCGCCAGAACCATGGCCGCATTGGTCGCCAGATCACCGTGTGAGGGGTCGCGTGGCGTTTCGACCGTCACCCGGGACAAGTCGACAGAACTATTGCCCTCATTTACAACAGCTTGAACAGCTTTTCTCACACGCTGCTCGAAAGCGGTGTATACATTGCTCATCGACAATGATCCCAATCTGAAAATGGTGCCATGTTTGGCGGTTTTGCTGGGGTCGCGACCTATCCCAGATCGGGGGTGGCGTCAAACCAGCGACGGTGTTCCATGATCGCCTGACGATCGGTCATCTGCGCCAGATGATCCGCGATCATGCGGGGCCGTTCAACCTGGTAGTGCTGTTCAGGCAAAGCTGCCCTGCCATTGAGGTAGGCATTGAACAGATCAGCCAGAATGGCCTCGGCCTTTTCCATGACCGCCATTACGCTCGAATGCCGGTACATGTTTTTGAAGAGAAATTGTTTTGTCTCTTTCTCAAAACCGGTCATAGCCTCGGAAAAGCAGACCATTGCCTGTCCTGCGCCCCGGACATCATCGCTTGATGTCGGCGAACAAGCGTCGAGCCGCCTTTGGGTTTCGGAAATCACGTCCTCCACCATGCGGGTTATCTGGCGTCTGACAATTTCATGGGCGAACTGATCATCGCTTAGTTGATTATATTGCTCGCCAATCTCATCAATGATCTCCGCTGAAAGCGAATTCGCTCTTAGCATTTCAATCGAGAACAGCCCCGCTCTCAATCCATCGTCAATGTCATGATTGTTGTAAGCAATATCATCGGCGATTGCGGCGCACTGGGCTTCGAGCGACGCAAAGCTGGTCAGTTCGAGCGCTTCCAGCCCCTCATAGGCTCGAAATCCGATTGGAAGCTCCTCAATCGTTGAGGTCTCGTCGTTGAGCAGCGGGCCATTGTGTTTGACGAGCCCTTCCAGCGTTTCCCAGGTCAGATTGAGACCATGAAACGCCGCGTAGCGGCTCTCAAGCAGGGTCACGATGCGCAAGGATTGGGCATTGTGATCGAACCCGCCATGGTCGGCCATGCAGCGTGCCAGCGCCCGTTCACCGGCATGGCCAAAGGGCGTGTGACCAAAATCGTGCGCCAGAGCCAATGCTTCGGCAAGATCCTCATTCACGCGAAAAGCCCGCGCAAGCGCACGCGCAATTTGGGATACTTCGATCGAATGGGTCAAACGCGTACGAAACTGATCGCCCTCGTGATAAACAAAGACCTGGGTCTTGTGCTGTAATCTACGAAATGGCGAAGAGTGAATGATGCGATCGCGGTCGCGCTGGAAATCGCTGCGTGTGGGGCTAACAGGTTCTGCAACCAGCCGTCCCCGGCTCTCCCTAGGATTTGCCGCATAGGCGTCCTGCCCTATCGGCTCGCTTGAGGTCACGATATCTGTTTCCGCCTGAAACTGTTTGCCGCTCTTGGATACTCCGCGCCGTCCTATTATCTCGAATCTCGCGGACGATTGACGAAGTGTTTCCCCATTTCTATCTATAGTGTGGGCTGTACAGCCAAAAGCCTCGAATGAAGGCATTTGGATTGATCATCACCAGATTTCTCGCACGGAGCCGATACCGAAATGCAAGTTGAAGCCAACTCGGTCACAATCTCTGAAAATGCCGCGCGCCGCGTGGCTAAAATTCTGGCTTCTGAGTCAGAAAAGGATGCTCTGCGTGTTTCCGTCGAAGGCGGCGGCTGTTCGGGCTTTTCCTACAAATTTGATCTCGTTTCCAAACAAATGGATGACGATATCGTGCTGCATCGCGAAGGCGCCAAGGTTCTCATCGATTCGGTTTCATTGATGTACATGGAAGGTTCCGAAATCGATTTTGTGGACGATCTGATGGGCCAGGCCTTCAAGATCAACAATCCCAACGCGACCGCAAGCTGTGGTTGCGGCACCAGTTTTTCACTCTGACCAGACATTTTTCATCGCGAAAGCCAGCCTCATGAAGATTGCCACCTGGAACATCAACGGCATCAAGGCGCGGCATGATGTGGTGCTGGAGTGGCTTAAACAGACCCAACCCGACATTGCCTGTCTGCAGGAAATCAAATCGGTCGATGAAGCCTTCCCGGCAGCAGCCTTTGAGGATCTCGGCTACAATGTCGAAACCCATGGCCAGAAAGGCTTCAACGGGGTCGCGATCTTCTCCAAATTGCCATTCGATGCCGTCAATCGTGGATTGCCGCTGCTTGAAGGTGACGCGGAAGACCCGCAAGCCCGTTTCATCGAAGGCGTTTTCAGCGTTGAGGGTCGTTCACTGAGTGTGGTTTCGCTCTATCTGCCAAACGGCAATCCGGTTGATAGCGAGAAATTTCCCTACAAATTGCGCTGGATGGAGCGGCTGGAAGCCTGGGCATCCGCAAAGCTTGCCTCCGAAGAAGCATTCATTCTTGCCGGAGACTACAACATCATCCCGCAGGATCGTGACTGCCATGATCCGAAAGCCTGGTCGGGTGATGCGCTGTTCCGGCCTGAAAGTCTGGAGCGGTTTCAAAGCCTGTTGAACCTTGGTCTCACTGAAGCTTTTCGTGCGAGCAATGACGAATCTGACCGCTATTCATTCTGGGACTTTCAGGGTGGTGCATGGCCAAAGAACCACGGCATTCGCATTGATCACCTGCTGTTGTCGCCTGAAGCCGCCAATCTGCTCAACGGCGCAGACATCGACAAATTTGTGCGTGGTTGGGAAAAGCCGTCTGATCATGTTCCGGTCTGGATTGATCTCGCAGCGTGACCTGTTTCAGCGCGATCCATTGCGCAGCTGATCAAGTTCCCCTCGTCCGTTCAACCGCATTAGGCTTTCGTTGAATGCCTTTAAAAACACCTGCGCTTGCGGATGTTTTTTCGAAACAAGCACGTGCAGACCGGACACCTCAATGGGCTCGCCAAGTTCGGCAAATCCATTTGAATTGATGTTGTTCGCTTTCACCGTTGCCCAACCCACCAGTCGGCTGGTGATCACATAGTCCACCCGCCCTGCCGCCAGCATGCGGAAGCACTGGTCCATTTCGGGTGGTTGGATAAGTTGGATCTGCCCGGTGTCCAGCTTTGTCTGAATCTGCTCCAGAATAGTGTAGCCCGTTGGTCTGCAAAGGGTTCCATCATTTACATCCGACCAGTTTTCGAATGCCGCCAGCTTCTCCTTCCTGGCAAAGGCAACGTTTCGAATGTGCATGATCGGCTTGGTGTAATACATGTCACGCGCACGTTCACTGCTGCGATACCATGGAAAAGTCGCCACATACTTTGCCCGCTTCGCAAGCTCATAGCTGCGTGCCCATGGAAGGTGGCTGATGTCGGCCTCAACCTTCATCTCCTTCACAACCCGTGCAACGATTTCAGTGGCATACCCCCCACCAGCCTTGGTGGCATCTGTGAATGGCTGCCAGTCGTTGCCGGTCGTAATCTGAAAGCCACCTGCATGGGCAGTGGACAGCATCAGCGACATGGACGCGATGCAAATCAGACTTCTTTCTTTGGCCATTTCAATCACTCCAATTCTTGATTTCTGAGTTCAGGGTGATCGTTCAGGGTTAACAAAGATACTACTTATGCACGTAATTCATAGTACAACTATTTTTACGCGTGAATTGCATGATGGGCAAAACGGGAGCCGATCATGTCGAACCATATTCCAGTGCTTCAGCCCAAAATGCAGCGGCGTAGATTGCTGCTGTTCCTGCTTTTGGTCATGGGCGTTGCGTTTGTCATGCATGCCGGCATCACAGCTCAAAGAAGCTATAAAACCGAGACCGGGAACCTCTATCGGTCCAGCAAAACCGCGAGTGAACTGCTTGCGCACTCACTCTCCGGTCTCATCTACACGTTTCAACTCGACGCGGCCAAACACCTGTTGGACGAGGCGGTCAAACGTCGGCAGTTCGTTTCCGGAGAAATAGTCGATCCTGACGGCATCTCGCTGGTGAAATCCCTTTCGGGGATTCCAGCCGAGGGTGAATTGTTCACCATTCGCAAAATCGTCAAAACCAAATCCGGTGAGACCGTTGGCACCCTGACACTCGTAGTATCTTGCGCGACCATTGAAGCGCAAATCCGGAACAAGTTCATTGAAGAGACCGCTTTTGGTGCTCTTCAAATGTTGCTGATCCTATTCATCGTCTATCTTGGAACATCAAAGTTGGTGACCGCACTTGGTCAGGCCAACGCCCGAATGGCCGATCTTGCCACGCGCGACAGTCTCACTGGCGTATTCAACCGGCGCGGCATTCAGGATGAGATTGTCAGGCTTGCCTCATCAAGCAAACCGCCGAAGCTCGGCCTCATTCATCTTGATCTCGACAAGTTCAAAGCCGTCAATGACACGTTGGGCCATGCGGTTGGTGACAAGGTGCTGGAAGAAACGGCGCGGCGCTTAAAGGCCAATGTTCGGGTCCACGATAGTCTGGCGCGCATCGGAGGTGATGAGTTTCTGGTGGTCTGCACCATCGACAAATCGAACTTCGATGTTGGCCGCGTGGCCTCTCGTCTCATTACCGCACTCAATCAACCGATGCCCGAGGAGATTTCCCGCCTTGATGTGGGTGCCAGTGCCGGGGTGATTGAGTTTGAACTTGGCCATCCTGAAGATTTTGAACAGGCGCTGGTGAGTGCCGATCTTGCGCTCTACGAGGCAAAGAACAATGGCCGAGGCTGCTCGAAAACCTACCGGGATGAACTCAAGAGCACCTATCTTGATACCGAAAACACCATTCTTGCGATCAAGAAGGGCATTGCGAACGGCGAGTTCGAACCCTGGTTTCAACCACAGACCAACATGCAGACCGGACTTCTGGAAGGCGTCGAAGTGCTGGTGCGCTGGAATGATCCCGACAAAGGCGTTCGCTCACCGGCCGATTTCCTTCAAATTGCCGATGAAGCCGGGCTCCTCAATCTGATCGACCAGCAGATCTTCGATCAGGCTTTACCAATCCTCGCAAAACTCCATGAAAATGGCCTGCACGGACTGACCATGAGTTTCAATCTGACAGCCAAGCGTCTCGCGGAACCCGGTCTCGTGGAACAATTGCGCCGTAGCACTCTGAATGCTGGGCTGCTTTCATCGGATATTGCGTTAGAGATTATTGAAACGGTCATTTTCGATGCTCGTAGCTCGCAAGCCATTGAGACCATCAACGCGCTGGCAATGGCCGGTTTTCGCATCGAGCTAGATGATTTCGGCACGGGACGGTCCTCCATTGCCAATCTCATCAAGTTTCCAGTCAGCAAGCTGAAGATTGACCGTCAGTTCGTTGCAGGCATTGACGACGACGCTGACAAGGAAAAAATCACCGGAGCAATCGTTCGACTGGCCGAAGATCTCGGTATCGCCACGCTCGCCGAAGGGGTGGAAACGGAGGACGAATTCTCGACAGTGCAGACAATGGGTTGCGGTTCGGTACAGGGCTATTTTGTTGCAAAACCCATGCGCGAAGAAGAATTGGAATCCTGGTGCATGGACCGGGCTTCACAATTTGCCGACAGGCTGGTGGATTTTTCCTCTCGCCTGCGAGCCGCTGGCAAATCCGACCGCAGGAGTGCTTGACCTCCGTGCCGGGGAACACCAATTCGGTCTGCTTTGTGGTTTACCCGATTTTCTGATAAGATCGGTGCATGTACCGCACCGCCCTCACCCTTTTCACTTTCGCCATGCTTGGCGCGGCAACAAACGCATTTGCGGGCGAGAAGTGCAAATGCCGTTTCAATGGCGGCTATGTGGAAGAAGGCCAGACGGTTTGTATGAAAACGCCCACAGGCATGTCACTGGCCCGCTGTGAACGCGTTCTTAACAATACATCCTGGAAGATTTTGCAAAACGGCTGTCCGGCGGCCAAGCTCGACGTTGAGCCACCCCACACGCCGATTGGAAAGCTTCTCTCAGCGCGCAGCTGAAATCTCACCGGGATTTCAAAACCAATCCGACAATCGGAAACTATTACTCGCTCGCAACCAGCGTTAATCCCATCTGCTTGGCCCGTTTCACAGCTTCAGAACGCTGCTTGTCGCTTGCCAGACCGAAGGCGCGAAGTCGCTCGGAGCGTATCCACTCAATCTGCTTGGGGCCCTTGGCATTTTCTTCAGCTGCGGCGAGGAGAACCAGCCCGTGCACTGGATTGCGGCGTACACCCTTGCCTTCAAAATAGAGCACACCCAGAATGGCCTGCGAACCCGCATGGCCCTTGCTGCTCGCCCGCTTTAACCAGCGCGCGGCCTGTCGTGGCTGCGATGATCCCAAATCTCCGGAAAGATAAAGCTGACCCAGCTTGAACTGGGCCTTGGGATAGCCATAAAGCGCCGCCGCACGGTTGTAATAATGAACGGCAGCGGCCGGGTTCTTGCGCACCGGCGTCTTTTCAATGCCGGTCAGATAGTAATCAGCAAGCGCGGTTACAGCGCTTGAAACATATGGGAGATCCTGTCGCGTCGGGCGGATCGTGTCGAACCGGTCGGCAATCTGATGAAACAGCCGAAAAGCCTTGAAATGATCTTTCTCGACCCCGTCCCCCACCGCATGCATGGTAGCAAGCTTCCAGGTGCCGGCCAGAACCTTCTTCTGGTTGGCGTAGCGAAAGACACTTGCGGCTTCATCCTTGCGGCCATTGCGATAGGCTTCCATGCCATAGCGCAGAATAACGGCCTGATTGTCGTCTTCCTTGAAAACCTTTTTAGGATCAAACGCACTGGCGGGCCCGGCTGCGACCAGAGCAGCCAGAACCAGAGATGAAGACGCGATACGCAAATTACAGATCGGCATAGCTCACTTTTTCCTTCGCACCGCCGGGGTGCGTGACAGCACCATCAACGGCAGCACCGACGGTCTGGGCGTATTTCCAAATCGCACCGGACCCGTAGTCGGTTTCGCGCGGTTCCCACTCCGCCTTGCGTGCCGCCAGTTCTTCGTCGGAAAGCTCCACCCGAAGAATTCCCTCTACGGCATCGATTTCAATGATGTCCCCGTCTTTCAACAGACCAATTGGGCCTCCAACGGCAGCTTCTGGTCCCACGTGGCCAATACAGAAGCCGCGTGTGGCGCCTGAAAAGCGTCCGTCGGTGATCAGCGCGACTTTGTCGCCCATTCCCTGGCCATAGAGCGCAGCGGTGGTGGCAAGCATTTCGCGCATGCCAGGGCCACCTTTTGGCCCTTCATAGCGGATCACCAGCACTTCGCCTTCTTTGTAGGACCGGTTGCTCACGGCTTCGAAGCACAGTTCCTCGCTGTCAAAGCAACGCGCTGGGCCCTTGAAGACCTGTTTTTCCATACCGGCGACTTTCACAATCGCGCCTTCGGGAGCCAGATTGCCTTTCAGACCGACAACACCACCGGTTTTGGTGATCGGATTGGTTGCCGGATAAACCACATCCTGATCCGGGTTCCACTCAACCTTTTCCATGTTTTCAGCAATGGTGCGACCGGAAACGGTCATGCAGTCACCGTGCAGGAAGCCGGAGTCCAGAAGCGTCTTCATGAGAAGCGGGATACCGCCGACCTCAAACATGTCCTTCGCCACATATTTACCGCCGGGTTTCAAGTCAGCGATGTAAGGGGTGCGTTTGAAGATTTCGGCCACGTCGAACAGATCGAACTTGATGCCGATTTCATGCGCAATTGCCGGAAGGTGCAAAGCTGCGTTGGTGGAGCCGCCGGAAGCCGCAACAACGGTTGCCGCATTTTCCAGCGCTTCACGGGTCACGATATCGCGGGGCCGGATATTGCGCGCAATCAGTTCCATGACCTTTTCGCCAGCAGTCATGCAGAACCGGTCGCGAATCTCATAAGGTGCTGGTGCGCCAGCAGAATAGGGCAATGCCAGTCCGATCGCCTCGGAAACTGTTGCCATGGTGTTGGCCGTAAACTGCGCACCACAGGCACCTGCTGATGGGCAGGCCACGGTTTCGAGTTCATCCAGATCCTCGTCCGACATGTTACCGACTGAATGTTGGCCAACCGCTTCAAACAGATCCTGAACTGTAACCGGGCGTCCACGGAAATTGCCCGGAAGAATGGAACCACCATAGATGAAAACCGAAGGGACATTGAGGCGAACCATCGCCATCATCATGCCCGGCAGGCTCTTGTCGCAACCAGCCAGACCCACAAGCGCATCGTAGCAGTGACCGCGCATGGTCAGTTCCACCGAATCGGCAATCACTTCGCGCGAGACAAGCGATGCTTTCATACCATGGTGGCCCATGGCGATGCCGTCTGTCACGGTGATGGTGGTAAACTCACGCGGCGTGCCGTTCGCGGCAGAAACGCCCTTTTTCACCGCCTGTGCCTGTCGCATGAGCGAGATATTGCAGGGTGCGGCTTCATTCCAGCAGGACGCCACACCAACCAGTGGCTGGTGAATCTGCTCTTTGGTCAGCCCCATCGCATAAAGATACGACCGGTGCGGCGCGCGCGCAGGCCCTTCCGTCACATTGCGACTTGGCAGTTTACTCTTGTCGAAAACCTTGGCGTCCATCCAGCCTTCTCCTGATCAGGTGTACACAGACTGGGTGGCTTGCCCGTGACATGAAACTGTCATCATCTGTGGACGCGATCAGCGGTGTGTCCGTTCTTGCCCCACGCTTGATCGCGATTTGTGTCCGAAACGGGGCGTGGCCCCTCACCTTTCCTATAGCCAATCACTTCTGAACATACTGTTGCTGTTTGGTCACAAATGAACCTCGAGTCGTTGGTGACCGTCGATCTGACCGAAAAAATTGAATCTCGACTCCAATCAATTGGCGGGTCACTCTGCGGCCTAGTTACCGGAGGTCGTCCCATGGCAAATGAAAAGAAGCGTTTTATCGACAAGGCTTATGACCGTGACGCGTTTCGCGACACGAAGGACTTCTATGCGGAATGGGCAGAAACCTATGATGAGGAGGTCGTTGGTGAGCACGCCTATGTACAGCCGCAGCGGTGCGCGGAAGCGCTGCAAACATTTGGCGTACCATCATCGGCCCGCATTCTGGATGTGGGTTGCGGCACGGGTCTTTCCGGTCAAGCCCTGCTTAAAGCTGGCTTTGCCGACATCGACGGCTGCGATTTTTCGCAGGAGATGCTCGACAAGGCCGCAGAAAAGAACATTTACAATCGATTATTTCTTGCGGACTTGAACACGCCACCCCTTGATTCCAGCGACGAAGCCTACGATGCCGCTGCTGCTGTTGGCGTGTTTTCGTTTGAGCACATCGACCCAAACGCGCTGGATGATGTTTTGCGGATCCTGAAACCGGGCGCATCACTGGTCATCGGTCTCAACGATCATTTTTATGAAACGGGCGTTCTGGAGACAAAACTCACCAGCCTTGAAGACGATGGTGTGATTGAAGTGCTCAAACGCGAGCATGGCGACCACTTGCCCAACTTTGGGGTCAAAGGCTGGCTGATCCTATTGGTCAAGAAATAGGCGCCAAGATTCGTTCGCTTCTTGCGCCGGCTTGCGAGTGTGAAACGTTCTACTTTACGGGCAGTTCAGCCATCAAACCGGCAAAATCAAACAGGTTTCGGTCCAACATCTGGCTTGGCCGAATATTACCAAGTGCGCGGATCATGGTGTCCTTGCGCCCCGGCATGCGCCGTTCAATATCGTTGAGCATCGATTTCATGGCGTCCCGCTGCAAACCGTCCTGACTGCCGCAAAGGTCGCAAGGAATGATCGGAAATTGCAAACCGTCTGCAAATTTAGCCAGATCGCTTTCCGCGCAATAGGCGAGCGGGCGAAGCACGAACACATCTTTTTCGTCGTTCAGCAGTTTCGGCGGCATGGCTGAAATGCGGCCACCATGGAACAGGTTCATAAAAAACGTTTCAAGAATGTCTTCCCGGTGATGCCCCAACACAAGCGCATCGCATCCCTCTTCTCGCGCCACCCGATAGAGATGTCCGCGCCGCAGTCTGGAACAAAGCGAGCAATAGGTGGCAGTTTCAGGCAGCTTCTCGGTCACAATCGAATAGGTGTCACGATATTCAATGCGGTGCGCGACATGGTTCTGAGAGAGCCAGTCCGGTAAAATGTGTTTCGGAAAATTTGGCTGGCCTTGATCGAGATTGCAGGCAAGCAGGTCCACATTCAAAAACCCGCGCCATTTAAGATCCAGAAGAATGGCCAGAAGGCCATAAGAGTCTTTTCCGCCGGAAAGCCCCACCAGCCACTTTTGCTGTTTGCCCGTATCCCGCGCCATGGAAAAATCATCCAGCGCCTGACGCGTAAGGCGCAACAACCGTTTGCGCAATTTGTTGAACTCCACACCTTTCGGAGCAGCCAGAAACAATGGGTGGCAAGCGCCCTCTTCCGCAGCTTCCGAGCTATTCGGAAGGGCGGGCTTGGCCGGGTTCTCAAGGGTCTCGATTCCGGACACGACGTTCACTTTCCGATGGTTGATTTAGCCAAGCACCTAGCCTTGCGATGGCGGGTTTGACAAGCGCAATTCCGATTGCCACAAGCCACTGAAACTGTCCCAGCTTCTCGTCGCGCGTGTCCCAGATCATCCACTATTTCATCAATCTTGATCGTTCCACTGAACGCCGCGCGCACATGGAGCGCGAGTTCGCTCGCATCGACGTGCCTAATGCCCGTGTCTCGGGGATCGATGGCCACGCGCTGACTGAAGACCCGCCTGAAGTGGACCGTGCCCTTTACCGTCGCTGTCACGGCCGCGAAATCCGACAAGGTGAGATCGGTTGTTATTTGAGCCATCTCAAAGCGTTGCGTTCGTTTCTTGAATCAGGTGAAGAGCACGGTGTGATCCTGGAAGATGACGCCGAGTTTGGCCCAGACTATCTCTCCGTTCTTGCCGAATTGACGGGTGCGAAACTGAAATCTCGCTGGGATATGGTGAAACTTCAGTGCCGGAGAGATCGCGAGCCATTGCCGTTGTTGCGGCTCCAAAACGGCGCGCGATTTGGCGTGAATGCCGCCCGGTCGACCGGTGCAACGGCGTATCTGGTCAACCAGTTTGCGGCGCGGCGCATGGTGGATCGCCTGACACCAATTGAAGTTCCCTACGATCATGCCTTTGATCGACCAATTCATCTGGGCATCAAAGTCCGCTCGGTGCGGCCGTACCCGGTCGGATATGACAATGAGGATATGGGTTCGACAATCGAAACAAGCAGGCCGGAAAAGCTGACAGGCGCTGCCGCAATGACCCGCCATCTTTGGCGTGGCAGCACAGAGTTTCAGCGCGGACTCTATGCGGTAACCGTGTTCATCAAAGAGCGAATCGGATTTCGCTGAGACGCATTAGGAAAAAGCGCCGCTTCCCCAAACAAAAAACCCGGCCTCTCGACCGGGATTTGTAACTCGAGATTTCCTGCCACTCCGAAAAATCCAATCAGGCAGCAGAAGATCGAATAATCAGCGCGAGTAGAACTCGACCACCAGGTTCGGTTCCATCATCACCGGATATGGCACATCCGAAAATGCAGGGGTCGAAACGAGCGATGCGCTCATCTTGTTGTGATCAGCAGTGATATATTCCGGCACATCGCGCTCTGCGAGCTGAATGGATTCAAGCACGATCACCAGATTTCTGGATTTTTCGCGGATCTCAACCACATCACCCGGCTTGCAGCGATAGCTTGGAATGTTCACACGACGGCCATTCACTTGGATATGGCCGTGGTTGATGAACTGTCGTGCGGCAAAAACGGTAGGAACAAATTTGGCGCGATAGATGATCGCGTCGAGACGACGTTCCAGCAGACCAATCAGATTTTCGGAAGTATCGCCTTTGATCCGAACTGCCTCGGCATAAATTGCGCGGAACTGCTTTTCGGAGATGTTGCCGTAATAGCCTTTCAGCTTCTGCTTTGCGCGAAGCTGCACACCAAAGTCGGACAATTTGCCCCGGCGACGCTGGCCGTGCTCACCTGGGCCATATTCGCGGCGATTTACCGGGCTCTTCGGACGACCCCAGATGTTTTCGCCCATACGGCGGTCAATTTTATACTTCGTGGAGATACGCTTGCTCATCGTAATTCCCAATGGTTGTTTGCCGCGCGGATGCCCGAGCGACGAAGTGAGTGGAATACGCCCTCCTCTGTTCAGATCAGCGATCTGAACCGACAGAAATCGCACGGCAAGGCGGTTGATTTCACGGGAGTTTGTGTTGACCCTGCCGCAGCGCGGCAAGAACCGGCGGTGATCTATGGCAAAGCGCGGCTTGTGTCAATCAATCTCGACCCAAATCCTCGCCAGCAGATCAGCGAACCTCGATATGAAGTCCAAATCCGGATAGAAGCCGGGCAAGGGCCGGGTTTGGCGGCTCTCCCGTTAACAGCGCCTGATCATGATCTTCTGTCTCGCCTGGGCGCGGTGCAACATTCCGAAGAAGCGAAAGTGCATGCCGCGCAATGGCTTCCGCCGGGTCCAGCCAATCCACGGGCCAAGGCGCAATTTTGCGAAACACATTGGCTAGAAACGGATAGTGCGTGCAGGCCAGCACCACGATGTCGGTGCGCGCGCCCAGCCGATCCACAAAACACTGTGATATCTCGCTCCACACCGTGTCGCGATCAACCACCTGCCCCTGCATGTGCGCTTCCGAAAGAGCCGCAAGCTTGGTCGCACCAACGAGCCGTACATTGACCATGCTGGCATATTCAGAAATCAACGCGCGGGTATAGTCACGTTGAACCGTGCCGGGTGTTGCAAGCACGCTCACCTGCCCCGAGGAAGTTCGTTCCGCTGCAGGTTTTATCGCCGGAACCGTGCCCACAAACGGCACGTCGAAACGTTCGCGCAAAGCTGGAAGGATAAGTGTCGAGGCCGTGTTACAGGCAATGATCACCAAATCCGGCTGATAGCGACTGAGGAGTATTTCGAAGGTCGCAACGATGTGGCCCACGAGCGCATCTTCTGCCCAATCGCCATAGGGAAAGCCGGCATTGTCCGCCACATAGATAAATCGATGATCCGGCATGAGAACCCGCGCCTCGCGCAGCACAGTGAGGCCACCAATACCGGAATCGAAAACCAGTATGGTCATGTGTTTCCATCGCCGTTCTTCGCTCGGCCGATGGGTTCCGCTGACCTTCCCTTGCGACCTTCCAGTGTTTTTATCACACCGCGAAGGGTGTGGATTTCCTGCTGCGACAGCGATGCCTTTTGAAGAATGCTGCGCAGGTTTTCTGTCATACGAACCCGCTTCTCTGGCGGAAAGAAATAGTTCTGCGCATCAAGCGCGCCCTCAAGATGCTCAAACAGGCCAAAAAGCTCATGTTTTTCCGCCTGTTGCGACGAGCTTTCGGTAAATGGCAGGCCGAGTTCCGATGCCCGCATCCATTCATAGCTCATCAAAAGCACGGCCTGGGCAATGTTGAGGGAGGCAAAGGCGGGATTGACAGGAAAGGTAACGATTTCATCGCATAGCGCGACTTCCTCGTTCGACAGGCCCCAGCGTTCACGCCCGAAGACGATTGCCGTTCGCTGATCTGCCTCGTTCAAACTGCGCAATTGCTCAACCGCCTCCACCGGGCCACGCACGGGCTTGAGTGAATCCCGGTTGCGGGCCGTGGTTGCATAGGCAAATCGGATATCGTGCAGCGCCGCCTCGAGCGTGTCGAAAACCGTGACCCCGTCAATAATGTGGTCTGCCTTCGACGCATTGGCGCGGGCAGCTTCGTTGGGCCAGCCATCGCGTGGATCAACGATGCGCAATCGCGACAGGCCAAAATTTGCCATCGCCCGCGCAGATGCACCAATGTTCTCACCCATTTGCGGGTTGACGAGAACGATGACGGGACCTCCCGTCACCATCTGTGCCTTGTGGTTTGTGCCAGCCATCGCACTTGCGATTCCATTTGCTCAGTCAGGCTCTCAGTGGCACACTTTTTTGAAGCCGAAAAGGAAACCCGATGCAGGAAATCGCGGATCGATTGAGACACCTTCTCATGGACGACCCCAACATTTCAGAAAAGAAGATGTTCGGCGGGGTTTGCTTCATGTTGAACGGAAACATGCTTTGCGGCCCCGTGAAAAACGGTGATCTCATGCTTCGCGTTGGCAAGGACTATGAAGACGAGGTGCGCGCCCGGCCACACACAAGACCGATGGACTTTACCGGCAAGCCCATGAAGGGCTTTGTGTTTGTTGATCAGGCCGGACTTGAGACCGAAGCCGAACTCAAGGAATGGGTGTCCCTCGCTCGTCGGTTTGTGGGCGCGCTGCCGCCGAAGTAATCAGCTTCAAAATCCGAAGACCATTTGCCGCCCGTCAAAGCCCTTGAACTCCTGTTCCCCTGCAACCCAGGTCTCTGCGTCGGCAAATTCGACGGCTGACTGCGAAATCACCCGGTCTGAACCAAGATCCGTCGCCGCAGACAAAAGCCGGGCCGTGTAGTTCACCGCCGGACCGATCGCGGTAAAATCATTGCGGCTGGCACCGCCAATGTTGCCATAGTGAAAGCGACCGGCATGAACCGCAGACCGAATAGCAAAACCGCCTGCATCGCCGTTCTCCCGGAGCTTTTGCTCGCCAGAGTGGACTGCTGCAACGGCGTTGTCTGTTTGCCGTTTTTGCTGCGCCTCCCCGTCAAACGGGAAGATTGCAAAAAACCCGTCACCGAGAAATTTCAAAACTTCGCCGTCGCGCTGTTCGACTTCGGGCACAAGGGAATCGAAAGCGGCATTCAATTCCCGCACCAGTTCATCACCCGGCTTCTGATTGGATCGCGACGTAAAATTTTTGAGATCAACAAACAGAATAACCGCCTGAATTTCCTCGCCATCGCCGCGATGAACAGCGCCCTTCAGGATACGGTCACCGCTGTTGCGCCCCACATAGGCAGAAAGCAGCGTCGCCGCGTTAAGCCGCAGCATGTAGATCTCGGTGAGCCGGGCCAATGGCCGTCGAACCCGCTCCAAGGCAGAAAGTTCTGCCTCTGAAAATCCGCCTTCCGCCTTCGTTGACCAACTTACAGCATGGGTTTCATCAGTGGTAAACGGCAGCGGCATGACAATATAGTCGGTGAATCCCTGCTCAAGCAGTTCATCGACAATCTTGTAATCATGCGGACAATCCGGGTCGGCAAGCTTTCGGCGAATGGATTTTCGGGTCTCAATCACCTCGGGCAGCGGGTTGATGAAATAGAGATCTGAGGTGAAAACACCGGGTCGGGCCTCCGCCATATCGACCCCCTCTTCCGGTGACCAGCGAAATCGCCGCCCCGCGAAATTTGGGTGCAAGGTGTAGATGAACAGCGACATGCGGTCGATCTGGCCTCCAGCTTCCACCAGGCCGTCACAAATACCGCCAATGATCGACCACGCATTCGCGCTGGGCGGTGCGCCGTCGAGCATCCAGTCAATCAGCCGATCAACTCGGGTTTCATCCACACCATTTCCCTTTCCCGGCGATAAGACGAATTGCCAACTCGTTCACCCCGGCATCGACCCTTTGACTGCCGCACTTGTGGTGGTATAGCCACCCCGGAATCTCCCAAAACCGATTTTTTTGGCGCCAAAGCGCCGCAAGTCGCTCCATAAAGGTCCTCATTCATGGCAAAAATCAAGGTCGCAAACCCGGTCGTCGAACTCGACGGCGACGAGATGACCCGCATCATCTGGCAGTTCATCAAAGACAAGCTCATCCACCCCTACCTCGACATCGATCTCGAATATTACGATCTGGGTGTGGAAGCGCGCGATGCGACGGACGATCAGATCACCATTGATGCAGCCAATGCGATCAAGAAACACGGCGTGGGCGTCAAGTGCGCCACCATCACGCCGGACGAGGCCCGCGTTGAGGAATTCAACCTCAAGAAAATGTGGCGTTCGCCAAATGGCACAATCCGTAACATTCTGGGCGGCGTGATCTTCCGCGAGCCCATCATCATGCAGAATGTGCCGCGTCTGGTGCCGGGCTGGACCCAGCCTGTGATCGTTGGTCGTCACGCTTTTGGTGACCAGTACCGTGCAACGGACTTCAAGTTTCCTGGCAAAGGCAAGCTGACAATGAAGTTCGTTGGCGAGGATGGCACAGAGATCGAGCACGATGTGTTTGATGCACCAACGTCCGGCATCGCCATGGGCATGTACAACCTCGATGCATCAATCGAAGACTTTGCCCGCGCCTCTTTGAATTACGGCCTGCAGCGCAGCGTTCCGGTTTATCTTTCAACGAAGAACACAATCCTGAAAGTCTATGACGGACGCTTCAAGGACATCTTCCAGGAAATTTACGAGAAGGAATTCGAAGAAGCCTTCAAGGAAAAGAAAATCTGGTACGAGCACCGCCTGATCGACGACATGGTGGCTGCAAACCTGAAATGGTCCGGCGGCTATGTGTGGGCTTGTAAGAACTATGATGGCGACGTGCAGTCTGACACGGTTGCGCAGGGCTTTGGATCCCTTGGTCTCATGACTTCTGTGCTGATGACGCCTGACGGTAAAACGGTGGAAGCGGAAGCCGCTCACGGCACAGTGACCCGTCACTACCGCGCGCATCAAAAAGGCGAAGAAACCTCAACCAACTCGATCGCCTCAATCTTCGCCTGGACCCGTGGCCTGGCCCATCGCGCGAAGCTCGATGAAAATGCCGAGCTGGCAGACTTTGCCAACACGCTGGAGAAAGTGTGCATCGACACCGTGGAATCCGGCCACATGACCAAGGACCTGGCGCTCTTGATCGGCCCGGATCAGCCTTGGCTCTCCACCACCGGCTTCCTCGACAAGATCGACGAGAACCTGCAAAAAGCGATGGCATAACCCTTCGCAAGATAACAAAAAAGGTGGGTCTGACCCGCCTTTTTTATTGGCTCACATTTGGAATTTGATCATCCAGCGGCGATTGCCGCCTGAACCGCCGCATTTGCCTCATCCGCCTTGGAGGCATCGGGCCCTCCGGCCTGCGCCATGTCCGGTCGACCGCCGCCGCCTTTGCCACCCAGTGCAACTGAGCCGGCGCGCACCAGATCAACCGCACTGTACGTGTCGGTAAGATCAGACGTCACACCAACGACAATGCCGGCTTTGCCATCTTCAGAAACACCGACAATCGAGACGATCCCGGAACCGATGGAGCCTTTGGCCTCATCCACCATGCCTTTGAGTTCTTTTGCGGGGATACCGTTCGCGATGCGCGACATGAAACTGACGGTCCCGTTGGAAGTAGAAATTTCCTGAACCGGCGCAGCCTCTCCAGTACCTCCGCCCATGGCCAGAGCCTTCTTGGCATCCGCCAGTTCACGCTCAAGCTTTTTGCGTTCATCCACCAACGCGCGCACACGGGTGGTCAGATCCGACGGTGCAACCTTCAACAAGGAAGCCGCTTCCTGAAGCGTTTCGTTCTGCTGATCGAGCCATTGGCGCGCTGCTGAGCCGGTGAGTGCCTCAATGCGCCGGACGCCAGCAGCGACCGCACTTTCGCCGACAACGGTGATCAGACCTATGTCGCCGGTACGATTCGCATGGGTACCGCCGCACAGTTCCAACGAGTAGGTCTTTCCCTTCTTGTCACCTTCAAGCGCTGTGCCCATGCTGACGACACGAACTTCATCGCCGTATTTCTCGCCAAACAGGGCCATGGCGCCAGCCTCAATGGCATCATCAACGGCCATCAGACGGGTTTCCACCGGGCTGTTTTGCAGAACGATGTCGTTGGCAATCCGGCTGGCTTCTTGAATTTCATCGCCAGTCACCGGCTTTGGATGCGAAATATCAAACCGTAGGCGTTCGGGCGCGACCAGCGAGCCTTTTTGTGCAACGTGATCGCCCAGCACATGGCGAAGGCTTTCATGAATGAGATGCGTTGCCGAGTGGTTGGAACGCAGCAAACTGCGGCGATCATGATCGACCTCAAGCTCAAGGGCGTCGCCGTTGCTGACCGTGCCTGAGCGAACCTGTCCCATGTGAACATGCAGCCCCTCCCCGCGCTTTTTGGTGTCGGTAATTTCAATCATACCGTTTTCAGCGCGCAACACACCGGCGTCACCCATCTGGCCGCCAGATTCTGCATAGAACGGCGTTTGATTGGTGATGACCGAGACAGTGTCGCCTTCAATGGCCGAGGCCACAATTTTCCCATCTGACACAAGATCAAGAACGACACCTTCAGCGGTCTCAGTCGCATAGCCGAGAAACTCTGTTGCGCCGTGTTTTTCTTTCAGTTCGAACCAAATGGTCTCATCAGCCTTTTCACCAGACCCCGCCCAGGAAGCCCGTGCTTCAGCCTTCTGCTTTTCCATCGCACCGTTGAATGCATACACATCGACGGTGATCTGACGTTGTCGCAGGGCATCTTCCGTCAGATCAAGCGGGAAACCATAGGTGTCATAAAGCCTGAAGGCTGTTTCTCCGTCGAACACATCACCTTCATCAAGGTCGGTACTGGCCTGACTGAGTAGATCAAGCCCTCGTGCAAGCGTCTTTCGGAACCGGGTTTCTTCCAATTTCAGTGTTTCGGTGATGAGTGCATCAGCACGCACCAGTTCAGGATAGGCTTGCCCCATCTGCGCAGTTAGTGCCGGAACCAGTTTCCACAACAAAGGTTCTGTTGCGCCCAACAAAGCACCGTGGCGCATGGCTCGGCGCATGATGCGGCGAAGCACATAGCCGCGCCCTTCGTTCGAAGGCAAAACACCGTCAGCGATGAGAAAGCTCGTGGCCCGAAGGTGATCTGCAATCACACGGTGGCTTGCGGCATGATCGCCTTCAGCGTCAACACCTGTTGCCTCAACGCTGGCGCGGATCAACGACTGGAACAAATCTGTGTCGTAGTTGGAGTGAACCCCCTGAAGCACGGTCGCAACGCGCTCCAACCCCATGCCTGTGTCGATGGATGGCTTTGGAAGGTCAATGCGTTCGTCCAGCGTTACCTGTTCGAACTGCATAAAGACAAGATTCCAGATCTCGACAAACCGGTCGCCGTCCTCATCCGGACTTCCCGGAGGCCCTCCCGGGATCGCCTCGCCATGGTCAAAAAAGATCTCAGAACATGGACCACAGGGACCGGTATCTCCCATCGCCCAAAAATTATCATGGGTGGCAATGCGGATGATCCGGTCTTCGGGCAAGCCGGCAATCTTTTTCCAAAGATCATAGGCCTGATCGTCCTCCGCATAGACGGTCGCAAGCAATCGATCCGCAGGAAGACCGTATTCTTTTGTCAGCAGGTTCCAGGCCAGCTCAATCGCATGCTCCTTGAAATAATCGCCGAAGGAAAAGTTCCCCAGCATTTCAAAGAAAGTGTGGTGCCGCGCCGTATAACCAACATTGTCGAGATCGTTGTGCTTTCCCCCCGCACGAACGCACTTCTGTGAGGTCACCGCACGAGAATAGTCGCGACTTTCAAGCCCGGTGAAAACGTTCTTGAACTGCACCATGCCCGCATTGGTGAACATGAGCGTTGGATCGTTGCGCGGCACAATCGGTGAGGACGCGACAATCGTGTGACCATTCTTTTCAAAATAGTCGAGAAAGGTCGTCCTGATTTCGTTTACACCACTCATCACCGTGCCTGCTGATCTAAAGGGTCTCTTCGGGTTCGTGCGGCATGAAAAAACCCGACGGGCCTGCCGCGCCGCCGGGTTTTATTCTGTGCTGATTGGAGTGTCCACAAAAACCGGGACAGATTGGGAAATCGCTTTCCTCAGAGCGCTCCGGCTTCCGAAGCGTCGTCATCATCCTCTTCCGGCTCGTCCAGCAGCTTTTCGCCAATCAACCCGGCATTCTGACGAATGGCCAGTTCGATTTCGTCGGCAATCTGAGGATTTTCCTTCAGGAAGTTTTTCGCATTCTCCCTGCCCTGCCCCAGACGCTGACTGTCATAGGAGAACCAGGCTCCCGACTTCTCAACAATGCCGGCCGTCACGCCCAAATCAATCAACTCGCCGGTTCGGGAAACCCCTTCGCCATACATGATGTCAAATTCAACCTGCTTGAATGGCGGGGCAAGCTTGTTCTTCACAACTTTGATACGCGTTTGGTTGCCGGTGATTTCGTCACGGTCCTTGATTGCACCAATGCGGCGGATATCGAGGCGCACAGATGCATAGAATTTCAGCGCATTGCCGCCAGTGGTGGTTTCGGGTGAACCAAACATAACACCAATCTTCATGCGAATCTGGTTGATGAAGATCACCATCGTATTCGAGCGTGAAATCGATGCAGTGAGTTTGCGCAGTGCCTGACTCATCAAACGAGCCTGCAGACCGGGCAAGGAATCGCCCATCTCGCCCTCAATCTCAGCGCGTGGTGTAAGTGCCGCCACGGAATCGATAATGAGAACATCACAAGCTCCCGACCGCACCAGCGTGTCGGCAATTTCCAACGCCTGTTCGCCAGTGTCCGGCTGAGAGATCAGGAGATTTTCCAGATCGACCCCAAGCTTGCGAGCATAGACCGGGTCAAGCGCATGCTCTGCATCGACAAAGGCGCAAATGCCACCAGCCTTTTGAGCCTCAGCAACCGTGTGCAGCGCCATGGTGGTTTTACCGGAGGATTCGGGACCATAAATCTCAATGATCCGCCCTTTCGGCAGGCCGCCAATGCCAAGCGCAATATCAAGCCCAAGGCATCCCGTGGGCACGGTTTCGATCTCGACCACCTTGTCGGCGGCACCCAGCCGCATAATCGAGCCTTTGCCGAATGCGCGCTCAATCTGGCCAAGGGCAGCCTCTAGTGCTTTTGCTTTGTCCACGCCGCTGTCCTCAACCAATCTCAAAGAGTTCTGTGCCATCGTCCACTCCTTATTTCACGCGCCTTTGCCGCTTGGCAATTCATAGTTTTGTACTCTTTTTGTTCCAATTCGTCAACCCCAGCGCAAGTATCAGAAAATCAAGGATAAACGGCGCTATGTTCAAATTATGTTCACGCACGATTTGCAATGAACAGTACTATTGAACGTGAGCTTGCCCTGCCCTTCACGAACGAATACGATTCGAACTGGAACCACAATCATATTGCGGAATGAAATTGCCCAAAGGTCTGTTCATTGGCGGCACGCATTTGGACCGGATTGGCCGGTCCCGCGAACCGTTTCTTGCCGGTCAGTCGAACCCAGGTAGCTTCAAGGAGTACCCCGGCGGAGCAGCATTGAATGCTGCAAGCAATTTTGCCCTTCTCGGTGGTGAAACCTGCCTGATCTGCATTTTGGGTGATGACGCATCGGGTACGGGCGTCAAAAGGTCTTTGGCCAAACGACCGCTTGAGACGATAGTCGCGAAGAGGCCAGAACCCACCGCAACCTACACATCGATGGTGTCTGACAATGGTGATCTCGTGGGAGCCATTGCCGATATGGCTATATACGATGCAGTCACACCATCAATTCTTGAGGGGCTGGGCCTTCAAAAGCTGACAAAACAACATGACTTCATCTTTCTCGACGCCAACCTGCCCACCAGTTCTCTGGTCTGGCTGTTTGAGAGTTGTCGCGAAACGCCGATTTACGCTTCTCCGGTTTCGGTTGCGAAGGCCAGCAAGCTGAATGGCAAGATCGCCGATATCGATTTCCTGATCTGTAACCGGGTCGAAGCTCAAATTCTTGCCGACGAAATCCAGCAAGAGTCATCTTCCTCACCAGGCGATATTTTAAGAGCGGCTGGTATCGCGTCCGGCGTCATCACCAACTCTGATGGGCCATTGATTTGCTGGGATGGTGGTGATGTGTTGGAGCATCGACCTGCCCCAAACGGCCGCATTGAAGATGTGATTGGAGCAGGTGATGCGTTCGGAACAGCGATGTTCGCTGCGCGTCTTGCAGGTCTTTCACTCCGTGAGCGGATACAAATTGCAGAACAGGCGGCCGCCCTTGTGCTGGAGACGGAAGGGCCCTATTGCGAGCGCCTGAGCCAACTCTCCTTGTTTTGAACCATATCCATGATCACCCCGACCATCCGCCATTCTGCCGAAGTCGCCAAAGCCTTGAAGGCGGGAGAATCGTTGGTCGCGCTGGAATCGACCATCATCACTCACGGCATGCCGTCGCCACAAAATGTTGAGGTCGCGCGCGAGGTAGAGCAAACGGTGCGCGATCAGGGCGCTGTTCCAGCAACAATTGCAGTGCTTGATGGTGAACTGCACATCGGGCTTGATGATGAGCAGTTGGAAATGCTGGGCGCTGCAAAAGACGTCATGAAGCTCTCACGCGCCGATATGGCATTTGCCATGGCAACAGGCAAAACCGGATCAACCACCGTCTCCGCCACCATGATTGCGGCTCGAATGGCAGAGATTGCCGTTTTCGCCACGGGCGGCACGGGCGGCGTACACCCTGGCGCTGAAACCAGTTTTGACATCTCCGCTGATCTGACCGAGCTGGCGCGAACACCCGTCATCGTGGTCGCAGCCGGGCCAAAGGCCATTCTGGATGTGGCAAAGACACTAGAAGTTTTGGAAACCCAGGGTGTCCCTGTCATTGGCTATCAAAACAAAGTGCTGCCCGCCTTTTGGTCACGACAGGGCGACCATGACGCGCCACTGGTCGTCGATAATCCAAAAGACATTGCTGCCACCCACCTCATGCGCGCAGAATTGGGACTAGAGGGTGGGATGCTCGTGGCAAATCCTGTTCCGGAGGTCGACGACATCCCGCAATCCGAAATGCGGTCGTTCATAGATAGAGCGAACAAGGAAGCTGCGGAACGCGGTGTATCCGGCAAGGCGCTGACTCCCTGGCTCCTTGCAAGAATTTTTGAACTCACAGATGGTGCCAGCCTGAAAACCAACATATCGCTGGTTAAAAACAACGCGCGACTTGCTGCGGAAATCGCGCTGGCGTGTCACCGTTTGAAATCCTGACCCAACGACCCCATTTGCCAAACTGGCCGGACAATCTGATATTCATCATCCATGAGCGAGAACAAACAAGACAATACTGCGCTCAGGCTGGTGGAAGACGATCCGCAGCCCACGAAAAAACGATTTCGAATCTCGCTGATGTGGCTGTTGATCAGCACGTTCGGCGGTCTGGTTTTTGTGGCTGTGTCATTGGTGCTAGTGATTTCGGTTCTCACCAACTTCGCCAACACATTTTCCCTGCTTGGTCAGCAGGCCAATGGGCTGCTCGATTCTCTTGAGGCCCGGCTGGAACGAGAAGGTCGGGTCAATCGCGACATAATTGATTCAATCTCGCAGCTCTACGAAGAGCGTGACTTCCGCCTTGAGGATGAAAGCTGGGAACCAATTTTCAAATCGCTGCTTCTGTCGGCCCCATTTACCGAGATGATCCGCATCTACAAAGCCAATGGAAATATGATTGGCCTGGTGCGCCGACCCAACGGAAACTTCATTCGGCTCTCTGGAAAACGTCCTGACGGTGATCCTTTCTTCAAGCCCAATGATCTACAGGCTGCACCAGGGAGCCTGGAGCCAGAGGCAGTCGTTTTTCGCGATGTGTTGTTCATCAGTGGAAAAAAGGTGCTCAGGAGAGACGGCAAACCCGAAGCTCTGCTTGTGGTCTCCTCCGGGCGTCGGTCCCTTAATCGCATTGTTAGCCAAATCAGCCGTGAAAACGATGTGGCGGTATTTTTGTCGGCAGGAGGAAATCAACTTCTCGCCCACTCACGCAATCCGGCGTTTTTTCGCGGTCGCCCCATGGTTTCGCTGGATGAGTTTCCAGACGCTGCAATGCAGGAGTTCAAGTCTGCACGCATAATTCCGGCCGACGAGTTTGAAGCTGACGAAAGAACCAACGCCTATGAGTCGGGCGATGGATCCGAAGGCCATATATTTCTCACCCGCACCATGGAGCCACTGAACGGGAAAGAGTCTGTTCTGGGGGTGTATTACCCGAAACACGAAGTTGGAGACGAAATTCGAAATGCAATGGTCTCGGCCATCGCAGGCCTCATTGCGTTGGCGCTCTCTGTGTTGCTGGCGATTTTCCTGTCCAGACGCATCGCCAAGCCAATGGCAAAAATTGCGGCAGCGGCACAGCATTTCTCAAACTTCGAGATATCCAATATCGAACCCATCCCGCCGAGCCGTGTGAAGGAGATCGGTCAACAGGCCCGCGCTATCAATTCGATCCGAACCGCCATGCAGGAATTTTCCCGCTATGTGCCCGAAAAAATTGTTCGGCGTCTTATGCACTCCGGCGTTGATGCCACCCGTTGGGTGGAACGCGAAATCACTATCATGTTCACCGACATTGTCGGCTTCACCTCCATGTCGGAACATCTCAACGCGGCAGAAACCGCAAGAGCGCTGAATGGGCATTTCGACATCGTCTGCAAGGCAATCTCCAACCATGGCGGAACGGTCGACAAATTCATGGGAGACGGCGTGATGGCTTTTTGGGGCGCGCCGGATGCCGATAACAAACACGCCGAGAACGCCTTTCATGCGGCACGTGAGATCATTCTCGCCCTGAAACAGCATAATGAAACACGACGATCCAACGGGGAAAAAGAACTGCGAATGCGCATCGGCATTCACACCGGCCGTGTGATTGTTGGAAATATCGGTGGTGGTGACCGCCAGAACTACACCATCGTCGGGGACAGTGTGAATGTGGCGCAACGGCTGGAGCAACTTGGAAAAGAACACATTGGTGATGCAGAAATTGTCGTCCTGAGCTCCATGGACGCGCGAATATCATCCGAACTGAATGAAGGTTTCGTCTCGGGTGGCACTCACCAGCTACGCGGTCGCGATCGTCCAATTGCTGTTTGCGAATACCTGCCCTCACCTGCCATTGGGGAACCTGATGCGAACCAGGGAAATCTTGCAACGAATAGTTGAGCGAGCAAAGTCGTCCGGACGCGCAACAGTATGCACCGCCTGACTCTGACCAAGACATCAGCAGAGGTATGAGGTCGTGCCAGTAGCGAACACAGATTGGCACGCGGGATTTATCAAGGACCAGGGTGGATCAACCCACTTCCGCCCTTACAGATCCCTGTCTGCAAAGAAATATTCCGACGCCGAGCAGCCAAGCAATTTTCGTCAGTTCAACGAAAACATAAACCAGATGAATGTTGCTTTCCGGTGGCAATTGACCCGCCACAACCATATCGGTTCTTTGATTGAGCAAAGGTATCAACCACAACTGTTGGCCGAGCGTTGCAAGCACAGGTACGGTACAAAGCAGTGCCGCGAAGCGCGAAAGCATCAACCATCCCAGGCAATAAATCGCCAGAAGGCTCCATTCTGCCACCGCGAGCCAGCCAAACTGGGCGCGACCGATCTGAAACAATATCTGATTGGACAGGTCCGGAACCTGAAATTTGGCCGAAGCGGCAATCACATTGCCGCCAAGTGCCAAACCCGCCCAGAGCAAGGCCACTGATCCAGTGAGGGGAACTCCGACCATCGACTGGATCACTTGCCTTGCGGCCAATTGGACATCAACCCATCACCATCAAGGTCACAAGCAAGGCAACCACGCCCCAGACTGACGAGTTCACGAATGATCGAAATATGCCGGCATCCTGTTCAACGGTTATTCCCAAACCATTCAGCACCAGGTTTCCAGGCAACAAGAGCAGGCTCAGGAGGAATTTTCCGACGCGCATGAACTGTCCTTTCAAAATTGAAGTTCACCATCTCCACTGAATCTGTCCTGCCAGTCGGGAGGCGTGACAAACGGATCAGAATTTCTGGCCAGCCAAAGGCTTGTCGCGATGCGCGCAGCAGCTGCATTGACTAACAATGCCGCCTCTGGCTCGAATAGTTCCGCTGTCGTTGTTTTGAACAGGAAAAGCCACTGCTCAAAATCCGAAGCCTCGACATTATCGATCTTCTGGTGAACCGGAACAGGTTTTCCTTTGTATTCACCGGTTCGCAACAGGACAGAGCGCCAGAACCGTTTCATTGTATCCAGATGCCTGTCCCAGTGTGCACCGGCATGTTCACGAAAGATCGGTCCGAGATCGCCATCAGCCATGATCCGTTCATAGAAGCGATCCACCAGCGTGGCGATCTGTTCTTCATTAATCGTTGGGTGAACCGGATTGCGCACAACGACCGATGAGGCATGGAACTGGGTCATGATTATACATTCATTTATGATGTATCTTTTATCTAAAGCCTTTGTCGTATAAAAACAACATCTGACATGAATTATTTTTGAGAATCCCATGCGGTTGAGCCAGGCAAGTGATTTTGCCTTGAGAATTCTGATGCGCCTTGCGAAACAGGATCAACCGGAAACGGTGGATTCCATCTCTGCGGAGTTAGGGCTGGTCAAATCGCATGTGATGAAGATCGTCGCCAAATTGGCGAAGGCGGGCTTGATAGAAACGACGCGCGGGCGAACAGGTGGGATCAGTCTGGGGCGTCCTGCGCGTGAAATATCCGTCGGTGCCGTGGTACGGCTGATCGAACCTGATTTTGCGATTGTGGAGTGCATGAGAGACGGTGCGGATAAATGCACGTTTTTGCCAGACTGCCGGCTTCGGGGCACCATGGCCCGGGCGAAGCTCTCATTTCTGAAAACGTTGGATGACGAATTTCTGGATGCGCTCGTGATTGCGTAAAGCGCCGCCTAAAACACTTCAACCATTCAGGCACAAGCGAAGTGCCGCAAAAGGATCAGGTTTCCACCCGTTCAGCCCAGCCCGCAAAAACGCGTTCCAGCGCCGCCACCACGTAGTAGAGTGCGATGCCGAGCACCGCGAGTGCGATAAGAACCGCGAACATGAGCGGGTAGTCAGCGCTGATTTTGCCGCTGTCGAACAGATGTCCCAGACCCTTGCCGTGCGGTTCGACAATCTCCATCAGATTGGTGCCGATAAAGGCAAGCGTGACCGCAACCTTCAAAGCACCAAAGAACTCTGGCAAGGTTTTGGGCAGAGCGATTTTGCGAAAAATTGTGAAGCGACTGGCTCCAAGCGACCGCAGAATGTCGCGATATTCGGGCTCAAGCGTAGATAGACCGATGGATATTGAGACCGCGATCGGGAAGAAGGATATAAGGAACGCGATCAGGATGGTGTTCATGTCGTGTGCGCCCACGAACATCAGCGCAATTACCGGGACGACCGTGGCTTTCGGAATGGCGTTAAAGCCCACCAGCAGCGGATAGAGCCCTTCTCTTGCGGTTTTTGAAAAACCCATGACGGCACCGATCAAGGTGCCGAACACAACGGCAAGCAACAATCCGGCTACGGTGCGCCAGAGCGTTTCCCAGCCATATTGCAAGAATAGCCAGCGGAACTTCCAGAACGCGGGCCCAAGATCCGATGGAGACGCCATCTTGTAGTTGGGCCAATCGTTGACCCACACCAGCCATTCCCAGAACAGGCAGAATATGATGATCGCGGCGAGCGGTATCGTGACTTTGCGAAGCGAGCCCATCACGCAGCCTCCCGACCCTGAGCGATCTGGATCTGTTTTCTCAAAACGGCCAGCATTTCGGTTGCTTCCGGCGTATAGAGATCATCAAGAACGCGTTCACCCGTCAGCGTCACATCAAGCACATGTTGAGTTGTTGCTGGCCGCCCAGACAAAACCACAACCTGATCGGCGAGAAAGATCGATTCACGCAAGTCGTGGGTGATCAAAAGAGCCGTCATTTCTTCCTGTTCGCGCAGTTTGTGCATGGTGAGCCACAAATCTTCCCGCGTGAACGCGTCCAACGCTCCAAACGGTTCATCGAGGATCAAAACTTCTGGTCGATGCACCAGCGCACGACACAGCGACGCCCGTTGGCGCATGCCACCTGAAAGTTCGGATGGACGCTTGTCCTCAAATCCAGAAAGACCAACAAGTGCCAGCAATTCCTCTGCCCGCTTCTCACGGTCAGAACGCGACAGATTGTTGGGAACGATCTCCAGCGGCAAAAGGACATTGTCCAGAATGGTGCGCCACTCCAACAGAACCGGGTTCTGAAACGCCATGCCCACTGTGGACCGGGGTGATGTTACCCTCGCCCCACTGAGGTAAACCTCACCCTGATCGGGGAACATCAGTCCGGCAATGAGGCGGGTGAGCGTTGACTTTCCGCAGCCTGATGGCCCGACCACGGCGGCAAATCCACCCTTTGGCACATCAATATTCAGATCGTTGAGAACCGGAAACGGCCCTTGATCGGTCTTGTAGGCGTGTGTGACGTCACTCAGCCTGATTTGAGTTTCGCTCACGCGCCCCTCCCCCTGGGTTTCACAAAGAAAAAGGCGGAGAATCCTCCGCCTCTTCCAGTCCTTCGCAGTTGCCTACTTCAACTTCAGACTGCCATCGGTCGGCAGATACTGAGAGGTGTAGACCTGATCCAGCGTTGGCTTGTTTTTATATTCATAGTTTTCGCCAATCTGATCAAACGCCTTTGTCATGCGGTCCTTGTCGATGCCGCCAATGCCATTGGCCTTGGTGTAGTCAGTGACCACATTGGCATCGATCGCAAGCTGCAATCGCCGCTGCTCCAGAGCCGCGTCAGCGGCGGGATTGCGCTTTACAACAGCAGCTGCACCAGCAGCAGGATCAGCGATCACATCGTTCCAACCATTGGCAACAGCGCGCAGAAATCCGGTCACGAGCGCTGCATTGTCCTTGGCGAAATCTGTATTGACGATGATCGCATTGCCATAGAGCGACAGTCCATGGTCAGCCATCAGGATCACTTTGATATCGTCCTCGGGAACACCAAGCCGCACCAGGTTCAGGTAGCTTGAGAACGAAAAGCCTGTAATGGCATCCACATTGCCTTCAGCAAGCATCGGTTCGCGGGTTGGAAAGCCCACCGGTTCCACCGTCACCTTGCTGACATCAATGCCGTTGGCGCTGGCAAATGCCGGGAACTGTGCCCACGCGCCATCTGGTGGCGGTGCACCCAAACGCTTGCCCTCAAGGTCCTTTGGCGCGCTGACACCTTGCGAGGCGCGGCCGACCACGGCAAATGGCGGCTTGTCATAGATCATCATGACCGCGGTAACGGGTGCACCCGGGTTTTGATCCAGAAACTTGATCAGGCTGTTGATGTCAGCAAAGCCAATCGGAAACGCGCCGGTTGCCACTTTCGGGATTGCGTCCAGCGAGCCCTTGCCTGCGGAAACCTCCACATCAAGGCCTTCTGCTTTGAAGTGGCCGTTGTCGACGGCCGCAAAATAGGCCGCACTTGGCCCCTCAAACTTCCAGTCGAGCGCAAACGGCACCTTCGTTTCCGCAAAGGCACTCGTCACGAGCCCTGCTGCAAGCGCTGCGCACAGTGTTAGTTTTTTGAACATGATTTTTATACCTCACCAAGCGTTGAACGCGCATGTGAGCGTATGCCAATCAATTAATCAAGTGCGCGTTTTGCACAACGGTTGATCAGAAAGTGCAACGTCACTTTTCCAACATGTCCTTGACCGTGGAGGCGAGCTGCTTAAGCGAAAATGGTTTGGGTAAGAAACCAAATTTCTCCCGGTCTGCATCTGGCAGGTTTTTAGCAAATGCATCCTCTGCATAACCGGAAACGAAGATGAATTTCAGATCATATTCCCGCTTCTTCAGTTCCGTGAAGAGTGTTGGCCCGTCCATCTCTGGCATCACCACGTCGGAGACCACAAGATCGATTTCACCCTCATGCTCATCCACCAGTTCCAGCGCTTCGACGCCAGATTCTGCTTCCAGCACGGTGTAGCCGCGCGACTGCAGGGCACGGGCACCGAAGGCCCGCACGGCGTCTTCGTCTTCCACCAGCAGGATTGTGGCTGATCCCGTCAGATCTTTGGGCTTTTCCTGAGCCGACTGGTTCTTTTCCGCATGTTGTTCTTCGAGTTCCTGGGCCGTCGGAACATGGCGTGGAAGATAAACGCGGAATGTCGTGCCCGCACCCAGTTCAGTATCGGCGAAGATGTAGCCGCCACTTTGTTTCACGATGCCGTACACGGTGGAAAGACCAAGACCTGTCCCCTGCCCGATTTCCTTTGTTGAGAAGAACGGCTCGAATATCTTTTCAAGGGTTTCAGCACTCATGCCGGTTCCCTTATCGATCACCTCAATCAGCACATAGTCGCCGCTGGCCATTTCCTTGTGCGCATGTTGATCAACCAGATCCTTGGGTTCCAGATTGGAGGTCTTGATCTTCAGATCACCGCCTTCGGGCATGGCATCGCGGGCATTCACACACAGATTGACCACCACCTGCTCAAGCTGCCCGATATCGGCCCTCAGCGGCCACAAATCGCGCCCGTGCACCACCTCCAGCTTCACCTTGTCGCCCATCAGGCGGTCGAGCAGCATGCGAAGGTCGGAAAGCACATCAGAAAGCGACAAAATTTCCGGACGCAGGGTCTGGCGGCGCGAGAAGGCCAGCAACTGTCGAACCAGGCTGGCGGCCCGGTTGGCGTTTTGCTTGATGTTGATGATGTCCTGAAATGACGGGTCCGTGGCCTGATGCCGGGTCAGCAGCAAATCCGAAAAGCCGATAATCGCGGTCAACACATTGTTGAAATCGTGAGCAATTCCGCCTGCCAGTTGGCCCACCGCCTGCATTTTCTGACTTTGCGCCATCTGGGCTTCAAGCGCTCGCTGCTCAGTCACTTCCAGCGCATAGATGATTGCGACCTCGCCTTCATCATCGCGTTCTGCTTCGCTGACCGGGCTCAAGAAATATCGAATGGAACAATCTTCTGCGTTGGGCAGAACAGAATCCACAAACTCAATGTTTGCCTGCCCGTCATCTGCCTGACCAATCGCGTTCATCATGGAAGGCTGGTCGTTTTCGTGAACCAGATCATGGATGCGAATCTGATCCTCGCTGGCACGCCCTTCGAGCACTGGCGCAAACAGTTTCAGGAACCGGGCATTGGTTTTGATCACCTGCCCTTCATTGCCCACCGATGCGATACCAATCGGGGTGTTGTTGAAGAAGCGGGTGAACCGGCTTTCCGCCGCTTCCAGCGCGTCGGAGGATACTTCGCTTTCCGAGCGGTTCAGCACCACAGTGCGCGTTGCCCCCGGCGCCCCGTCGTCTGACTGCGGCACAAGATGGTAGAGGCGGACCGGGAATGTCTGACCATTGGTTTTTGCCAGATCAAGATCAACCACCGCGGTCCGGCTTTCTCCGGGCTCCAGGGTGATTGCGTCAAGCAGGGCCATTCCATCACCGGCCACCAGATCCTGCATGCGCATCTGGCGGGCGGAAAACTGCGTGAGATCAATGCCAAGCCAGTCGGACAGTGTTGCGTTGAGATAGACGATGGAGCCATCGGGATCGGCGGAGAAGAACCCGGCCGGTGCGTGGTCCAGATAGCTGATGGCGTGCTGCAACTCCAGAAACACCTGCTCCTGACTGGTTCGCTCTTCGGTAATGTCCTGCACCTGCCAGACCCGCAGCGACTTGTTTTGCCCCGGAACCTGAAGCGGACGCACCTGCAATCGATACCACGCCGCCTTGTTGCCTCCCGAACTCCGCGCCTTGAGGCCAGAGGCCATGCGAAACTCATGTTGTCCGCTTTGATTGCCGCGAACATCCTGGCTCAACCGGTAGACGGCTTCAGAAGCATCCGCCTCACTTGAAAACAACCGCTCGACCGTATTGATATCGCTGGCTGATTCCGCACCGGACAGATCGGCATAGGCCTGATTGGCATACATGATGCGGCCGTCATTGTCGGTGATCACGACGCCTTCTGTGAGCCCATCAACAAAGGACCGGGCAAATTCCAGACCGCGGGACCGCGATGTTAGATGAACGATGCCGATGGCGAGTACAAACAGGAAGAACACGCCAATCATCGACAAAAGGCCGAGCAGCGCCAGCATGGCCTGATCGCGATACTGCTCGGGCAGCACAACGAACGCACCGGCCACCCCAACAAGAACGATGCCCAGGAGAAGCAAACGACCAATGCCGCTCGATTTACCCGTCAGGTCCACAACCGGTTTTGGTGCCGCACCAACGTCTCGGGCCTGATCCATGATAACTGCCACCTCTCATTCGACCGATCGACCCGCATCGAGCCGTTTGGGACGGCATCACCGACATCCCGACGTCTGCAATTTCGAATGCATGCCTTGAATCACACCCCGACGTTGCAGACAAACCCTCTTCCGCACATTCGCACCAGTTTTTCAGCCGTTTCCCCAAGTGGCTGCGGCGACTGGGATTTACCTCTCGTCGTTCGAAAACACGAACAGCAAACCCATGCGCGAATCACGCAGCAAGCATAGCCGCCCGTCACGGCGGATCGAACATTGTTCAGTAAAATTGAAGCGTTTGCGCAATTTTTTGGCCCATACTGCCTATTCCGGCGAAAAGCCAAGCTCAAATCACAACAGAATCATGTGCATGCCCGACCATTTTTACCGATTTTGTTGCTCAGCAATCCGAGTTCCGGCAATAGTGGGGCAGTTGCCAAGGGCGGGAGCAAACGATGGGTGAGTTACTTTCAGAAGGCGGACCAGGTCTGACCCTGATCCTGATATTCGTTGTCCTTCTGGTTGCATTGGTCGCGATCGTCTGGCTGGTGCGCTATTTCACCGGCCCTCGCGCACGTCGTTCCGGCAACAGCCGAAAAGCACGTCTCGCCGTTTCCGACGCCGCGGCGGTCGATGCCCGTCGCCGGATTGTTCTGGTGCGCCGTGATGGTGTTGAGCATCTCATCATGATCGGCGGACCAAATGACATTGTCATTGAAAGCGGCATTGGTGTGGCTGAAGCGCTTGCCAGCCAGCGGTCCGCACACACCGATGAGATCGCCGCAACCGCAGTTCCGGCCACTTCAACTCCCACCCCAGTCACGCCACCGGCACCAAAACCTGAGCCGCGTCCAGAGCCTCTGCCTCCAGTTTCAACGCCTGAGTCCCTCAGACCGACTCCCGAGCCGGTTGCCCCGCCTGCGAAACCAACGTCGCCGGTGATTGGTGTTTCATCCACACCCACAAAGCCCGAACCATCGCGGGCACCCGTCGCAGCGCCGCCTTCTGCCCCAAAACCGCAACAATCGAAAGCCGCCGTTTCACCAAGCGCACCAATATCGGATGCAAAACCAGCAGCGCCTATCGCGGCTGCGTCGGCAGCGTCCCTCGGCTCGACAACAGGCGCCGGTGCGGTGCGTTCTGCGGTGACCGATACCCAATCAGATTCAAATCTGTCACCGAGCGTCGCTCCGCCTGCGAAACCGGAAACACTGGCTTCGGCCCCAACCCCCGTTGCAGCGCCCCCGAAGAAGGAACTGCCACCGGCCGAAGACACGCTGGCAGATTTTGAGGATGCACTTGCACTCGAACTCGGAGAGTTACAGGCCCCCGAACCGACTAAGCCGGTTCAACCAGCCCCGGCGGTGAGCCCACAAAAACCGGATGAAAAGCCCAAAGACAATCTCGCTTCCGAGATGGATGCCCTTTTGAGCGAAATCACCGGGAAAAAGTAGGCTCTGGATTAGG
Source organism: Pseudomonadota bacterium (assembly GCA_039029195.1). Lineage (GTDB taxonomy): Bacteria > Pseudomonadota > Alphaproteobacteria > Rhizobiales > Rhizobiaceae > JBCCGR01. Next base: position 71,047 of record JBCCGR010000011.1, read on the forward strand.
AGCCTATTTCGCCCGACGCTCGTACACTCCTTGGTGCTTAGCGTCGAACTTTCGCAACAACCCGCCTTTGGAAGTCAGCTTCAGATCAAGCTTTTTGAACTTCTCTCCGCCGTGGTTGATCTGCAGTTCGCTCGGCACCAACGTCACCGTGTTGCCCTTGCGGGTCCAGCAACCTTTGCCGAGTTCATCTGCAGCGCCATAGGTCATCATGTACCCGAAGCGCCCATCGGCCAGAAGCTGGATCGCTGATCCCACCTCTCTCACGCCGACAAGTTCATAAATTCCTGCAAGTGACTTGTCCGCTGGTTTGCAGGTGAGTGCCTGAGCGGACGCGGTTGCCCCGAAAACAACTCCCGAAGCAAGAATCGCCGACCAGAAGTTCGATTTCCACATGATCGTTCCTTTCTGGCCCCTCTCCTGATCGCCAGATGTGGTGCACCTTACGCGAGATGCAAACATTTTTTTGCTGACAGGCCCCAACAAGAAAGGCCGCAATCTCAACAATTGCGGCCTCTCATTGAACTTGAAACTTAGTCAGCGGTGCGGAAGATCAATCGTCCCGGTAGACCTTTTCCCGGCGCTCGTGGCGCTCCTGGGCCTCAATCGAAAGCGTCGCAATTGGCCTTGCGTCCAGACGTTGAAGGCCAATTGGTTCGCCGGTCTCTTCACAATAACCGTATGAGCCATCATCAATCCGACCAATTGCGGCATCGATCTTGGAAATGAGCTTACGCTGACGATCCCGCGCGCGCAGTTCAATGGACCTGTCAGTTTCAGATGAGGCCCGGTCGGCCAAATCAGGGTGGTTCAGATTCTGGCTTTGCATGGAATCGAGGGTTTCCTTCGATTCCCGAATGAGATCATTTTTCCAGTTCAACAGTTTCTTGCGAAAATACTCTTTTTGCCGCTCATTCATGAACGGCTCGCTGTTGCTTGGTCGATATTCGTCTATCGTTTCCGACATATTTCTCCCCCGCAAGCGGCCTCACTCTCGTATGGCTCCGGTGGATGCGGGCAGCCGGTTACCACACTGAATGGGCGCTATATAGACAGGTTCAAATTCTTGAACAAGCAACAATTACAGGATTCAGAAATTGTGATAATTGGCCGTAAGAGATTGATAAAGTGAGTGTTTTGCGCAGCAACGATTGAATAGGCCGGTATTTTGTCTCCCAAGTCGCCAAATTCCGGTCTCCACACTTAAATTCCGGGAACGCAACCAAGCTTGGCAGGCCCATCGATTGATAGTACCGATATCACATGTTGCGTTTGTTCATTCTCAGACATGCCAAATCCAGTTGGGCTTTGCCGGGTGTGCCGGACCACGACCGCCCGCTGAATGATCGAGGAAAGCGCAATCTGCCTTTGATCGAAAAGGCATTGCTTGACCGGCAATATCACCCAAAGATCGTAATCTGCTCCTCGTCCGCCCGGACAATAGCGACGAAGGACGGCGTTCAAGCAGCTCTGGACGGAGCAACCATAACGATTGACTCCGAACTCTATCACGGTTCCCCCGACACCTACATTCAGACGTTGAAAGCAACCCCCGAGCGAAAGTCGGTGATGATGATTGGACACAATCCGTCGTGTGATGAGTTGGTGCGGGGACTGTGTGCACCCACCGGAGATGTCATGCAGAACTATCTTTCAAGACATTTTCCAACCAGCGGCCTGGCAGTGATTGATTTCGACGCGGACCAGTGGTGCAACATCAAGATGCGCTCCGGTGATTTGGTCGACTTTTTGGTTCCACGGGACCTCTAGCAGGTGCAGAGCGCTGACATTTATCGGTTCGCTCCCCATATTGGACGCTGAGCTCCTTACGACCGAAATTATTTGATGGCAGACTTCGAAATTGAAAATGATTGAGCGATCAGGGACTGTTTTGCCGTGCTGAAGGCCATGCATTGACCAAAATCACCACCCTTGCAGATGACGCAGGCATCGCGTTTGAAACGCTCTTGAGTTCCGTCAGCGACCTTTGGTCCCCGTCATTGCGGCTTGGGGTAACCGGCCTCTCACGGGCCGGAAAGACGGTGTTCATCACCGCTTTGGTGCACAATCTGGTTCATGGTGGCAGGTTGCCGCTGTTCGGCGCCTATGCCAACCAGCGACTGACTGGAGCAAAGCTCGAACCACAGCCCGACGACGGGGTGCCGCGCTTCGACTACGAGTCCCATCTTCATGATCTCGTCGAAGAGCGCATATGGCCACAATCCACCCGCTCCATTTCCGAGCTCCGGCTCACCATCGACTATGAATCAGCCAGCGCGTGGTCGCGGCGCTTCGGTCCCGGCAGATTATCGATTGATCTGGTCGACTATCCCGGAGAATGGCTGCTTGATCTGCCGCTGCTGGGAAAATCATATGCGGAATGGAGCGCGGAAGCGCTGGATTTGGCCGTTCAGCCCGCCCGCCTGTCACTATCGGACGCATGGCGTGGGCAGGTTGAAAAGATCGATGCCACGGCAGAGCAGGATGAGTCTGTTGCCCGGGACCTGGCCTCGACCTTCACCGACTACCTGCGAGCCTGTCGGGCCGACAACACGGCTCTCTCCACGCTCCCTCCGGGACGGTTTCTCTTGCCTGGTGATTTGGAAGGGTCCCCGGCTCTCACCTTCGCACCTCTGAAGATTGAAAACGGACAATCTGCCGCCAAGGACAGTTTCCACGCCATGATGGAGCGGCGGTTTGAATCCTACAAATCAATCGTGGTGAAACCGTTTTTCCGAGATCATTTTGCCCGCATCGATCGGCAGATTGTGCTTGTGGACGCATTGCAGGCTCTGAACGCCGGGCCAGGCGCTGTGGCGGATCTGAAGACCGCTCTTGCTGACATTTTGAAGTGCTTTCGACCCGGTGGCGCGTCCTGGCTTACCTCCTGGTTTTCCAGCCGGACGGACAAGATCCTGTTCGCCGCAACCAAGGCCGACCACCTTCACCATTCCGACCATGACAGGCTGGAAAGCCTGTTGAGAGAACTGGTGCGTGAGGCCGTCGAACATGCTCAGTTCAACGATGCTTCGGTTGATGTGGCAGCGCTTGCCGCCGTTCGGGCCACCCGCGAAGGGACTGTGCAGCACGATGGTTCCGAACTGCCGGTGATTTTGGGTGTCCCGATGAAGGGGGAAAGGATTGCCGAGACCAAATTCGATGGCAAAACCGAAAGTGCGGTCTTTCCGGGCGACCTTCCGAAAAACACAGGTTCAATGATCGAAGGCCCAACGAACGGGTCGTCAAATTTGAACTTCGTTCGGTTTCGACCACCTGCACTGGAGGAGACTGACGATGGCGTCTCCCTGTCGCTGCCACACATCCGGCTGGACCGGGCCTTGGAGTTTTTGATCGGAGACCGGCTGGCATGAGCGAATCCCCAAGAAAACCGGCGGTTTTTAATGTGAAGCCCGAGCAAGATGCAGACTCTGACCCAAGGTCGAGTGCAAAAGCAAAGGCGAAAGAGGCGTCTCCCAGATCCCCCGTTGCCGTTTCGCCAAAAGCTGTGGTCGAGATAGCGCCAGAGGAGGATGCTCAGCGCCTCGTGAGTGAGGCGTTTTCGGTGGACACAATGGACCCATCCAACTCCGCCAAGCCGCGCTCAAATGGCTTCTCCCTTCTCAAGATCGCGGGCGTTGCGTTCGCAGGTCTCGTTTCACTGGCAATCGGGCTCGCAATCGACAGCCTCATTCGCGACTTGTTTGCCCGCTGGGAATGGCTCGGTTGGGCGGCATTGGGGCTCACCGGCGTTTTTCTTCTCGGCGTGCTTTTCTGGATCATCAACGAAATCAGAGCCATAAGCCGGATTTCAGCCATCACCAAGCTGCGAGACAGGGCGCGGGATGCTTATGAGCAGAACAATCTCAAAGAGACAATTGCCGTTTCGAAAAGTGTGGTTGGCCTCTACGCGAATCGCGCCGATACCGCCCGGGGTCGGTCCGAACTTGCCAAACACGACACCGAAATCATCGATGGCTCGGACCGCATCAAACTGCTCGAACGCGAACTCCTCTCCCCGATTGATGCACAGGCACAAACACTGATCCTTTCCGCTGCAAAGCGGGTCTCCGTGGTCACAGCCGTCAGCCCTCGGGCACTCATTGATGTGGGCTATGTGCTTGCTGAAAATGCGCGCCTTATTCGGGCACTGGCCGAACTCTACGGCGGAAAGCCGGGTTATTTCGGCATGATTCGCCTGTTCCGCAATGTCGTCGGGCATCTTGCGGTGACCGGATCCATCGCCATTGGCGAAAATCTGATGCAGCAGGTGGTTGGACACGGGCTGGCGGCCCGCCTGTCCGCACGCCTCGGCGAGGGTGTCGTGAATGGTCTGCTGACCGTTCGTATTGGCATTTCGGCAATGGATTTGTGTCGACCGGTACCGTTTTTAACCCTCGAGAGGCCCGGAATGGGCCGTTTTCTGAGTGAGCTCGTCAGCTTCAGTCAAAGTTCCGATGAAAATGACGGCGGATCAAAACCGGAAAACAACTGATGCTCAAAGGACGAAGACCGCATCAACGCTTCTCACAATCAAAAGGACCGAATGGTCTGTAACATCTCGTGAACTTGATCACCGCATAGCTTGCACTCTGGCAGCAATGCGTTAACCATTTTCGTTAATGCTTCAGCACGTCCCGAAACAGGTGTGTGTTCATGAGTCTTCAGCGATATTGCAAAAGCGCCCTGATTGGTGTTGCCGCAGCATGTTCCATTAGTGTGACTGCCAATGCGGGCGAGGCGCGCTATTTCAAAAGCGTAGAGGGAAACTGGTCAGGCCCGGGCTCGATTGTGGCTGGCAAATACAAGGGCACGAAATTCTTCTGCAATTTCAAAGGAAGCTCCATCAACCGCCGGACCGGAATGGATATTTCCGGCACCTGTCGTGTTGGGGTGTTCACCCAGAAAATGTCGGCAAAGGTATACCGTTCCGGCCGGTCGTATCGGGGTCAGTTTCTGGACGGAGCCAAGGGCAAAGGGCTTGATATAGTTTCGGGTCGTCTTTCTGGCAAACGGCTGATTGTCGGCATCAATCGTAAACAGCTCAAAGGCGCCATGGTCGCCAATCTGAAAAACAACAATCGCCTCAATCTGACCATCTCTGTTCGCGTGAGCGGTGAACTTATACCGGTGATTGGCATTACACTTGATCGCAAGAACGCTCGCGCCCGCAAGACTGCCTTCAACGATTGAGTCTAACCACCCTGGCCTGGTTGTTTCCACCAGTCCGAGGCCAGTTTAATTGGCTCCATACTGTCATCTTGAACGCCGTCACTCCAGGATTTGACGGAAAGGCCGTTGATTTTTAGATCGGGAGCGATCTCCGTGAGCGGCGTCAACACAAAGGCGCGTTCCAGCATTCGGGCATGCGGCACCGTCAGCCGCTCAGTGCAGATAACCTCACCGCCAAACGCGAGCACATCGATATCCAGCGTTCGGGGACCCCAGCGCTCACCGCGTTCACGCTGAAAACTCTTTTCCGTTTCAAGACACAGATCCAACAGAGCTTCGGGCGGGAGCGAACATTCCACTCCGGCGCAACAATTATAGAACCAGTCCTGATCTGTTTTTCCCCAGGGCGGCGTTTTGTAAACACGAGAAACGGCGGAAACCTTAATCCCGTCGCTCGCGTTGAGCCTTTGCAATCCGCCAGCAAAAGAGGCGATCACATCGCCCACATTGCCGCCAAGGCCTAACCAGCACTCTTGCACCATAGATTGTTTCTAACCCCCATCCACAACCTATTTCTCTCCCTGCGGTGGATAGACCACACAAACTTCCGCATAGTCAATAATGCCGGGAACCGGAGCATTTGGCTTTCTGACCGTAATTTCTGCGCAGGTGACCTGTGAAAAGCGCTCATGCAGCGCTTTGGCGATTTTCAACGCCAGCGCTTCAATGAGATGAAACCGTTCGCCCGTCGCCACCTCTTTGATCTCGGCATAGGCCGCGCCGTAGTCCACGGTCTCGCGGTAATTATCGTCTTCCAGCGCGCGGCCCGGATTCACCTGCAACACCGCATCAATATAGAAACGTTGACCAAGTCGAAGCTCTTCGTTGAACACCCCGTGCCGGGCGAAAAAGGCGCAGTTTTTCAAGACAATCTGGTAGGATGTGACGCGATCTCTCACTGCGTGTCTCCCTGCTGTTGGTTGGCTTCATCGTTCAACCCGTTGGAAATCGTTTGCTCTACCACCGCGTCTGCCATCAACATTGCATCCCTGGTAACCGCAACATTGTGCACCCGAAAGAGCCCTGCCCCTTTCAATCGTGCCATGACGTTGGTCGCCGCCGTACCCACGTCTCTATCTCGGGGCTCACGACCCGTCAGTGCACCAATGAATCGTTTTCTGGATGTGCCCACCATGATGGGTTGTCCCAGCACGTGCAGTCGGTCGAGCCTTGCAAGCAGATCAAGATTTATCTCGTTGTTTTCCTTGGCAAAACCAAATCCGGGATCGAGCACGATGGCTTGACGGGAAACACCTGCCTGACTGGCAATTTCCATTGAGCGTGTGAGATAAGCAATTTGATCTTCAATCGGATCCGGCAAGACCTCGCGATTGCGCCCCGTGTGCATGACACAAAGCCCGCTTTTGTGTTCTGCTGCAAGCTCAGCAAGGCGCTGATCCCGCTGCAGGCCGAACACATCGTTGATGACATGCGCACCATGAGTAACGGCCTCCTGGGCGGTTTCAAACCGGTAGGAATCAATCGAGATGGCGCAGTCCAAACTCTGGTTCAAGAACTCGATCACCGGCAGCACCCTGTCGAGTTCCTGTTGAGCGCTGATTGGTTCGGCCCCAGGTCTTGTGCTCTCACCACCCACGTCGATGATGGCAGCCCCCTCAGCGACCATATTTTCAGCCTGACGCTTGGCATCATCCGGCACATGGAACTTGCCGCCATCTGAAAATGAATCAGGCGTAACGTTCAAAACGCCCATGATCTGCGACTTGCGGCCAAGCTCCAGGGTTCGGCCATGACCAAGCCGCCACAGGAACGGTTCGAACGCAGGGCTCACATCTTCATTCAAAACAACATCCGCTTCATCGATCTGAGGGCGTCGGAGGTGATTGCCGGTGGTGACCTTCTTTGATAGTCCATCGCGATGACCACGCCAAACCAACTGACGGCCGGTGGCGACGGCACCGCCCTGTCAGCCCACCTGATTGCTCACAAAGACGACTGGCGCAAGCCCATTGTTCTGTTGATGCTTATGGCAGCAACGATGCAGATCGCGTTTGCCTCGTGGTCGAGCCTGATGAACAATTTTGCCCATGACGTTCTGTCCTTTTCAGGGCGCGAAATTGGCATTCAGCAATCCATCCGTGAAATTCCCGGATTTCTGTCATTTGCTGCCGTGTTCTTGCTGCTTGCCATGCGCGAACAGACATTGGCGATGATCTCGCTGTTGCTTCTGGGCGGCGGCGTGGCGGCGACCGGCTACTTCCCGAGCGCCCTTGGATTTTACATCACCACGTTCATTGGATCGGTGGGGTTTCACTATTATGAAACCGCACATCAGTCGCTGTGCCTTCAGTGGCTGCCGAAGAAAACAGCGGCTGCGAGCCTCGGGAAAATTCTACGTATCGCGGCGTTCGCACAATTGTGCGCCTACCTCATGATTTACGTTGCGTGGCGGGTGTTCGAACTGCCTTTCACCAGCGTGTTTCTGCTGGCGGGCGGCATCACAGTGGCGATGGTCGGATTGATGTGGGCAATGTTTCCGACATTTCCCGAAGGCGTTCCGCAAAACAAGAAGCTGGTCCTGCGCAAGCGGTATTGGCTCTACTACGCAATGACATTCATGGCCGGTGCGCGGCGCCAGATTTTCCTGGTTTTTGCAAGTTTCCTGATGGTCGAGAAATTCGGCTACCCGGTGCATGACGTGGCAATTCTGTTCTTCATCAACGGTGCCGTTACCATGACGCTCGCCCCCTTGATCGGAAGTTGGATAGGAAAGATTGGCGAACGCAAAGCCTTGACGGTTGAATATATCGGTCTCATGGGCGTGTTCACGGCCTACGCATTTGTCGAAAGCGCCTGGATTGCGGCCGGTTTGTACATCATCGACCACGCCTTTTTTGCCATGGCGATCGCCATGAAGACCTATTTTCAAAAGATCGCAGACCCGGCAGACATCGCCCCCACTGCTGGAGTGGCCTTCACAATCAACCACATTGCGGCAGTTTTCATACCCATTGTCTTTGGCCTGTTGTGGCTGGTGAGCCCGGCTGCCGTATTCCTCAGCGGAACCGCGATGGCTGGCGTCTCTCTGGTTCTGGCCAGGCTGATACCGCACGCCCCGGAACCTGGACAGGAAGTCATGGATTTCAGAGCCGCATCATGATCGTGCTTCAAACAAAATCGTGATGTTATTTCGCGGGAAATGATCATACACTTCTTTAAACCATCGCAATCTATGCTGATCTTACCGATCAGACCGCACCCGTACCGGAGCCTGCAACTTGCACCAGAAACCGTTTAAACCGGTCAAGCTGAGCCTGTTTGGTGGGCTGATGCTGCTTGTTGGCTGCACACAAACGGTTCAGGGCGTTCCGGAAAACACCAAGGTTACGGTCGACTACTACACCGTGAACGGAAAGACTTCGAAGCAGCTTGATCGCCAGATCCGGGCCAAAGGCCCCCGAAGTGCGGGAAACGACCATGCGCTCGCGGTGGCACGCATAAAAATGCAGCCCACGGTGCGCTTCCGGACACTGCCTGGCGGATGCCAGATTAGCCACGCAAAAGTGACGGTTAGTGCCAAAGTCACATTGCCGCGCTGGGCGCAACGCAACAAAGCTGACAAGCGCCTTGGCCGGGCTTGGGACAATCTCGACAAATATGCCCGTTGGCACGAGGCAATCCACGTGGCCATCGCTTCGCGATTTGCCAGCCAGATGGAGGCTGATCTGAAAGCGCTGCCAATCGCCCGAAACTGTGAGACTGCTCGCGAAGATGCCAGCGCGTTGATCGATCTTCGTCTCGACGAACATGATAAGGCACAGCTCAAATTCGATGCGGACGAGCAAAAACGCATCGCGCTTCTGAACCGGTAGCGCATCTCAGCGATGGATGTCCGTCTGGCAGCCCTGGTTTCGGCAATCGCAATTGCGCTGACCGCTGGTCCGGCAGTGGCAAAAAAGAAAACGCGTGACGTCAATATTCAGACAGTCACCAAATTTTATGCAATCTCCGGTGAAACGCCCGCTGAACTTGCCAAATCAATGCGCCGTTATGGGCCCTATTCCAGTGCCCATGGCCGACGGGTGTTTGCGACCACCAACCGGGTTCTCAGGTGGAACATCGATCATGCGTACGAAAACGGTATCTGCCGGGTAAAACGCGCCACAATTGATCTGAAGATCACCTACAACATGCCTAAATTGCGCGACGGCATCAGAATGCGGCGATCCGTGCGCAACACTTGGAGACAAATGTATCGGCTTCTGGATCGACACGAAAAGGTTCATGGCGCCAACTATCGCAGGCTGGCGCGCGACAGTTACAAGGCTCTTAAGTCGCTGAAATCAGAAAAGAGTTGTCGCGTGCTGCACCGCAAGGGCAATGCGCTTGTTTTAGCGCTTGCGCGGGAAGATGTGGAGCGTAACGCCAGATTTGAACGCAGCGACACGCGAAACTATCGCCGCATGGACCGTCTCATCAAGCGTTGAAAAGCTCTGAACTCAGGCCTGGCGCTCGGGAACGCGGACCACAAGGCCGTCGAGCTCGTCGGAAACCTTGATTTGGCATGAGAGGCGCGACCCCTCACCCACTTCATAGGCGAAGTCCAGCATGTCTTCTTCCATGGCTTCAGCAGAACCTGCTTTTTCCATCCATGCGGCGTCCACATAGACATGGCAGGTTGCGCAGGCACAGGCCCCGCCACACTCGGCCTCGATGCCGGGAATGGCGTTTTTGATGGCGTTTTCCATAACGGTTGAGCCATTCTCCGCCTCAACCACATGTTCTTTGCCATCGAAATCTATGTACGTGATTTTCGCCATGACGTGCGCAAGCCTAGTTTGGAACAATTGTCATGTTCGGGATTTAGCGGCTGACTGCACTAAGTCAATAGACTTGACCCCGCAAAACCTGCGGAAAAACAGGCTGTTCAAACCAACTCAACAATTTCTGATACCGCGTGAAACTGCGATGGCAGCTTATTGCCAGCTGCAGCGCGATCAGTTGATCAGATCACCGATATAAATCGCGGCCTCGTCCATGGCGCCTTCAAGCCGTGCAAGCTCGGAGCGGCTGGGAATACGGCCTTCGATCGCTTCTGCAGCACTCGCCACCTGCCAGGCACCAAGTCCACGGGCAGAACCCTTTATCGTGTGGGCCATCATCTTGCATTCAGACTGTGATTTTGCCTCGCGCAACCGTCGCAGGTGCTGCCGCGACTGGTTCACGAAAAGGGAAAGCACTTCCCGTTCGAGTTCGCGGTCGCCCATTGTTTGCCGTGCCAGGTGAACCAGATCGACCGGACGATCATTTTCCTGCTGCTTTAGTGCCTGCATCAATTTAACCCCTTCTTATTTGACAACCTGCTTCTTGGTCAGGCTTGCCACGCCAACAACAAGCTTAAGCGTAGAGAAGGTTCCAAGTGGTTAACGCGTCTGCCGCGGACCAAATTTGGTTAGCGAAACTTCAATTGAAGTTGGTTGATGCCTTTGCAGCAAATTTTCTCCGCAGAATCCCGGATTTCTTGCAGCGTTAACCGCGTTTTAAGATTCTTGGCACTGATTGCGATTCCCTGTTTTCTTAACAAAGTATGAAGACTACGATGCCGTCGCGGCGGGATTTGAGGAATTGTGCAGGATAATCAGGCACTTTTTCAAAGATTTCGGCGTCTGGATGCATCATGGCCAGCACAACAGGCCGAACAGTCAAACGGGAACGCACATTTTCACGCAATATTTGTGAATTGTTTTCCATTTGCCCGATTTTGCCCTCAATTCCTGAGGCAAGCCATAATGTTTCCACAACTGAAAGGTCATGACCTGTAGGGCAATGACCAACACATGGTGTGCCGCCCACCTGCGGGAAGGTTGGGTCCGGCAAACCGACCTGAGTAAGATGAGTAGGGCGAGGTCCCAAAGATGGCCAAAACTGCGAAACAGAGCAAAGATCAGGCTGAACAGGCACTGGAAGCGGTCGAAGAAGCTCTGAAGATTGATTTCGCTGAGCACAGCGACGCCACGGCAGATGCCGGGTCGTCCGCTGATGACTTTGAGGCAAAACTCGCCAAAGCGGCTTCGGACCTCACAGAAGAGACCGGCGGTTCGAAAAGTACGTCGTCTGCAAAGCGGGACGATGCGACAGCAAAGGCCGCAAGCGCTGCGCCTGCAGTCGCAGCAACCGCCGCGGCGGTCGCTCCTGCAAAGCCCGAAACCAAAGAAACGCCAGCCGCGCGAGCAAAGGTTGTTGCGCCAAAATCCCGTCCGGCCAACGATCGCAATCGTTCCGGTGCCTCCCGCTTTGCCTACCATATGCAGTTGAAGCCATCGTCGAGCGGTGTGCTCATCGCCACGCTGTTCACCATCATCTGGCTGATTGCCGGCGGCTGGGCCGGTTACAAACTGTTCGGCGAACAGGTGTTCGACCTCAACGCCTGGACCAACATCATCCAGACTCCGAGCCTGATCTATCTGACTGCCAGCCTGATTGTGCCAATTCTGTTGATCTGGGCATTCGCGATCCTCACACGCCGAGCGCAGGAAATGCGCATTGCCGCGCGCTCCATGACAGAGGCCGCCTACCGCCTCATTGAACCAGAAGTCTCCGGAGAAGAAAGTGTCCGCTCCGTCGGTCAGGCGGTCCGCCGCGAGGTGGAGGCCATGAACACAGGCATTCAGGCCGCGGTTGACCGCGCGGGCAAGCTGGAGGCGCTGGTCGCCAGCGAAGTCAGCCAGCTTGAGCGCTCCTACAATGAAAACGAAGTCAAAATGCGCGGTCTCGTGGAAGAACTTTCCAGCGAACGCGACGCCATCGTCACCCATTCCGAGAGGGTTCGCTCTTCGATTTCCGGCGCACACGAAAGCCTGAAAGAGGACCTCGATCAAACAGCGGCACAGATTGCACAGCGGGTCGACGAAGCGTCCAAGCAGCTCAACATGTCGATTTCGGAGCGTGGTGACGAAATCTCCGCCTCTCTCGGCTTCGCCAGTGAAAATCTTGTTTCGCTGTTGAGCACGAAAACCGACGAGTTTTCTGAACGCTTCTCCATGTCCACTGGCCAGCTCATCGAACAGCTTGGTGAGATGAGCAGCTCGGCCAATGATTCCTTCGCCTTGCAGGCATCTGAACTCACAGATCGCATCAACCAGCTTGGTCAGGATCTCAAAACCGGGGTCGAAGGTCACCTCTCCTCAATTGATGAAAGCCTTACGGTTCGTGGCAACGCACTTGTCGATGCGTTGGGCCAAAGAAGCGAAGAGCTTGCCAGCACCATTGAGGACAAAACCCGCTTCATAGATGAAACCCTCGGCGAAAAGCTATCTGGCTTTGGCGTTTCACTCACCAGCAAATTCGACAGTGTTGTGGGTCAGTTGAACGATCGCGCGAACAATCTTGAGCAAAATGCTGAAAAGATTGACGTTGCGATGGAAAATCGCGCACGCCAGATCAACGAAGCACTGGTTGATCGCACACGTGAAATTGCCGGTGCGTTCAGTGAAGGTCAGACCTTCATTCAGACCAACCTGGAAGCGCAGCTGGCTGAAACCCGCGAAACGATGGACTCCAAGGCCGTCGAATTGAGCGACACGATTTCGGCCCGCATCACCGAGATTAATGAAACGCTTGGAAGCAAGCTGGATGAGACCGCCAACACGCTGGACGGTCGAACTTCAGCCATTGCATCAACGCTCGATGAAAAAACCGCTGCAATCGACGCGACCCTGCGCGACCGCAGCGATACAGTTGCGAACATTCTGCAGGAGCGCTCCAGCGCGATGGTCAACGATCTTGATCAGCGCAGCACGCAGATCACCTCCATGCTTTCGGATCGCACTGATTCGATCCTCACAGCACTTGATGAACGCGGCACAGCGGTTGCGACCAACCTGTCGGAACAGGCAGGAACCCTGGTGTCCTCTCTGGATGAGCGCACGGATTCCATTCGTTCGCTGCTGGATGAGCGCACAAATTCTATTCAGACGCTTCTGTCTGATCGCACAGGCACCATCGTCACCGCACTCGACAAGAGCCGTGATGAACTGACCGACAAGCTGACCCAGGCGGCAGGCTCCATCCTGTCCAGCATGGACGACAAAACAAATGCAGTCTCGCTGACGCTGGCTGAAAAGGCCGGAGCCGTGGTCGAAGAACTGAGTGAAAAGACAAGTGCCGCAAGTGCAGCCATCGGCCAGCAGGCCGGAAGCCTGATTTCCGCGCTCGACAAGTCAAGCTCCGACATCGCCAGGCACATCGACGAACATCAGGCAACCACGCTGCAATCGCTTGAAGAGACAGCCAAAACCACATCCGCAGCAATCGGATTGCAGGCAGAGACCCTGCTTGCCGACCTGGATGACCGTGGAACCACCATTTCCAACCGTCTTGCCGAACACACTGGCTCAACCATTTCCGCACTGGACGAGCGCACCGATGCGCTTGGTACGCTGCTGAGCGACCGCAGCTCCGCGATTCTTTCCGCTCTTGATGAACGAGGCCAGTCTGTCACCAAATCGATTGCCGAACAGGTTGGTTCAGTCGCCAAAACACTTGACGATCAGACCTCCGCACTTTCTGCACAATTGAGCGAGCAGACGACCGCCCTCACCGGCCATCTGAATGAGCAGACACGCAGCGCCGTTGAATTGCTTGAGGAGCGCTCGAGCTCGGTTGGCTCTCTGATCGGCCAAAAGGTCGGCGAAGCGGCGCAATTGCTTGATGAAAAAACCGCCTCTGCCGGTGCCCTTTTCAGTGAGCGCGCGGCAAGTGCGGCAGAAATTCTCGATCAGCGCACGAGCGCTATTGGGTCCATGCTCGAAGACCGGACCAATGTGATTGTGAGTGCACTGGATCAGCGCAATGAAGCGATCAATTCCGGCTTTGAAGAGAAAGCCAACTCGATCATCAACAAGATCGACAACCGTACCGAAGACATTAAAACAATCCTCGATGAAAAATCGAGCGCGCTTGTTTCCACGCTGGTGGAGCGGACCGACGATTGGGGCTCGGTGTTCGACGAGCGCTCCAACCGCCTGATCGGTGCCGTTGACGAGCGTGCCGATGCGCTCGGCCAGACCATCGAAAAGGGTGTTGGCCGCATTGGAGAAGCCCTGACCGAAAAAGCGAGCGATCTCGCGAAAACGCTGTCTGATAATGTTTCAGGCATCACAAGTGTGATGACCGATGAGGCGGAGCGGGCTCAGGATATTCTGGTGACATCCGTTGGCCAGATGGAAGAGCGGGTTCAGTCCACCCTTGCAAATGCCGAGCATGCTCTTGCCACCCGTACAGAAAATGTGACCACAACGCTGGCTGACCGCACAGCTGAACTCAACACAACGCTTGCTGCACGCACGCAGGAACTGGGTTCTCTTCTTAAAAATGAAGCAATGCCGATTGCCGACAAGTTCGACGAGCACGGAAAAGAGGTCGCCGCAGCACTGGCGCAGTCAAGCGAACGCATTGCGGCCGATCTCGCGGCTTCCACTGAAAACACCATCGCCTCTATCGCGGACAAGGCAGGTTCTGCCGGCGAAAGCCTGCTTGCATCTGCACAGCGCTCCATCGCATCGCTGGAAGAAACCGCAGACAAGGCGACGTCTGAACTTGCTGATGTTGCTGAAAACACCGCGAACCGCCTAACTGGCCTTGCACAATCCGTGGGCAAGGGCGTTGGTGAACAGGTGACTGAATCGACACAGCGCCTCAACACGGTAGCGGAAGCCGTTGCGGCAAGTGTTGGCCAGAAGGTCCAGGAATCAACACGCGCTTTGACCGAAGTTGCAGCTCAGGCCGGTGCACAGGTGAATGAGCAGGTGGAGCAATCCTCTGCGGCCATGTTGTCTTCTGCACAGCGCACGCAGGAAGCCCTGCTTTCGGCCACACAGCAAACCGAGCAAGCACTGCAACAGCGTCAGGACGAACTGGCAAACCGCGGCAAGGAACTTGCGGACGGGCTGTCAGAAACCTCTCGGGTTGTGACAAGTGCAATTCAGGATCAGGTTTTGACATTGGCCGCCACCGGAGAAGAACTCTCCGCCCGCGTGGCCGAAACCAGCCAGAGTGTTTCCGACCGCATCCGGTCGGAAGGCGCGGGTGTTGCAAATCTGATCAGCGGCAAAGCGCATGAATCGGTGGAAGCTCTTGGCGAAACCAATCAGCGCATGCGCAGCGAAATTGGCGATCTACTGACACGTTTGGCCCAGACCAACGAAGTACTCGGTGGCCTGATCCACAATGCAGGAGCCAATCTTGGCGGACTGCAGCAGTCACTCTCCGAAAATGCGGAGAACTTCCAGGCCGCTGTCTCCAAAGCCGCTCAGGATGTGCAGGTTTCAAGCCGCATGATCGAAGGCAATTTCGAGAAATTCAAAGGCATCTCAGGCGATGTGCTTGGCGAAGTTTCGAATATCTCCAGCCGGTTCGATGAACAGGGCCGCACCCTGCTTCAGGTTTCCAGCTTGCTTGATGAAACGCAGAACAAGATGAGCGGCAGCCTTGAGGAACGCAGCGAAGCGATCCAACGTCTCACAGATGGCCTAGTGGTGAAATCACGGGATATGGAGACGCTGATGCGTTCGTTCACGGGCGTGATTTCAGATGCTGTGTCGGCGGCAGAAGACCGCGCAAAAACCATCGGTTCGGGTCTTGCTGGACAGTTGGAAGCGACAGCCAGAGAAGCTACTGAACGGTTCTCGGCAGCCACGGAAGAAATGCGCGGCACGGCGCAGAATCTTCAGCGGGACCTGGCCGACACAAGATCGGAGATCAAGAAAGGCGTGGTTGATCTTCCGGAAGAGGCGAAGGAATCAACCGCCGCCATGCGCCGCGTGGTGACCGACCAGATTCAGGCGTTGAAGGATCTCTCCGACATCGTTGCAAAATCAGGACAATCGGAAGATGCAGGTGTAGCGGCACCCGCCATTGGCGCAGAAGCCGTTGCTGCGATTGCATCGCCGCAACCAGCGCCGGCGGCACCGACCACTTCGTTTGCGCCTCCACCACCGTCACCTCCTCCGGCGGCGCCACCACGGGCGACAACGCCTCCACCTGCCGCTCCTGTTGCGCCAGCCGCACCCAGTCGGGCTGCACCGACCAACGGTTTGCGTGGCCCGCTCGATTTTGACCGTGGTTCCTCCGCACCGGCACCCTCCGCTCCACAACCGCCTGCCGGTGGGCAGCAAAGCGGCTGGGTGAGTGACCTACTCCAGAGAGCGTCGAAAGACGAACCTGCGGCTCCACCGCAGCCTCCGGCGCCGACACCAGCTCCCGCCGCCGCACCGGCTGGATCAGGCCGATCCACGCAGCACATGATTGAATCGCTCAATTCGCTGGCTGTGGACATCGCCAAGGCCATTGACCATCAAGCCGCAGTAGAACTGTGGTCACGCTACCAGCGTGGTGAGCGCGATGTGTTCACGCGCCGACTCTACACGCTGAAAGGTCAGCAGACCTTCGATGAAATTTCGTCGAAATATCGCAGCGAGCTTGAGTTCAGAAACGCGGTTGATCGCTACATTGCGGACTTTGAGCGTCTGATTGCCGATGTTTCCAAGAACGACCGGGACAATATCGTCACCCAATCTTATCTGACGTCCGACACAGGCAAGGTCTACACCATGCTTGCACACGCAGCCGGCCGATTTGGGTAGGGTTTGGCCAAATAGTGACGTTCCGCACCAACGGGCCCACTCTGCATCTTCATCCTGAGCCAGTCGAAGGAGAGGATGCGAACCGTGGAAGAGCGCGACAAACAATCGGGCAATTTCATTTCGCTCGAAGGCTTACGATCGAGCCACCTCGTGGTTCGACCGGCTCACCATGAGGTGGTTACAATCCCGTCAGATGCACGTCCTCAAACCCGGCGCAACACCCACTCAATGATCTCGCGGGTCACCTTATCGAATGCCGCGTCGAGAGCGGCAACATAATCATCATTGTCGCTGCCGCGGGTGGCCGCCGTTGCCTCAAAAATTCGGGTCCTCAGCACCCGGCCATTGCGGTCATTGAGCAGTTTAACGGTAAGTTCGACCACGGCCCGATCACCGCCGTTGACCGCCTCAATCTGAAACCGGCGCAGGTCCATCACAAGCTGATAGTCGATCACCAAGCCATCGCCGGGTTTCGCAACCGCCCTCGCCCGCTCAGTGTTTTCAAAGGCCTGCGTAAGCTTGGCCTGCACCATCTTCGGAACCCGGTCGCTCCACTGGGCACCGGACAGGTAGGCAATCACCGATGGCGAGGGTTTGAGCAGAATCTGCTCACTATCGATGGCTTTCAGCGCGGTTGGCTCTTTGACCAGCAACTGTGCACGCGTCACACCGCGCAGAGAATCAAAGTTGCGTGGTGCCGAGATATCGTAGGTTTCCGGCGGTGGCTTGGGCGGAGAAAGGAATGCACAGGCCGACAGTGGCAGCGCAATCGAGGCTGCAACAAGCGACCGCATTGTTGATGAAATCAACGCCAAATTCTTCCGATGATGAACCGCATCGCCGTCCGTTAGCGGCGTACGCGCGATCCGCTCAACTCCCTCACTCGCCCGCTACCTGAAAACAGGCTCTGCGGATTCCGTTCTATGTTGCTGATAACACGGTCAATCCGGTTAATCGACCGGTTTGCGTTGCGAATAAGGTCCTGTGTGCCTTGCAAGCCACGGTTTGTGAAGTTGTTGATCCCACGCGCAACGCCAGCCACTCTGGTGTCGAGATTGTTGGCCAGACGCCGGAAGGAAGCGAGCGTTTCCCTGAGTTCAGTGATCACACCTTCGCCATCCACATCGCCCAACAACGTATCTGTTTTGTCGAGAATTCCGTCAATGCGCAGAGACGCTGCATTCAGACGTCCGGCAAGTTCCTTGGCGTCGGTGATGATCTCATCCACGTCGGCGCCACGCTTGGCAACGCGGGAGGTAACCGCACCCACATCTTCGGTGATCTTCTTGGCCCCTTTTGAGGCATCCGCAATATTGTTGACCGTTTCCTGAACCTTCTCCGAAGGAACGGCATCGAGCAATTTTGTGGCGCTTTCCGCAGCATCGGCGGTTTTCTCGGCCGCCTTGCCAGCATTGTCGACCAAGCGGGTCACAGACTTCGGATCAACACCGTCTGCAATTTTGCCAACCTTATTGGCCGCCTTGGAAATGTCATCAACCGCTGTGCCTACAGCTTCCGGCTGGATGGTTTTGGCGATGTTTTCAGCGTTTTTCGCAGTTTGCTCAATTGAACCGAGCGTTGAGGAGAGCTTTTCCGGATCAAGTGCCGCAACAACCTTGGAGACATCGTCAGAAGTCTTGCGTACCGAATCGAGCAGTTCGCCAACCACCTTCTCGTCAACACTTTCAACGATCGAGCGAACCCGGGTTCCCGCTGCGCCAAGATCTTCGACCGCTTTGCCCACCGTTTCAGGTTTCACGGCAGCGATCACGTCCTGGGCGCTTTTGGTGGTTTTTTCCAGCGATTCGATGGTGGATGTGACTTTGGTCGCGTCCACGCCTGCAACGATTTTTGCCGCCTGCGAGGCCAGTGCTTCGATCTGATCGACGGCCTGCTTGATCTTCGTCTGGTCAATGCCTGCGATGATTGTATTGGCACGTTCGATTGCACCGTCTGCGCTGTCGACAATCTGGCCGATTTGCTTGGGATCCACCGCCGCAACGATTTTCTGAATGTCTCCAGCGGTTTTCTCAACGGATTCGACCGTCGATGCGATTTTCTTGCCGTCGAGTTCACCCAAAATCTTGGCCGCACTTGCGGCGGACGCTTCGAGGTCGGCGATGACATTGGCGATCTTTTCAGCCTCGACTTTGGCAATCACGCCATCAACCCGCCCAAGTGTCTTTTGCAGGTCACCGGAAAAGCTGTTCAGATTGGCTGCCGCGTCATTGATGGCCTTAAGGGTGGTTTGAATACGAGCTTCCGATTCCCGCAATGTTCGAGTAAAAACCTGAACATTTTCAACGGTTTCAGCGACCTTTTTGGGGTCAATGGAAGAGGCAATATCCTGTGCTGCCTTGATCGTACCATCGAGTTTTTCAGATAGGCTGTTGACCGTTTCACCGACAGAAGAAACGCTGGCAAGAAACTTCTCGACCCCATCGGCATTCTTGGCCAATGCACCTGAAAATGTCTCGATATTGGCCACGGTCCGGTCAAGCGATCCACGATTGTCGGTGAGGAAGCTCTCCAGCACCGTCATGATCTTTTCGGTGCGCCCGGCAATGTCGTTGACCCGTTCAATGAGATCGTTGAGTGCGGCAGGCGTTGCCTCCAGCCGCGGTGGTTTGTCTGTAGACTCAGTGCCGCTCAAAAGCGATGGCGCATCAAGCGAACCACCTTGCAACTGGATGAATGCGGCCCCCGTCACGCCCTGCAGGCTGACACTGACCTTTGTGTCGGCCCGGATCGGGGTATCTTTCTTGACAGTCATGCGGACAAGAACCGCGTTGGGATCAGCCGGATCCAGATCGAGCGCGTTCACTTGGCCAACCGAAATGCCATTGAAAAGCACTTCACTGCCAGGATAGAGCCCAGCGGCAGATCCCTTGATGCGCACCTCAACCACACGCCGTTCAGACGTCTCGATATAGCCACCCTGCTGAAACGCGAACCAGATCAGGACGGCCGAAAGAATGATCACGAACAGACCAACTGTGATATAACTGGCTCTGGTTTCCATCAGCTTCTTTCCGGGTTCAGCGTTCGATGATCATGGTTGTGAGGGTCTTCTTCACGCCAATTTCGCCGAATTTATGCTGCGGGCGCGTTTGCCCTTGAAGTAGGACTGCACCCACTCATCATCAAACTCAAGCAGTTCATTGACTGGTGCGACCACAAGCACTTTCTTTCGGGCAAGCACAGCCACCCGGTCGCACACCGAGAACAGGCTGTCGAGGTCGTGCGTGATCATGAAAACAGTCAGTCCCAGCGTATCGCGCAACTTATCGATCAACTCGTCGAATTCAGCCGCACCGATTGGATCAAGTCCTGATGTGGGCTCATCAAGAAACAGAATGTCCGGGTCAAGCGCCAGGGCACGCGCAAGAGCCGCGCGTTTGATCATGCCGCCGGAAAGCTCCGATGGAAACTTGGTCGCCGCATCCGGCTGCAAGCCCACCAGATCAAGCTTCACCTGCGCCAATTCGCGCATCAGCGCCGCATCAAGATCAAGATATTCGCGCATGGGAACCTGAATGTTCTCCGACACCGTTAGCGAGGAAAACAAAGCGCCGTGCTGGAACAGGACACCCATGCGGCGGTCAAAACCTTCGCGATCCGCATCGGACGCCGCATCATAGTCCTCACCAAATATCTCAATCGTGCCGGAGCGGCGCTTGTTGAGCCCCAAAACCGAGCGCATGAGTACGGATTTACCCGTACCTGAACCACCCACGAGGCCCAGAATCTCGCCGCGATGCACATCAAGATCGAGGCCTTCGAGGATATTCGTCTCACCAAACCCGACCGTTATATCGCGAACACGCAAGATGCCCTTCGCCGCCCTCTCGCGACGTTCGACTTCGGTTGGCTCCCGCCGTTCTTCCAGCACCGCGCTCAAAAGTTCACCGCTCCGTAGAAGATCGCAAATATGCCGTCGATCACAATCACAAAGAAGATCGATTTCACAACGGCCGCTGTTGTCCGATGGCCGAGGGATTCTGCGCTGCCGGCGACCTTGAAGCCCTCAGCCGCCGAAATCACACCAATCACCAGCGCCATGAACGGGGCCTTCAACATGCCTGAGATAATGGTGGTATTGTCGACCGCAATAAGCAGTTTTGAATAAAAAAGCTGGGGCGAGGCATCAATATAGAAATAGCTCACCGTCATCGCGCCCAAAAGCCCGGATATATTGGAAACAATGGTAAGTATGGGAAGTACGATGATAAGCGCGACCAGCCTTGGATAAACCAGCACACCAACGGGGTTGAGCCCCATCACCTGCAGGGCATCGACCTCTTCCCGCATTTTCATGGAACCGATTTCTGCTGTGATTGCACTGCCCGTGCGGCCCGCGACCATGATCGCGGTCAAAAGCACACCGATTTCCCGCAGCAGAAGAATGCCGACGAGATCAATCATCAGCAGTTCAGCACCAAACCATTTCAACTGCTGCGCGCCCTGCTGGGCGATGATAATGCCGATCAGGAACGACATCAATACGATGATGGGGATCGCGCGAACCCCCATGTGGTCCATATGATGGAAAATGGAAGTCAGTCGTAGACCACCGCGCCGTTTAGCCTTCAATTGCGGCCCTCGGATCGACGCGCCGATTATGTTCAGGCCAAGCAATGCATCATTGCGAAAGCCGTACATGGCCTCGCCAACACCTGACACGAAATTTGTGACCGGATTGCCCCGCTTCGGGCGGTCCGTGATCGTTTCAACTGAGGAAATCGCATTGAAGAGGTCAATATGATTGTTGTCGGCTGACGTCAGGGAAAACGTGCCCCCGCTTGTATCCACTTGCGTTTGCAAGCGCCGCAACAGCCATGCGCCCGACGTATCAAACCGTTCCACCCGGCTTGCATCGAGATGCAAGGACTTACCCCCAATCGTACTGCCAAGCTCGCGCAGCTTTCGGTCTGCCGCGCCAACGGCCCCGCAGGACCAGTCGCCGGACAATGTTCCGGTGACCGTCTGGCCACTTTCCTCGATCTCAAAGATGGCCTGAGGCTTTTTTTGCGCTTTGCTCATCAAAATCTATACGAAAGGCAGGGGTTTCGGATTGACCCGAAAGCCATCTAACAGGAGAACCAATTGCGCTCGCCCGGTATTGGGCTCACATTTGGCCCTTAGCCTAGCACACCGGGTGAGGAACTGTGATTTCCCTTCACGTTCAGGCCGAACAATGGCCAATTGACGGCGAGTTTACCATCTCGCGTGGCAGCAAAACCACAGCAGATATAGTGGTTTGCGCGATTTCAGCCGAACTGAATGGCAGAACCGTCCGCGGTCGCGGCGAATGTGTGCCCTATGCACGTTATGGCGAAACCATTGATTCGGTGATTGAAGAGATCAATTCTGTCGCCATCGACATCAAAAGTGGGCTGGATCGTCAGGGATTGCTGGCGAACCTCCCCGCAGGCGCGGCACGCAACGCCGTTGATTGTGCCTTGTGGGATTTCGATGCCAAACGCGACAGCACCAGTGTCGCCGCGCAGCTGATTATCCCATCTCCAAACCCGTTGCTGACCGCCTACACGTTGTCGCTCGACACACCTCAGACCATGGGGCGGTTGGCAGCGGCCAATGCCGAACGGCGTCTGCTGAAAATCAAAGTTGGACGCGACGACGACCTAGCCTGCATTGAGGCAGTAGCAACTGGCGCCCCAAATTCCCGGATCATTGTCGATGCCAATGAAGCCTGGAGCCCGGATGATTTGCCGGAAATGCTTGCCGCTTGCGCTGAACTGAATGTAGCGCTTGTGGAGCAGCCACTGCCCGCCGAAGATGACGCCGTGCTGGCCGAGATTGCCCACCCCGTGCCGATCTGTGCCGATGAAAGCATGCACGCGGCCAGCGATGTTCCCGCCCTCGCGGCCCTTTACGATATGGTGAACATCAAGCTGGACAAGACAGGTGGCCTGACTGAAGCGCTGAACGCAAAGCAGATGGCAATGGAGCACGGTCTCGGAGTGATGATCGGCTGCATGGTGGGCACATCGCTGGCGATGGCACCGGCAGTTCTGCTAGCGCAGGATGCGGACTTTATTGATCTGGATGGACCATTGCTGTTGGCGAAAGACCGCGATGATGGATTGCATTATTTTGACGATCTCGTTTCGCCACCAACACCTGCCCTTTGGGGTTGAAGCCGCGCAGCAACCAGCGTCACAAGAATGGCAACGCCGGCCAGCGCAGCCATGACCCAAAAACCGAATACGCCGTAAGCCTCATAGAGGCCACCTGACACCAGCGTCATGATCGCTCCGCCTAGCCCGATGAGCATTGTGGACAGGCCTTGCGCTGACGCCATCTGATTTTCCGAAACGTTTTCAAGCGTATAATGCTGCATTGCCATGTGGATTGCGCCGAAGCTCAACCCGTGCAGCAATTGCAATATCACCACAAATTCGAGGCCCGTTGCGAAGGGAAACAGGGTCCAGCGCACCAGCGCACCTGCACCGCCAATCAGGAGAAGGTTCATTGAGCCGAACCGCTCCACCAGGCGGGTGGTGATCTGCATCAAACCAACTTCGGCTAACACGCCAAGAGCCCACAACAGGCCGATGGTCAGGCCGGAAAAACCGAGCGTCTGCCAGTACAGCGTGCCAAATCCATAGACCAGAGCATGGCTTGCCTGAATCATGGCCGCTGCAACAAACACAAGCATCAAACGCCGACGGCGAAAGAGCGATTGATCCGGGCTATCTGACGCTGCGCGTTTTCTTGCCAGACCAATTCGGGGCACGGCCTGACTGCTCAACGCTCCCAGCAAAAACAGGACAATGAGTGCAATCAGTATCGCATCCGCGTCGAACCCGGAGAGAAGCAATCCGCCAGCCAGGTTGGCAATGATGAACGCGATTGAGCCCCACAAACGGACCTTGCCATAATCCATCTCAAATCGCCGCACGCCCGACATTGCGATGGAATCAATCATTGGCAATATCGGCGCCGAAAGAAAGGCATGCGCTACGCTGACAATCAGAATTGTTGTCAGCGTGTCAGTGAACCAGAACCCAATGAATGCGATAGATGACAGCCAATAGTAGCCCCTGAGCGCCGTGCTTCTTTCTCCCAACCGATCGGCAAATGCCGATAGCGGTTGCGACGCGAGAACACGCGCAAACAATGGAACCGCAAGCACCAGTCCAATCTGTTCGGAAGAAAGCCCCTTTGAATCCAGCCAAACCGGGAAAAATGGCAGTACAACACCAACGGCAGCAAAGAATGCGCCATAGGCAATAGCAACTCGAAGGGGAAACCCGCTGGGGTTCACCTCACCCGTCATTGTTGAATGGCCTGTCAATATGGCCTTGCCTTGTAGGCAGAGCTCGCCCGTACGGCCATCTCAGGATCAATGTTGCCACCCGACAGGATGACAGCCACCGTTTTGCCTGCGACGTCCAACTTGCCAGCCAGAACTGACGCCAAGGCAGCCGCACCTCCGGGTTCCACGACCAGCTTCAACTCTTCGGCAGCACATCCCGAAGCGAAAAGCGCCTCATCATCTGTAACGGCAACTCCGTGGGACACAATGGCAGAAGAGACTGAAAATCCGATGTCTCCAGGTGCGGGCGCAAGCAGAGCATCCTGCACCGACCCGGAGGTCCGGTTGTTGGTCACAATCGACCCCGCCTCAAGCGACAGGCGATAGTCCTCAAACCCTTTAGGCTCCGCCGAAACAATTTCAATATCCGGAAAATGTTGGTGCAGTGACAACGCCATTCCTGCCATCAAGCCGCCGCCGCTTGTGCAGACAACGGCAATGTCTGGCACCACGTCGAGTGCCTGCAGGTCCTCGGCAACTTCCAACCCAGCAGTTCCCTGCCCTGCGATCACCTGCGCGTTGTTGAAGGGATGCACCAGAAACGCACCCTTTTCAGCACTCAGTTTTTTGGACGAGAGACTCGCGATCTTCCCTTTCCCGGTTATAGGTGACAATTGTCGCACCCGATCGCGTCGTGCGCTCCATTTTTGTTTTTGGCGCGTCGGCGGGCATCAGGATGGTTGCTTCAAGCCCAAGCAAGCGGCTGGCTTCCGCCACTCCTTGTGCATGATTTCCCGAAGAGGTGGCGAAAACGCCCTTTTCGCGTGCCTCGTCGAGATTGGCACTCAATGTGTTATAGGCACCGCGGAATTTGAAGGAGCCGGTCCGCTGGAGATTTTCTGGTTTGAGAAATAGTCGCGCGCCAAGGCGTTCATCAAGTAGATCAGACCGCAACAATGGCGTGCGAACGGCTCGTCCTTTGATGCGCTCTTTGGCAGCAAGAACATCGTCAAATGTAGGAAGAGTTTGGGGCATGGCGGCAATGGAAAGTCGATTTGGGAGGCCTCAGCAACTTAAGCCTTGAACCAATGGAGACGAAACCCCGGCGGCCAACTATTTTTAAACCTGTTCAAGCCGCCAGTTGATTTGGCTCAACGCCGCACACCACGTCCTCGAAAACATCGACGCAACTGTCCCACGTGAATCCGCTCGCATGCTCGATCGCACGGTGTTGCGGAACATCAAGCGCCATCCGACAGGCCTTTTGGAGATCGTCATGCAGAACCCCGGCATTTGAGTCCCCGACGACATCCAAGGGTCCGGCAACCGGATAGGCAGCCACCGGCAGGCCGGACGCCATGGCTTCGAGCATCACAATGCCAAACGTGTCGGTTTTGCTTGGAAACACAAAGACATCCGATGCCGCATAGGCTCGCGCCAAATCCTCGCCCACCAAGCGACCGAGGAAATGAACCTGCGGGTAAAGCGCCTTGAGTTCCACAAGCTGCGGCCCGTCGCCAACCACAATCTTCTGTCCCGGCAGTTCACAGTCGAGAAAGGCGCAAATGTTCTTTTCAACGGCCACGCGGCCCACATAGAGAAAGTAAGGCCCAGCTCCACCTACGGGCTGCGGAAACCCGACACCCGGTCGAGGATGATAAAGATCCAGATCAACGCCGCGCGTCCACTGAACCACATTGCTGAACCCACGTTCAGCAAGATCGGCGCAAATGGATTGGGTGGGTGCAAGCACTGCTCGACCGCCATTGTGGAACCACCGCAGCATTGCGTAGCTGACCGACGTGGGAACCGGCACGCGAGCGCGAAGATATTCTGGCAGCTTTGTGTGGAAACTGGTCGTGAACGCAACACCCATATCGGAGCAAGCGCGTCGCGCTGCCAATCCGAGTGGCCCCTCCGTCACCAGATGAATACGATCAGGAGCGAGCTCTCGGATTTGGCGCATTAGCATGCGTTTGCCCGCGAGCGACAGCCGGATCTCCGGATAGGTCGGCAGGGGCATGGTTGCAAAGTGCTCCGGCGTTATCATGGAAACGCCGTGACCACGCGCTTCGAGCCCGGAAATTACCTTTTCGAGCGTGCGCACCACACCATTCGTCTGTGGGTGCCAGGCATCGGAAATCATGAGAATATGCATATCGCTGGACCTTTGTCCTTTGACGGTTATGCCGCCTTTGCTGGCGGAAATATCGGAATCACACCGCTAGGGACGGAAGCTTCCTCTTCAAGTGCAGCTTCGTCCTGCTCTTCCCTAATTTCCTTCCACGTCAGCAGTTCGAAATTACCTTCTTCGTCTTCGGCAAGCGCTGTGCAGCTCTCCACCCAATCTCCGCAATTCATGTAACTAACTTCATGATGATCGGTGATAATTGCGTGGTGAATATGGCCGCAGACTACACCGTCGGCATCTGAGCGCTTGGCTTCCAGTGCCAGTGTTTCTTCAAATGACGAGATGAAATTGACGGCCGTCTTCACCCGATATTTGGCCCAGGCGGAGATCGACCAGTAGGAAAGACCAAGCAACCGCCGGGTTCGGTTGAGCCATCGATTGAGCACCATCGCTGCTTCATAGGCCCAGTCGCCAAGATAGGCGAACACACGGGCATGTTTGACGATCATGTCGAATTGATCACCATGGATGACCAGATGACTTCGTCCCTTTGCATCCACATGAATGCACCGGTCCACAAGTTCCACCACACCAAGTTGAACACCCAGATAGGACCGCAAAAACTCGTCATGATTTCCCGGAATATAGATGAGTTTTGCGCCCTTGCGGCCCTTGCGCAGCAGTTTCTGAACCACATCATTGTGCGCTTGCGGCCAGTTCCAATGCCGCTTCAGACGCCAACCATCAACGATATCACCGACCAGGTAGATCGTATCAGCATCGTGATGGCGCAAAAAGTCGATCAGCAAATCGGCTTGACAGTCCCGGGTGCCCAGATGAATGTCGGACAGGAACAGGCTGCGAAATTTTCTCGTCTTGGGCATTGTCTGCCTCCGACAAAATCGATCTGGAATTTGGAACACGTTCAACCCGATTCCGATGTCAGTGGGATGACACAAAATGACAATTGAGAAGAGACGATTGCCACCTGTCGGCCAACCCATTTGTTGGTGATGACGGCAGCAGAGACAATACTGATCTGGAGGGCTGAACTTGGATCTTGGAATTAGCGGAAAGACCGCAATCGTGTGTGCGTCAAGCCGAGGGCTTGGTAAAGGCAGTGCCATGGCATTGGCTCAGGCTGGCTGCCGCGTCATCGTCAACGGTCGCGACGAAGATGTATTGACCGCAACCGCAAGCGAAATCGCGGAGGCCACAGGGTCCGAAGTCGTCCCCGTTTCGGGAGATGTTAGCGATCCAGCCGTTCAGGATGCCCTGCTGACAGCCTGTCCGGAACCGGACATTCTCGTCAATAACAATGGCGGGCCGCCCCGCCGGGATTATCGCGATCTCAATCGCCAGGACATGATCAACGGCGTGGTTCAGAACATGGTCACGCCTCTTGAGCTTATTCAGAAAACGCTCGACGGCATGTCCGAGCGCGGGTTCGGGCGCATCGTCAACATCACGTCTCTGTCGGTCTATATGCCGATTGAGGGCCTTGATCTTTCTTCCGGCGCGCGGGCCGGCCTCACTGCTTTTCTGGCCGGGGTTTGCCGAAACGTTGGAAGCAATGTGACGATTAACAACATTCTTCCCGGCAAAATGGATACCGACCGATTGCAGGTTGGCCTGAAAATGGGAGCCAAAGCCCGCAACACAACGTTCGAAGAGGAATCGGCCCGCCAGATCAATGAAATCCCAGCCGGTCGTTTCGGAAATGCTGAAGAGTTCGGAAACGCTTGTGCCTTTTTGTGTTCTGCGCATGCCGGGTATATCACGGGGCAGAACCTGATTGTGGATGGCGGGCTCTACACCAGCAGTTTTTAGAACATCAGGCGTCAACCCCTCGCTCAACTTGAAGAACGGCTGGGAAAACGGTACCCAGCCGACAGCAATATATTTTCTGGAGAAATTGGATGAAAATTGCACGCTTCGGCGCTATTGGCGCCGAAAAACCCGGCCTTGTAGATGCAAACGGCACTATTCGCGATGCCTCGGCGCACATTTCCGACATCACCCCAGAGACCATCGCTTCCGGCGAAGCCGGGTCTCTTGCTTCGATCGATCCGACAACCCTGCCCGAAGCGCCGTCGGGCACGCGTATCGGTTCGCCAATTGCACGCACGGGACATTTCATCGCAATAGGTCTGAACTATGAGGATCACGCGATTGAATCCAACCTTCCTATTCCTGACGAGCCAGTGGTGTTTTCCAAAGCGCCGAGCTGTCTTGTTGGTCCCAACGATGATGTGGTGGTTCCTAAGGGTTCAACGAAACTCGACTGGGAAGTGGAACTCGCCTTTGTGATTTCGAAGGAAGCCAGCTACGTCTCAAAGGAAGACGCTCTCAATCACGTGTTCGCCTACACAATCTGCAACGACGTTTCCGAGCGCGCCTTTCAGATCGAAGGCACGGGCCAGTGGATTAAAGGCAAGAGTGCCCCAACATTCGGACCAACCGGCCCGTTTCTGGCAACTCCAGATGAAATCGGCGCACCCGGTGATCTCGACATGTTCCTGGACGTGAACGGCGAGCGCATGCAGAGCGGCAACACAAAGACCATGATCTTTGATGTTGCGACGATCATCTCCTACCTGTCTGAAAAGATGATCCTTCTGCCCGGCGATCTGATCACAACAGGAACGCCTCCCGGTGTCGGCATGGGTAAGAACCCGCCACGCTACCTGAACGCAGGCGACGTCATGACCGTCGGAATTCAGGGCCTTGGAGAGCAGACCCAGAACGTCAAACCGCTTGGCTGAAACCAAACAGGAGCCGTTCGCACAATCGTCGCAAAAACCCGGCGTTTGAACGGCTTCTTAAGACATCGTGAACTAAAGTACCGCGAATCCACGCGGTACTGCCATTGATGCTGATCCAAATCTTTCAGAGACATCTGAACTTCGATTGCAAACGTGACGCTCGCACACCGCGTGCGGCGGTCGCGTTCGTGCTGATGGCAGGTTTGGCGGTCAGCAGCACAGTCGTTGACCCGGCCAATGCTCAATCCCGCGTCTGCAAGCAGCTCCACACACAATTGGCCAGCCTGAAATCAGGCAAAGTGCGCCGCGCGCGAAGCAAGCTCAAAAAGTACACGCGAGCGCTCAACGCTCAGGAAAAGCAGATCACACGCGCCCGGGAACTGATGAAGCGCAAGCGATGCGGCAGCCTGTTCGCAGGTCTTACGCAGGGCAGCGTCTGCAGCGGGTTGCGCCAGAATCTTCAAAAAATGACCGCAAATCGCACGCGTCTTACAGCACGCAAGGCGAAATATTCCGCGGAATCCAAAGGGACCGCGGGCTCGTCAAGAAAATCAATCCTGCGCCGCATGAAAAAGAACAACTGTGTTTCGCAGCGCTCCGCGTCTCGCAACAAGAAACGGGTTCCTCGCGGCACAAGCATCACCGAACAGATCTTCGGGCCCAACAATGAGCGCAACCGTGAATTTCGCGGTACAAACTATGCCGTGCCCGCTGGCGTTCGCGCCACGGGATCATATCGTACAATGTGCGTGCGCATGTGCGACGGCTACTATTTCCCAATCAGCCATGCGACGGGTTCGCAGAATTTTGCGCGCGACGCCGAGGCCTGCGCCAGCATGTGCCCGGGAACCTCGACGGATCTGTTCGTGCATCCGGCCAAAACAGAAGACACCGACAATATGATGTCCGTATCGTCTGAAATCGCGTACTCCAATCTCGGCACTGCCTATCTGTACCGTGAACGCGTGGTGCCGTCCTGCACTTGCCAATCCACCCAATCGGTCAATTTTTCAACGATTGCTGGCGGAACGGACGGTGAGCGCAATGCTCAGGCAGAGGTTGATTTTCTGCTGGCCGTGTCAAAGCCACAGCCACGCCCAGACCCAATCACCGATCCCGAAAGCCGTTCAAACAGCGGCGGCAAGTTTGTGGTCGACTATTTCCGGTCTATCCGTTTCAAAGGTGAGAAAATCGCAGCCCGCAAGACGGTCCGAAAAATCAGGATAGTCGGTCAAGGGCCCGCGCCCGCCCAATAAGTGGCAATAGCGCAGCAAGTTCCGGGCCATGGTCCCGCCCGGTTAGCGCAAGCCTTAGCGGCATGAAAAGCGCCCTGCCCTTGCGGCCGGTCATTTCCTTCAGTTCGCTCGTCCAGCTCTTCCAGGTCGTCTCATCAAATGGTTCTGCTGGCAGCAACTGCGCTGCCTGGGCAACAAACACTTCGTCTGCACCTTCCGGACGGTCTGTGGAAATGTCCCCGTAGACCACGTCAATCCAGTCTGCAGCCTCTTCCACACGCGAAATGTTGGCACGAACCGCGTTCCAGAACGCTTCTCCCCGATCGGCCTCCACCGCTGCAAGACGATGTTTCGCCTCATCGTATGACATGGCGTGAACCAGCTTTTCGCTCAGGCCAGACAGCTCGCGCACATCAAACTTTGCTGCCGACTTTGACACCGTTTTAAGATCAAAAGCGGCCACAAGACTTGCCATGTCCTTATGGGTTTCCACCGGCAGCGATGTGCCTATGAGGCTGGCCAGACAGGCCAAAGCCATTGGCTCATAACCATCATTGCGCAACTGAGAGAGCGACAGCGACCCCATGCGTTTCGACAATCCCTCACCGTCGGACGTGGTGAGCAGATTGTGGTGTCCGAACACCGGGATTTCCGCCTCCAACGCCTCGAAAATCTTGATCTGCGCCCCGGTGTTGGTGATGTGGTCATCACCTCGTATGACATGGCTGATACCCATATCGATGTCGTCCACCACGGACGGCAAGGTGTAGAGATAGGTGCCGTCAGCGCGGATCAGCACCGGATCAGAAATGGAAGCAAGATCAACCGTCTGCCGCCCGCGCACAAGATCATCCCAGCGCACCTCGGTACGACGCGTTTCAAACGGGTCCAGTTCGAAATTCGGCAGCAGAAAACGCCAATGCGGCTTGCGGCCCTGCCGTTCCATTTCACGGCAATCATCGTCTGAAAGGTTCAGCGCCGCGCGATCGTAGATTGGCGGCTTGCCGCGCGCCATCAACCGCTTGCGTCGGCGTTCAATCTCCTCCGGCGTCTCATAACAGGGATAGAGCTTGCCTGCTTTGATGAGCTTGTCAGCCGCCATGTCATGCTGAACAAAGCGGCTTGACTGACGCTCCATCCTGTCCGGTTCTATCCCGATCCAGCGCAGATCCCTTTCGATCGCGTCTGCAAACTCCTGTTTGGAGCGCTCCAGATCCGTATCGTCGAACCTCAATATGAATGTGCCACCATTCTGTTTGGCGTAGAGCCAATTGAAGAGCGCCGGACGGGCATTGCCGATGTGCAAATAGCCTGTTGGTGAGGGAGCGAAGCGAACCACGGGAGGGTTTGTCATGGCGTTGGGATTTTCTGAGGTGGTCATGGCTGCCGATTATCGCGCAAACAAGCGGAACACAATGCGATTTATGACACGCCCCTCACAGGCTCTGCCAAATGGCGGGCAGAAATCGCCCGCTCCACGAAATAAAGGATCACCGAAGCGGCAATCAGATAGACCACAATCACTTCAAGCTGGCTCGTGAATGCGATACCCTGATCAATCAACAGCCCGGTGACGCCGGGTCCCAAAGCGGAAGAAAGCACCATCAGCGCAACAATCACTGATCGAACGGCCCCCAGATGGCGGGTTCCGTAAATTTCCGGCCAAAGCGCACCAAACAGAGCTGATGAAATGCCGTAACTGACCCCTTGCAGGAACATGAACGCAATGATCGCAAGCGGTGAAGAAAACCAGGCCAGCACAAGGCAACCCATCGCCAGCGGCGACAAAAACCAGGGCAGCAGCGCCCGGGCACTGAACCGGTCGATCAAAATGCCGGATATCAGAGCAAGGGAAGCAGTGGTTATGGCCATAACGGCAAAAGATGAGGCGAAGAGTTCCACAGACCAGCCCTTCAGCTCGATCAGGTAAATCTGATGGAAGAAGATTGATGTTCCAATGAATGCCGGCGCCATGATGCCAATGCAAACCAGCCAGAACAGGTGATCCTTGAGCACCTCCCCGCGTTGCCACTGGCGCTGCTCACTCACATCTTCAAATTCATCATCATCCTGGCTTTTTGGGGTTCTCTCGCGACGCATGAGCCCGAATATCACCGGCAACGCGATGCAAAGCACAAGCCCTCCGGCAATCAGCCAACTGGTGCGCCAGCCAACCACTGCCGCCATTGCCACGAAGCTGATCGGCAGAGCGGCTTCTCCTGCCTGATGGCCCAAAGTGGTGATGGAAACTGCTTTACCGCGATTCTTGGCGTACCATCGGCCCATGGCGGTCATCGCCGTGTGGGTCATCATGCCCTGCCCGAACAGGCGCAGCATGAAGATGAGCACAATCAGCATGGGCACACTGTTGACCATCGACATGCCAATGGCAGTTATCCCCAGCATTACAATGACGCCCACCGCCACAACGGCCACGCTGACGCGATCCACAATCCGCCCCAGAATAGTCAAGGTCGCCGCGCTCGCAAGGGTGGAGACCATGTAGATTGAGCCAAAATCTCCGTGAGAAAGGTCAAACTCTGCTCTCAGGTCGCCACCCCAGAGGGAGATGAAGAATGTCTGACCAAAGCTCGAAAAAAGCGTGAGCAGGAACCCGCCGGCAATCCAGCGCAAATTGTCTCTAAGGAAACGCAGATATCCCATTGCGTCCTTTTTCGCAGGTGCAAAAATGTGAGAATTTTCAGGATCTATGACACCGGCATATCCCGGTTTTGCCTGACGCGATAGGCATATTTCCAATCCCTGTCATTTTTGCATGCAAGCCATGGTGTAGCCTGACTTGTACCAGTGCACCCAAAGCCGTTACGTTTTCCTTGAGCGACAAAGGACCCAGATGCACACAGAGATTCCATATCTGCGCGAAATCGTCATCTTTCTTGTGGCAGCCGGACTGGTGATTCCCCTGCTTGGAAGGCTGAAGATCAGCCCGGTTCTGGGTTTTCTGGCGGTTGGAGTGATTATCGGCCCTTATGGTCTTGCACGATTTTCTGCCGAGATTCCCTGGGTCTCCACGATCCTGATTTCCGACCTTGACGGGGTGCGTGCACTCTCGGAACTCGGGGTGATCTTTCTGCTGTTCATGATCGGGCTGGAACTTTCGCTAAGCCGCTTGTGGAGCATTCGAAAGGCCGTATTCGGCATGGGCGGGGCACAAGTGGTCGTGACTGCCGTTTGCATTACCGGTGTGCTCATATTCCTTGGCACATCAACAAGTGTCGGTATCGTTCTCGGCGGAGCGCTGGCGCTTTCTTCCACCGCCATCGTTATGGAACTGCTGGTTCAAAATCGCCGAGTGGGCACCAGCACCGGGCAGGCGGTGTTCTCTGTGCTGCTGTTTCAGGATCTCGCGGTCCTGCCGATCCTCTTCATGGTTGGCGCTTTGACGGTAGGCGACACAGGATCGGTGCTTCCGGCGTTCGGCCTGGCCCTCGGCCAAGCCGGACTGGCGGTTGCCGCCATTCTGGTTGTGGGTCGGTTGCTCATCGGACCGGCGTTTCGCCTGCTTGGCGGAAGTCACAATCGTGAACTGTTTCTGGCGGCAGTTTTGCTGGTCATATTGGGAACTGCAACACTCACCGAGATGGCGGGAATGTCCATGGCGCTCGGTGCGTTTCTGGCGGGCCTGGTGTTTGCAGAAACCGAGTTCCGCCATGAAATCGAGATCGATATCGCACCCTTCAAGGGGCTATTTCTGGCGCTCTTTTTTATCTCCGTGGGCATGGGCATCAATCTCGCGATCATCATCGCTGATCCATGGACGATCCTGGCCGGTGTGGCGACACTCATCCTGCTCAAAGCCCTCATCGCCTATGCGGTCTTGCGGTTGTTTGGCAATGCGGCGTCTGTGTCGGTGGAAGCCGCTCTGTTGCTTGCACAAGGCGGTGAATTTGCCTTTGTAGTCATCACACTTGCCACGGCCCTGTCGCTCATCCCCGACCAGGTCGTTCAGTACACTCTTATCATCGTCTCGCTGTCGATGATCGCAACACCCTTTCTTGCAATTATTGCCCGCGCCTTGGCGCTGGTCATTGAAGCGCGGGAAGCGGCCGGCATGAAACCGCATGACGACGTACCGGAAGATCTTGAGGGCCATGTGGTCATCGCCGGCTATGGCCGTGTTGGACAGCTTATCGGTACGATTCTTGATGAGCAGGGCCTTCCCCATATCGGGGTGGACAGGGACGCAAAGCGCGTTTCCCGCTTTCACCGTCAGGGCGCAGCGGTCATCTTCGGCGATGCGCAACACATCAAGATCATGGAGAAAACTGGCCTGGAACGTGCAGCGGCTCTGGTTGTGACAATTGACAATCCTGTGGCCGCAGAGCGTGTGGTCCACGCAGTTCGCCGCCAAATTCCGCATCTGACCATTTATGCCCGCGCACGGGACCGCGAACATGCTGCCCGTCTGGTTGCGCAAGGCGCGAATCAGGTGGTTCACGAAGCACTGGAATCGAGCCTGCAGCTCGGTGAGTTGGCGCTGGTGGAGGCCGGTGTTCCGGAAGATACAGCCCGCCGCCTGGCAGATATCACGCGTCAGTCCGAACAGGGTGTTGGCAACGCGTGAGGACCAGGTCGGCTGTCGAGCGATAAAGCGAGGCTTTTCCATCGACAGCATGCCAAGGCGGTTGTTAAACATGTCGAACGCCTGAACCCAATTGGAATCGACAGACCATGACCGTAAATCTCACCTTTCGCGGCGGCGCCGGAACCGTCACCGGTTCGTGCTATCTGGTTGAGCATGATCGGGGTCGTTTCATGATCGATTGCGGCATGTTTCAGGGCAATCGGACGACGCGGGAACTGAACTACCAGCCCTTCCCGTTCAAACCATCTGAGGTCGACTATCTGCTGCTCACCCATGCTCACATTGACCATTCGGGCCTGGTTCCAAAACTCTACAAGCACGGGTTTCGCGGGCCAATCCACGCCACGGCACCAACGCTTGATCTGCTTACCTTCATGCTGCCGGACTCGGGTCGTATTCAGGAAAGCGAGGTTGAGCGGCTCAATCGGCGCAAACGGCGCAGGGGTCATCCGGAAGTCACACCGATCTACAACAAGGAAGACGCCGAAGCCTGCCTTGAACATGTTGCAGATCACGGGCTTGAAGAGTGGTTTGAACCCGGCCCCGGCGTGAAGGCGCGGTTCTGGAACGCGGGCCATATTCTGGGGTCTGTCTCCATCGAACTGGCAATCGATGATGGCGGTGAACGGCCCTTGCGGCTCCTGTTTTCCGGTGATCTTGGCCCGGACGAGAAAGTTTTCCATCTGGCACCGGACGCACCAGAGGGCTTCGACTACATATTGTGCGAATCCACCTATGGCGACCGCCCTCGCAAGGACGCAACGGTTGCCGAGCGCCGGGCCGAACTTGAGGATGAAATTCGGTCCGCCCTTGATCGCGGCGGCAATCTGGTCATCCCCTGTTTCGCTGTTGAGCGCAGTCAGGAGCTGCTGCACGATATCGGCGTGTTGATGGCGCAGGGCCGCCTGCCCAATCGCCCGGTTTTTCTCGATTCGCCACTCGCTGGCCGCGTGACCGGTGCCTTCATGCGCCATGTGGACACGTTGGAGGATGTGGCGCTGGAACCGCACGAACTGTTCCGCGATCCGAACTTCAAGATCACGGAATCGGTTGAGGAATCCATTGCCATCAACAAGATTGACGGT
This sequence comes from Pseudomonadota bacterium, assembly GCA_039029195.1. Taxonomy (GTDB): domain Bacteria; phylum Pseudomonadota; class Alphaproteobacteria; order Rhizobiales; family Rhizobiaceae; genus JBCCGR01. The sequence goes on from JBCCGR010000011.1 coordinate 106,980, forward strand.
GGCGCAATCATCATTTCCGCTTCAGGCATGTGCGATGCCGGACGCATCAAACATCACCTGCGCAACAATTTATGGAAAAAACAGTCGACTGTGTTGTTTGTCGGCTATCAGGCGCCAGGCACGCTGGGCCATCTGATCTCAAACGGCAAGGATCGCGTGCGCATTCATGGCCGCGAAGTCGAGGTACGCGCGCGCATTCGCAAGATTGGCAACTATTCCGCCCACGCGGACCAGCAGGAGCTGATTTCCTGGGTACAGGAACGCCTCCCCGTGCGTGCCGGCATTTTCCTCACCCACGGTGAGGACGAGCCGCGTGAAGTCATGGCTGGGTTGCTCGCGGAAGGCGGCATTGATCGCAACATGATCCACGCGCCCCAGCTAGACGATGTATTTGAACTGAAGGCGGGGTCGACACCGCTGCGCCAAAAATCGAAGTCGCGGGTCGAACCAAAAACCATGACCCATGACTGGGCCGATGATTATGTTTCCTTCACGCTAAAACTCTCAAAAGTGCTGGACGGTGAATTGAACGACGAAGAGCGCGCGGCATTGATGGACAGGCTGAACAAGGCGATGGCGGAATAGGCTGCCCGGAATTCTCTTCCGGTTCCCAAATTCCTATGACGTTGTTTTCCTCACCCGCTCCATGAACAGCGCCTCATGCTCGCCGTACCGGCCCATGACACCGTTGGAGTAGCCGACCTTCTCGGCGACCCTGATGGACGCTGCATGGGACGGGACAAACATTGCGCAAGTGTGTGAGCAATCGAGATTGGCATCTGCCCACTCATGCATTGCGGTGGCGGCTTCCGACGCAAAGCCCTGGCCATGGGCGCTGGCTTTGAAGACCCAACCTGCTTCGGGTTTGCCAGCCAGAGATGGCTCGGTATTGCGGTGATAGTCGGCAAATCCAACCTCACCCAAAAACCCACCATCCGCTCTCGAATCGACCGCCCAATAGCCAAAGCCGAGATGATGCCAGTGCCCGGCATAGCGAAGCAGGCGAGACCATGACTGTTCCGAGGTGGATGGTAACGCGGAAATGTGTGCGACAACCTTTTCATCGGCCCACATGGCCGCGCAGGCGTCAAAGTCCGACTTGCGATGACCACGCAAGACCAGGCGCTTTGTTTGAAGAACGGGAACGATGTCAACAGTGTGCAGCTTATAGTTCGTCCCGGAAGGCGTTTGGACCGAAACTGTAATCTTCAATGGCGGCTTGTGCAGGTCAACCAATTCCGCGCCCAATACTCGGAACTTGCCTCATGACTGTACCAATGACGGCATGCTCTTCAAGCAGAACCTGCCAGAGTCACTAGACCGCACCACCGGCGATGCCGAGCGTTAGGTAATGATGCAACGGCTGACCAAGGCGACGGGGGGGCAGGCCCGGATCCGCAGGTGGGGGTCAGCATTGCAGACAAAGCGATATGAAAGACCTTCGAGCAGTGTGCAGATTGCGACATGATCGATTTTGGCAACTGAGCGGCAGTCAATTAGTCGCGAAATTCGTACCCGGCGCGCAACATGGCTGTAATCAAATTGTCCCGGACTTTCGAAAGCTCCGCTACTGATTGACCTGCAGCTTCTGCGTCTACACCCTTGGCCAGATCGGCAGCCGTCTGCGCGCTCAATCTTGAATCACCGAGGTCGTCCCACCAGCGATGAAAGCTGGGCGTGTAGCGATTGCAGAACTCTTCAAGCCCACCCGGTCCTGCGCCAAGGTGAAACAGCATGTGCGGCCCCATCGCGGCCCAACGCAGGCCGGGGCCAGCCCAGACAGCCTTGTCAACATCTTCGACGGAGGCCACGCCACTTTCGACCAGATGAATGGCCTCGCGCCAAAGAGCCGCTTGCAGCCGGTTGGCCACGTGCCCGGGCACCTCGCGATGCACACGAATGGTGACCTTACCGACTGCCTTGTAGAAGGTTTCGGCGATCTCCAGCACATCATTGTCCGTCTTGTCATTGGCCAACAGTTCTACCAGCGGGATAAGATGAGGCGGATTGAACGGATGGCCGAGAATAAAGCGTGCCGGATTAAGCCAGCCTTCCTGCATTTCCGATACCATCAAACCAGATGCCGATGAGCATACAATCGCTTCGGGCAGCAGGTACGGCTCGATCTCAGTGAACATCGCATGTTTGATCTCAACGCGCTCAGGTACATTTTCCTGGATGAACTGCGCATTTGAAACAGCGTCCGCTGCACTCCCATGAAAGGTTATTCTACCTTTGCGACCATCTACCGCCAGCCCCAGCTCAGTCAGCGTCGGCCAGGCATTTGCAACATAGTCTTCAACGTCCTTTTGTGCTGTTGGCGAAACATCAAAAACGCGCACATCCATGCCAGCGGCAGCAAAAAGCGCCGTCCAGCTTGCTCCGATGACGCCGGCTCCCAGAACGGCAGTGTTTTTGATATCAGTCATCAGAATAGTCCCGGATTGAGTGGAGACGCGGCAGTCAGCCCGCCATCAACGGTGTAGCTCTGACCCGATGCAAAGGATGCGGCGTCGGATGCGAGCCAAACCGCCATGTTGGCGATGTCTTGCGGTTTGCCGAAACGGCGCACGGCATGACGGGCCAGCGCGTCGGCTTTGGCTTTTTGCGGGTCGCTTGCCAGATCAAATCCGGCATCTAACATGCCGGTCTCTATCCACCCTGGGCAGATGGTGTTGCACCGCAACGCAGGGCCGTGATCGACGGCGATTGAACGCGTCAGACCGTGCACAAAAGCCTTCGACGCGTTGTAGATCGCCATGGACGGGTCGGCGACATATCCGGAAATCGACCCGATGTTGATGATCGAAGCGCCATCATTCATGCGCGGGATGAAGGCGCGGCACATGTTGAATACACCGCGCGCATTGACGCCCATCACCAGGTCCCAATCGGCATCGGTGCTGTCAGCAATGGTCTTTTCCACCTGAATTCCGGCATTGTTGACAAGGATATCGATGCTGCCGACCGTCGATGCAAAGTCGTTGACCGCGTTCGGGTCGGCGACGTCCAGTGTGTGCCACGCACAAGTGTTCGGCAAGCCGTCGGGCCTTGGCCCACGACCGCACGTCTGTACCTTGGCTCCCTCCGTCAAGAAGGCTTCGACTATGGCCCGGCCAATACCCTGACGTCCGCCGGTAACCAGTGCATTTTTGCTCTCCAATTGCATATCAGTGCGCAATCATGACATGCCGGATGGAGGTGTAGGCGTCGAGCGCATAGACAGACATGTCGCAACCTGTGCCAGAGCCTTTCATCGCGGCCCACGGCATCTCAGGAGTACCAACGCCGTGCGTGTTCACCCATGTGAAGCCGTAGCGCAGACGCGACGTCACGCGCATGGCGCGGCCGACATCAGCTGTGAAGACCGATGATGCCAAGCCGTAGCGACCGGCATTGGCGGTCTTGATCACCGCATCTTCATCCTTGAAGCGCGAAATCGTGACGACCGGCCCGAAAACCTCAGAACAGGCGATCTCGGCATCGTTGTCGACATTGGCGACCACGGTTGGCTCGTAGAAGAAGCCGGCACCATCGCCCTGCTTGCCGCCGGTTACGATCTCCGCGGCACCACGGGCGCGCTCGACGAAACCTTTCACACGCTCACGCTGTGCGCGGGAAACGATGGGCCCCATCTCGGTGCCGTCCGCCTTGGGCGCACCGATCTTGATTTCGTTCGCCTGTGCTTCAACCGCCGCAACGACCCTGTCGTAGATGGCGTCATGCACCATCACGCGACAGGGCTGAGCACAATCCTGCCCGGCATTGAAGAATGAGCCGTAACGGATCGTCTCTGCCACCGCATCTACGTCAGCATCGTCAAACACGATAACGGGCGCCTTGCCACCCAACTCCAGATGAACGTGGCGAATCTGGTTGGACGCCGCGCGCATTGCGGCCATGCCGGTGGCGGGTGAACCGGTTACCGTGATCGCTTCAGTTTGCGGTGCATTCATCAGGCGGTCGCCGATGGACGGCCCGCGCCCGTGGATGATGTTCACCACCCCTTTAGGCACCACATTCGCCAGAAGTTCTGCCGTGCGCAGCGTGGAGAGCGGCGTGATTTCTGATGGCTTCAGGACAACCGTACATCCGGCAGCAAGCGGTGCGGCGAGTTTCCACGACGCCATCATTAGCGGATAGTTCCACGGCGCGATCGCTGCCACAGGCCCGACCGGGTCACGCCGGATCATTGACGTATGTCCGGCCACATATTCACCCGCCGCAGAGCCGGTCATGGTGCGTGCCGCGCCCGCGAAAAAGCGGAACGTGTCAATCGTCAACGGCATCTCGTCATCATGCGCTGACGGCCATGGCTTGCCCACATCCTGACTCTCAAGCTCCGCAAGCTCCTGCGAGTTAGCATCGAGCACGTCGGCAATTTGCAGCAACAACGCTGCGCGGTCCGCGGGCGTGGATTGCGAATAGGTCTCAAACGCTTCTTCCGCGGCAGCGATGGCAGCATCGGTCTGCTGGTCGCTGGCTTCGTTGACTTTGACGATCTCCTCGCCAGTCGACGGGTCAACCACAGCAAGCGCTTCGCCAGCGCCGCCCACCAATTCACCGTTGATCAGCTGTTTCGTTTGCATGTGATCCCTCCCTAGAATTTCACGCAGTCACCGCCCTTGAGGGCAAGGCGTCCTAGCGTTTCCTGCGGTGTTGCTACGGTCAGCCCGAGATTTTCGATGATTGATCGGTTTTTGCGAACCTGTTCTGCGCTGGATGTCGCAAGTTCACCCTTACCGATATAGAGGCTGTCCTCGAGACCGACCCGCATATTGCCGCCGAGCATGGCAGATTGTGTCGCAAACGGCATCTGATGCCGGCCAGCGGCGAGTACCGACCATTCGTAATTGTCCTCGCCGAAAAGTCTGTCGGCGATAGTGTGAATATGCATCAGATTATCGAGGTCGGCCCCGACAGCGCCAAGAATTCCAAATACCATCTGAATGAAAAAAGGCGGCTTGATCATGCCCTGATCGACAAACCAGGCCAGATTGTAGAGGTGACCAAGATCGTAGCACTCGAATTCGAAGTGAGTGCCGTGTCCTTCACACAATTGCTTGAGTGCGTACTCAATTGTTGCGAACGTATTGGGAAAGATGAATTCCCGCGTCACATCAAGAAACGGTTCTTCCCAGTAGAATTTCCATTCCTGGTATTTGTCCTTCATCGGGAAGATGCCGAAATTCAGCGAACCCATGTCGAGCAACGCTATTTTCGGGCTGGCTGTCGTTGCCGCATGCAGACGCTCGTCTATTGTCATGCCTAGCCCGCCACCGGTCGAAACGTTCACAACGGCATCCGTCGCCTGTTTATGACAGGCAGGAACTGCACGAATGTTTCCGGCCGCGGATCGGGTTTTCCCGTTTGCGGATCACGGGCATGTAGATGAATGATCAATGCACCCGCCTCCGCCGCTTCGATCGAGGCCGTTGGGATCTCTGTGGGCGTGATCGGCAGATGCGGCGACATGGTCGTCGTGTGGATCCCACCGGTAGGTGCACAAGTTACAATAACGGATTTCGGCATAACGGTTCCTAAAGCTTCATCTGCTGCACTTGTGCCGACAGGCCACCGTCGATGACCCAGAGCTGACCGCTTGCGTAACGCGCTTCATCGCTCGCGAGCCAGTTGACCAGATTGGCAATATCTTGCGGCGTGCCGTAGGTGCGCAAAGGATGAACATCGCGAACTGCCTGCTGCAGCGTCTCGATATTGCCACCATCACCACCTGAGCCTTCGCCTTCGAAAAAGCTCTGCAGCATTGGTGTATCGACATAACCGGGACAGATCGCGTTCACGCGAATGCCCTCAGGTCCGTGATCGCAGGCCATGGCTTTTGTCAGTGCGTGCACTGCCCCTTTGGTAGCGCAATAAGCAGCCAAGCCGGGGTCGGCGATATAGCCGTCGTAAGACCCGAAATTGATGACGCTTGCGCCATCGGATTTGCGCAGCAAGGGCAGCGCATATTTCGATGTGAGGAACATGCCGGTCACGTTGATGGCGAAAATCCTGTTCCATTGTTCCAACGTCGTATTCTCAATGGTTTCCTCGATTTCGATACCTGCTGCATTGACCAGGATATCGAGCTTGTTCCAATTGCCCGTTAGGTCTTCAAAAGCCTTGATGATTCCCGCTTCATCTGTGACGTCGAAGTGTTGGAATGTGCCGGCACCATTGTTATCGGCCAAATCCGCTGCGATGACCCTTGCGCCCTCTTTCTCGAACCGTTCGCAAATTGCCGAGCCAATACCGCCGGTGCCGCCGGTGACGAACGCTGTTTTGCCATCAAGAATCATGCTGTCAGGCTTCTCTCATAGGCATCGAGAACAAGTCCGTGAAAGTGATGCACCGCATGCTCCGATTTGCCAGACCCGCCGGGGTCGTGAACGATCCGGCCTTGCTGAAAGGCCGGTGTATTCATGCCCCGCTGAACGCTTTCGACCAGCGCAATGTCCTCCACTTGCAGCACCTCATCCAGATAACGGATGGCATCCTTTTCCATGTCGTCCGGCTCCGGCGTTTCCAGAAAGAAGTCGTAAGTCTCCAGGGTCTTGTCGATGCCGGCAGGAATGATGTTGAGCACGATCATTGACGACCGGCCTGGATAACGCATCAGACAGGTTGTAGGCCAAAGCCACCACACGGCGTGTGTTTGAACTGTAGCGTTGGAAACGTCATAGGCACTGTTCGGACTGGTTCCGGCCTCGGCCATGTGACTGGAATAGATGCCATGTGTGGTCACTTTGTAGGTGTCCATGTCCACAAGGTCGCAGAAGTCCTTGTGTGCCGTTGGGCAATGATAACATTCAAGGAAATTGTCGACGACATTCTTCCAGTTGGACTTGATCTCGTAGGTCAGGCGATGCCCGAAAGTCAGTTGGTCAATATCGGGAGCCCAGTATCGGATTTCGGTTTCCAGATCACCGGACTGGGTGCTGAGCGACGGTGCTTCGGGGTCGAGATTAACGAAAATGAAACCGCAAAATTCTTCAACTTGAACCCGGTCAAGACAGATGTCGCCGACGTCGAACTCCGCGAGGTTCTCGGTGTGCGGTGCGCGCACCAACTGTCCGTCGAGCCGGTACACCCAGGCATGATAGGGGCACATAATACGGCTCGTGCTTCCCTCACCCGACAAGAGTTCGTGCGCCCGGTGCTTGCAGACATTGTAGAAGGCCCGCAACACGCCGTTGCGATCTCGGGTGAGCGCTATCGGGTGGCCCGCGATCTTGGTGGTGAAGTAGGAGCCGGCTTCGCGCAATTTTTCCACATGGCAGACCCATTGCCAGGAATGGGCCATCACCGACTGCTGATCGAGCCTGAACCATTTATCGTCGGTGTAGGTCTCCGCGTTCAGCGACAGCGACCGGCGGGGGTCCTCGTCATAGCCTCCTGCGAGACGCCCGAAGTCTTCTTTCGTAAGCTCTTGTGTCATGGAGAATAGTCCTTTGGGTTGACGCGTGGAAAACGGTAGCGGCCGGCGGCTTCCGTCCAGTCCATATGATTGCGAACGTATTGTTGGCTGGCGTCGGATGGAGGGTTGTAATCCCACGATTCGCCGCCGCCGCTTTCCATTGCCGCATGCAGCGCGCGCCGGGATTTTTGAGTAGCAATCACGTCAGCGCGGAGTTTTTCGCTGTCCCAACGGTCGACTACTTCGGAAGCAAAAGCCGCAACGACGTTATGATAAGCCGGATCGGCAGCGACGTTGGTCGTTTCCTGCGGATCATTAGCCAAGTCGTAAAGCTGGGGCGGATCAATGTCGCAGTGGATGTACTTCATCGATCCCCGACGGATCATGAAGACGGGCCAAGGTGTCATTTCCGCGCAATATTCCCCAATTGCCTCGTCAATTGGATCGTGCTCTCCTCGTGCCAGCGGCATGAGGCTGCGACCGTCAACTGTTTCCCCGAATATGCTTGAATCGCCGCCAGCGATTTCCACGAATGTCGGCAGCAAATCGACAAGAGAACATGCGTTCTTCGCGACACTCTGACCAATCCCGGGCCCCGCCATCACCAACGGCACCCGTGCCGAGTTTTCGAAGAAATTCATTTTATACCAGAGACCACGCTCGCCCAGCATATCTCCGTGATCAGCTGTCACGACAACGATTGTGTTGGCGAATTCGCCTGCCTCCTCCAGCGTCTGAACCAACTCGCCGATCTTGCTGTCGAAATAGCTGACATTGGCGAGATAGGCTCGCCGTGCCCGTCGCACCTGTTTGTCAGTCAGCGGCACGTAGCTAGCCTCGATACCATCCATCAGACGGCGCGAGAATGGATCCTGTTCTTCCGGTTCAAAAGTAATCTCCGGCATGTCGATCTCGTCATCGGAGTAGAGATTCCACCATTCCGGGCGGGCGACGTACGGATCGTGCGGGTGAATGAAACTGGCGACCATTGCGAATGGCGCTGTAGAGCCTGATGTTTTGTTTCGCGCATAGTTGAACAGCCAGCGTTTTGCCGCATATGCAACTTCGTCATCGTAGTCGATCTGAAAGGTGGCATTCGCGGGACCGCTTTCCTTAACGGTCTGCATGTTGTGATACCACTTGTCGATGCGCTCGCCGTGGGCTTCCCAGTCGGGGGTCCATGCAAAATCGGCAGGGTAAATGTCTGTCGTAACCCTATCTTCGAAACCGTGTTTCTGATCCGGACCGACAAAATGCATCTTGCCAGAAAGGCACGTGCGGTAGCCGAGCGCTTTCAGATAGTGGGCGAAGGTGGGAACACTCGCCCGGAACTCTGAGGCGTTATCGTATGCCGCAATGCGACTGATCAACTGTCCGGACATGAAGGCAAAGCGCGAAGGCGCGCAAAGCGGCGAGTTACAATAGGCCGCATCGAAACGCATGCCCCGGACGGCCAGCGCGTCAAGATGCGGGGTCTTGGCCATGGCATGTCCGTAGGCACCGGTGAAATGCGGAGCCAACTGATCCGCCATGATGACAAGAATGTTAGGACGATAGTCCGGCACGGCTTCTCCTTTTGACGAAAACTAGTGCGAATCACCTCCACAGATTTGACTTTTTCCGTCATCGGATTTGTATTTTTCGCCAGATGTATATTTCGGATAAATCGCACCAAGCGTCATTCAGGATCGGCATGCTGTTGCTTGACGGATTCAACGCTCTAGCAATGCACGCCTTCATCGACCCATTTCGGTGCTGCAATTACCTTCGCAGTTCAAAACTCTATGAATGGGTCTTTTTGGGCTTTGACACCGAGATGGCAAATGCCAGCAACGGCGTCACGATCTCCAACCTCATACCGATGAGCAGGGAGGGAGCCAATTTCGACCTCGTCGTTGTGAACGCGAGTTGGAATGTAGAGCGGTTCAAAAATGTGGCGTTGCTGAATTGCCTCCGGGCTGAATCTAGTAAAGGTGTTGCACTTGGCGGCCTTGACACGGGTGCCTTTGTGCTTGGTTACGCTGGACTTCTGAAAGGACGGAAGGTGGCGGTTCACTACGAGCATATCGCGGCATTCAGAGAGCTGTTCCACGATACTGAGATGGGTGAAGACCTGTTCGTCATTGATGGCGACCTACTGACCTGTTGCGGTGGTGGCGCAGCTAGCGACTTGGCGCTGGAAATTCTGAGGCTTCAGCAAGGCATCGACATTGCCAACGCTGCTGGTCGGTATATTTTTCATGAAAGACTCCGCTCTGGCCAAGAAGGACAATTGCCAGCTCGGAACGAGCCTATTGGCTATGCGGCACCAGCGAAACTGCGCAGCGCAATTGTTTTGATGGAACGCAATCTCGAACACCTTCTGACCGTTGGCGAAGTCGCAAGCCAGGTCGAACTATCGCAGCGCCAGCTTGAACGGTTGTTCAGATCGCACACGGGCGTGTCCCCGGTGCGCTACTATCTGGATGTGCGATTGGACCGTGCACGGGGCCTGGTCACTCAAACCGAGCTGCCAATCGTGGACATTGCTGTTGCCTGCGGGTTTACGAGCAGCGCCCAATTCAGCCGTGCTTACAAAAAACGCTTCGGTCTCCCGGCGAGTCGTGACCGCATCGAAGGGCGGGTTCCTTTTCAGTTTCGGTCATTTCCAAGCCACGCCGTGCGCTGAGGCATTCCATTTACTTGGCATCGATAAGTCCAAAGAGATGTTCGGTCACGACACCAATTGAACGACAGCAAAGGGCTCCAAGCCGGCAGTGGAACCGGTTTCCAACGCACCACAAACACAAATGTTTCGCCCCGTTAAGTTCTTATCCCCGTTGTCTTGCCTCATGCTAGTTTTGCGGTGTCTCGTGTGAGGAACCGGGGTGATGGGCCGACCGTCATCATTCGCGCAAGGGACGGGGTTCGGGCGGCAGAGTAACGGGCTGTTCGTCGGAGCTGGAGGCCGTAAGTCCGCTGCCCTATA